>NZ_JBIWIU010000001.1:0-678496 GCF_044764755.1 Streptomyces sp. NPDC093600
GGTACTGCAGGGGGGACCCTGTGGGAGAGTAGGACGCCGCCGAACAATCATTGTGGGAAAGCCCCGCACCTTATGGTGCGGGGCTTTTCTGCGTTCAGGACATTTCTGTGTCTACGTGACACGGCCCCGCGGTTCTACTGCCAGGTCGCGGTGTCGGGGTCGATGCCGTGGGCCCGTGCGCTCGCGTCGACGATGCGGCGGAACCAGGGGGCAAGGCCCGCGCGGATGCCGTCGTAATGGGCGGCGAATCCCGGATCGGCCTCGTACATGCGGGCGAGACAGACCTGCATCTGCCGGGTGAGGGGAAAGTACGAGGCGAAGACCGCACGGTGTTGCTCGACGAGCTGGTTCGCCTCCGAGCTGCCAGGCGTGACGCCGGCGTCCATCGCGTCCGCCAGAGCTCGGTCGAGTTCGGTCATGGCGTCGGTGACGGTCTGCCATTCCTCCGGGCCGCGCGAGGCCGAGCGTTCGGCGTACTGCCGCCACTGCGTCGTGTCTCCGTAGCGCTGACGCGCCTCAGTGGGCCAGTCCGGGTTCCATCGGGGGCCGAAGATCGCGGCCTGCTGCTCGACGGTGAGCAGCAGGCCGCGATCATGGGCGTCGATCATCCGGTCCAGTCCGGCGCTGAGCTCCTTGAGGCGGTCGATCCGCTCCGCGACCTGCGTGCGCTGTGCGCGCAGCGCGCCGGGGACGTCCGCGGCCGCGTCGTCCAGGACGGCACGGATCCTGTCCAGGCCGAGACCGAGCTCGCGGTAGACGACGATGCGCTGCAGGCGGACCAGGTCATCAGCGGTGTAGAGCCGGTATCCGGCAGCCGTGCGCAGCGACGGGCGCGCCAGGCCGATCTCGTCCCAGTGGTGCAGTGCGCGCACGGTCACGCCCAGACCGGTCGACACCTGACCGACGGTCAGGCCCTCTATGTCAGTGGCATCAGGCATGCTCCTCATTGTCACCTTCACCGACGCCCGGCGGGGTGATGCCGATGGCCGCAAGGTCCCGCGCCTCCTGACTGGCCGGATCGAAGGGCTTGGCCGCGGTGAAGACGATCCGTGCGTTCTCGGGAGTGATCACGTGCACATCGCGGGTGGTCCAGGGGGTGTCCCGTGGACCGTCGACCGAGTTCGGGCGCACCGCACGACAGGCGTCGACCACGGAATCGATCTGGCTGAGCACGCACGCGAACGTGACACTCATCGACGGTGCCTCCTCCGGAACGCTCTCCGAAGAGACGAGGAGGACGTCCTGGAACGCCCACCGGCGCAGATGCACGAGCGTGCCGGGGATGCTGAACAGCTCGATGAACCCGAGCCCACGGGTCCAGAAATCCACCGACGCCGCCATGTCGGTCGTCGGGATCGTCACGAACGCGGGCATTCCATAGATGCCGCGGAACGGCTCCGGCGGAACCGCGTCCGGGCCGGGGGTGGGTACGGGGCTCATCTCGAACGCGTTGTAGTAGTCGCTCATGGACTCCACCCTCCAGCCTCACGCAACGTGAGGGTCAAGCCCGTTCCTGAACGTCGCGGTACCGGTGGATCAGGGCGACGGGGAGACCAGGCCGGTGTCGTACGCGAGGATCACGGCCTGGACGCGGTCCCGGGCGCCCGTCTTCGCCAGGACGCGGCTCACATGGGTCTTCACCGTGGACTCCGCGAGGTGGAGGCGCTCGGCGATCTCGGTGTTCGTCCAGCCCTGGGCGATGACCGTGAGGATCTCCCGCTCGCGGTCCGTCAGGGCGGCCAGTCGCGGGTCCGGTCGCGAGGGGACCGAGGGGGTGCCCGGCGCGGCGGGGAGGTGGTGGACGTAGGCGTCCAGAAGGCGGCGGGTGAGGCTGGGGGCCACCACCGCGTCGCCGCTCGCCACCGCGCGGACGCCCGCCAGGAGCTCCTCCGGCTGGGCGTCCTTGACCAGGAAGCCGCTGGCGCCGGCGCGCAGCCCGTCGTACGCGTACTCATCGAGGTCGAAGGTCGTGACGATCAGGACGCGGGTGCGGGCGCCGGTCGCGATGATGCGGCGGGTCGCCTCGATGCCGTCGAGGCCGGGCATCCTGATGTCCATCAGGACCACGTCCGGACGGTGACGGTCCACCAGGCGGACCGCCTCGGTGCCGTTCGACGCCTCGCCGACGACGGTCATGTCGTCCTGGCTCTCCAGGAGCATGCGGAAGCCGAAGCGTTGCATCGCCTGGTCGTCCGCGATGAGCACGGTCGTCACGAGGAGGAACCCTCCAGGGGGAGTCGCAGCCGTACGCGCCAGCCGCCGGTCGGCAGCGGGCCCGCCTCGAGTGTGCCGTCGTACAGGGCCGCGCGCTCGCGCATGCCGGCGATTCCCCGGCCCGTGCCCGTGGCCGTACTCGTACTCGTACTCGTGCCCGTGGCCGTGCCCTCCGGGGCCGCGCCGCCCGTCCCCGAGTCGGTCACCTCGACGGTCAACGCGCCTTCCTCATAGGCGAGGAGGAGCGAGGACTCCGCCTCCGGCCCCGCGTGCTTCAGGGTGTTCGTCAGGGCCTCCTGGACGACCCGGTAGACCGTCAGTTGGGCGCCCGCCGCCAGCGGCCCGGCATCGGGTTCGGCACGGGTGTGGAGGGTCCGCACGCGTACTGGCAGGCCCGCCGCCCGTACGCCCGCGAGCAGGGTGTCCAGGTCACCCAGGGACGGCTGCGGGTCGCGCGCGGCCTGTGCCGAGTCGTCGCGCAGGACGCCGAGGAGCCGGCGGAGTTCGGTGAGAGCCTGGCGGCTGGTCGTGCCGATGGCGTCGAGGGCCTGGGCGGCGCGCTCGGGGCTCTTGGCCGCCGCGTACCTTCCGCCGTCCGCGAGACCGGTGATGACCGACAGGTTGTGGCCGATGATGTCGTGCATCTCCCGGGCGATCCTGGTGCGTTCGGCCGCCGCGGCGAGCCGCGCCTGCTGGTCCCGTTCGACTTCGAGGCGGCGGGCCCGGTCGACGAGAGCGGCCGTGTAGTCCTTGCGGGAGCGGACCGCGATGCCGGCCAGGGCGGCCATTGCGTACGCCCACAGCGTCGGCACGACCTGCTGGTCCCAACTGCCCTTCGGGAAGAGGACCGCGCCGGTCACCAGGGGCGGGACGATCAGCGCGAGGCTCCAGGCGAGGAAGCGGGGCGGCAGCCGCAGCGAGACGTGGAAGACGACGAGCAGCTGGAGAAGACCGGCCTGCAGAAAGGCCCCGGTCCCGTTGCTGACGAGGCTCGCGGCCGCCATCGCGGTGAAGACGCCCATCGGGTGGCGGCGGCGCCACAGGAGCGGAACCGAGAAAGCCAGGCTCATGGCGAGCACCAGCCAGACCGGTACGGACGGGTCGCGGGCGATGTTCCGCCAGCCGCCCCTCGCGTCCACGAGCGCGGCGGTCACCCAGAACGCGGTCAGCAGCACGTCCCAGACCCAAGGGCGGCGGGCGTCGAAGGCCCGTACGCGCTGGGCCTGGCGTTGGACGTACCGGCTGAGCGGCGGGGCGCCCGCGGACCAGTCCGGCTCCCGCGCCCGGTCCTTCGCCGCCGGGACGGCCCCGTCACTCGTCGTCTGCGTGATCATCCGTTCATCGTCATACGTCACGGCGCTTCAGCGACAGGGCCGGTACGGCCAGGGCCGCGGCGGCCCACAGGAGCAGGGCGAGCAGCGCGGCGCCGGGGGAGGCCGCACCGGGCATCGGGTCGGCGGAGCCGAGGGCCCCGGCGGCCTGGGTGGGGAAGTACCGGACGGCCGTGTCCACGGCCTCGTACGGCAGCATCCCGAGGACTTCCGGCAGCACCATCACGCCGCCGATGAAGGCGCCGATGCCGCCCGGCACCGAGCGCAGCGCGGCGCCGAGACCGAGGGCGACGAGGCTGAGCAGGGTGACGCCGGCGGCGTTGCCCGCGATGGCGGCGAGGACGCCGTCGTCGGTGAGGGAGGCGGCCTGGTCGGTGTCGGAGAGGAAGAGCTGCGCGGTGAGGAAGGTGACGAGGGCGGTCGTGAAGGAGACCGTGAGGACGACCGCCGTGAAGACCGCCGCCTTCGCCCACAGCACGGGGGTGCGGCGGGGAACGGCTGTCAGGGTGGCTCTGACGAGGCCGGTGGAGTACTCGCCGGCCGTGACCAGGATGCCGAGGACGGCGAGGCAGATCCCGCCGAGCTGGGAGCCGTAGAGGGTGAGGACGACGGTGTCGACGTCGGAGTCGCCGCCGTCGCTGGTGTAGGTGGCGCCCATGAGGATGCCGACGCCGAGGAGGAACGCGACCGAGGCGAGAACGGTGATCCAGGTGGAGCGGACCGTCCACAGCTTGTGCCATTCGGAGCGCAGCACGCGGGCGGGGGTGATCATGGGGGCGCTCATGCGGCGGCTCCTTGGTATTCGACCGAGTCGTGGGTGAGGTCCATGAACGCCTGCTCCAACGAAGCGGTCTGTGGGGTGAGTTCGAAGAGCGGTACGCCGTGGGCGGCGGCCGCGCGGCCGATGTCCGCGGCCTCCATGCCGGTGACGAGGAGGGTGTCGGCGGCCTCGGTGACGATCCGGGCCTCCGGGAGGAGGGTGCGGAGGCGGTCCGCGTCGGGGGTGACGACCTTGACGGAGGCGCCCCCCGACTCCCGTACGAGCGCGGCGACCGTCGTGTCGGCGAGGAGCCGGCCTTTGCCGATGACGATGAGGTGGTCGGCGGTCAGGGCCATCTCGCTCATCAGGTGGGAGGAGACGAGGACCGTACGGCCTTCGGCGGCGAGCGACGTGAGGAGGGTGCGGACCCAGAGGACGCCTTCGGGGTCGAGGCCGTTGACCGGTTCGTCGAGGACGACGGTGGCCGGGTCGCCGAGGAGCGCGGCCGCGATGCCGAGCCGCTGGCCCATGCCGAGCGAGAAGCCCTTCACGCGCCTGTGGGCCACGTCGGACAGGCCGGTGAGGCCCAGGACGTGTTCGACGCGCGAGCGCGGGATGCCGTGGGTGTGGGCGAGCGCCATGAGGTGGTGGAAGGCGGTGCGGCCGGGGTGCAGTGAGCGGGCCTCCAGGAGCGCGCCGACCTGGGTGAGGGGCGCGGGGTGGGTGGCGTACGCCCGTCCGCCGATCGTGGAGCGGCCGCGGGTGGGGGCGTCCAGGCCGAGGAGCATCCGCAGGGTGGTGGACTTGCCGGCGCCGTTGGGGCCGAGGAAGCCGGTGACGGCGCCGGGGCGGACGGTGAAGGTGAGGTCCTGGACGACGGTCCTGTCCCCGTACCGCTTGGTGAGTTCTTCTGCTCGGATCATGCCGACGACGCTACGGAGCGGGGGGCGGGGGATCGTCCGACCGTGGGCGGGGAGAGGGGCGGGGAGTGGTACCGGGGTACGACGCGGGGGCGACGGCGAAGGGGACGGCGAAGGGACGGCGACGAAAGTCGCTTGTCGGAGCGGTGCTGTGGTGGAGACCATCAGGCCATGGACCATCTGATACGAGCCATCCGCGCCGATGAGTGGGCGAAGGCCCGCGAGATCCGGCTGGCCGCGCTGCGGGACCCGGTCGCGGGCATCGCCTTCCTGGACACGTACGAGAACGCCGTCGAGCGCCCGGACTCCTTCTGGCGGGAGCGGACGGAGGGCGCTGCCGAGGGCGGGTCGGGCGGCGCCCGCCAGTTCGTGGCGGAGGCCCCGGACGGCAGTTGGGCGGGGACGATCTCGGTGCTGGTGGAGCGGCCGTCGGACGAGGTGCGTTTCGGGGAGGCGGCGACGGTCGACCAGACGCACATCGTGGCGGTGTACGTACGGCCGGAGGCGCGCGGGACCGGGCTGACGGAGGAGTTGTTCCGGGCGGGCGTGGAGTGGTCGTGGTCGCTGCCGGAGCCGCTCATCCGGCGGGTACGGCTCTATGTCCACGAGGACAACGCGCGGGCCGCCGCGTTCTACCGGCGGTTCGGGTTCGTGGCGACGGGGGAGCGGGTGGCGGTGCCGGGGAGCGAGACGGCGAGCGAGCTGGAGTACGAGCTCCGGCGGCCGGCGGGCGTCTAGCCGCGGACTTCGCGGGTCGCCGTTTCAGGTCTCGCTGGGCGCTTCAGTTATCCAGTGAGCTTTGATTTTGGCTAACTGGGCACCAATGAGCGGGCGGTCAGTCACGGCACTCGGTCACAGGTCCGGCAAGAGGAGCCAGACTTCGGAGAAGGCAAGGCCGTGCTTGTGAGTCACCGCCCCGCACGGGCAGCCCAGCGTAATCAGGCGCCAGTCGCAGGTCACCGTCCACGGGCCGGCCTTACCCCCGCATGCCGGGCAGCCGATGGTCTCGGCCGTCCACACCCCGAAAGCGGGTCTGCCGTAACGACGGAAGCGGCCCGAGTGCCGGACCTGCCAGGGCTCGACCGGGGGCGTGAGCGGGGTGGTCCCGGGTGGGCTCGCCGAGGCCAGCACGGCGAACAGTGCGATCAGATCGGGAAGCAGGGCCTCGCCCGCCTCTGTCGGTGGCACGGCCGGGCTGTCCGCGGTGTCCACCGGGGTCCCGTATCTCGGGGCCGCCGCTGCGGGCGGTGGGTTCGGGGTGGTGTGCCAAGGCAGGAAGGCGCGGGCGACGGCGGCCAGGAGGGCGGCTGCGGGTGGGCTGACTGCGCCTGCGTCGAGGTGGTGGAGAGTGGTCCGCAGGATGCGTTGGAGGCGCCGGTCCCGGTCCGTGGCCAGCGTCTGTGTGGTCGCTGCCCGCCGGGTTGGGAGCGGGGCCGTGAGGCGGGCCAGGACGCGTGCTGCTGCTTCGGAGTCCGCCGCGGCAGGGCGCCATTCCCCGGCGGCCAGGAGCTGCCGTGCCCGCCCGGCCTCGCGGGTCAGGGCGCGCGTCTGCAACGGCCGCAGACCGGAGGCTGCCCCGTGAGTCTGGTGCCCGCTCGTCATGGCCCCCTCTCCCCTTCCCTCGTTCGTTGCTGCGACGTATCCCCGCCCTCTGCGAGCGTTGGTGGACATCCCATCACACGGGCGGATTGGGCCCGGAGACGCTTAGCCACAGGTCTGTGGCCAGCGGGTTTGTCCGATGTCGGTATCGAGTAGGTCGAGGAGGTGGAGTTGGACGCCGCGGGTGATCTGGACGGTGGGCGGGTCGGTGACGTTGCCGATCCTCAGGGTGAGTTCGCCGAGGTGGTAGAAGATCATGCGGCCGGTGGGGCGGGCGCGGCGGTTGTCGGGGTAGAGGCCGCTCATGGTCTGCTCGGGGCCGAGTGCCCGTCTGACCTGGCGCTCGATCAGGCAGAAGACCAGCAGGGCCAGGCAGATGACCTGAATCAGGGCGGCAACGCGCCGGTTGTGCTGCACGAAGACCGGCGCGACCGCGAGCGGGCCCTTGAAGTCGTGGTATCTGCGCTCGAACGCGCCCTGGCCCTTGTAGTGGATCAGGGCCTGCCCAGCGTCTGCCTGGCCGGCGGGGACGGACGTCAGCAGCGCGTACCAGCCGTCGACCACGGCTTCGGCGTTCAGCACCCCAGTGTCGAAGTGCCAGGCCAGGACCGGGGTGCCGTCGTCGTTGTCGGTGACGGTCCACCGCAGGCAGGAGGTGACACGGCGCTTGGCGGCGATGACACCGATCCGGGCGACGATCTTCTCCCGGGTCCTGTAGTAGCGTCCGCCGGCCGCGGCGGTGAGCTTGTTCAAGTCCTCGGCGGCCTTGGCCAGGCGTTTGTCCCGGGCTGCTTGCTGGCCGGCGGCGTTCGCGGTGGAGTGGACCAGGATCCGGCGCACGGTGAGCGGAGGATCGCTCTTGCGGGGCCCGGTCAGGGTGTGAGTGTCCTCCAGCACCCGGTAGGTCTCACGCTGCCCGGCGGGCTTGCCCGCCTCCCGGTCGGGTGTCCAGTCCACGACGGTGGCCCGCGCGGGATCGAGAGCGGCATAGACCTCGTCCTTGACCTGCGCGGCCGGGGCCGGGGCGATGAACTCAACCCCGGCCGCCAGCAGGGCACGGACGTTGGAGTAGGACACCAGTTTGGAGTCGGCGACCATCAGGAAGTCGCGTTCACCGGCCATGGCCCGCAGATCCTTCATCGCGCCGACGACCTGGCTGACCTCGGCCGCCCCGCCCCCGAAGACCCGGGCATGCAGCGGGATGCCGCCGTCGGCCGACACCGCGAGCCCGGCCTGGACCTGCTTCAGATCGAAGCGCCGGTCCTTGGGATGCCCGTAGCCGATGACCGGGAAGTCCTCGTCCTGGCTCTCAGCCGGGAAGGCTCCGTGCACGGACATGCTGGTCGTGTCCCAGTGCATCCGGGCCACATCGATCCCGAACTCACCGATCGCCCGTGCCCCGACCGTGCCCGCGATGTGCTCCAGCTGCGGAGCGATCGCATCCAGTGCCCGGGCCAGACGGTCATCGTTGAGCAGACCGGGCTCGATCCCGAAGACCTCCTCCACCGCCCAGCACCTGGCCCAGTCCTCCACCCGCACCAGCGGCGCGGGCGACGTCAGCCGGTTGGCCACCAACGCCTCGATCACCTGCCCGTGCGTTACCAGCGCACTCGCGCCACCAGGACACACCTCGTCGACGATCCCGGCGACATCCAGTCGGCGCAGAAACTCGGCAGCGACAGGCAGAGCGCCCAGACGCTTCTCCACCACGCACGTCACCGCCACTTCAAGGCGCTGACGCACAGACCGTGGCCGCGGGGACCGGGAAGCCATCGACACACCCCACCCAACGCCACACAACCGGCCCAGGACACCCCGGACCGGTCACACCATAC
The DNA here is from genome assembly GCF_044764755.1 of Streptomyces sp. NPDC093600. Taxonomy (NCBI): domain Bacteria; kingdom Bacillati; phylum Actinomycetota; class Actinomycetes; order Kitasatosporales; family Streptomycetaceae; genus Streptomyces; species Streptomyces sp. NPDC093600. Next base: position 8,660 of record NZ_JBIWIU010000001.1, read on the forward strand.
GAATCAACGACCCGCGAAGTACGGGTTTAGCTCGCGCCGATGGCGGCCGCCGTCTGCCTCAGTCCTGGGGCAGCGGCTCCGGCCAGCGGGCGCGGGCCTGTTCGCGGGAGCGGAGGAGAGCCAGGGTCGGCAGGCCCTCGTCGCGGCCCCGGGCCAGGAGTTCGGGGAGGCGGGGGAGCGGGGCGACGGCGGCGACGTCGTCGAGGACGACGGTGAGTGGTGGGTCGAGCCGACCGTCGGATGACCGTGCGGCCATGCGGCGGCCGTGCTCGACCACGCTTGCGGTCAGGGCGGTCAGCAGAGGCATCGCGCCGGGGTGGGTGCGGGGGTCCTCGACCGGTTCGCCCACGACATAAAGAGTGCCCGCTTCGGCGATGAAAGATGCCAGTGTCAACGAATCTGTTCGATTCGGTGTGCACGCCTCGCGGATGTGGACCGAGAACAGCGACGACAGCGCCCGTGCGGTCAACTCCTGCGCCATCTCCCGCCGTTCCGGATACGCCGTCAGCGCCGACTCCAGGAGCCCGGCCTGCCCGCCGGCCGCCTTGGGGTGGGTACGGAGGATCCGTACGGGTTCGTGGGCGCCCGTGCCCTGCGCCCAGCGGTGGACCTGCTTGAACGGACGGTCGTCCACGGCCGCGGCGTGCAGCCAGCACCGGAGGAGCGTCTCGGCGGTGTCGGCGACGGCGGTGTCCAGGCGGGACGGCGGGCGTACGGGGGCGAGGAGCGCGATCGCCCGTTCCTGGGCCGTGGCGGGGTCCTCGCACCGGTCGGTCGGGGACCAGTGCAGGCGGGCCGGGGTGTCGCAGAGGTGCCCGGGGTCGTAGACGAGGACGGGGCCGAGTTTGCCGCGGGCGTCCTTGGTGTCGGCCCAGACGGTGGGGTCGGAGGTGACAACGAGCGCGGGGCCCTCGGCGTCCTGGACGGCCTGGAGGGCGGACGGCCGGCGGTCGGCGGGGGAGCCGTAGAGGAGGCGGGGGGCGGCGCGGGGCGCCGGGACGACGGCCTGGAAGGCGGGGGCGGGGGCCTCTGCCGCGACGGGGGTTGGCGGGGCTGGTTGTCCGGTCGGGGTCGGTGCCGCCTGCGCCGGCGATGGTTGCGTGGCGGGCGCGGGCGTCCGCTCCGTGACCACAGCGTCAGCGGCTGCCGCCGCCGTACCGTAGGCGACCCGTCTGCCCGCCCGTACCGCTCTCCATCGGGCCAGCGTGCCCACCACGAACACCCCGAAGACGATCAGCACCATCAGCTCGCCGATGAGCAGCCCCCAGAACAGCCCGTAACCCGACAGCTCGCCCGCCGGGGTGTCGGGCCAGGCGCCCGCCAGGTCCTGCGGGTTGCCGATCAGGGCGCGTACGGCCATCGGGGTCCTGGTGAAGGTGACCCCGGACGGCCAGCCGCCCTTCGAGAGGAGGGCGGCCAGGCCGGTCGCCGTCCAGACCAGCACGCTCAGCCCGAGGACGAAGCCGACGAGGCCGACCACCAGGCCGTCCGGGATACCTCCTTGCTGTCGTTCCCGGGACATCTCAGGCCACCGTGTCGTTCAGGTGCTGCTCGATGAGGGCGGCGCGCTGTTCCGTCTCCCATTCCAGTTCGGCGTCGACGGACGGGTCGGCGGACGGGTCGACGGAGGACTCGGTCATCGCGCGGTCGGTGTAGACGAGCGGGCGTTCCTTCTCGGTGATGAGGTGTTTGACCACCTGCACATTGCCGTTGACGTCCCAGACCGCGATGCCCGGGGTGAGCGTCGGGATGATTTCGACCGCCCACCGCGGCAGGCCGAGGACCCGTCCCGTGGCGCGGGCCTCGTCGGCTTTCTGGGCATAAATGGTCCTGGTCGAGGCCATCTTGAGGATGGCTGCGGCCTCCCGGGCCGCCGCTCCGTCGACGACGTCGGAGAGGTGGTGGACCACCGCCACGAAGGACAGGCCGAGGCGGCGGCCGAACTTCAGCAGTCGCTGGAACAGCTGGGCCACGAACGGGCTGTTGATGATGTGCCAGGCCTCCTCGACCAGGAAGATGCGCTTCTTCCGGTCGGGGCGGATCCAGGTGTGCTCCAGCCAGACGCCGACGATCGCCATCAGGATCGGCATGGCGATGGAGTTGCGGTCGATGTGGGACAGGTCGAAGACGATCAGCGGGGCGTCGAGGTCGATGCCGACGGTCGTCGGGCCGTCGAACATGCCGCGCAGGTCACCGTCGACCAGCCGGTCCAGGACGAGCGCGACGTCCAGACCCCAGGCCCGTACATCGTCTATGTCGACGTTCATCGCCTCGGCCGACTCGGCCTTCGGGTGGCGCAGCTGCTCCACGATGTCGGTGAGGATCGGCTGGCGGTCGGTGATGTGCTCGTTGACGTAGGCGTGGGCGACCTTGAGCGCGAAGCCCGCGCGCTCGTCCAGGCCATGGCCCATCGCGACCTCGATGATCGTACGGAGCAGGGCGAGCTGCCCGGTCGTGGTGATCGACGGGTCGAGCGGGTTGAGCCGGATGCCGGAGTCGACGGCGACCATCGGGTCCAGGCGGATGGGGGTTATCCCCAGCTCCTGGGCGATGAGGTTCCACTCGCCGACACCGTCCTCGCCCTGGGCGTCGAGGACGACGACCTGGCGGTCGCGGAAACGGAGTTGGCGCAGGACGTACGTCTTCTCCAGCGCGGACTTTCCATTGCCGGACTCGCCCAGGACGAGCCAGTGGGGGGCCGGGAGCTGCTGGCCGTACAGCTGGAACGGGTCGTAGATGTACCCCTTGCCGCTGTACACCTCGCGGCCGATGATCACGCCGGAGTCGCCGAGGCCGGGGGCGGCCGTGGGCAGGTAGACGGCCTGGGCCTGCCCGGTCGAGGTGCGGACGGGCAGCCGTGTCGTCTCCACCTTCCCGAAGAGGAAGGAGGTGAACGCCTCGGTGACGGCGGAGAGCGGATCTCGCATTGGCACGGGCCCCTTAGCGGCTAGCGGCGGATGCCGGTCGCGAACGGCAAGGTGTTCACAAAGGCCCGGTGGTGCTCGCGGTCGCACCACTCCAGCTTCAGATACGACTTGCCGGCGGAGGCCCTGATCGTGCGCTTGTCCCTGGCCAGGGCCTCGGGCGAACGCGACGACACAGTGATGTACCCGACCAGGTTGACGCCCGCCGCGCCGCTGGCGAGATCTTCACCCCGCTGGTCGAGCCGGCCGTGGGCGGCGATGTCGCGCGGGTCGACGGTGCGGTTCATCTTGGCCTGGCGGGAGGCCTCGGCCTCGTCGTTGGTCTTCTCGGTGAGCATGCGCTCGATGGCGACCTCGGTGGGTTCGAGGTCCATGGTGACGGCGACCGTGCGGATGACGTCGGGGGTGTGGACGAGGAGCGGGGCGAGGAAGTTGACGCCGACGGGGGTCATCGGCCACTCCTTCACCCAGGCGGTGGCGTGGCACCACGGGGCGCGGGTGGAGGACTCGCGGGTCTTGGCCTGGAGGTAGGTGGGCTCCATGGCGTCGAGCTCGGCGGGCCAGGCGTTGCGCTTCGTCATGGCCTGGATGTGGTCGATCGGGTGGTCCGGGTCGTACATGGAGTGCACGAGGGAGGAGAGCCGGGACTGTCCGAGGGGCTGGCGGACCCTGATGTCGGCTTCCGCGAGGCGGGCGCAGATGTCGGTGAGTTCGCGGGCCATGACGACGGCGAGTCCGGCGTCGCGGTCGAGCTTGCGGGCGCCGGAGGCGTGGCGGGCGGCGCGGGCCATGGCGTTGGCCTCGGCGGCGAGCTCGCGGGTGTAGTGCATGCAGGCGACGAGGTAGGCGCGGTGCTGCTCGCTGGAGGTGGAGACCATCGACTGGAGCTGCTCGTACGACTCCTGGAGCCAGGCGGGCGCGTGGGGGTCGCCGCGCTGGGCGACGTCCTTGGCGTGCGCGTCGGGGTCGGCGGGGAGGGTACGGGCGAGCATCTGGAGGCGGGTGACGAAGCCGTCCCCGTTGGCGACGTGCTTGAGGAGCGTGCCGAAGCGGTCGACCAGGGCCTCCTGGTCCTCGCTGTCGCGCAGGCCGACGCCCGGGCCCTCGATCTCGATGGCCGCGGTGACCGTACGCCGGTCGGCGTGGAGGAGGACGGCGATCTCGTCCGGGCCGAAGGGCGCGGACAGCCAGCTGATACGGCCGATGCCGGGCGGCGGTCCGACCTCGACCTCGCGGCCGTCGAGCCGGGTGCCGGCTTCGGCGGCGGTGGAGCGGTAGGCGGTGCCGCGCTTGAGGGAGCGCTTGTAACTGCGGTTGATCTCGAACCATTTGTAGAAGGTGCGGTGCTTGTACGGGACGTACACCGCGGCGAGCGCGAGCAGCGGGAAGCCCATGAGCAGGACGATCCGCAGGGTCAGGACGGGGACGATCAACCCGCTCATCATGCCGAGGAACGCGCCGGCGATGATCAGCGCGATCTCGCCCGTCTCGCGGTTCTTGCCGACGATCGCGTTCGGCCGAGCGCGGCCGATCAGATACGTACGGCGGGGCGTGACCGGCTGGGACTGGGTCGTCAACGCCCTCCACCTCCAGAGTTCTTTCGGTTGCTGTGCGGTGTGCCTGTCGTGGGGCTGCTGCTACGCGGCGGGGGTGCGGCGGAGGGGACAGTTCCGCCGCCGCCCCCGGCCGCGCCTCCGCGGCTGCTGTGGGCGGCGACGCCGCCGGCGAGGGGGTTGGCGGGACGGGCGGCACCGCCGGCGGCGTTGGACTGGCCGCCTCCGCCGTCGCCGCGGGCGCTGTGGGTCTTGATGCCCTGGGAGACGAGGGAGGCGGGGGAGGAGATCACGGCGGCGGCCGCGTTCTCGCCGGAGCGGTGGAGCCGGTTGTCGCGGGATGCGACGATCTCGTCGCCGAAGCCGGGGACGAAGCGGTAGATCATCGCGGAGGCGAAGATGGCGAGCAGGATGATCGCGAGCCCGGAGACGACGGCGGAGAACGCGTCGGGCCCGGTGCCGGAGGAGAGCGCGCCGGCGAGACCGAGCACGATGACGATGACGGGCTTGACGAGGATGACCGCGATCATGATCCCGGCCCAGCGGCGGACGTGGCCCCACATGTTCTTGTCGACGAGCCCGGAGTAGACGACGACGCCGAGGAGGGCGCCGACGTAGAGCAGTACGGCGCGCAGGAACAGTTCGAGGTAGAGCACGCCGGCGGCGAGCACGGTCACGAGCGAGACGATGATCAGCATGATGGGCCCGCCACCGATGCTGTCACCCTTCTGGAGGGCTTCCTTGAAGCTCCCGAAGAAGACGTCGGTCTGCTGCCCGGTCCCGGAGGCGATGACCTCGGTGACGGCGTCGGTCGCGGAGACGACGGTGTAGAGGATGAGCGGCGTGAACGCGGAGGCGAGGACGGTCAGCCAGAGGAACCCGATGGCCTCGGAGATCGCGGTGGTGAGGGGAACGCCGCGGATGGCGCGCTTGGCGACGGCGAGCAGCCAGAGGATGAGGGTGAGGACGGTGGCGGCGGCGAAGACGATGGCGTAGCGGGCGAGGAAGTCGGGGTTGGTGAAGTCGACGTCGGCGGTCTCCTTCACGGCCTTGGAGAGCGCGTCGACGATGGAGACGGCGGCGTCGGCGCAGCCGCGGGCGAGGGAGGAGAGGGGGTCGAGGGCGGAGGTGGGGTCGTTGAGACGGGGGGCTCCGCCGGGGTCGCCGTTGTCGCAGTGTTCCCTTGCGGGCCCGACGATGAGCTCGCACTCGCTGTTGGAAGGCGGCGAGGGGGAAGGGGTCGGCGTGGGGGTCGGGGCCGCGTAGGCGCGCGAGGCCAGCAGGACGGCACCGGTCTGCACGACCGCCAGTGTGGCGGCCAGGCGAAGGGCGGGGCGGGAGCTACCGGGCATAGGTGAAGCCTCCGTACTCCTCGACGGCCTTGGCGATCGCGTCGGCGTCGGAGGCCGTGCGGTCGGTGGTCACCGGAGCCGGGCCCTCCTTCTGCGAGAAGCTTTCGACCTTCCAGTCATCGCCGGCCCAGCGGAGCGCGAGGGTCAAGGTGAACCAGTCGCTCGCCACCGGGTTGGTGGAGCCGACTCCGGCAGTTCCGAACGCACCTGTGCACCAGACCTCGACGGTCGCGGCGTTGCCCGTGTACGCGGTGACCTTGGTGCCGACCGGCGCCGTACGCGACACGTACGTGAGACCGGCGGCGGCGTTCCCGTGTTCATCCAGGCCCAGCTTGTCGAGGAACTCGCGGCTGTACGCCTTGTCGAAACTCGCCTCCAGCTCACCGACCTTGTCCGGAACGAACAGCTGCCGGACGATCTGGCCGCGCTGGTCCGGCTTCAGGATGTCGGCCGAGACCAGCGTCACTGAGTAATTGGCCGCCGCGCTCTGCGCGCCCTGTTCGTCGTGGGCGAAGCCCGTCGGGATCTGGCCGTTCTTGCCCGTCACCGGGCGGACGCCCGTCGCCGAGGTCGGGGCGCCCGCGCCTGAGGGGGTCTTGTCCGTGGTCGAGCCCGTCGTGTCCGTGGCCTCGCCGCCGCCGCGGTTCGCGAAGGCGATCGCGGCGATCAGCAGGACCACCACACCCACCACCGTGATCAGCGAGCGCGAGCTGCGTGTCGGTGGGCGCCTGACGGAGCCGTAGACGTCACCGCTGCCACCCTCGGGCAGGCGCGTACGGGTCTGGCCCGAGCCGCCCACTCCGCCGAAGCCGTCGTTCTCGTCGCCGAGGCTCATGACGGGTACGCCCCCTCAACCGTTCGCGGGTACGACAGAAGCCGTTCTGGTCTCCGCGCGGGCGCGGTGTGGTGACTGGACATCAGGGATCTGACCTCGGTGGTTAGACAGCCATCCCGTACACGATGGTGAACAGCGTCCCCAGCGAGCCGATGATGAAGACGCCGGTGAGGCCGGCCACGATCAGACCCTTGCCCTGCTCGGCGCTGAACGTGTCCCGGAGGGCGGTCGCGCCGATGCGCTGCTTGGCCGCTCCCCAGATGGCGATGCCGAGGCAGAGCAGGATGGCCACGGCCATCACGACCTCGATCATCACCTTGGCCTCATTGCCCAGGCTCCCGAAAGGCCCCCAGTTCGGGGCGATTCCACCGATGATGGTGGTGATGTCGCCCTCTTCGGCCGCCAGGTACATGTAACTCACCGCCCCTGTTGGGTAGTTCATCGCCCCTGCCGGATGGCATGGGTCATCGTCCTATCTTCGCTGATGAAACCGCTCGCGTGTGACGGCTTGACGGCTCTCTTTACCCGATCCCCGCACACTTGACCGATCCGACCGTCTTGACCTGCGGCGGTATGGCCGGTTTCTATGCGAAGAAGCGTATGGTCACTCTGTGTATCACGGTGGGTGACTCCGGGCAATGATTGTCGTTGTTCCACTCTTGGGGTGGTGGCGCCGGGCCGTCGGCCCGGCGTCCTACACTGCCGGGTGGTGGACTACCGAGGGCCTAGGGGTGGTTGACGGTGCGTAAGGTGCGCGCGGTGGGCAGGGCTTGGTGGGTGGCCGGTGGGGTCGTCGGGGCGTGCCTCAGCTTTGTCGCGCTGCTGGTCGTGGGGACCTACTCCGCCGCCGCCGGGCTGTTCGGGGGCGCCGGGGACGCCCGGAACGGGACCGTCGGGCTTGCCAAGGGGGCCGTGCCGGCCGCGTACCAGGGGCTGGTGCAGCGGTGGGGGAACCTCTGCCCCGCCATCAACCCGGCTCTGCTGGCCGCGCAGTTGTACCAGGAGAGCGGCTGGAACCCGAGGGTCGTCTCGCCCGCCAACGCCATGGGCATCGCCCAGTTCATCCCCGGCACCTGGGCCGGGCACGGCATCGACGGGGACAACGACGGGGACCGGGACGTCTGGGACCCCGCGGACGCGATCCCGTCCGCCGCCTCGTACGACTGCGAGCTCGCCGGTTATGTGAAGGACGTGCCCGGCGACCCGACGAACAACATGCTCGCCGCGTACAACGCCGGGGCGTACCGCGTCATAAAGTCCGGCGGCGTCCCGCGGATCAGCGAGACGCAGAACTACGTGCGGATCATCCGTTCCCTGGAGAAGAGCTTCGCCCGGCCCGTCGGCCGGGTCGATCCCTCCCGGCAGGCCGCCGGTGCCATCTACTACGCGCAGCAGAAGCTCGGTACGCCTTATCTCTGGGGCGGTACGGGGACGGCGGCGCAGAATGGCCGATTCGACTGCTCCGGGCTGACCCAGGCCGCGTACCGGAGCGTCGGGATCGAGCTGCCGCGCGTCGCCAACGACCAGTACAACGCCGGGCCCCATCCGTCCCGTGACGAACTGCTCCCCGGTGATCTCGTCTTCTTCTCCGATGACCTCACCAACTCCCGTGCCATCAGGCACGTCGGCATCTATGTCGGCGGCGGCTATATGATCGACGCCCCACGCACCGGGGCCGTGATCCGGTTCACGAAGATCGACACACCGGACTACTTCGGTGCGACCCGAGTCACCCGGGACGGTGCGGCGGCGCTGCCCAGCGGGCCGCCGGAAGCCTGACGGGGAGTCGGTGCGGCACCGGCCACATGGCTGGAACTCTCCGTTAAGCAATGGCCCTGAGCTGCGACGACGTGTCACTCTTCGGTAACGTCAGGGTGATTCTCGGGGAAGAGCGGAACGCTCGCCTCAGGCGGTTCGTTCCCTGATTTCGACCGCTCACGGTCGACTCACATGACAAGGCAAGGGGCCGCGGCAGATGGCTGGACTCGCATCGGACGGTTCGAACCCCGATGTCGGCCTGCTCTACGACATCAACGGGCTGGCGAAGGACGCGCCTCCGTGGTTCGACCGGGTCATGGGGTTCGTCGGCGAGTACGGGATCATGCTCGGCCTCGTCCTCGTCGCGCTCTGGTGCTGGGCGAGCGTCCGCCGGCGGGGGAACCTCGCCGACTCGGTCTCCGGCCTCGCCGGGCTCGTCTGGGCCCCGCTCGCGGCCGGTGTCGCCCTCCTCGTCAACATCCCCATCCGCGGATTCGTCGAGCGCCCACGGCCGTTCAAGGACCATCAGGGGCTCGAGGTCCTCGTCGACGGGAAGACCGACTTCTCCTTCGTCAGCGACCACGCCACCATGGCGATGGCCATCGGCGTCGGGCTGTTCGTCGCCCACCGCAAGCTCGGCCTGGCCGCGATCGGCCTCGCCTTCGCCGAAGGCTTCTGCCGGGTCTACATGGGCGTGCACTACCCCACCGACGTCATCGGCGGCTTCGCGCTGGGTACGGCGGTGGCCCTGCTCCTCGCGCCGCTCGCGCTCGCCCTGCTGACCCCGGTGGTCTCCGCCGTGGCCCGCTCGAAGCGCGGTGCCCGGCTCGTGCGCTCCCGGCGCGCCGCCGAGCGCAGCCCCCGGCCCGAGGCCCTCGACCTTCCGGAGCCGCGGCTGGGCTCCGGCGAGAGCGACCTGGCCGCCTGAGGCCGGTCGGCGGGGCTCGGCCCGAGCGCTCCCCGCCTCAGGACTGCCTCAGGACTCCCCGCCCAGCACCCCCAGCGCCCCCTGCGGCGCGGGCGTCGCCGTGTGGGTCCGCGCGTCCGTGCGGGCCCGGTCCCGGGATCTGCGTGCCGGGCCGGTCCAGCCACAGCTGCAGGTGGCTATCGCGAAGGAGCCGCGCTCCGTCGTGGTCGTGTGATGCGGGGCCTGCTCATGCACGGATCCACCGTACTGCGCGTGACGGGTCGCCGTGACCGTCGTTATGCGGGTCGGGCGGGTCCCGGACAAGCAGCGGCACGGCGTTGGGGGTTGGCAGGCGATGGTGGTGCGGAGGTACGGGCATGGGGGCGGGGCGATCGCCGTCGCCGCCGCCCTGGTCGGGGCGGCCGCGAGCGGGTGTTCCGCACCCGCGGACGCCAAGCCCGGAGGCGATCCGACGGCGACCGTGCGGGACGCGGCCGAGGTGCTGACCCGCGCCGGGACGTCGAAGGCGACCACGTCCATGGAGATGGCGGCCGGCGGGACCCGCGTGACCATCCGCGGCGAGGGCGGCTACGACTTCCGAAGGCGTACGGGCCGACTCGAGGTCGTCCTGCCCAAGGACGCCGCCGGCGCCGGCGGACACCGGCCCATCACCGAACTCCTCAGCCCCGGCGCGCTCTACATGAAGAACCGCGGCGCCGGGGTCCCCGCCGACAAATGGGTCCGGGTCGACACGACCACGCTCGACGACGGCAACCTCGTCACGGGCGGGGCCACCGACCCGGCGGCCGCGGTCGAGCTGCTGCGCGGCGTACGGCAGGTGGTCTACGTCGGCGAGGTCGATCTCGCGGGGGTGAGAGTCAGCCACTACCGCGGGGTCGCCGACATCGCGGTGGCCGCGCGGGCCGCCTCGCCACAGGTGCGCGGGTCGCTGGCCGCGGCGGCGAAAGGGTTCACCAAGGACACCGTGCCCTTCGACGCCTATCTGGACGACGAGGGGCGGCTGCGCAAGGTCCGGCACCAGTTCAGCTTCGCCAACCAGGGCCGTGACGTCGCGGTCGCGTCGACGACCCTGCTGTACGCCTTCGGCACGCCCGTCGAGGTACGGCTGCCGGCGCGCGAGGACATCTACGCCGGGAAGATCAAGGTGTGACGAGCCACCTCGTAGGCCGCTCCCCTCCTGGGCCGCTCCCCTTGGGCCGCTCTTCCTAGCCACTCCTCAAATGGTCCGGACGTGTCATGCGCGGCGCGTGGCGCGGTACCTACGCTGGGAGACCGACGCCGGCAGGAAGAGGTGAAACCGCGTGGCTCCGCCCGGTACCGCTACATTGCCCATCGACCAGGACCGCGTCGCCCTCGCCGAGATCGAGCTCTGCGGCGAACTGATCATCGCGGCCTCGGCCGCCGACGGGGAACGCCTCAGTGCCGACCGCATCGACGAGGTGCTGAGAGTGGCCGCCGAGAGAGCCGAGGCCGGCTGAGCCGGCCTGCGGGGCCCAGGCTCAGGTACGCAGCATCCGCGCGATGGCTTTCGTGGCCTCCTCGACCTTCGCCTCGATCTCGTCGCCGCCCTTCAGCGCCGCGTCCGCCACGCAGTGGCGCAGGTGCTCCTCAAGGAGCTGGAGCGCGAAGGACTGCAGGGCCTTCGTGGACGCGGAGACCTGGGTGAGTATGTCGATGCAGTAGACGTCCTCGTCCACCATCCGCTGCAGACCGCGGATCTGACCCTCGATACGGCGCAGCCGCTTGAGGTGCTCGTCCTTCTGCTTGTGGTATCCGTGCACGCCGTGGTCGTGGTCGGCCGGCACGACGGTCGGCTCGACGGCCTCGGGGGTGGCCTGGTCCGCCTCGGTGGTCGTCATCGCGTCCTCCCGTTGTCCATAAAGGGGTGCGTATACCCCTCGTGGGTATATGGTACCGATCCTCGCCGATCCGGGCGGGGGTCCGTGCATGCCACTGTGCCTGATGGGCGACACTGAGGGGACGCCGGTTAGCCGTGGCCGGATGATGCGCCTAGCATCAGCCTGACCGAAACCCAGCACCCCGAGGACCCCACGTGCGATTTCGTCTGACCCCCAGGGAGACGAGCTTCTACGACATGTTCGCCGCGTCCGCGGACAACATCGTCACGGGCTCGAAGCTCCTGATGGAACTGCTCGGAGCGGACGCCTCCGCCCGGGTCGAGATCGCGGAGCGGATGCGGGCAGCGGAACACGCCGGTGACGACGCCACCCACGCGATCTTCCACCAGCTGAACTCCTCGTTCATCACGCCGTTCGACCGCGAGGACATCTACAACCTCGCGTCGTCCCTCGACGACATCATGGACTTCATGGAGGAGGCCGTCGACCTGGTCGTCCTCTACAACGTCGAGGAGCTCCCCAAGGGTGTCGAGCAGCAGATCGAGGTGCTGGCCCGTGCCGCGGAGCTGACCGCCGAGGCCATGCCGCACCTGCGGACGATGGACAACCTCACCGAGTACTGGATCGAGGTCAACCGCCTCGAGAACCAGGCCGACCAGATCCACCGCAAGCTCCTCGCGACGCTCTTCAACGGCAAGTACGACGCCATCGAGGTGCTCAAGCTCAAGCAGATCGTGGACGTGCTGGAAGAGGCCGCCGACGCCTTCGAGCACGTCGCGAACACGGTGGAGACCATCGCGGTCAAGGAGTCCTGAGCTTCGTGGACACCTTCGCTCTGGTCGTGACCATCGGTGTCGCGCTCGGCTTCACGTATACGAACGGCTTCCACGACTCCGCCAACGCCATCGCCACCTCCGTGTCGACCCGGGCGCTGACCCCGCGGGCGGCGCTGGCGATGGCGGCGGTGATGAACCTGGCGGGCGCGTTCCTCGGCAGCGGCGTCGCCAAGACCGTCAGCAAGGGCCTGATCGAGACGCCCGCGGGCAGCAAGGGGATGGGCATCCTCTTCGCCGCGCTCGTCGGCGCGATCGTCTGGAACCTGGTCACCTGGTACTTCGGTCTTCCGTCCTCCTCCTCGCACGCGCTGTTCGGCGGCATGGTGGGCGCGGCGCTCGCGGGCGGGATCGACGTGATCTGGTCCGGGGTGCTCGAGAAGGTCGTCATCCCGATGTTCATCTCGCCGGTCGTCGGGCTGCTCCTCGGCTACCTCGTCATGTGCGCGATCCTGTGGATCTTCCGCAAGGCGAACCCGAGCAAGGCGAAGCGCGGCTTCCGGATCGCCCAGACCGTCTCGGCGGCGGGCATGGCGCTCGGCCACGGTCTGCAGGACGCGCAGAAGACGATGGGCATCGTGGTGATGGCCCTGGTCATCGCCGACGTCGAGCAGGCCGGCGACGCGATTCCCGCCTGGGTCAAGATCGCCTGTGCGGTGATGCTGTCGCTCGGTACGTACGCGGGCGGCTGGCGCATCATGCGGACCCTCGGCCGCCGGATCATCGAGCTGGACCCGCCGCAGGGCTTCGCCGCCGAGACGACGGCGGCGTCCGTGATGTACACGGCGTCGTTCATGTTCCACGCGCCGATCTCCACGACCCATGTGATCACCTCGGCGATCATGGGTGTGGGTGCCACCAAGCGCGTGAACGCGGTGCGGTGGGGTGTCGCCAAGAACATCATCCTGGGGTGGTTCATCACGATGCCGGCCGCGGCGCTGGTCGCGGCGGTGAGCTACTACATCGTCAAGCTGTTCTTCGGCTGATCCGCCGCCCCGGGTGCGGAGACTCCGCCCCGACGGAACGTAAACGGGCCCGGCTCCCCAGTGGGGGAGCCGGGCCCTTCGTCGTGCGGTGGCACCGCCATGCAGCACCGCAGGACGCCACGCGGCGGAGCCGCATGGTCGATGGGCTATCCGAAGCGGCCGGAGATGTAGTCCTCGGTCGCCTGGACGCTCGGGTTGGAGAAGATGCGGTCGGTGTCGTCGAGCTCGATCAGCTTGCCCGGCTGGCCCACGGCCGCCAGGTTGAAGAAGGCCGTACGGTCCGACACCCGCGCCGCCTGCTGCATGTTGTGCGTCACGATGACGATCGTGAAGCGCTCCTTCAGCTCACCGATCAGGTCCTCGATGGCGAGGGTGGAGATCGGGTCGAGCGCCGAGCAGGGCTCGTCCATCAGCAGGACCTCGGGCTCGACCGCGATCGCGCGGGCGATGCACAGACGCTGCTGCTGACCGCCGGAGAGACCGGAGCCCGGCTTGTTCAGACGGTCCTTGACCTCGTTCCAGAGGTTCGCGCCCTTGAGGGAGCGCTCGACGATCTCGTTGAGCTGGGACTTCTTGTACGAGCCGTTCAGGCGCAGACCCGCCGCCACGTTGTCGAAGATCGACATGGTGGGGAACGGGTTCGGGCGCTGGAAGACCATGCCGACCGTGCGGCGCACGGCGACCGGGTCGACGTGGGAGCCGTACAGGTTCTCGTCGTCCAGCATCACCTTGCCCTCGACGCGGCCACCGGGGGTGACCTCGTGCATCCGGTTCAGGGTGCGCAGGAAGGTGGACTTGCCGCAGCCGGAGGGGCCGATGAAGGCCGTCACCGAGCGGGGCTCGACCGTCATGGAGATGTCGTCGATCGCCTTGTGGGCGCCGTAGTACGCGGAGAGGCCGCTGACGTCGATTCGCTTGGCCATATCAGTTCACTTCCAAAGTGCCGCGGTCAGCGGCCGGTCTTCGGGGCCTTCCAGCGGGCGATGCCGCGGGCCACCAGGTTGAGGATCATGACGAAGGCGATCAGGACGAGCGCGGCGGCCCAGGCGCGGGCCACGGCGGCGTCGGTGCCGACCGCGTACTGCTCGTACACGTAGAGCGGCAGCGAGGACTGGGCGCCTTCGAAGGGGTTCGGATTGATGAGCTTCGTACCGAACACGAGGAGCAGGACGGGGGCCGTCTCACCGGTGATGCGGGCGACCGCGAGCATGACGCCCGTGGTGATGCCGCCGATCGCGGTGGGCAGGACCACCTTCAGGATCGTGCGCCACTTCGGGATGCCGAGGGCCAGGGAGGCCTCGCGGAGCTCGTTGGGGACGAGCTTGAGCATCTCTTCGGTGGAGCGGACCACGACCGGCATCATCAGGATCGCGAGGGCCATGGCCCCGGCGAATCCGGAGGGCCCGAAGCCCAGCATCAGATTCCAGGTGGCGAGGATGAACAGACCCGCGACGATCGAGGGGATGCCCGTCATGACGTCGACGAAGAAGGTGACGGCCTGGGCGAGCTTCCCGCCGCCGTACTCGACGAGGTAGACCGCGGTCAGCAGGCCGATCGGCGCGGCGATCAGGGTGGCGATGCCGACCTGTTCCATCGTGCCGAGCAGCGCGTGGTAGACACCGCCGCCGGCCTCGGCGTCCAGGACGCCGTTCATCGAGTGGGTGAGGAAGTACGGGTCGAGGACCTCGAGGCCCTTGCTGACCGTGACCCAGGCGAGGGAGAACAGCGGGACGACGGCCAGGATGAAGCAGACCCAGACGAGGCTGGTCGCGACGCGGTCCTTGGCCTGGCGGCTGCCCTCCACCTTGGTGGTGATCGCGTAGGTGGCGAGGACGAAGAACAGCGCGGCGATCAGGCCCCACTGGACGCGGCTGTGCCAGCCGGCCGCGAGCCCGAGGCCGACGGCGGCGGCGATCGACCCGACGGCGACGGCGGCCGGGGTCCAGCGCGGAAGCCGGGCGTGCCGCAGCGGGTCGTGCTTCACGGGGGTGGTCGTCACGGGCGGACGCTCCTGAATGGCGCTGCTCACGCGGCGGCTCCCGAGTACTCCTTGCGGCGGGCGATGATCCACCGGGCCGCGCCGTTGACCAGCAGGGTGATGGCGAAGAGGACGAGGCCGGAGGCGATCAGCGCGTCCCGGCCGAACTCGTTGGCCTCGTTGAACTTCGCCGCGATGTTCTGGGCGAACGTGCCGCCGCCCGGGTCGAGGAGGCGGCCCGAGATGACGAAGCTGGGCGAGAGGACGACCGCCACGGCCATGGTCTCACCGAGGGCGCGGCCCAGGCCCAGCATCGAGGCGGAGATGATGCCCGAGCGGCCGAAGGGGAGCACCGAGATGCGGATGACCTCCCAGCGCGTGGCGCCGAGGGCGAGCGCGGCCTCCTCGTGCATCTTCGGGACCTGGAGGAAGACCTCGCGGGTCACGTTGGTGATGATCGGCAGGATCATGATCGCCAGCAGGATGCCGACGGTGAACAGGGAACGGGCGACGCCGTCGCTGGTCTTGTCGAAGATGTACGTCCAGCCCATGTACCGGTCGAGCCACTCGTTCAGGCCGGCCAGGTAGGGGACCAGGAAGATCGCGCCCCACAGGCCGTAGATGATGCTGGGCACGGCGGCGAGCAGGTCGACGAGGTACGCGAGCGGCTTGGCCAGCTTGCGCGGCGCGTAGTGCGAGATGAACAGCGCGATGCCGATGGCGACCGGCACGGCGATCACCATGGCGATGACCGACGACACGACGGTGCCGAAGGCGAGGACGGCGATGCCGAAGACGGGCGGGCTGCCGGCCGGGTTCCACTCGGAGGTGGTGAGGAAGTTCGTGGAGTCCTGCGAGATGGCGAGGACCGAGCGGTAGGTGAGGAAGCCCGCGATCGCGGCCATGATCACCAGCAGGGCGATGCCGGAGCCGCGGGACAGACCGAGGAAGATCCGGTCGCCGGGGCGGGTCGCGCCGTTGGCGCGTCCCTTGTCTATGGGTGGTGTGGATGTGGTCGTAGCCATCGGTCTCTCCGGTCTGCGGGGCCGGTACGCGTGTACGGGCCCCTGGCGGCGGTGCACCGGATGCCGGGGCCGGCCCGTCGTGTGACGGGCCGGTCCCGGCCGGGGATCAGGACAGGGTGGGGACGATCTCGCGGACCTTGGTCGCGATCTCGGCCGGGATCGGGGCGTAGTCGGCGTCGGCGAGGACCTTCTGGCCCTCCTCGCTGATGGCGTAGTTGAGGAACGCCTTCAGGGTCGGCAGGGTCTCCGCCTTGTTGCCCTTGTCGCAGGCGATCTCGTAGGTGACGAGGACGATCGGGTAGGCGCCCTCGGCCTTGGTGGCGTAGTCGAGCTCCAGGGCCAGGTCGTTGCCGGTGCCCTTCACCTTGGCGGCGGCGATGGCCTTGGAGGCGTTCTCCGTGGTGGCCGCGACCGGGGCGGAGGCGCCGGTGTTGATGCTGACCGTGGGGATCTTGTTCGCGGTGGCGTAGGAGAGCTCGAAGTAGCCGATCGAGCCCTCGGCGTCCTTGACCGCTGCGGCGACACCGGAGGAGCCGTTGGCGGCCTGGCCACCGGGGGCCGGCCACGACTTCGACTTCGGGTCGTGCTTCCAGTCGGCCGGGGCGGCCGTGGAGAGGTACTTGCCCAGGTTCTGGGTGGTGCCCGACTCGTCGGAGCGGTGGAATGCCTGGATGGTGCTGCCCGGCAGCTTGGCGCCCGGGTTCAGCTTGGCGATCGCCGGGTCGTTCCACTTGGTGATCTTCGTGTCGAAGATCTTGGCGAGGGTGGGGGCGTCCAGGACGAGGTTGTCCACGCCGTCCAGCTTGTAGCCGATGGCGACGGGGCCGCCGACCATCGGCAGGTTGATGCCCTTGCCGCCCTTGCAGATCTTCTGCGACGCGGCGACCTCGTCCTCCTTGAGCGCGGAGTCGGAGCCCGCGAAGGCGACCTGGCCCTGGTTGAACTTGGTGATACCGCCGCCGGAGCCGATGGACTGGTAGTTCACCTCGACGCCGGAGCAGGCGGCCTGGAAGTTCTTGACCCACAGGTCCATGGCGTTCTTCTGCGCGCTGGAACCGGCGGCGAGGAGCTGACCCTTGGCGTCGTCGCACTTGATGTTCGATGCGGCGGCGGAGGTCTTGTCGCCGTTCGGGGTCGTACCGGTGTTGTCGTCCGAACCACACGCCGTGAGAACCAGGGCGCCGGAAACGGCGAGGGCACCGAGCGCGGTGGCGCGAAGCCCGTTCTTGCGCGAAAGCTTCACTTTCGGGTGTTCCTTCCAGAAGCCGCCTGGCGCGGACCTTGACCTGTCCTCAACGTTGTACGGCGGCGCGTGTCGGGGTTGCCGGTGCGTCACTCAGCTTGTGCACCTTGTACGGCCGAAATTAGGCAGAACAGGTGAAGCGGCTGGCGGAACAGGGTGAACGGCAAGTGAACCGTGCCGGAAGGCCGGGTGCGGGGACGCCGGGCGGCGGGCTATCGGGGTGTCGCGGCCGGCAGCGCGTCGAGGACCTCGCGGTCCTGCGCCCGGGTGAGGCGGGCGCGGGCGGCGGCCGGGGGGAGCCAGACCAGCCGGTCGACCTCGCGGCCGGGCGTGAACGTGCCGCCCAGGGCGCGGGCCGACCAGTACCGGACCTCCTTGGGGCGCCCCTTCACCACATAGCGGACCGTGGGGAGGCGGTCACCCGGCTCGCACGCCTGGCCGGTCTCCTCCAGGACCTCGCGGACCGCGCACTCCCGCGCCGTCTCGCCCGGTTTCAGCTTCCCTTTCGGGTGCGACCAGTCGTCGTACTTCGGCCGGTGGATCAGCGCGATCTCGATGCCCCGGCCCGAGGGGGCCGGGCGCCACAGGACGCACCCGGCCGCCCGGATCACGGGACCCCCGCCGTCGCTCTCCGCCAGGCCCGCTGGAAGGCGAACCTGGCCGCCTCGACCTCGTGGCGCTGGTCCGCGTGGAGGACGCCGAGGGCGTAGGCCGTGGCCGGGGCGATCCGGGGGGTGCGGGCCGCCGTGGCCGCGGCGGCGGCGGCCTCGGCGGCGTCGCGGTGGCGGTCGAGGGCGCGGCCGGCCTCGTACAGGACCGGGTCCGGGTCGGTGCCCGCGTGCAGGACCTCGCAGGCGTACCGGTGGAGGCGCAGCAGGAGCCGGGCCTGGTGCCAGGGCGTGTCCTGGGACTCGCCGGCCGCGAGGGCGAGGGCGTCGGCGTTGTACGGGTGGGCGGCCCGGGACAGCGGCAGGCCGGCCACGGCGTCCAGGAGGCGGCGCTCGACGCTCTCGGCGGGCGCGTCGAGGACCTCGATCGCCGGGGCCGCCGCCGCGGGCCCCAGCGGCACCTCGGAGGCGAGGAGCGCGACCGCGTCCGCGACCGCGTGGAAGCGGGAGGAGCCGAGCGCCTGGAGGGCGGCGGAGTGGGCTCGCGTACGGGCGAGGGTGAGCTGGCGTTCGAGCAGGGCGCCGGCGCGGGCGGCGCCCACCGTGAGCCCCGTGCCTTCCGCGCCCCGGGCGGCCGGTACGGCGCCGCCTCCGCTCGACAGGCGGGACAGCGCGTCCACTAGCCGGACGAGCCGGGAGGTGCAGGCGTGCTCCAGGGCGAGCGTGCCGGAGAGCCAGGCCAGCTCGGTGCGGAGCTGGTCGGCCCAGGAGGCGTCCAGGAGCGGCCGGAAGGTGTGCAGGGTTCCGCTGATCCTGCGGGCGGCGGACCGCAGGGCCCGGGCCGCCTCCTCCGAGCCGCTGGTGTCGGCGCCGCTCTCCGCGTGCAGGCGCAGGGCGCGCAGGAAGTCCGCGGCGCGTGCGTGGAGGTAGGGGGCGAGGATCTCGCCCGCGGTGACGTCGGTGGTCCTTCCTGGAGAGACTCCGGTGGTCACCCCCGCGGGGGCTTTCGTGGTGCGGTCGTGGTCAGGGCTGTGCACGCCGGCGCCTCCGCGCGTCGATGAGCATCTCCTGGACGTGCCGCAGCGGCTGGCCCTCCGGGTCGGTCGCGTGCCGCGTCCAGTTCCCGTCCGGGCCGAGGTGCCAGGAGGAGGTCGTGTCGGACATGCCGGTCTCCAGGAGCCGGCTGAGGGCGGCCCGGTGGGCCGGGTCGGAGACCCGTACGAGGGCCTCGATACGGCGGTCCAGGTTCCGGTGCATCATGTCGGCGCTGCCGAACCAGACCTCGGGTTCGCCGCCGTTGCCGAAGGCGAAGATCCGGGAGTGCTCCAGGAAGCGGCCGAGGATCGAGCGGACCCGGATGTTCTCGGACAGGCCGGTGACGCCGGGCCGCACCGCGCAGATGCCGCGGACCCAGATGTCGACCGGCACGCCCGCCCGCGCCGCGTGGTAGCAGGCGTCGATGACGGCCTCGTCGACCATCGAGTTGACCTTGATCCGGACGTAGGCGGGCCGCCCGGCCCGGTGGTGGACGATCTCCTTCTGGATCCGGGAGACCAGTCCGTCGCGCAGGGACTTGGGGGCGGTGAGCAGCCGCCGGTAGGTCTCGCGACGGGAGTAGCCGGAGAGCCGGTTGAACAGGTCGGAGAGGTCCGCGCCGACCTGCGGGTCGGCCGTCAGGAGGCCGAGGTCCTCGTAGAGCCGGGCCGTCTTGGGGTGGTAGTTGCCGGTGCCGACGTGGGAGTAGCGGCGCAGCAGCTCGCCCTCCTGCCGGACGACGAGGGAGAGCTTGCAGTGCGTCTTGAGGCCGACGAGGCCGTAGACGACATGGCAGCCGGCCTCCTCCAGCTTGCGCGCCCACTTGATGTTGGCCTGTTCGTCGAAGCGGGCCTTGATCTCGACGAGGACGAGGACCTGCTTGCCGGACTCGGCGGCGTCGATGAGGGCGTCCACTATCGGCGAGTCGCCGGAGGTGCGGTACAGCGTCTGCTTGATGGCCAGCACGTCCGGGTCGCCGGCGGCCTGCTCCAGGAACGCCTGGACGGAGGTGGAGAAGGAGTCGTACGGGTGGTGGAGCAGGACGTCCCGCTCGCGCAGCGCGGCGAAGATGTCGGGCGCGGAGGCCGACTCGACCTCGGAGAGGTCGCGGTGGGTGCCGGCGACGAACTTCGGGAACTTCAGCTCGGGCCGGTCCAGGGAGGCGATGCCGAAGAGCCCGGTCAGGTCGAGCGGCCCGGGCAGCGGGTAGACCTCGGCGTCGGAGACCTTCAGCTCGCGTACCAGCAGGTCCAGGACGTACGGGTCGATGGACTCCTCGACCTCCAGCCGGACCGGCGGCCCGAAGCGGCGCCGCATGAGCTCCTTCTCCAGGGCCTGGAGCAGGTTCTCCGCGTCGTCCTCCTCGACCTCCAGGTCCTCGTTCCGGGTCACCCGGAACATGTGGTGCGCCAGCACCTCCATGCCGGGGAAGAGCTCCTCCAGGTGCGCGGCGATGACGTCCTCCAGGGGGACGTAGCGCTGCGGGGAGGCCTCCAGGAAGCGGGAGAGCAGCGGCGGCACCTTGACGCGCGCGAAGTGGCGGTGGCCGCTGACCGGGTTGCGTACGACCACGGCGAGGTTGAGGGAGAGCCCCGAGATGTACGGGAAGGGGTGCGCGGGGTCGACGGCCAGCGGGGTGAGGACGGGGAAGATCTGCTGCCGGAAGAGCGTGAAGAGCCGCGCCTGCTCCTTCTCGGTCAGCTCCGGCCAGCGGATCAGGTGGATGCCCTCGTCGGCGAGGGCCGGGGCCACGTCCTGTTGGAAGCAGGCGGCGTGCCGGGCCATGAGCTCGCGCGAGCGGGTCCAGATGAGGTCGAGCACCTCGCGGGGCTGGAGCCCGGAGGCGGAGCGGGTGGCGACGCCGGTGGCGATACGGCGCTTGAGGCCGGCGACGCGGACCATGAAGAACTCGTCGAGGTTCGACGCGAAGATCGCGAGGAAGTTGGCCCGTTCGAGGAGGGGGGTGGCGGGGTCCTCGGCCAGTTCGAGAACCCGCTCGTTGAACGCGAGCCAGCTGCGCTCGCGGTCCAGGAAGCGGCCCTGGGGGAGTTCGCCCGCGGCGTCGTCGCCCTCGTACGCGTCCGGATCGGCGTCCAGGTCGGGTGCGAGGTCCGAGACCGGGCCCGCGTGGACGGTGTGGGGGCGGTGCGCGGCTATGGAACCGACGGTCGGCTGGCCGTTCCGACCGTTCGGGGCCGGCGTCGTGGGCGTCGCGGACGGCTGTGCGGAGGACTGGACCGGGACCTCGGCGGGCTGCTGGCTCATGGCCCCATTCTTCCGCGCGAAGGGCTGGTCGGGCGCGTCGGAGCGGGCCGTGGTGGAGGGAAGTCTCCCTTTCGGGAGCGCGGGCACGGCGGGCGTCATTGCGTGAGCGTCGCAAGCGTCTCTGAATGCGCGGTAACGAGGACGTGTCGTACCGGAATCGGCGCGGGGCCCCAGCGGGGCCCCCGCGGCGGTTGCAAAGGGTGCCTGGTTCTACGGACGCCGGGCTCTACTGGCGCCCGGCTCTACGGGTGCCGGGCGCGCAGGACGCGGAAGGCGGCGAGGAGCGCGAGGGCGGCGAGGGCGAGGACGATGCCGGTCTCGATGAGATGGGTGGGCCAGAAATGGGAGGCGGGATGGTAGTCGATGTACCGGGCGGCGATGTTCTCGTCCGACCGGCACACCCCGTTCTCGTCGAGCGGCTCGGCGCAGAACCAGCCGGGCAGCCGCTCTCCCGCGGTGCTGATCAGACCGGAGTCCGTCTCCAGCGCTCCGTCGGGCACCCAGAGCGTGGGGCCGGCCGGGCCGGTGATCGTGCGCACCGGCAGGAAGTCCCAGCGCAGCGCGTGCAGCGCGAGCAGCACCGCTCCCACCACCACGCCGGTCACCGACATGGCGACCAGCGTCCGGCGGACGAGCTGGCCGACGAGCGCGCCGACTGCGACGGCGAGCAGCCCGTGCGCGACGAGGAGGGGTCCGGTCGACTCGTACGTGCCCCGCTCGTCCCAGGTGAACTGCCAGTCGCCCGCCACCCGGGCCAGGCCGAGGGCGTAGGCCGCCATCAGCGCCAGCGTGCCGCCGACCGTCACCGCGCCGGCGACCAGCAGCTTCGAGGCGAACCAGTGGCGCGGTGAGACGGACTGGGTCAGCGCCAGCTTGTAGGTCCCCGACTCCAGCTCGTGGGCGACCAGCGGGCCGGCGACGAACGCGCCGACGAGCAGGGGCAGGACGACCATGCCGACGGCGAAGTACTCCATGCCCCAGCGCAGCAGCGTGTAGCCGTTGTCCTGGTTGGTGCCGGGGGTGCGGGAGTCCCAGAAGCGCAGGCCCGCCATGCAGACGAGGCTCAGCCCGGCCGTGGCCGCGACCGCCCGCAGCGCGCTCCGGTGCTGGCGGGCTGTCACCCAGTACGTGCCCTTCAGGGCGAGGCTGCTCATGCGGAGGCTCCTTCGGGGGTGCGGGCGGCGCGGAGGTGGGCGAGGAGGAGCTCCTCCAGGGAGGGTTCCGAGGTCTGCCAGGCGCCCTCGACCGGCACGCCGTCGTTGCGTACGAGTGCGGTCAGCTGACGGCCCGTCGTACGGGAGTCGACGACCGGGTGCGGGGCGAGATCGGCGACCGGGCCGGTGAGCAGGGTGTGCGCGGCGAGGAGGTCGTCGACGGCGCCGTCGAGGCGGATCCGGCCGCGGTCGAGGAGGAGCAGGTGGTCGCAGGCGCCCTCCAGCTCGGTGAGGATGTGCGAGGACATGACGACCGTGGTGCCGTGTTCGGCGGCGTCGGCCATCAGGGCGCCCATGAGTTCATGGCGGGCCAGGGGGTCGAGGTCGGCCATCGGCTCGTCCAGGAGGAGCAGTTCCGGGCGCTTGCCCAGGGCGAGGGCGAGCGCGAGGCGGGTGCGCTGACCGCCCGAGAGGGCGCGGACACGGGCCTTGCGGTCCAGGGCGCCGGTGATCCGTTCGGTCAGGTCCGCGTCCCAGCGGCCGGGGTTGAGCTCCCGGCCCATCCCGAGGGTCTCGGCGACGGTGAGCCGCGGGTAGAGCGGCTTGTCCTGGGACACGTAGGCGAGCTTCTCGCGGGCCGGGGCGCGGAGGGTGCCCTCGGTGGGCCGGAGCAGTCCGGCCGCGAGGGCGAGGAGCGTGGACTTGCCGGCGCCGTTGGGGCCGACCAGCGCGCAGACGCGGCCGGCCGGGAGGCGGAAGGTGCAGTCGTCCAGGGCCCGGTGCCGCCCGAATCGCCTGCCGAGGCCGTCGGCCTCCAACGCCGTGTCGTGGGTCATGCGTCGTCCCCCTCGAAGTGTTCGTCCAGTACGGAAGTGAAGAGCGCCGCCACGTCGTCCCGGTCCAGCCCCTCGGCCCGTGCCCGCCGGGCCCAGTCGGCGAGTTCGCCGCGCAGGGGGGAGGCGGCGGCCGGGGCGGTTCCGAGCGTGGCGCGGATGAAGGTGCCCAGGCCGCGGCGGGCCTCGACGAGGCCCTCGCGCTCCAGTTCGCGGTAGGCCTTGAGGACCGTGTTCGGGTTGATGGCCGTGGCCTCGACGACCTCGCGCGCGGTGGGCAGCCGGTCGCCGGGTTCCAGGACGCCCATGCGCAGGGCCTGTTTGGTCTGCTGGACGATCTGGAGGTAGGTGGCGATCCCGCTGCGCCGGTCGATCCGGTACTCGAGCATGCTCTTCCACCACCCTTTCACTAATCAAGTAGTGAAAGGGTGGTGGAGAGAAGGGGGCGGTGTCAACCGCCCCCTTGTCCCAGGGGTTCAGGCCTCGGCCTCAGGACTCCGTGCGGTACATCAGATCCACCTCGTGCGTCACGAAGCCCAGCCGCTCGTACACCGTCACCGCCGCCGTGTTGTCCGCGTCCACGTAGAGCATCGCCGTCGGCAGCGTCTGCGCCGCCAGGTGCCGCAGCCCGATCGCCGTGAGCGCCTTGCCGAGACCGCCGCCCTGCGCCTCCGGCAGGATGCCGATCACGTACACCTCACCGAGCTGCTCCTCGGCGTGCACCTTCGTCCAGTGGAAGCCGATCAGCCGCCCCTCCTTCTCCGCGAGGAAGAAGCCCTTCGGGTCGAACCACGGCTCCGCCATCCGGTCGTCCAGATCGCGCTGGGTGAGCGACCCCTGCTCGGGGTGGTGGGCGAAGGCCGCCGCGTTGACGGCCAGCCAGGCCGCGTCGTCCTGGCCGGGGACGAACGTACGGACGGTGACGCCCTCGGGCAGCACCGGCTCCGGAATGTCCAGCGGCACCAACGGGCGGCGCAGCTGGCGCAGTTCGCGGAAGAGGGTCAGGCCGAGCACCTGCGCCAGATGGCGTGCGGCCGACTTGCCGCCGTGCGCCCACACCCGCAGCCGCTTGCCCGAGGCGGCGAGCAGGGCGGTGCCGAGCGCCCGGCCGTGCCCCCGCCCGCGGTGCGAGGGGTGCACCACCAGCTCGGCGGCCGGGGCCTCCACCGGGTCGGTGTCCTCCAGCTGGGCGTAGCCGTAGAGCCGCGGGCCGACGGTGAGCAGGAAGTGCCGTACGCCCTCCCGCTTGCCGTGGCGCAGATACAGCCGCCCCTGCTCGGACACCGCGTGCATGCCGTCCGCGCGCTCCGCGGCCTCCAGCAGGTCGAGGACGTCCTGGACCTGCTCGGGGGAAAGCTCGTCGAGGGTATGGATCTGCCGTCCGGGTTCGAGGGCCGGTGCCACGTCAGAAGTCATGGGACGAGCGTACGGCGCACCCGGAAGCAACTGTCTTGTAACCCGCTACCCCCTGTTGCGCTACGCGCGTTGACTCTAGGCTGCGGCGGCAGACGGAGTCACAGAGGAACAAGGGGAGCGATGTCAGCGACACCGAAGAAGAACAGGGCGAGCCGGCGGATTCTCGCCGCCGGTGCGGGACTTGCGACCGTCGGCGCGCTCGTCGCCGCCCTGCCGGCCGGCGCGGCCCAGGACCGGGGGCAGGCGACGGGTCACGGATGGGGCCGGACCGTCGACGTCCAGCTGCTCTCCTTCAACGACCTCCACGGCAACCTGGAGCCGCCGGCCGGTTCCTCCGGACAGGTCACACACGTCCACGAGGACGGCACCACGGAGAAGATCGACGCCGGCGGTGTCGAGTACCTCGCCACGCACCTGCGCCAGGCGCGTGAGGGGAACCGGTACTCCATCACCGCCGCCGCCGGTGACATGATCGGCGGCTCGCCGCTGCTCTCCGGCCTGTTCCACGACGAGCCGACCATCCACGCGTTGAACAAGCTGGACCTCGACGTCACCTCGGTGGGCAACCACGAGTTCGACGAGGGCGCGCGCGAGCTGGCGCGGATACAGAACGGCGGCTGTCACCCGACCGCCGGCTGCTTCGTCGACGGCAAGACCTTCGAGGGCGCCGACTTCCCGTACCTCGCCGCCAACGTGACGGACGAGAAGACCGGCAAGCCGCTGCTCGACCCGTACTTCGTCTGGGAGAAGAACGGCGTCAAGATCGGATTCATCGGCGTCACCCTGGAGGGCACGCCGAACATCGTCACCGCCGAGGGCGTCAAGGGCCTGAAGTTCGGCGACGAGGTCGAGACGATCGACAAGTACACCAAGATCCTGGAGCGCAAGGGCGTCAAGTCCATCGTCGCCCTGGTCCACGAGGGCGGCGCCCCGGCCTCCTCGGCGTACAACTACGACTGCGACAGCCCCGGCCCGGGCGACGGCATCTCCGGCCCCATCACCGAGATCGCCAAGAACGTGAACCCGCAGGTCGACGCGTTGATCACGGGTCACACGCACCAGGCGTACGTGTGCACCGTGCCGGACCCGGCCGGCAAGCCGCGCCTGGTCACCTCGGCGTCCTCGTACGGCAAGCTCTACACGGACACCACGCTCACCTACGACCGCCGCACCAAGGACATCGTCCGCGCGTCGGTGGAGTCGGCCAACCACGTCGTCACCCGTGACGTGCCCAAGGCGCAGGACCTGAGCGACCTGATCCGCGACTGGAACGCGCTTGCCGCCCCGATCGCCAACCGCCCGCAGGGCTGGATCGCCGCCGACATCAACGGCCGCGGCTCGACGGCGTACGAGAAGCCGCTCGGCGACCTGATCGCCGACGCCCAGCTGGAGGCCCTGGCACCGGTGGACAAGGGCGGCGCGCAGCTGGCCCTGATGAACCCCGGCGGCATCCGCTCGGACCTGGTGTACAAGGCGTCCGGCGCCGAGGGCGACGGCGTGGTGACGTACGGGGAGGCCTTCACCGTGCAGCCGTTCACCAACATGATGAACGTCGTCGACCTGTCCGGCGCAAACCTGCTCGCCGCGCTGAAACAGCAGGTCAGCGGCTCCAACGCGGCCTCGGTGAAGATCCTCCAGGTCTCGAAGGGGTTCACGTACACGCTCGACATGACGAAGACCGGCGCGGACCGGGTCGTGGACGGCACGGTCAAGCTGAACGGTGAGCCGATCGACCCGGCCAAGACCTACCGGGTCGCGATGAACGAGTTCCTGGCGGGCGGAGGCGACGGCTTCCCGGCGCTTGCGACGGGCACGAACAAGCTGGTCGGCGCGTCGGACCTGGACATCTTCAACGCGTACCTCGCGGCACACTCCACGGCCTCGGCGCCGCTGGCGGTGCCAACGGCGGACCGGATCACGGTCGTCAAGTAAGTCCTACAGGGAGGGGCGAGGGTCCGCCGCGGCGGTCCGTCGCCCCTTCTCTCTGGTGCCGATTGACGCGTACGCGTCATAATCCGGCGCATGGACCGACGAAGCTTTCTCGCGGGAGCCGCGGCGACCACCGCCACCGTTCTCATCGGAGCCCCGCCCGCCCACGCGCGTACGCGGGCGCTCACCACGCAGGACTGGATGGCCGGCCACGGCGACCCCACCCCGCTCCAGAAGCTCACCCTCCCCGGCACCCACAACTCCGGCGCACGGCAGGGCGGCCTCTGGGTCGCCTGCCAGAACACCACCATCGCCCAGCAGCTGGACAGCGGTATCCGCTTCCTGGACGTCCGCTGCCGGGTCACCGGAGACTCCCTCGCCATCCACCACGGCGCGTACTACCAGAACCTGATGTTCGGTGACGTCCTCGTCGCCTGCCGGGACTTCCTCGCCGCCCACCCCACCGAGACCGTCCTCATGCGCGTCAAGCAGGAGTACTCCGAGGACTCCGACGCCACCTTCCGCCGGATCTTCGACCACTACCTCGACGTACGCGGCTGGCGCTCCCTCTTCCGCATCGGCGACGGCCTGCCCACCCTCGGCGAGGCCCGCGGCCGGGTCGTGCTCCTCGCCGACAACGCCGGCCTGCCCGGCGTCCGCTACGGCGACGGCGCGCTCTTCGACATCCAGGACGACTACATGGCCGAGCCCGGCGCCAAATACCCCCAGATCGAATCCCACTTCCGCAAGGCCGCCACCCATCCCGGCAAGCTCTACGTCAACTACGTCTCCACCGCCGCCCTGCTCCCGCCGCGCTGGAACTCCGACCGCCTCAACCCCAAGGTCCACTCGTTCCTCGACGGCACGGCGAGCGGCTGGAGGGGCCTCGGCATCGTCCCGATGGACTTCCCCAACACCCGTTCAGGTCTGGTCGAATCGCTCATCCGGCACAACTGACAGCTCCGGCGGCGGAGTCGGCGCCCCCGGCAGGCGGATCACCGCCGCCGTGCCGCCGCCCTCCGCCGGCCGCAGCGCCACCGTGCCGCCCGCCTGCTGGACGGTCCGGGCCACGATCGACAGGCCGAGGCCCGAGCCGGGCAGGCTGCGGGCCGACGGCGAGCGCCAGAAACGCTCGAAGACATGGGGGAGCTCCTCGGCCGGAATGCCCGGCCCGTGGTCGCGGACCGTCAGCTCGCCCCGCATCAGGCTCACCTCGACCGTGCCCCGGGGCGGCGAGAACTTCACCGCGTTGTCCAGCACGTTCACCAGCGCCCGCTCCAGAGCCGCCGGCTCCGCTCGCACGTACCAGGGAGCCAGATCCGTGACGAAAGTCAGCTCGGGCCCGCGCAGCCGCGCCCGGTCGAGCGCCGTGCGCAGGATGCCGTGCAGCGCGACCACCTCCAGCGGACCCGGCTCGGCCGCGTCCGGGCGGGCCAGCTCCTGAAGATCGCCGATCAGCGCGGCCAGCTCCGTCATCTGCGCCTTCACCGACGCCATCAGCGCCAGCCGGTCCTCCGGCGGCAGGGCCCGCCCCGTCTGCTCACTGCGGGCCAGCAGTTCGATGTTGGTCCGCAGCGAGGTCAGCGGGGTCCGCAGCTCGTGCCCGGCGTCCGCGATCAGCTGCGCCTGCCGGTCCCGCGAGGTGGCCAGCGCCGCCGTCATCGCGTTGAAGGAGCGCGAGAGACGGGCGACCTCGTCCTCGCCCTCGACCGGGATACGGACCGTCAGGTCCTCCGTCCGCGCCACATGCTCCACCGCCCCGGTCAGCCGGTCCACCGGCCGGAGACCGGCCCGCGCCACCCACAGCCCGGCCGCGCCCGCGCCGACGACACCGATGCCGGAGACCAGCAGCAGCACCCAGGCGAGCGTGGACATCGAGTTGTCGATCTCCGAGAGCGGCCGGGCGACGGAGACCCCCACGATCGTGTTCTGGAAGGCGGCCTGCGGATAGGTGAAGACCCGCATCTCCGCGCCGTTCTCGGCCTTCGTCGTGTGCATGCTGTACGTCGCCTGACCGCGCGCCACGGCCACGTCCCCCGGCCGCACGGGAATCGGCGAGGAGCCGTACGTACAGACCCTGCCGTCCGCGAGGACGATCTGCCAGGTGTACGAGCCGGTCGTCGGCACCGGCGGGGTCTCGACCCTGCGCGCGCAGGTGAGCGCCAGATCGGCCACCGCGCTCTCGTCCAGCCTGCTGTCGCGCAGCGACGAGTCCAGCTCGGCCTCCAGCTGCGCCCGCGTCACGAACCAGCACGCCGCCGACACCGCCGCCACCGCCAGGGCCACCGCCACCGCCGTGAGCAGCGCCAGGCGTGACCGCAGCGGCCGCGACCGGAACCACGCCGCCGGACCGCTCACTCCGGGCCCCCGCCGCGCAGCACGTACCCCACGCCCCGCACGGTGTGGACCAGACGCGGTTCCCCGCCCGCCTCCGTCTTGCGCCGCAGATACATCACGTACACGTCCAGCGAGTTCGAGCTCGGCTCGAAGTCGAAGCCCCAGACCGCCTTCAGGATCTGCTCCCGGGTCAGCACCTGCCGGGGGTGCGCCAGGAACATCTCCAGGAGCGTGAACTCCGTGCGCGTCAGCTCCACCGCGCGGCCCCCGCGCGTCACCTCGCGGGTCACCAGGTCCATCCGCAGGTCCCCGAAGGCCAGCACGTCCGCGTCCGGCCCGTCGCCGCCGTCCGCCGCCGCGTACGAGCTGCGGCGCAGCAGGGCCCTGATCCGGGCGAACAGCTCGTCCAGCTCGAACGGCTTCACCAGATAGTCGTCGGCGCCCGCGTCGAGGCCGGTGACCCGGTCGCCGACCGTGTCCCGGGCCGTCAGCATCAGGATCGGCACGGTCGAGCCGGACGAGCGGATGCGGCGGGCCGCCGTCAGGCCGTCCATGCGCGGCATCTGCACGTCCAGGACGACCAGATCGGGGGCGTACGACTCCATCTTCGCGAGGGCGTCGAACCCGTCGACGGCGTCCTCGGTCCCGTACCCCTCGAAGGCGAGACTGCGCCGCAGGGCCTCCCGTACGGCGGGCTCGTCGTCGACGATGAGGATGCGGCCGCCTTCATTCACCGGACCAGTCATGGCCCAAGCGTCGCACGGGGCGGGCGGGCCGGATCGGTCGCCGCCGTTCAGTTTCCGCCGCCGGAGCGCAGCTCGTCCAGATCGGCCTTCAGGGTGTTCACCGGAATCGCGAATCCGAGGCCGACACTGCCGGCCGAAGAACCGTTCGAGGCGCTGGGCGCGTACATCGCCGAATTGATTCCGATGATCTCGCCGTTCATATCGATCAGCGCGCCGCCGGAATTCCCCGGGTTGAGCGAGGCGTCGGTCTGGATCGCCTTGTACGTCGTCTTCGACGAGCCGGTGTCGCCGTTGAACTGCTGCCCGCCGAACTCGAACGGCCAGCCCTGCCGCTCGTCGTACCGGGGCTGCTGCCGCTGGTCCTGGCCGTCGTCCTTCGCCACCGTCACATCGCGGTCGAGCGCCGAGACGATGCCGCTGGTGACCGTGCCGGTCAGGCCCTCCGGCGAACCGATCGCGACCACCTCGTCGCCGACCTTCACCCGGTCGGAGTCGCCGAGCGTGGCGGCCTTGAGGCCGGACGCACCCTCCAGCCGGATCAGCGCCAGGTCCTTGGCCGGGTCCGTGCCGACGACCCGGGCGTCGTACGTCCTGCCGTCGGCGAGCCGCACCTTGACCGAGGAGGCGCCGGAGATGACGTGGTTGTTGGTGACGACCTCGCCGTCACCGGTGATGATCACGCCCGAGCCGGTGGAGCTGCCGGAGGCAGAGGTCGCGGAGATCTCCACGATGGACGGGGAGACGGCCTGGGCGACGCCGGCGACCGTGCCCTTGCCGCTCGTGGAGATGTTCGTGCCGCTGACGCCCCCGGCCGTCGGCGCGCCGGCCGCGGTGAGCTGCTGCACGAGCGTGGCCGTGCCGCCGCCGACCGCGGCCGCGGCGATCGCCACGGCGGCCAGCAGGCCCACGCCCCGCCTGGCCCGGCGGTGCGGCAGGGGCGCGGGGGCCTGGCCGTACGGCGGGTGCGGGGGCTGCGGCGGGAAGTACGGCTGCTGCGGCTGCTGCTGGTAGTCCGTCATGGGTACGACTTTGGGAGCCGTACATGAGAGGTCCGTGAGGACGGCCTGAGAAGCCCGACAGAAGCCTGTATGCCCGATGTAAGGCGAGGCGCGAAGGGGTCAGCCGCAGCCGCAGGAACGGCGCACGATCAGCGCCGAAGGGAACTGCTTCACCCGCTCGCGCTTGGAGCCCGCGATCCGCAGCGCGTCGTCGAGCACCAGATCCACCGCCGCCCGCGCCATCGCCGGCCGGTCGGAGGAGATCGTCGTCAGCGGCGGGTCCGTGAGCGCCGCTTCCTTCACGTCGTCGAAGCCCGCCACCGCCAGCTCGCCCGGCACGTCGATGCGCAGCTCGCGCGCCGCCCGCAGCACGCCGAACGCCTGGTCGTCGGTGGAGCAGAAGATGGCCGGGGGCCGGTCGGGGCCCGCGAGGATCTTCAGCGCGATCTGGTAGGCGTCGTAGCGGTTGTACGGGGCCTCGAAGAGGCGGCCGTCGAGCGGGCGCCCGGCCTCCAGCATCGCGCGCCGCCAGCCCTCGACGTGGTCGGCGACCGGGTCGCCGACCGCCGGGGTGTTGGGGATGCCGCCGAGACAGGCCACATACGGGTGCCCGTGTTCCAGGAGGTGCCGGGTGGCGAGCTGGGCGCCGCCGATGTCGTCGGTGACGACCGCGACGTCGTCGAGCGCCTCGGGCC
Organism: Streptomyces sp. NPDC093600; assembly: GCF_044764755.1. Classification (NCBI taxonomy): domain Bacteria; kingdom Bacillati; phylum Actinomycetota; class Actinomycetes; order Kitasatosporales; family Streptomycetaceae; genus Streptomyces; species Streptomyces sp. NPDC093600. The sequence goes on from NZ_JBIWIU010000001.1 coordinate 39,950, forward strand.
GCTCGTGCAGCAGCACGACCCGCGCGTCCCACGCCTCGATCTCGCTCGCGGCCCGCTCGCTCATGCCCTGGCTGACCAGGATCAGACCGGAGACCCGCATGCCGAGGAAGGCCCGGAGGTAGTGGACCTCGCGCTCGTCGCGGTAGTCCGAATTGCCGACGAGCACCATCTTGCCGCGCTCGGCGGCGGCCTGTTCGACCGCGTGCGCCATCTCCGCGAAGAACGGCTGGCGGGCGTCCGGGACGATCATGCCTATGAGGTCGGTACGGCGGGACGCCATCGCCTGGGCCACCCGGTCGGGGCGGTAGCCCAGCTCCGTGATGGCGGCGAGGACACGCTCGCGCGTGGCCGGGGCGACCGGCCGGGGTCCGTTGTTGATGACGTAACTCACGACCGCGGTCGAAGTACCCGCCAGTCGCGCTACGTCATCCCGCGTCACCTTGGCCACGCGCGGCAGTCTACGCGGGGTGACCTACCTCTTGGCAGGCCGTGCTGTGGCGTCCACCACGTCGGCACCGTCCTCCGTACGAGTGACGGTACGGGCGGAGTCCTTGACGCGCGCCTCCTCCTTCGCCCGCGCCTCCTCGGCGGCGCGCTCGACCTTCTCCGGGGTGACGAAGCGGTAGCCGACGTTCCGGACGGTGCCGATCAGCGACTCGTGCTCGGGGCCGAGTTTCGCGCGGAGCCGCCGTACGTGGACGTCGACCGTACGGGTGCCACCGAAGTAGTCGTATCCCCAGACCTCCTGGAGGAGCTGGGCCCGGGTGAAGACCCGGCCCGGGTGCTGGGCGAGGTACTTCAGGAGCTCGAACTCCTTGAACGTCAGGTCCAGGACCCGGCCCTTGAGCTTGGCGCTGTAGGTCGCCTCGTCCACCGACAGGTCGCCGTTGCGGATCTCCATCGGCGAGTCGTCCGCGACGATCTGCTGGCGGCCCATCGCGAGCCGCAGCCGGGCCTCCACCTCGGCCGGACCCGCGGTGTCGAGGAGGACGTCGTCGATGCCCCAGTCGGCGGTGACGGCCGCGAGGCCGCCCTCCGTGACGACGAGGATCAGCGGACAGCCGGGGCCGGTGGAGCGGAGCAGCTGGCAGAGGCTGCGCACCTGAGGCAGGTCGCGGCGGCCGTCGATCAGGATGACGTCGGCACCGGGGGTGTCGACGAGCGCGGGGCCCTCGGCCGGAGCCACCCGCACGTTGTGGAGCAGCAGGCCGAGTGCGGGAAGCACCTCGGTCGACGGCTGGAGGGCGTTGGTCAGGAGCAGCAGTGAGCTCATCGCGCCCCACCTGCCTGGGTCGGTCGGTCGTGCTTCGTTCGCTCGCCCATAACGTCGGTTCCTCCTCGGTCCCTGCGAGGACGTCTGCGGCTACTGCGGTGTCTCACGTGCGGCTCTCGCGCCTTGAGAGCTTTTGTTCATCCGTCCGTAACAACGGTCGGAAAACACAAAAGGACCCGGGGGCTGCGTTGCCCGGATCCTCTGACAAGGAGAATAGCCCACAGGAGTTCCGAGGCAGAGGGCTGATTTCACATGGTGGATGTTTCCTCGATCACGTACGGTCCTCGGCGCGCCACATTGCTCACCGATGACGGTGTCCGGATCGAGGCGGTTTACGAGCCGTCCACAGCAAGTGTCACCGATACGGCCGTGGTCGTCGCGCACGGCTTCACCGGCTCGGTGGACCGGCCGGCCGTACGGCGGGCGTCCCGGGTCCTGGCCGAGCGCGCCGCCGTCGTCACCTTCTCCTTCCGGGGCCACGGCAGGTCCGGCGGACGCTCCACCGTCGGCGACCGGGAGGTCCTCGACCTCGCGGCGGCCGTCCGCTGGGCACGCGCCCTCGGCCACGCGCGCGTGGCGACCGTCGGCTTCTCCATGGGCGGATCGGTGGTGCTGCGCCACGCGGCGCTGTACGGGGCGGAGCGCGAGGGGCAGGTGGAGTGCGGGGAGCGCGAGGGGGCGCATACCGACGCGGTTGCCGCCGTGAGCGCCCCCGCCCGCTGGTACTACCGGGGTACGCCGTCGATGCGCCGGGTCCACTGGCTGATCACCCGGCGGGCGGGGCGCCTGGTCGGCCGTTACGGCCTCGGCACCCGGATCCACCACCAGGACTGGGACCCCGTACCGCTGTCGCCGGTCGAGGCCGTTCCGCTGATCGCGCCGACGCCCGTCCTGATCGTGCACGGCGACCGGGACCCGTACTTCCCGGTCGACCATCCGCGGATGCTGGCGGCGGCCGGACCGGCCGAACTCTGGCTGGAGCGGGGGATGGGTCACGCCGAGAACGCGGCGGGCGACGAACTGCTCCGCCGTCTGGGCGACTGGCTCACGCGCGCATAGCCCATCATGGGAGCGGCGCGCACACGAACGAAGGGAGCGCCGCTATGGCAGCGGGGACCATCCGCTACTGGGCCGCGGCCAAGGCCGCCGCCGGGACCGCCGAGGAGCCGTACACCGCCGAGAACCTGGCGGAGGCGCTCGACGCGGCCCGCGAGAAGCACCCGGGCGAGCTCGTCCGCGTACTCCAGCGGTGTTCGTTCCTGGTCGACGGCGACCCCGTCGGGACCCGCGCGCATGAGACCGTACGGCTTGCCGAGGGCGGCACGGTCGAGGTGCTCCCGCCGTTCGCAGGAGGGTGAACCGCACAGCATGAGCAGCGATCAGCAGCATCCGTACGACCCGTACGACCCGTACGACCCGTACGACCCGTACGCGCCGCAGCGGTACGAGCAGCAGCAGTACGGACAGCAGGACCCGAACGTCACCCAGACGTGGGAGGGCCAGACCTGGGACACCCAGTACCAGCCGGTGGTCCAGCAGCCCGCTCAGCCCGTGCCGTACGACACGGCGTACCAGTCGCCGCACACGCCGGCCGCGTACGACCCTTCCGCCTACCAGCCCGCGGCTCCCGCCCCCGCCGCCCACGAGCCTCTCGTGGAGCCCGCCGCGGGCCCCGCGCCGGAGTACTCCGCGCCCACCACCGTTGGCGGCACCCGCCTCACCGCCGCCCAGCGGGCGCGGGCCGAGGGACGCTCGCCCGTCATCGAGCCCGGCATGCGGCCGGCCGTGCTCACCGCCGTCCTCGGCCTGCTGCTCGCCGGAGGCGCGGCCGTCGGGCCGTACGGACTGCTTGTCCCGCTCGTCCTGCTCCAAGCCGTCACCGCCGCCGGCTGGTTCCGGCTCAACGGCATGTGGCCGGCCCGGCAGGGCATCGCCCTCGCCTTCGCCGGCGGCCTCACCGCCGACGCCGTGCTGCTCGCCGCCGGGCGGGAGAACGCCCCCGCCGCCGTCATCGGCACGCTCGGCGTCTGGGTGCTGCTCACCCTCGTCCTCCAGCTCCGCAGCCACGCCGACCCGGACGAGCGCATGTACGGCCTGATGGCCACCGTCGCCTCCGCCGCCCTGACGATCGTGGCCACCGGCCACCTCGGCGCGGAGCCCGCGGCCGTGACCGCCGGCGGGCTCGCGGTCGCCGCCGCCGTCCTCGCCCGCGCCCTGCCGCTGCCGGGCCCGGCCTCCGTCGTCGTGGCGCTGCTCGCCGCCGCGGGCGCCGGGATCGCGGCCGGACCGTTCACCGGCCTCGGCGCCTCCGGGGCGCTCCTGGGCCTGGTGGCCGGGGTCTGCGCGCTGGTCGGACTGCGGGTCGCCAGCTACGACTACCCGTCCCGCTTCGTCCACATGACGGCAGGCGTCGCGCTGCCGCTGGCCGTCGCCGCGCCCGCCGTCTACCTGCTCGGCCGCGCCCTGGCGTGACGCCCGCCGCACCGCGCCCGGGAACCAACCGGCCCCCCGACACGTCGATCAAGGTGTCGGGGGGCCGGAGATTTTTGGGGGATGCACGGGTCATGAGGGCACTGCGCGTATCGCTGATCGTGGCCGTCGTACTGGGCGGGCTCTTCGTCGGCCTGGACCGGCTCGCCGTTGCCTACGCCGAATCGGAAGCCGCCGACCGGGTCCGGCTCGGAGCCGCCAGGACGGGCTCGACCGAGGTCGACATCAAGGGCTTCCCCTTCCTGACGCAGATCATGGACGAGCGCCTGGACGAGGTCGACGTGAAGCTGACCGGCGTCGAGGCGACGGCCGGCGGCAGGAAGATCCGGATCAGCGAGATGTCCGCCGCGTTCCACGACGTGACGCTGAGCGGCGACTACACGAGCGCGCGCGCCGGGACCGCCACGGGAACGGCGCTCGTCTCCTACGCCGACCTCGCCGCCGCCTCCGACCGCGATGTGACCGTCGCCTACGGCGGCGACGGCAAGGTCAAGGTCACCGGCGCCGTCGAGGTCCTGGGCCGCGAGGTCACCCGCAGCGTGCTCTCGACCGTGACCCGGAAGGACGACGCCACGGTCCGGGTCCGGGCCGACGAGGTGCCCGGCGAGGGCATCCCCGGCGTCGAGCGGCTGGTGCGGCAGCGCACCGACTTCGACTGGGAGATCGGCGGCCTGCCGACGGGCATGATGCTGGAGAAGGTCGAGGCCCGCGAGGACGGCGTGGCCATCGGGGTCACCGGCAGGAACGTGGCCCTGGCGGGCTGACGCCCTACTCCGCTCACCCTCTCCCACTCCTCCTCCACATGCTGAGACGGGGCTGTCCGAGGCGTAGATGAAGAGCGCCCGGACGTGGGCGCCGATCCGCCCGGAGCGGCCGCGCTGCGCGATCTCATCCCACACTTCGGACGATCGCGTCTCAAAATATGACACACCGGTGACACGGCCGCCTGTCCGTCCCTACGATCGGGGCCATGAAGCGACAGGCGGATCTCACGAAGCGGCGGGCAGTAGACCTGTGCCGCGTCGCCGCCATGCTCTGTCGCTCGGTCTGAGCGGGACGCCCGAGCCCGCATTCCTTCAGGCCCGCCGACCGTCACGGTCGGGGGCCCGTGTGTAGCCGTACGCCCAGCGATGCCGCGTACCCGCACCACCTTGCGCCACACCGCCGAACACTGCCCCGGAGGAGAAACAGCATGAGCCGCAGCGACGTCCTGGTAGACGCTGACTGGGTCGAGGCGAACCTCGACAACCCGCAGGTCGCGATCGTCGAGGTCGACGAGGACACCTCGGCGTACGAGAAGAACCACATCCGCAACGCGATCCGGATCGACTGGACCAAGGACCTGCAGGACCCGGTCCGCCGCGACTTCATCGACCAGGAGGGCTTCGAGAAGCTCCTCTCGGCCAAGGGCATCGCGAACGACACCACGGTGGTCCTCTACGGCGGCAACAACAACTGGTTCGCCTCCTACGCCTACTGGTACTTCAAGCTCTACGGCCACCAGGACGTGAAGCTCCTCGACGGCGGCCGCAAGAAGTGGGAGCTCGACTCCCGCGACCTCGTCGCGGAGGTCCCGACCCGCCCGGCCACCGAGTACAAGGCCAAGCCCCAGGACACCTCGATCCGCGCCTTCCGCGACGACGTCGTGGCCGCGATCGGCGCCCAGAACCTGGTCGACGTCCGCTCGCCCGACGAGTTCTCCGGCAAGCTGCTCGCCCCGGCGCACCTCCCGCAGGAGCAGTCCCAGCGCCCCGGCCACGTGCCGAGCGCCCGCAACATCCCGTGGTCGAAGAACGCCAACGACGACGGCACCTTCAAGTCGGACGACGAGCTCAAGGCCCTCTACGAGGACGAGCGGGTCGACCTGGCGAAGGACACCATCGCCTACTGCCGCATCGGTGAGCGCTCCGCGCTGACCTGGTTCGTGCTGCACGAGCTGCTCGGCGTCGAGAACGTCAAGAACTACGACGGCTCCTGGACCGAGTACGGCTCCCTCGTCGGCGTGCCGATCGAGCTCGGCGCGAACAAGTAAGCCCCGGACCTCCCCGGACCTCCCCTTCTCCGGACCCCTCGACCGTAAGGATTTTCAACATGTGTGGAGCGCAGCCCGGCGGGCCCGACGCCTCGACGATCAAGCCCGGTGAGACCACCATCCAGGGCTTCGTGACCAAGGACGGCCAGCCCGTCACCGGTTACGTCCGCCTCCTGGACTCGACCGGCGAGTTCACGGCCGAGGTCCCGACCTCCGCCACCGGCCAGTTCCGCTTCTACGCGGCCGAGGGCACCTGGACCGTCCGCGCCCTGGTCCCCGGCGGCACCGCCGACCGCCAGGTCGTGGCACAGCACGGCGGCCTCGCCGAGGTCGCCATCGCGGTCTGACGCGCGAGCGTCATCGCGACACCGAACCGGCCGAAGGGCCGTGCCTCCTGGGGGGTTGGACGCCATTCCAGGACTTGAGGCGCGGCCCTTCGGTCGTACGCTGAAGGTATGTACGCGCGGCGGCGGCATGCCTACTTCTGGATGATGGGCGTGTGCCTGGTGCTCTTCGTGGGGGCCTGGGCCGTGGTACGGCTCTGGTCGATGCCGGCCGCCATCGGGATGTGCGTCGCCGCCATGCTCATCCCGCCGGTCGCCGCGGTGGTCGCGAACCGGCGGGGGCCCGACGACCGGTGGTGGGACGATCCGTCGGGCGACCCGAAGTCCGACGAGTGGTGGGACGAGCTCGACGGCAAGAAGCGCCGTCCGTAGCCCCCGCCCGCAGACGTCAGCAGACGTCAGTAGACGAGCGCCTGGGCGCCGTCCGCCATCGCCTCCTGGACGAAGACCTGCGCGCCGGCGATCCGTACGCCCTCCAGGACGTCCTTCTCCGTGATCTCGCGGCGCGCCGCGCACTGCGTGCAGAGCGTGATCCGGCCGGCCGCCAGGATCGAGTCGACCAGATCCGGCAGGGGCGCCGCGTGCGGCAGCTCGAACTCGGCCGCCCGCCCCGGGAGGGCGAACCACGACGACTCGCCCGTCAGCCAGAGCGAGACCTCGACCCCACTGGCCACGGCGACGGCGGCCACAGTGAAGGCCTGGGAGCAGCGTTCGGGGGCGTCGGCCCCGGCGGTCACCTTGATCACGAGCTTCTTCGCCATATACCGAACTGTAATGCGATCCGGTGCAACCCCATGCATGACTCACCTGTCAGTTGGGTGCGCGGGTTACGGAATCTGCGCTTCAGGTCTCGTGGGGGGACTTTTGCAAAGCGAAGAAATGGGTCGATATCCGGAATCGGCGCCGACGCCGGTTGCCGAGCACCCGCCCGTACGCCGGCGTGCCGGCCGTACCGCCGCGTTGATCGCCGTCGCCGCCGTCCTCGGTATCGTCGGCGGTACGGCGGTGGGCTACGGCATCCAGGCCGACCGTGAGCCGACGCCGCCGACCGCGCTGAGCCAGCCCGGTCTCAGCTACCCGAAGCCGCTCCCGAAGGCGCAGGCGCCTGCGCCGTTGCCCGCCTCGCAGGACCGCGGCGCCAAGGCGGCGGGGGATCTGCGCAAGCTGCTGCTCCCCAAGCCGGCGGGTGCGAAGAAGGCGGAGTTCGCGGACGACGACGGCTGGATGTCCGTACCGGAGTACGCGAGTGAGTTCGACCACCCCGGCAGGGCGCTGACCTATCAGCTCGGGAGCGGGATCCGGCGGATCGCGACCACGTCGTGGAAGACGGGTCAGTACCGGACGATCGAGATCCACCTGGTTCAGTACCGGTCCGGCGATGGACTCGGTGCGCAGGAGCACGCCGAGGATCAGATGGAGTACATGCCCGACGAGGACCAGGCCGGTAGCGAGGGTGACGAGCTCAAGGGCTCGACCAACGGCCGCTACTACCTCCTCCCGGTCCACAAGGAAGCGGGCTACGAGGACTTCTACGAGGCCCGGGCGTACTTCCACCGCGGCGACATCATGGTCGGAGTCTTCATCTTCGACACGAAGAAGATCTCCAAGAAGGACATCGCTTCGTTGGCCGAGCGACAGCTGGGGCGTCTGTGAACGAGGACCAGAAGACCGTGACCGACGCGACCGGCGACGCGACCACCGACGCGACCACGGCGACCGGCGACGTGTTCGCCGCCACCGTTCCCGCCGACGAGCCGAAGGCGCCCGGGCGCGGGCGCAGGCTGTGGACGGTCGTCCTGCCCGCCGTGCTCGTCCTGGGCGTGATCGGCGGCGGTGCCACGTACACCGGCGTCACGGTCGCCGCCGCGGACCGCACCGCACCGACCGTGGTGTGGGGGCCGGAGCCGGAGGCCACAGAGGACAATGACCCGGCGGCCGGCATCGTGCGGGGCAAGGCGTCCACGCCGCTCAGCAAGCTCCTGCTGCCGGTGCCGGAGGGCTACGCGCTCGGCCCGGACGTCGAGACGTACGGGAACGACGGCGAGCTGGGCGGAAAGGAGGCGGCCGCCCTGGTCAAGCGCGAGGGCAAGGGCCTCTCCGGCAAGAAGCGCCGCGAGTACGAGAAGGAGGTCGACAAGCTCGGCGTCCAGGGGGTCGCGGTCCGCTCCTTCGTCTCCGACGAGAACGACCTCGTGGTGGACGTCAGCGTCATGCGGATGAAGGACAAGAAGCAGGTCAGGGAGATGTTCAAGCTCCGGAAGACCGTCGCCGAGCTCCTTGAGTTCCCCAAGGGGCCGAAGGTCGACGGACACAAGAACTCGGCCTGCTATGTGATGCCGGAGCCCAAGGCCCTGGACAAGAAGGAGAAGGCCGAGCGGCTGGACGGCATGATCTGCATCGCGTACGACTCCGAGAACCTGGTCGCCGTGACCGCCGCGGGCGCCAAGCCCTTCGACAGGTCCGCGGTGGCCGCGCTGGTGAAGAAGCAGCTCGACCACATCAAGTCTCCGGGGGAGTACGTATGACCGAGCAGCAGGCCGATTCGCCGGCGGACACGAAGGTGCGCGCGGAGGACACGGCTCCGGCGGAGGCGCCCACTCCGGCGACCCCCGAGACGTCCGAGGAAGCCGCAGCGCCCGAGGCCGCAGCGCCCGAGGTCGACGCCGCGGAGACCCCCCAGGCCGCCGCCCCCGGGACGCCCGAGGCCGCTCCCGCGCCCAGGGCCTCCCGGCGTCCGCTCCTGTGGGCCGTCGCCCGCTGGGGCGCCGCCGTGCTCGTGTGCGGCGGGCTGGGGGCCGGTACGGCGTTCGGGATCACCGCCATGGAGCGCACCGACGTTCCCGGCCTCGCCACCGAGAGCGACGGCCGCTGGGAGTACCCCCGGCTCAGCCTCCCGGCGCTGCCGGCCGACACCCCGCGCCCGTTCACGGACGGCAACGACGGCGAGATCCACCACGCCGACCTGCGCAAGCTGCTGCTGCCCGCCCCGGCGGGTGCCAAGGCCGACCCCGAGCTCGACGGCGGCTGGGTCGGCGTGGACCAGTACCTCGCGCTGTACAACGAGGACGACCGGACGGAGCTGAAGGAGACGCTGGCCGACTCCGCCCTGCGTCACATCGCCGCTCGCGCCTGGACGATGCCCGACGGCACCACGACCCGGGTCTTCCTCCTCCAGTTCAACTCGGTGGCCTTCTCGGAGACGTTCAAGGACGACACCCTGGAGGTCGGCTCCACCTCCGAGGTGATGCCCGACGGCGTGGGGGCGGGCGTCCTGGACACGGAGTGGGACAGCCCGGGGCCTGTCATGGACACCACCGCGTACGTCTTCACCGAGGGTGAGCCGCACGGCCCCCAGCAGACGCGCTGGAGCTACATCCAGGCCGGTGACACGCTCGCGCTGGTCCGCCAGGACCGCAAGGGCGGCGCGCCGGCCGTACCGTTCCACCAGACGGTCGTGCTGCAGCAGCAGCTCCTCGGCTGACGCCGCTGGACACCTCCTGGACACACCTCACAGACGGCGCCGGACCCCAGCCCATTAAGCTGGGTTCCGGCCCGTTCTGCCTTCACCGCTCATTCGAGGAGCACCCTGTGATCATCTTCTTCGAAGCCCTGCTGGTCCTGGTCTGCGTCGGCGTGCTCGCCTTCACCGGTCTGGCCGTGAAGAAGCTGTACCAGGGCCAGCGCTAATCACCCCTACAGATCGACAGAGCCACTCATGATCGAGATCCCGTCCGACCTCAACCCGGACCTCGTCCCCCTCGCGTTCCTCCTCGGGACGTGGGAAGGCGCGGGCGTCTCCGACTTCCCCGGCGCCGAGAAGTGCAACTTCGGCCAGTCCGTGACGTTCAGCCACGACGGCCGGGACTTCATCGAGTACCGCTCCCACTCCTGGGTCCTGGACAACGACGGCAACCAGCTCCGCCCGTTGGAGAGCGAGAGCGGCTACTGGCGGATCGACAAGGACCGCAAGGTCGAGATCGTCATGGTCCGTGACCAGGGCATCGTGGAGATCTGGTACGGCGAGCTCGCCCACCAGAAGCCGCAGATCGACCTCGTGACCGACGCCGTCGCGCGTACCGCAGCCTCCGGCGCGTACAGCGGTGGCAAGCGGCTCTACGGCTACGTCAAGGGCGACCTGATGTGGGTCGGCGAGAAGTCCACCCCCGAGGTCCCGCTGCGGCCCTACATGTCGGCGCACCTGAAGAAGGTCGTCACGCCCGAGGAGGTCGCGGAGATGGCGCGCGGCCTCGGTGACCTGCCGGACGACGGCATCGCCTTCTTCAAGTAGGCCCCGGCCCGTCGGTCGCGCCCGCACGCGGGCCCCGGTATCGCGCCACGCCCTCCTACACTGGGGGGCGTGGTGAGCACCGACTGGAAGAGCGACCTGCGGCAGCGCGGCTACCGGCTGACGCCCCAGCGCCAGCTTGTCCTGGAGGCCGTCGACACGCTCGAACACGCGACGCCCGACGACATCCTCGGCGAGGTCCGCAAGACCGCCTCCGGCGTGAACATCTCCACCGTCTACCGGACGCTGGAGCTCCTGGAGGAGCTGGGCCTTGTCAGCCACGCCCATCTGGGCCACGGCGCCCCCACGTACCACCTCGCCGACCGGCACCACCATCTGCATCTGGTGTGCCGGGACTGCACGGAGGTCATCGAGGCGGATGTCGACATCGCCGCCGAGTTCACCGGCAAGCTCCGCGAGACGTTCGGCTTCGAGACGGACATGAAGCATTTCGCGATCTTCGGCCGCTGTGCGGACTGTTCGAACAAGGACAGCGGTACGCGGTCGTAGTCTGGTTCCATGCAGCGACTTTCTCCGCACAGCCCCCTGCTGTCCCTGCCCGGCGCCGTGCCCGCCGAAGGGCGGGACGAAGGCGTCGCCGCGCACTACGGCGACCTCTTCCGCGAGCAGCGGTCCCTCGCCGGCGGCTCCGGCTTCGTCGACCTCTCGCACCGCGGCATCGTCACCGTCACCGGGGACGACCGGCTGAGCTGGCTGCACCTGCTCCTGACCCAGCACGTGGCGGAGCTGCCGCCCGGCCGGGCCACCGAGGCGCTGATCCTCTCGGCCAACGGCCACATCGAGCACGCGCTCTACCTCGTCGACGACGGCGAGACGGTCTGGGCGCATGTCGAGCCCGGCACGCAGGGCGAGCTCATCGCCTATCTGGAGTCGATGAAGTTCTTCTACCGGGTCGAGGTCGCCGACCGCACGGAGGAGTTCGCGGTCGTCCACCTGCCGGCCGGGTCCATCGCCGAGGTGCCGGAGGGAGTGGTCGTACGGGAGACCCCGCACGGCCGTGACCTGTTCCTGCCCCGGACCGAGCTCGAGTCCTTCGCGGCGGCGCACGGGCCGGCCGCCGGGATCCTGGCGTACGAGGCGCTGCGGATCGAGGCGCACCGGCCGCGGCTCGGCTTCGAGACCGACCACCGGACCATCCCGCACGAGCTGGGCTGGATCGGCAGCGCGGTCCATCTGCAGAAGGGCTGCTACCGCGGGCAGGAGACGGTGGCCCGCGTCCACAACCTGGGGAAGCCGCCGCGGCGGCTCGTCTTCCTGCACCTGGACGGCAGCGAGGTGTATCTGCCCGGCCCCGGTACCCCGATCCGGCTCGCCTCGGACGGCGCCGACGGCCGGCAGCTGGGCTTCATCACCACCTCGGGCCGCCACCACGAGCTGGGCCCGATCGCGCTGGCGATGGTGAAGCGGAACGTGCCGGTCGACGCGGAGCTCCTCGCCGGGGATACGGCGGCGGCGCAGGAGACGGTCGTGGAGCCGTAGGGCCCGGCGGCCTGCCGTAGGGCCCGGCGGGGTTCGGATCTCTCGGAGCTCTCAGACCTCGATCAGGACCGTGAACGGGCCGTGATTCGTGAGCGACACGCGCATGTCCGCTCCGAACCGGCCCGTTTCCACCCGCGCGCCCAGGGCGCGCAGCCGCGCCACCACCTCGTCCACGAGCGGTTCGGCCACCGGGCCGGGCGCGGCGGCGTTCCAGGTGGGCCTGCGGCCCTTCCGCGCGTCCCCGTAGAGGGTGAACTGAGAAATCACCAGCAAGGGCGCATTCACGTCCGAACAGGATTTCTCTCCCTCCAGAATGCGGACGGACCACAGCTTTCGGGCCAACTGGGCGGCCTTCTCCGGCGTGTCCTCGTGGGTGACTCCCACCAGCACACACAGTCCCTCGCCGACGATCTCGCCGACCGTCTCGCCCGCCACGACGACCTTCGCGCCGTCCACTCTCTGCACCACCGCACGCATACGGACCAACCTACCGACCGACGCGCCTGGGGCCGAACGGGTGCAGTGCTCCTGCACACACACGTGCGGGAGTGGCACCATGCGTGTCAGGCGGTGCGGCTCCGCACCGGTCGAGGGGACGATTCACATGAGTGCACATGGCGCCGGACAGTCGCCGTCCGGTCCCGTACCGCTGATCCGGATCGGCGGGGCCGCACGTCCACCGCTGCAGCGGACGGCCGCTCCGGCGCTGCCGGAGAGTCCACAGCCGGACATCGCCGGGCTGCGGCTGCCGGAGCTGCGCGCGCTGCGCCGTGACGCGCAGGGCGACGAGGCGGACCTGAGCTATGTGCGGCGGATGCTGCAGGGCCGGATCGACATCCTCCGGGCCGAACTGGCCCGGCGTACGGACCCGGAGGCGCCGGTCCTGGACCGGCTCTCGGAGATCCTCGCGGACGCGCCCTCGCGGCTGAGGACATCGGCGCGGCATGTGACGCTGTCGACACCGCGGAGCGAGGAGTACCGCCGGCTGGCGACGGAGATGCTGTCGGAGGTCGAGCTGTCGGACCTCTCGGCGCGCACGGACGAGGAGCTCCACCAGGCGATGGGGCGTCTGGCCGGCTATGAGCAGCAGGTGTCGCGGCGGCGGCAGCAGCTCCAGCGGACCGCGGACGACTGCAGCGCGGAGATCGCCCGACGCTACCGCGAGGGCGAGGCGCAGGTGGACGACCTGCTGACCTGACGGGTCCGGCCCGCCCACCTGACAGGGGCCACCTCCAGGTCCCGGGAGCACCCTCCAGGTCCCGGGGAGCGCCGCCGTCAAAACCGGGATGCGAGCCCGACGGGCCCCCGCATAGCCTCGTGGGATGAGCCTTGAGGTGCGTACGGTCGTCGAGTCCGAGTATCCCGAATGGCTGCGGGCGGTTCACTCCGGCTTCCTGCGACCGCCGGTCGTGGCGGACGAGGAGGTCGCCGACCGGCTGCCGCACGTCGACCTCTCGCGTGTTCTGGGCGTCTTCGACCAGGGCCGGGTCGTCGCCACCTTCCGCTCGTTCACGCAGGAGTTGAGCGCGGTGGGCGGCGGCACGCTCGTCGCCGACGCCGTCTCGGCGGTCACCGTCGCCGCGACCCACCGCCGGCGCGGCCTGCTCAGCCGCATGATGGCGACCGATCTCGCCGCCGCCAAGGAGCGCGGCGACGCGGTCGCGACCCTCATCGCCGCCGAGTACCCGATCTACGGCCGGTACGGCTTCGGACCCGCCACCTGGACCACCGAGTGGACCGTCGACGTCCGCCGCGCCGGTCTCGATCCGCGCCGCTCCGGCCGCCCGGGGGACGGGGGCCGGATCGACTTCACCGACGGCGAGGAGATCCGCAAGATCGGTCCCGACCTGCACCGCCGGCTCGCCGCCGTCCGCGCGGGCATCGTCGGCCGGGAAGCCCGCGGCTGGGACGTCGGCACCGGCCTCGCCTACCAGAGCCATCCGTGGGTCGAACCGTTCTACGCCGTCTACCGCGACGAGGACGGCAACCCTCAGGGCTACGCCGCCTACACCTGCGACGACAAGTGGGAGGACGGCAAGCAGCCCCTGAACACGGCCACCGTCCGCGATCTGATCGCCGCCACCCCGGCCGCCGAGCGCGCGCTGTGGCACTTCCTCTGCTCGATCGACTGGGTCACCGCCGTCAAGTCCGGCCACCGCGCCCCCGACGACCTCCTCCCGCTGCTGCTCCCCGACCCCCGGGCCGCCCGCGTCACCACGCACGCCGACATGCTGTGGGTCCGGGTCCTGGACGTCGCCAAGGTCCTGGAGGGCCGTACGTACGGCGCCTCCGGCAGTCTGGTCCTCGATCTGCGCGACGCCGACGGACTGGCGGGCGGCCGCTACCGGCTCGACGCCTCCCCGGAGGGCGCCGCCTGCTCCCGTACCACCGGGTCGGCCGATCTCGCCCTCGACATCGCGGAGTTGGGCACGCTGTCGCTCGGTGACGAATCGGTGGTACGGCTCGCGGCCCTGGGCCGGGTCGAGGAGCTCACCCCGGGCGCCGCCGCCCTCGCGGACGTTTTGCTGCGGGCCCCGCGCCGGCCCTGGTGCCCGGACATCTTCTGAGTCGTCCCTGGCCAGGGCTGTCCCGCCGCCGGGGGTCACTTCGTACGCAGCCGGAAGAGGCTTCCCGACGCGGCGACCGCGAGCGCGAGCAGGCCCGCGCACCAGGCGAGCGCGATCCAGGGCGTGTTGCCGACGGGCTGGTCGAGCAGCAGACCGCGCAGGGACTCGATCACCGGCGTCACCGGCTGGTGCCGGGCGAAGCCGTGGAGCCAGTCGGGCATGGTCTCGATCGGTACGAACGCGCTGCTCGGGTACGGCAGGAACATCATGAAGAAGGTGAACCCGCCCGCCGCCTCGGGTGTTCTGGCGAGGAGTCCGGCCGCCGCCGACAGCCAGGAGACGGCCGTGATGAAGGCGAGGAGCAGCCCGAGGGCGGCGAGCCAGCCGGCGGGGGTGGCCGACGGCCGGAAGCCGATCAGGAAGGCGACGCCGAAGACCAGCGTGGTGGCGAGGAGGTTGCGGGCCACGCTGGCGCCGACGTGGCCGGCGAGGATCGGCGTACCGCCGATGTCGAGGGACCGGAACCGGTCGATGATGCCGCCCTTCATGTCCTCGCTGACGGACACGGCGGTGCTCGCCGAGCCGAAGCCGGCGCAGAGGAGGAGGACGCCGGGGACGACGTACGTGACGTAGCGCGTACCGGTGTCGATGGCTCCGCCGAAGAAGTAGACGAAGATCAGCATCAGCATGACGGGAAGCATCATCGAGGTGATGACGGCGTCCGGGTTGCGGCGGCTGAGACGGATGGCGCGGCCGGTCAGGGTGCCGGTCACGGTGAGCGCGTCAGACATGGGCGGGCTCCTCGGGGGCGCGTGCGGTGAGGGTCAGGAAGACGTCGTCGAGGGTCGCGGTGTGCAGGGTGAAGCGCGTGACGTCCGTCCGCTCCGGGTCGAGTTCGTCGAGGAGCGCCCGGACGTGGGCGGCGCTGCCGTCGGTGGGGACGCCGAGCGTGAGGGTCTCGGGGGAGTGGTGGACCGCCCGGCCGGAGAGCCGGAGGTAGGCGCGCTCGTCGGCGAGGACGAGGTCGAGGCGGTGGCCGGCGACGCGTGACTTGAGCGCGTCGGCGGTGCCCTCGGCGACGATCCGGCCGGAGTCCATGACGGCGATGTGGCCGGCGAGCCGGTCGGCCTCCTCCAGGTACTGGGTGGTGAGGAAGACGGTCGTGCCGCCGGCCGACAGCTCGCGGACGGTCTGCCAGAGCTCCTGGCGGCTGCGGGGGTCGAGGCCGGTGGTGGGCTCGTCCAGGAAGATCACCTCCGCGTCGCGGACGAGTCCCGCGGCGAGGTCGAGGCGGCGGCGCATGCCTCCGGAGTACGTCTTGGCCAGGCGGCGGCCGGCCTCGGCGAGGGCGAAGCGTTCCAGGAGTTCGGTGGCGCGCCGGTCGGCGGCCCGGCGGGACAGGCCGGAGAGGCGGGCCGCCATCCGCAGGTTCTCGTAGCCGGTCTGCGTGTCGTCGACGGCGGCGAACTGGCCGGTGAGGCTGATGGACCGGCGGACCTTCGAGCGGTGGGCGACGACGTCGTACCCGGCCACGCGCGCGTGCCCGGCGTCGGGCCGGGTGAGGGTGGTGAGGACGCGGACGGTGGTGGTCTTGCCCGCGCCGTTGGGGCCGAGGAGGGCGAAGACGGTGCCGCGTTCGACGCGGAGGTCGAGCGAGTCGAGGACCGGCAGGGTCCCGTAGGTCTTGCGCAGGCCGACGGCTTCGACGGCGCTTTCGCCGCTGGCGCGGTCGGTAGTGGCAGCGGCTGGGGTGGTGGCCCCTCGGCCGGGCGGGGTGGTGGCCCGGGTGGTGGCTTCTGTGGTGGGTCGCATGGCGGCTCCTTGAGCTCGGACCTCTTACTGCGTATGCCCTACGCGGTACTGTGTAAGGGTTACGCATTACTAGGATGGCCGTCAAGCGCGAGATGTGGAGGCGGCGGCTCATGGCGGAGGACAAGGGCGGTGGCGGGACGTTCCTGCCGCCGAGCATCGAGGCCGCCTGGGGGCTGCGGGAGCGGCCCGCCAAGGGGCCCAAGCCGGGCCTCACCCTCGACGGAATCGTCGACACGGCCGTACGCCTCGCCGCGGCGGAGGGGCTCGACGCCGTCTCCATGGGGCGGATCGCCAAGGAGCTCGGCGTCTCCCCCATGTCGCTCTACCGCTATGTGGGCGCCAAGAGCGAGCTGTACGTACTCATGCAGGACAGGGCCACGGGCGCCCCGCCCGAGCTGTTCCCGCCCGACGCGGGCTGGCGCGAGGCGATGGAGGCGTGGTCCTGGGCGATGCGCGAGGTCTACCACCGCAACCTCTGGATGGTCCGGGTGCCCGTCTCCGGCCCGCCCGCGACGCCGAACACGGTCGCCTGGTGGGAGAAGGCCATGGTCGCCCTCGGCCGCACCGGCCTCGACGAGGGCGCCAAGATCTCCGTGGTCCTGCTGGTGGCCGGATTCGTCAAGAGCGACGCCCTGATGAACGCCGACCTCGCCGCCGCGATCGGCGCGAGCGGCGAGGAGCCGACCGTCGTCATGGCCCGCTACAGCCACACCCTGCGCCGGCTCGCCGACCCGGCCCGCTTCCCGGCGGTGGCCCGGATGCTCGACTCCGGGGTGCTGGACGAGGCGGACGAGCCGGACGTCGAGTTCCGCTTCGGTCTCGCGCGGGTCCTCGACGGTGTGGCGGTCCTGGTGGACGGCGTCGCGGTCATGGCGGGCGGGCGGGCGGTCATGGCGGACGGGGAGGCGGGGAAGGGGTGAGCGGGCTTCGCGAGCGCAAGAAGCGGCAGACCCGGCAGCTCCTCTCCGACACCGCCATCGCCCTCTTCCTGGAGAAGGGCTTCGACGCCGTCTCCGTCGCCGAGGTCGCGGCCGCCGCCGAGGTCTCCAAGCCGACCCTCTTCCGCTACTTCCCGGCCAAGGAGGACCTGGCCCTCCACCGGTTCGCCGACCACGAGGACGAGGCCGCCCGGGTCGTCACCGAGCGCCCCGCGGGCGCCGGGCCGCTCGACGCCCTGCGCGCGCACTTCCTGCGGGGGCTCGACCGCCGCGACCCGGTGACGGGGCTCTGCGACGACCCCGATGTCCTCGCCTTCCAGCGGTTCCTCTACGGCACCCCGGCGCTGGTCGCCCGGCTCCACGGCTACCAGGCCCGGTCGGAGGCGGCGCTCGCGCGGGCGCTCGGCGGCGAGCCCCTGCCGGCCCGCCTCGCCGCCGCGCAGATCGTCGCCGTCCTGCGCGTCCTCGCGGAGGAGAACGCCCGCCGGATGGCGGCGGGCGAGAGCGCCGACGCGGTGCACCCGGAGGCCGTCGCGGCGGCGGAGCTGGCGTTCAGGAGGCTGCGGGACGGACTGCCGCTTTAGCGACTCGGGCAATAATGTAACTGGGTAACGTTATTCCTCTATGCTTGTCGGAATGACGTCACCCGACCATGAGCCGAAGCGTGAGCCGGCCTTCGCCCCGGACATCGAACTCGCCGCTGAACCCGTCCTCGAACGCGACCCTGAACCCGTCCTCGAACTCGCCCGCGAACGCGCCCATCACGACGCCTGCCGCGCCGCCCTGGCCCGGATGGCCGAGGACGTGGCCGAGCAGGTCGTCACCGGCGAGGACGTCGCCGCCTCCGGTGCCGACGCCGAAGCCCTCGGCTACCATCTCCGCAGCCGCGCCAAGGCGTTCGGCGAACAGCCGCCGGGCCCCCTGTTCTTCGGGCGCCTCGACCGCGAGGACGGCCAGACCCTTCACATCGGCCGCCGCCGCATCGCCGAGGACCCCGCCTCCCCTCCCCTCGTCATCGACTGGCGCGCCCCCGTCTCGCGCGCCTACTACCAGGCCGGCGCCCACGACCCCCAGGGCGTGGTCCGGCGGCGCCGCTTCGGCTGGGCCCCGTACAGCCAGGGCGACTCGGCCGATCTGACCGGCCTGGAGGACGAGTACCTCCGCTCCGGGCCCGGCACCGCAGGCGAGATCGTCACCCGGGAGATCGAGCGCCCCCGGACCGGCCCCATGCGCGACATCGCCGCCACCCTGCAGCCCGAACAGGACGACCTCGTACGGTCGGGGCCCGCCGTCTCCCTCTGCGTCCAGGGCGCCCCCGGCACCGGCAAGACCGCCGTCGGCCTGCACCGGGCCGCGTTCCTCCTCTACACCCACCCGCAGCGCGTCCGCCGCTCCGGTCTCCTCGTCCTCGGCCCCAACCGGACCTTCCTCTCGTACATCTCCGAGGTGCTGCCGGCGCTCGGCGAGAGCGGAATCCGGCAGTCGACGGTCGACGAGGAGATCGCCCGGCACGAGGTGCGCGCCGAGGACGGCGAGGCGGCGGCGCTGGTCAAGCACGACGCCCGGATGGCGCGGGTGCTGCGCACGGCCCTGTACGCCCGGGTCGACACCGCCCCCGCCGGGCCGTTGACGGTCCCCGACGGCTCGTACCACTGGCGGCTCACGGCGGACGAACTGGCGAGGATCGTCACGGCGGTACGGGAGGAGGCGCCGCCGTACGCGACCGGGCGCGACCGGGTCCGCGACCGGGTCGTCCGGGCCCTCCGGCTCCAGGCCGAGCGGCGGGCCGGGCCCCTCGGCCGGGCGTGGGCGCGCAGGATCGAGCGGGCCCGGCCGGTGTCGGCGTTCGTGGACGGCTGCTGGCCGAAGGTGACGCCCGAGGAGGTGCTCGCCGGGGTCCTCACCGACCCGCGCGACGAGGCGCTGACCCCGGACGAGCGGGAGGCGATCCGGTGGGCGCGGCCGCCCCGCTCGTACCGCTCGGCGCGGTGGACGGCCGCCGACCTGGTCCTCCTCGACGAGCTGGCCGGGCTGATCGAGCGACCCGAGGGCTACGCCCATGTCGTCGTCGACGAGGCGCAGGACCTGTCGCCGATGCAGTGCCGGGCGATCGCCCGCCGCGTCGCGTTCGGCTCACTGACCGTGCTCGGCGACCTGGCCCAGGGCACCACCCCGTGGGCGGCCCGCCTTTGGCGCGAGCAACTCGCCCACCTGGGGGAGCCGGACGCCGAGGTGGTGCCGCTGACCCTCGGCTACCGCGTACCGGAGGCGATCGTCGACCTCACCAACCGGCTGCTGCCCGCCCTCGGCGCGGACGTGGCACCGACCATCTCCCTGCGGGCCGGGGGCGAGGTGACCCGCACCGCGACGGAGAGCCTGGTCGAAGGGGTCGTCGAAGCGGTCGCCAAGGCACTGACCAGGCAGGGGGCGATCGGCGTGATCGCCGCCGATCCGATGGTCGCCCCTCTCGCGCGGGCACTGGCCGGGACCCTGGACGAGGCCGACGGGCGGGTCACGCTGATCCCCGCGACGCTCGCGAAGGGGCTGGAGTTCGACCACGTGGTGGTGGCCGAGCCCGCCGCGATCGTCGCGGCCGAACCGCGCGGCCACCACCGCCTGTACGTCGTCCTCACCCGGGCCGTCTCCCGCCTGGACCTCGTCCACAGCGAGCCCCTGCCCGTCTCCCTCGGCGGCGCCGCTAGGGCGGCGAACGCGTCCGCGTCCCCGATGTCGTCACGGAAGTCGCGGTCGTCCTCCTCGTCACCCGTGGCGGCGTCCAGGACGTGGAGGTAGTCGCTCCGGCGGGAGGTCTCCGCGACCGTCACCTGCCCGCCCTCCGCGTGCAGCCCGGCGAGCGAGCTCCGCCACCGGGTCTGCGGTCCGGTGCCACCGGTTCCGTCGCGGTTGGTCGGCGTTGGCATGCGGATCCCCACCCCTTGCGGCAATCGAACTCGCTGTGCGTACGGGATCGTTGATCACGGATAGAGGCTCAGCTCGTCACCGTCCCCTCGTCCGGAACCGCCCTCAGGCGTACCGCGGAGCGGCGGCCGGGCGCGGTCGGCGCAGGACCGTCGCGGCGACGGCCAGGGCGGCGAGGAGGAGTCCGGTGCCGACGGCGAACGCCAGGTGATAGCCCCCGGTCAGGGCTTCGGCGGCGGGGCGGCCCGAGGCGGTGAGGGACTCGGTGCGGAAGGCGGCCAGGGTGGAGAGGACCGCGACGCCGAGGGCCATGCCGATCTGCTGGGTGGTGTTGAACAGACCCGAGGCGAGCCCCGCGTCCTCCTCCTTCGCGCCGGACATGCCCAGCGAGGTCAGGGCCGGCAGCGCGAGGCCGAACCCGGCGGCGAGGAGCATGACGGGCAGCAGGTCGGTGGCGTACGAGGCGTGCGAGGCGTTCACGGGCAGCCGGGTCAGCAGACCGAGGAGGCCGACGAGGAGGACGAGGCCGGCCAGCAGTACGGTGCGCTCGCCGAAGCGGGCGTTGAGACGGGCCGAGACGCCGAGGGACACCGCACCGATGACGGCGGCGGCCGGCAGCATCGCGAGGCCGGTCTCGGCGGCGCCGTAACCGAGCACCTTCTGCAGGTAGAGCGCGACGAGGATCTGGAACGAGAACAGCGCGGCGACCATCAGCATCTGGACCAGGTTGGCGCCCAGGACGCTGCGCGAGCGGAAGATCCGCAGCGGCATGAGCGGGTTCCTCGCGGTGGCCTGGCGGACGACGAATCCCGCGAGGAGGGCGAGCGCGAGGCCGCCGAGGCCGAGGGTGTGGGCCGAACCGGCGCCGTACTCCTCGATCTTGACGACCGCGTAGATCCCGAGCATCAGGCCGGAGGTGACGAGCAGCGCGCCGACGACGTCCGCGCCGCCTCCGGCCTTCAGGCCGAGGCCGCGGTCGGCGGGCAGGGCGGGGAGGGCGGCGAGGAGGGCCGCGACGCCGATCGGCAGGTTGATGAAGAAGATCCAGTTCCAGGTGAGCGCGTCGGTGAGGACACCTCCGAGGACCTGCCCGAGGGAGGCGCCGGCCGCTCCGGTGAAGCTGAACACGGCGATCGCCTTGGCCCGTTCGCGCGGTGCGGTGAAGAGCGTGACGAGGATGCCGAGGCTGACGGCGGAGGCCATCGCGCTGCCGGCGCCCTGGAGGAAGCGGGCGGCGATCAGGACGCCGGGGGAGGTGGCGACGCCGGCCAGGAGGGAGGCGGCCGTGAAGACTCCCGTACCCGCGAGGAACATCCTCTTGCGGCCGATGAGATCGCCGAGCCGGCCGGCGAGGAGGAGCAGCGAGCCGAAGGCGATCAGGTAGGCGTTGACGACCCAGCTCAGTCCGACCGGAGTGAAGCCGAGGTCGCTCTGGATGGCCGGCATGGCGACGGTGACGATGCTGCCGTCGAGGATCGTCATCAGCATTCCGGTGGCCAGGACGCCGAGGGCGAGGCGGCGGGAGCGCGAGGGGGTTTCGGTGGGTGGCATGGCGGTCTCTCCTGTCGTCGGGAGGGCAACGGAAGAGACCGTAACAGATAGTTTTGTTGCAGACTATCTTTTACGGAACGAGGTGGCGGGGGCTGGTGTGTGTCACCCCTTCTGGCGTGCCCGGCGGGCTGGCCGGGGGCCTTCGACAGGCGTCGCCAGGTGTCCTGTGACCAGCAGGTTCAGTGCGCGGAGCAGGACCTCCCGCTCGTGGTCCGGGAGGGAGTCGAGGGCGCTCTCGTGGACGTGGTCGACGATCTTCTGGCTCTCCTGGGCGACCTTCGCCCCCTTCTCGGTCACGGCGATGATCCGCGCCCGCCGGTCGGTGCTCGACGGCCTGCGTTCGGCCAGGCCGGCCTTCTCCAAGGCGTCGACGGTCACCACCATCGTGGTCTTGTCCATGTCGCCGATCTCGGCGAGCTGGGCCTGCGTCCGCTCTTCCTCCAGGGCGTGGACGAGGACGCAGTGCATGCGCGGGGTGAGCCCGATCTCCCCGAGCGCCGCGCTCATCCGGGTCCGCAGGACGTGGCTGGTGTGGTCCAGGAGGAAGGACAGGTCCGGTTCGGTGCGCGTGGGTGCCATGGCCGTCATGTCCACCAGGGTAACGAAGGTCGATCCGTAGCGGATTATCAGGAAGCGGACGACTGGCGGGCGGGGGAGTGGCTGGGGCGGCTGTCTCGCCGTACGGGGAGAGGGGGGCACGGTCGGTTGCCGGGCGCGGCGCTGGCAGGCTGGGGGTATGGGACCTGCGCGAAACGACGTGGACGGGGGCGGGCGGGGTGGCACGGGGCCGCCACGGCCGCTGCTGTTCCTCGACGTCGACGGGCCGCTGATCCCGTTCGGCGCGCCGCCGCGCCGGCATCCGGGCGGCCATCCGACGTACGGCCCGGTCGACGCCACGCACCCCCTTCTGAACAGAATCGACCCGGAGCACGGCCCCCGCCTGGCGGCGCTGCCGTGCGAGCTGGTGTGGGCCACGACCTGGATGTCGGAGGCGAACGCCACGGTCGCGCCTCGGCTCGGCCTGCCGGCGCTGCCTGTACTGGCCCCTGGCGCCGGCGGGTCCGCGGATGTCGGCCGGTCCGCCGACGACGAGTGGTCCGCCGATGTCGGTCGGTCCGCCGAGGACGCGTGGTACGGCCTCCACTGGAAGACCCGCCCCCTCCTCGCGTGGGCGGCCGGGCGGCCCTTCGCCTGGGTCGATGACGAGATCACCGACGCCGACCGCTCCTGGGTCTCCGCACACCACCCCGCCCCCGCCCTGCTCCACCGCGTGGAACCCGGACTCGGCCTGACCACCGCCGACTTCGGGGTTCTCGCCGCCTGGCTGTCCCACCACTGAACCGCGTCCCCGCCCGGGCCCCGGGCTGGCCCCCGGGGGCGTCGTCAGGTGGTGCGGGGCTGGGCGAACCTGAGCATGTTGCCGGCCGGGTCGCGGAAGGCGCAGTCGCGGACGCCGTAGGGCTGGTCGACCGGCTCCTGGAGTACTTCGCCGCCGGCCGCCCGGATGCGTTCGAAGGTGGCGTCGCAGTCGTCGGTGGAGAAGATCACCCCACGCAGGACGCCCTTGGCGAGGAGCTCGGACATGGCCTGCCGGTCGGCCGGGGAGGCGTTGGGGTCGGCGAGCGGCGGTTCGAGGACGATCTCCACGTCCGGCTGCGCGGGCGAACCGATGGTCACCCAGCGCATCCCCTCGAACGAGACGTCGTTGCGGACCTCCAGGCCGAGGGCGTCACGGTAGAAGGCGAGCGCCTTGTCATGGTCGTCGACGGCGATGAAGCACTGAGAGAGCTTGATTTCCATGCCTCGACGCTACGGCCGGGCCTCGGATTCCGCTTCTCCGATCCTGACCGGTGTGCCGTTCCTGACGTTCTTGACCGGTCGGGTCAGCACCTTGGCGACACACGCGGGGATGGCGGCGCCGGCCTCGTGACGGCGGGCCCGGTAGGCGCTCGGGGTCTCGCCGACGAGCTCGGTGAAGCGCGAGCTGAACGACCCGAGCGAGGTACAGCCGACGGCGAAGCAGACCTCCGTCACGCTCAGGTCACCCCGCCGCAGCAGCGCTTTCGCGCGCTCGACACGGCGGGTCATCAGATAGCTGTACGGCGTCTCACCGAAGGCGGCGCGGAAGCTGCGGGAGAAGTGCCCGGGCGACATGAGGGCGACGGCGGCCAGCGTCGGGACGTCCAGCGGCTTCGCGTAGTCGCGGTCCATGGTGTCCCGGGCGCGCCGCAGCCGTACGAGGTCCTCCAGCATCACCCGACCAGCATCGCACGCCAGGGACCCGCGCGGCGCGGACCCGGGACCGCTCGGTCCACCGCCCGCCCGCGCCTCGATCACCGGCCCTCAGTCGAGACAGAACTCGTTGCCCTCGATGTCCCGCATGACGATGCAGGACTCGTTCTCCTCATCGGCGAGCATGACCCGCTCGCACACCGCGCCGAGCGCGACCAGTCGTGCGCACTCGGCCTGAAGCGTGGCGAGACGCTCCTCCCCCACGAGCCCGGTGCCGGCCCGCACACAGAGATGGACCCGATTCTTGACGACCTTGCCTTCGGGAACGCGCTGGAAGTACAGGCGCGGGCCCACCCCCGAGGGATCGCTGCAGGCGAACGCCGAGTCCCGCTGCTCAGGCGGCAGCGAACGATTGAATTCGTCCCAGGTGTCGAACCCCTCGGGGGCCGGCGGTACGGCGTACCCCAACACCTCGCACCAGAACCGAGCGAGGCGCTCGGGTTCCGCGCAGTCGAAGGTGACTTGGAACTGCTTGATCGACGACATCGGACCACCATAGGGGCGCGTACTGACGACCGCGACCGAATTTCACCACCCCCCGGACCGGCCAACTCCTCCGGGAATGTGGCGAGGTCGCTGTCCCCGATCCAGGCCTGCGGCGGGGGGCCTCAGATCCTGACAGCCTCCGCGATCGATGTTTCCAGAGCGTCCAGCACGTCACCGGCCTCAGCCAGCAGCTCAGCCGCGTCCTCGGCGGGAGTCTCGCCTTCCTGGTACCGCGCATGTCGATGACACGCGCTCGCAGCTGTTCTACACGGCGCGTCGCCTCCGCGCGTTCTGCCAGTGCCTCAGCAAGCTTTCACTGATATCGGATACCGGATAACTGTTGGCATGGCGCGACCCCGATCCAGCAACTTCACGGCGGATCCTGGCAACGCTCCTGACGCCTCCCACCAGTCTTCGCCTGCACCAAGCACCGTCGTCTGCTGCGAATCGGATGCCCCACCTGCCAACAACCTGTTCACACGGTCGAGATGAACAGCATCATCGCCCGTCCCTGGGACGAAGAACTGCATCCCACCCAGTGCCGGACAACCACCGCCCCACGCACCGTCGGGCGCCTCCAACCCGCCTGCGGTGCCCAGCTCGCCGAACCTGACGGCGCGCTCTCCGGCGAACTTCCCGACGTGCGTACGCTGGAACACCTGCTCGGCCTTCAGCAGCGGCTTCAGGATCTGCTCGATCCCGTCGGCCCCGCGATGACCCCGTGTGTTGGTTGGCTGATCCCCGCCGCCGACTACTTCGCCGACCTCAGAGCCCTGCTCGGTCTCGTGTTCCTGTCCTGGCCGGTGGCCCGGCCCTTCGCCGCAACAGCAGCCCTCGCCGAAGCCCTCGACCACGACGCCGAGCAACGCCATGCCCGTGCGACAGTCCTCCGGGGCAGCCCCGGGAAGAAGCGCAGCTCCCGCCCCTACACCGACCCCCCGCTGGACCCGCTGCTCATGGGGGCAGTACTCGGGATTGCCGAACGTCTCCTTGACGCGGACGACGAAGAGCAGGCCCGCGAGCGAATGCTGCCGCTCATTCACCAGGCCAGCGATGTCGACTACGCCCTGTCGTTCTATCTCCGGCGCAAAGCCTGGATCTCGTTCCCGCTGCGGATCGTCGCCACGAACCACGTCGCCCACATGGCTCCGATGCACAAGATCATCGCCCGCGGTCCGATTCCTAAGGGCGGCCGGGAGCGTTTCCCGGAGCCGTCCCGGGCCAGTGGGTTGATCCGTGCCAGTCGCCAGGAGCCGCGTGATTGGATCTCCGCATGACGGATTGGTCGCAACTGAGCCATGCCTACGGCTCTGCGGCATACCCGCTTTGCTGGATCGGATCGCATCGGAGCCGAACACCGAGCTCTGGAACGATCTGTGGTCGGCGCTGTGTCACCAGGGCAGCGTCTACTCAGCCAGTTTCGCGGCATTGCCCTGGCTGGTCGGAGTAGCCGGCGGGGACGACCGAGGGCAGACGGTGAGTGCCCTCACCCTGGCCGGTGCGATCGTGGCAGGCGCTGGCCAGCCACACGACGCTGGCGATGTCCGCCTGGAGTACGCGGCCGAGATCGCGACCCTGCTGTCGGTGGCGAACAATCGCCTCCGATCGGCCTCCGATCGAACCGAGTACGCGTACCTCTTGGAAGCTGTATTGAGCTTCGAAGGCGTACTGGGTTGGAGCGAAGACTTGGCATGGGGTCTTACGAACGAGGAGTACGAGGTCTCCTGCCCCCACTGTGAAGCCAGCTTGTTCATAGTCCTCGGCGAGCGAGGATTCTTTTCCACCAGTGGTGACTACGCGCTGTCTGAGGATGATGTGGAGACGAGGCCCTTGCGCCCTGCGGATCCCGCAGCACTGGACGGTATCGGTCGACGGCTCCACGACATTGCACTCGCTGATGGTCAACGAGAGGTCGCGAACGCGCTGACGTACGTTTTCGGTGCGGCAGCCTGCCCGGACTGCGAAACGAGCTTCTCAGTATCTGATCAGGTCAGCGCCCGCTGGTTGGCCACGCAGTAGGCGCTAGATCTGTTGAGAGTCCGCCCGATCCGTGGTGATGGAACTGATACGCCCGACCCACGAGTCTGGCGTGAGGGGGGACCAGACGATGCCGATCTCGACACCGTGGAAGGTGCGGGTGAGGTCCGCCAGCGGCGTGAAGACCGCCGCCTGCACGTCCTCAAGGGCTGTGTCGGTGGGCATCGCGACCTTGCCGCATCCGCCACCCGAATCGTCGGCGATGAACGTGTAGGGCCACACGTCCTGCCCCGACAGCAGGATGATCTCCCGCGGTATACCGAAGGGAGGCCGCTTCTTCTTCGTCTTGTGTCGTTTCGCCACGACGCCATCCAACCCGACGGACCGCGAGGTCAGAAGTCAGCATGTCCAGGGTGGTATTCGCCGCGAAGATCCGCCAGCGCGAGCTCATGCCAGGGTGACGTCCATGCCACCCTGGGCCAGGGACTCAAGGACTGCGGAGAACAGGTCGTAACGCTGTCCATCCGGTGTCAGGGCGTGGGACAGGTACTCGCGTGCGGTCGCGGCGTCTCGCCAAAGCAGGGTCGCGGGGGCGGTGTAGCCGAAGGTGCCGCGCAGGCAGTCGTCAAGGGCGGCGAGACAGCCGCCGAAGTAGCCTCCCGGCCCGTTGATTGCCTCGCCGAGTGCCAGGTAGAGGGCTGGTTCGTCAGTGATGTGCCGGCCGTCGAGTTCGTAGGGGTGACCGGTTGGCCGGTCACGGTGGGTGCGCCGGCAGGCCCGCTCCCGGACGAGGTCATGCCAGGCCCCGCGGCGGCGGGTATCGAGGCCGGCCCAGGCGTTCACGGCGTCCGGTGGCCCGGAGAGCCACCGCTCCCAGATGGGCCGGGCGTATTCGGGAAAGGGTGTGAAGCGGCCCCCGTCGAGCTCCAGGTCGATCAGGTCTGCTCCGCAGGCGGACGGGCGCCAGCCAATGACGGTGGCCCACAGCAGCCGATCAGTAAGTAGCTCGCCTTCACCGTCCTGTATCTCCAGAGCAGCCTCCTCCAGATCCAGCGCTCGCCGGGTGCCCTTCATCAGCGCCGCTCTCAGCTGATCACTCGGGGCGAGCCCCCGTAGGACCAGCGGGGGCGGCACCTGCTCGGGCGACAGGACACGGGTGAATTCCCGGCAGGAGCCCAGCCAGCGGTGCCCGTCGTGCAGACGAACGCGCCCTCTGTACCCCTCGGGCGGACCTTCGTAGTCGTCCATGCCGGTGAGCAGCAGACTGTCCGTCCCGGGCAGTTTCCCCAAGCTCTCCGCGTCCTCCAGTAGCCAGGCGTCGAGTGCCTCGTCGTCCGGCACCAGCCACACCCGGCTGCCGATCCAAGCGGGTACGCCGGATTCCTCCGGAACCCAACCGAACAGCTCATACATCCCGCGCTGAGATTCCCTGAACAGTCCCTCCGCCTCGGCGCAGACGCCCCAAACGTGGCCGTGCTCAGTCTCGGTCAGCGTGTACCGCGCGCTCACGCGCTCGTTCTCGTCCTCATGCACAGCGGAAATCATGCCCCGACCACATTCCGACGACGGAGTCGGTTGTCGCTGGCCGGCTGCGGACGTGCTCGGTGTCAGCCGGCACGACTCGGTGTCATCTATCTCGAAAAGTCGCAAGCGCGCAGGAGTCCGCCAAGCCGATCGGTGACAGTTGTCCTGCTCAGGTGACAACTAGCGTGCTCAGGCACACCTGCCGAGCCTCCGTGACACGCGACACTATTGCAAGCAGGCGCTTGCAATAGTTAGCAAGAGGTGGCAGGGTCGGAGCATGGCATCACTCAACGTCGGCAATCTTGGCGAGTACCTCCGCGAGCAGCGGCGCACCGCGCAGCTGTCCCTGCGGCAGCTCGCCGATGCCGCCGGGGTGTCCAATCCGTACCTGAGCCAGATCGAGCGCGGACTGCGCAAGCCCAGCGCCGAGGTGCTGCAGCAGGTCGCCAAGGCGCTGCGGATCTCCGCGGAGACGCTGTACGTCCGGGCCGGGATCCTCGACGAGAAGGAGCGGGAGGAGCTGGAGACGCGCGCCGTCATACTGGCCGATCCCTCGATCAACGAGCGGCAGAAGCAGGTGCTGCTCCAGATCTACGACTCCTTCCGCAAGGAGAACGCGGCCGAGGCCGCCGCGGCCGAGCCCGACAGCGATGCCGAACCACCCTCGCACGACGACCCTCGAACCAGTACGTGACATCCGGGAGGACCACCACCATGGCCATCATCGAAG
Organism: Streptomyces sp. NPDC093600; assembly: GCF_044764755.1. Taxonomy (NCBI): domain Bacteria; kingdom Bacillati; phylum Actinomycetota; class Actinomycetes; order Kitasatosporales; family Streptomycetaceae; genus Streptomyces; species Streptomyces sp. NPDC093600. The sequence goes on from NZ_JBIWIU010000001.1 coordinate 68,670, forward strand.
AACTGCGTACCCCCCTCTACTTCGCCGCCGGCACCGCCGACCTCGCCGTCCAGCAGGCCAAGAAGGTGCCCGGGCTGATCGAGCAGATCGCCGCCGAGGCGCCCGCCCGGATCGAGGCCGTACGCAAGACCGACCCCAAGGCCGTGCAGGAGAAGGTCTCGGAGCGGGCCAAGGAGGCCCAGGTCACCGTTCAGTCGAAGTTCGCCGAGGTCGTGGGCAGCCTGGACACCGATCTGAAGAAGCTGGGCGAGACCGCCCAGGACCTGGCCCTGCGCGGAGTCGGTGTCGCCGCCGAGTACGCGGTCAAGGCGCGGGAGAAGTACGAGGAGGTCGCCGCGCACGGCGAGGAGGCCGTCAGGGCCTGGCGCGGTGAGGCCGCCGAGGAGATCACCGAGATCGCCATCGCCGTCGAGCCGGACACGGAGCCCAAGGTCCAGCCCCAGGCCAAGGCCGCGGCCGACGATGCCAAGGCCGACGCCTCCGCCGGAGTCGCGGCCGAGGACGACAAGCCCGGCCGCAAGACCACGGCCCGCAAGCCCGCCGCCAAGAAGCCCGCCTCCGCCACCGAGAAGTAAGCCCGGGCACCAATCAGGGTGCCCGGAGCGTTGAACCGGGTACCTTGGCCGCGAGGCGCTCCATCCACTCACGAGGCGGTGCTACGCATGTTGCGCGCGGGATTCGACTCCATCATCTGGCTGGTGATCGGCCTGGTCTTCATCGGCTTCGCCATCACCGCGCTCGTCTTCGCGGCGATGGCGCGCGAGGACGCCTACCGCGCGGCCGACAAGCAGACCAAGAAGTTCTGGCTGATCATCCTGGGCATCAACCTCGCCCTCAACCTGCTGCTGCCGATGCTCTTCCTCCAGATCGCCGGCCTCATCGCCGCCATCGTCTTCATGGTCGACGTCCGGCCCGCGATCCGGCAGATCTCGGGTGGTGGCGGCGGCCGTCGCGGTGGATCCAGCAGCGACGGGCCGTACGGCCCGTACAACGGCGGCCGGTAGCGGCGACCAGCGAAGAAGGCTGCTAGCGGCGGCCACCGGAAATGGCGGGTAGCGGCGACGACCATCGTGGCCGATGGCCACAGCCGCCGAGCACCGTAAGCGCGTACGGACAGGGTCCGGGGACTACCCCCGGGCCCTTTCCAGTGCCAGGACCGCCACGTCGTCCGTCAGCTCCCCGCCGTTCAGCGCCCGGACCTCCGTCACCGCCGCCTCCAGGAGCTCCTCGCCCCGCAGGCCCTCCGCCAGCTGCCGGTTGATCATCTCGACCATCCCGTCCTGGCCCAGGCGCGGCGAGCCCGGGCCCGCCGAGCGGCCCTCGATCAGGCCGTCCGTGTACATCAGCAGGCTCCACGTGCCGCCCAGCTCCACCTGACGCCGCGGCCAGCGCGCCCGCGGCAGCAGACCCAGGGCCGGGCCGCCGTCCTCGTACGGCAGGAGCTGCGCCGCCCGACCCTGCCGGGCGATCAGCGGCGACGGGTGCCCGGCCAGGCACAGGCCCGCCCGGCGCCCGTCCGGCGCGATGTCGACCGTGCAGATGGTCGCGAAGATCTCCTCGCTCTCCCGCTCGTGCTCCAGGACCTGCTGCAGCGTGGAGAGCAGTTCGTCCCCGCACAGGCCGGCGAAGGTCAGCGCACGCCACGCGATCCGCAGCTCCACACCCAGCGCCGCCTCGTCCGGGCCGTGCCCGCAGACGTCGCCGATCATGGCGTGGACCGTGCCGTCGGGGGTGCGCACGGTGTCGTAGAAGTCGCCGCCGAGCAGCGCGCGCGAGCGGCCGGGCCGGTAGCGGGCCGCGAACCGCAGGTCGGAGCCCTCCAGCAGGGGAGTGGGCAGCAGGCCGCGCTCGAGGCGGGCGTTCTCCTGCGCCCGCAGCCGCGACTCGGCCAGCTTCACCTGCACCGCGTCCGCGCGCTTGCGCTCCACCGCGTACCGGATCGCCCGGCTCAGCAGCCGGCCGTCGAGCTCCTCGCGGAAGAGATGGTCCTGCGCCCCCACCCGTACCGCCTCCGCCGCCAGTTCCGCGTCGGCCGAGGCCGCCAGCGCCAGGACGGCGTGGCGCGGCGCGAGGCGCAGGACGTGGCGCAGCGGGGCCAGCGGGTCGTCACCGGCCGCGCGCGGTCCGGGCAGTGCCAGGTCGACCAGGACGCAGTGCACGTCGTCGGTGAGCAGCCGCTCGGCCTCGGTCAGGTTGCGGGCGGTACGGATCCGGACGCGCGTCCCGTCCGCGTCGAGCAGTTCGGGTACGGCGAGGGCACCCGCCGGGTCGTCCTCGACGACCAGAAGGGTGAGATCGGTGCCTGTCGCCGCGGTGGCAGCGCCGGGCGCCGCAGCAGAGACGATTCTCTGTCGCGGTACGGGTACGGGCATCGGTCTTGTTTTCCTTCCCTCCCCCCGAGGGCGCGGCAGGGCGACGAACGACGTCCCGCCAGACGGGGACCATAGCGCCACCCCGGCGGGCAACGGAATGGTGATCACCACACGGGCGCTGATGTGGCACTGGCATATGCCGCGCATGGGGAGGTTGTTGACGTTCCGGCCATGACGAACATCACGCGCCGGACGCCCGGCCAGGGGCGGTCCCCGCCCGACGTACGGCCGTGAGCGGTGTCACTCCGGTCTCACTCCGGACCCCCTCCGGTCCGCGTCCGGTCCCACTCAGTCCCCCTCCGGTCTCACTCCGGGCGGACGACTCCCAGGATCTCCATCGAGCCCGCCCCCGCGATCGTCACGTTCCGGCCGGGACGGGGGGCGTGCACCATCGCTCCGTCACCGATGTACATCCCGATGTGGCTGGCGTCCTTGTAGTAGACGATCAGGTCGCCCGGCCGCATGTCCTTGATGTCCACGCGCGGCAGCAGCCGCCACTGCTCCTGCGAGGTACGCGGGATGACGCGGCCCGCCGCACCCCACGCGCTCTGGGTCAGGCCGGAGCAGTCGTACGAGCCCGGTCCCTCCGCGCCCCAGACGTACGGCTTGCCGATCTGCGCCGTCGCGAACTCGACCGCCTGCTTGCCGCGTGCGGTCGCCTTCCCCTCCAGGCCCTTGAGGACGCCGGTGCCCAGCCAGGCGGTCTGCGCGCGGTGCTGCTCCTGCCGCTCCAGCTGCCGCAGCCGCTCCAGCTCCTCGGCCTCCAGCTCGGACTCGAGCTTCCTGGCCGCGGCGATCTTGGCGTCGATGTCCTTCTTCGCCTCGGCCTGCTTGACGCGGTTGGCCTCCAGCTTGGTCCAGTTGGTGCCCGCGTCCTTGGCGTAGGTGGTCAACTCCGCCTGGGTACGGCTCATCTCGGCGAGCAGGTCCCTCGTGGCCTTCTGGCCCTGCTGGAGCCGGCCGGCGTTGTCGAGGAAGAGCTGCGGGTCGTCGGTGAGGACGAACTGGGCGCCGTCGGGCAGCCCGCCGTTGCGGTACTGGGCGCGGGCGGCGGCGCCCGCCTGAGCCTTGAGCCGGTCGATCTTCTCGCGGCCGGCCACGATCATCCGGGCCAGCTTCACGATCTCGGCGGACTGCTCCTTGGTCTGCTCCTCGGCGAGGTTGTACGCGTCGGTGGCGACAGCGGCCTGGTGGTACAGGGCGTCTATCTCCTTGCGTACCTCGTCGAGGGTCTTCTTCGGCGCGGCGGGCGCGCCCGGTGCGGCGGGCGGCGCCGGCGGCAGGGGCGCCGCCGCGGCGGGAAGGGCCAACGCGGGTGAAGCCAGCACCGTCAGGGCGCAGACCACGGTGATCGCGGCGGTGGCGCAGCGGCGTCGGTTCACAATCTCCCCCTCGTACGGCCCTGGACGGCCTGGCGTCCCGTATCCGAGTCCCGTACCTGATTTACCGTCAGTAACTTGCTGGTGACCTTGGCGATAGTGCCATGCGGAACGTGAAAACGACAGGGGAGGACCGGGCTTGTCGGGTCACTTCCCCCCGTCGAGGACGGGTGCCCGGCGCGTCGCGTTCCCCCGCGCCGGGATTTCTTCTACGACTACGCCGATCCCGATCGCGACGCCGACCCCGACGCCCCCGTCCGCCCCGGCGCCAGTGCCTCCCATCGCACCGTCACCTCCCCCTGCCGCCACCGCCGGTGGCCGTCCGTCAGCGGCCAGTCCGCCGCCAGGTCGCGTACCGCCCGGATCCAGCGCTGCCGCGCGCCCAGCGAGGCGTACGGAGCCGCCGCCGCCCACGCCCGGTCGAAGTCGCGCAGGAACGCGTGCACCGGCTCGCCCGGCACATTGCGGTGGATGAGCGCCTTCGGCAGGCGCTCCGCGAGGTCCGAGGGGCGCTCCAGCGAACCCAGCCGGGTCGCGAACGTCACCGTCCGGGGCCCGGACCGGTCGAGCGCCACCCACACGTGCCGGCGCCCGATCTCGTCGCAGGTCCCCTCCACCAGCAGCCCTCCCGGCGCGAGCCGCCCGCACAGGCGCTCCCACACGGCGGCGACCTCGTCCTCGTCGTACTGGCGCAGCACGTTCGCGGCCCGGATCAGCGCGACCTGCCCCGCCACCGGGACCTCGAAGCCGCCGTGGACGAAATCCAGGCCCTCGCGCGCGTACGGCTGGGCGGCGGCGACCCGGGCCGGCTCGATCTCGATGCCGACGACCTCCGTGCGCGGGTCCGCCGTGCGCAGCCGGCCGAGCAGCTCGACGGCCGTCCAGGGAGCGGCTCCGTAACCCAGGTCGACGGCGACCGGGGCGGCCGAGCGGCGCAGGACCGGGCCGTGGACGGCGGCGATCCAGCGGTCCATGCGGCGGAGACGATTGGGGTTGGTGGTCCCGCGGGTCGCCGTCCCGACGGGCCGGGTCCCGGCGGGCCGGGTTGCGGCGGGCGGAGCGAGAGGGGAGTGACCCCGGGCGGAGCTCTGGGGGCGGGTGGTGCGCGGGGCCATGGAACGAGGGTAAGGGGCGCGCCACGCCGTTCCCGTACGGCAATGAATTGGCAAAACGGAAATGGATGGCGACATTCCGGTGTTGTGCCGCCTGGAGGGCGCTGTCCGCCGTCCGGTCCGCCGTGCCCGCTGTTCCTCTGTCCGCCGGGTGCGCCGTGCCTGCTCTGCCTGCTCCACCCGCCATGCCCGCCATAACCGCCATACCCGCCATGCCCTCGCTCCGAGCGGAAGGACCGTCGACGTGAGCCAGTACGTGTCCCGGCTCGCCGGCTCCCTGACGTCACCGTCCAGGCTCCGGCTCCCCGGCCGTCACCGCGCCCCGCGCCGGGTGGCCATGCTCAGCGTCCACACCTCACCCCTCCACCAGCCGGGGACCGGCGACGCCGGCGGCATGAACGTCTACATCGTCGAGCTGGCCAAGCGGCTTGCCGCGATCAACATCGAGGTCGAGATCTTCACCCGGGCCACCACCGGCGGCCTCGCCCCGGCCGTCGAGCTCGCGCCCGGTGTCCTCGTACGGCATGTGGACGCCGGACCGTACGAGGGTCTGGCCAAGGAGGAGCTGCCGGCCCAGCTCTGCGCCTTCACGCACGGCGTCATGCAGGCGTGGGCGGGCCACCGCCCCGGCCACTACGACCTCGTCCACTCGCACTACTGGCTCTCCGGCCATGTCGGCTGGCTCGCCGCCGAGCGCTGGGGCGTCCCGCTCGTGCACGCCATGCACACGATGGCCAAGGTCAAGAACGCGGCGCTGGCGGAGGGGGACACCCCCGAGCCCACGGCCCGGGTGATCGGCGAGACCCAGATCGTCTCCGCCGCCGACCGGCTGATCGCCAACACCGCCGAGGAGGCCGACGAGCTCGTCCGCTTCTACGACGCCGATCCCGGCAAGGTCGCCGTCGTCCACCCCGGTGTGAACCTCGACCGCTTCCGGCCGGCCGACGGCCGCGCCGCGGCCCGGGCCCGCCTCGGGCTGCCCGCCGACGCCTTCGTGCCGGTCTTCGCGGGCCGTATCCAGCCGCTCAAGGCCCCCGACATCCTGCTGCGCGCAGCGGCGCTCCTGCTGGCCCGCGACCCCTCGCTGCGCTCCCGCATGGTCGTACCGGTCGTCGGCGGCCCGAGCGGAAGCGGACTGGCCAAGCCCGAGGGGCTGCAGAAGCTCGCCGCCCGGCTCGGCATCGCGGACGTCGTGCGCTTCCACCCGCCGGTGGGCCAGGAGCGGCTCGCGGACTGGTTCCGCGCGGCTTCGGTGCTGGTCATGCCCTCGTACAGCGAGTCCTTCGGCCTGGTCGCCCTGGAGGCGCAGGCGGCCGGGACGCCGGTGGTCGCGGCGGCGGTCGGCGGCCTGCCGGTCGCGGTGCGCGACGACGTCACCGGCTTCCTGGTCCAGGGGCACGACCCGGCCGACTACGCCCGCGCGCTCGGCCGGTTCCTGGACGACCCGGGGCTGTCCGCCCGGATGGGGGAGGCGGCCGCCCGGCACGCCGGTTCCTTCGGCTGGGACACGGCGGCGTCGGGCACGGCGGACGTCTACACGGCGGCGATGCACGACCACCGGACGCGGGAGCACGGGCGGGATCACCGGGCTCATGATCACCGCCGTCGCGTACGCTCGCACCATGGCTGACGTCGTACACGCCCAGCGGGTCATCGAGGACACCTTCAAGGACGCGGAGCTGGAGTGGGAGTCCCCCGAGCCCGGCTCGTACGTCGTGAAGCTCCCCGGCACGCGCAAGCTCTTCACCACGCTCTCGCTCCGGGTGGGCCGGCACTCGCTCTCCCTCAACGCCTTCGTCATCCGGCATCCGGACGAGAACGAGGCGGGCGTCCACCGCTGGCTCCTGGAGCGCAATCTCAAGCTCTACGGAGTGAGTTACGCCGTCGACGGTCTCGGCGACATCTATCTGACCGGCAAGCTCCCGCTGGCGGCCGTCACGCCCGAGGAGCTGGACCGGCTGCTCGGCTCGGTGCTCGAAGCGGCCGACGGTTCCTTCAACACGCTGCTGGAGCTGGGTTTCGCGAGCGCGATCCGGCGTGAGTACGAGTGGCGGGTGTCGCGCGGCGAGTCGACTCGGAACCTCGACGCTTTCACGCACCTGACCAAGAAGCCGACGGACTGACCGCTCGGAGGCGCCGGGGGCTGGCCTACAGCCCCCTTTCCGACCCCTTCCCTCCCTGGCTCGGCCGTGCCATGCTCACGCCCGGCGCTTATCTGAACACCATTCATGTATATGAAAGGGGCTCGGGGTATGGCAGCGGACAGGGCACTCGGCGACGGATCACTGGGGTCACTCGGGGACAGGGCCCTCGGCAGACGGCGGTTCCTGGGCGGCGCGGTCGCGGTGGCGGCGGCCGCCACGACGACCGGGTTCACCCCGGAGCCGGAGTCCGTGCCGTACGCCCGCACCCTCTGGAAGGAGTTCGAGGCAGCCCCGTACACGCACCCCCAGATCCCCTACGTGGGCCGCGCCGGCGCCCGCCGCGGCGCCACCGGCCTCCCACGGCCCCGCGCCGTCGCCGACGTCCTCTCCTACGGCGCCAACCCCGACGGCTCGACGGACTCGGCCCCCGCCTTCAACCGGGCCCTCGCCGAGGCGGGGGAGCGCGGCGGCGGGACGGTGCTCGTCCCGCCCGGCACGTACCGGATCGACGGCCTGATCCACATCGGCGACAGCGGAGTCGTGCTGCGCGGTGCGGGATCCGCCCGTACGAAACTGGTGGCAACGAAACACCTCACCGAGCTGATCGGCCCCTACGGGTCCCGCTACGGCGGCGACAAGTCCTCCTGGTCCTGGGCCGGGGGCCTGATCTGGCTCGCCCCGCGCGCACGGCACGCCTCCCTCGTCGCCGCGATACGGGAACGGGCCTGGCCCTTCGAAGGCTGGACCGGCAACAGGCGCGACGAGTGGACCGCCCTCACGGCCGTACGCCCGGCCCGCCGCGGCGACTGGACGGTCACGGTCGACGACCCGTCAGCCCTGCGCCGGGGCCGGATCGTTCTGCTCAGGCTGGCCGACGACGCCGGGCACACGCTCCTCGAGCACATCGCGGGCGGCGGGCCGGGAGCGGAGTCGTACGTCTGGGACGACAAGACCAAGCTGACGTCGTACGTCCCCTACGAGTGGCCGGTGCGGATCGCGGCCGTACGCGGCCGGAAGGTCACCTTCGAGCGCCCGCTCCCGCTCGACGTACGCCCGGAGTGGGACCCCCGCCTGACCACCCTCGTGGAGCCGCTCACGGACGCGGGGGTGGAGGGCCTGACCCTGGAGGCGGTCGAGACGCCCCAGGCCCCGCACCTGCTGGACAAGGGCTTCAACGGCGTCACCTTCCAGTGCGCCTACGACTGCTGGGCCGACGACGTCGTCGTCCGCCATGTCGACAACGGCTTCGGTCTCGTCGCCGCCTCCGCCTGCACCCTGCGCCACACGCGCGTGGAGGGGCGCGGCGCGCACCACCCGTACTTCTGCCGCGAGGGAGCGCACGACAACCTCGTCGAGGACTTCAAGATCGCCGCCCGTACGGTCCCGGCGCCGCCGGGCACCCAGCTGCACGGCATCAACGTGGAGGGCCTGTCCAGCCACAACGTCTGGTCGCGGGGGGTGATGGAGATGGGCACCTTCGACACGCACCGGGGAATGCCCTTCGCCAACGTACGGACGCAGATCACGGTCGAGAACAACGGCCGGCACGGCGGCGACGCCTCGGCGGGCCCGCTGTACGGGGCCCGGTTCGCCCACTGGAACGTGACGGTCACCAACGGGCGGGCGGGCCTCGTCAAGATCGACACGGTCGCGCCGTACAGCGCGACCGTGGGCATCAGCGAGGTCCGCGAGTTCGACCAGATCGACGTGCCGGACTTCACCGGAGACCCCCACGCGCGCGTGGAGGCGTACGGGAGCCCGGGGGCGGTGCGCCCCCGGAACCTGTACGAGGCACAGCGGAAGGTCAGGCGCTGACGGTGCCGGCGCCGGGTGTCTTGTCGACGACGGGCCGGTCGTCGGGAAGCCGGTCGGCCGCCGGGACGGACCGGTCGTCGGGAAGCCGGTCGGCCGCCGGGATGGGCTGGTCGTCGGGAAGCCGGTCGTGCGCCGGGATGGGCTGGTCGTCGGGAAGCCGGTCGGCCGCCGGGACGGGCTGGTCGTCGGCGAGGGCCTTGCGGAGGCGGGTGATGTATCCGAGGGCGGCGATGCAGCCGATGACCCCGCAGGCGATCCACAGCACGTCCGGTCCGGGGCCGTCCACGACCCAGCCCGCGAGGATCGGCGCGAGGAATCCGGACAGCGCCCAGGACATGCCCATGACGCCCTGGTAGCGGCCCCGCGCGTGTTCGGGGGCCAGCTTGGCGGTGGCGGCGGCGTTGGTGGGCACGTGGACCATCTCGCCGATGGTCCACACGACGACGGTCGCGGCGAAGACCAGCGGGGTACCGGCCAACGCGGTGGCGCCCGTGCCGACGGCGAAGAGCAGCGCGGAGACGGTGAGCAGCATCGCCGGCGAGCGCTTCTCGGTCACCTTGTTGACCAGCAACTGGAAGGCGACGATCACGACACCGTTGACGGCGATGACGGCGCCGTACGCGGAGGGTTCGAGCCCCTCTGCCGCCATGGAGAGGGGCAGACCGACCCAGGGGGCGGTGAAGACGAGGGAGACGAGGAGGTTGAGGAGGACGAGCATACGGAAGGGGGCGTCGCGCAGGACGTCGAGGACGCTGACGCGGTCCTTCTCGACGAGTTCGCCGGCGGGGTTCCGCTTGGCCTCGGGGCGGGTCTCGGGCAGCCGCAGGAAGACGATCAGGGCGCACAGGGTGACCGCGACGGCCTCGATGAGGAAGAGGGTGCGGTAGCCGAGGAAGACGGCCGCGCCACCGCCGAAGGCGGCGATCGCGAAGCCCAGGTTGAGGGCCCAGTAGTTGAGGGCGAAGGCCCGGCGGCGGTCGTGCTCGGGGACCATGTCGGCGATGGTGGCCTGGATGGAGGGGCGCACGGCCTGCATGGAGACGCCCATCAGCAGGACGACGGCGGCGACGCCCCAGGCCGTGCTGACCACGGAGAGGGCGGCGGCGCAGGTGGCCGTCATCAGGTGCATCGTCACCATGGTGGGGCGTCGGCCCCACTTGTCCGCGAGCGTCCCGCCGAGCGGGGATCCGGCGACGCCGCCGAGACCGTGGAGGGCGAGGACGAGCCCGGCGTACCAGGCCGAGTGCCCGAGCTCCTGGGTGAGGTAGAGGGAGAGGAAGGTGAGGACGAAGGCGCCGGTGCGGTTGACGAGGGTGGAGAGCCAGAGCCACCAGAATCCGCGGGGAAGCCCGGAGACGGTCGCGACGGCTGATCGTCTGAGCGAGTCGATGGACATGTGTGGCCGGCCCCCAGCGTCTGTAAGCGTCCCTATCCGGATCCGTAACTTACGGGGGCGGGCTTCCCGGCCGCCAGTGAATTGCGGGGAGCGTCGGGCGCCGGGCGTCGATTAGGCTCGGACGCATGGCCGACGCACCGTACAAGCTGATCCTCCTCCGCCACGGCGAGAGCGAGTGGAACGCGAAGAACCTGTTCACCGGCTGGGTGGACGTCAACCTCACCGAGAAGGGCGAGAAGGAGGCGGTCCGCGGCGGTGAGCTGCTCAAGGACGCCGGCCTGCTGCCCGACGTACTGCACACCTCCCTCCAGAAGCGCGCCATCCGCACGGCGCAGCTCGCGCTGGAGGCCGCCGACCGCCACTGGATCCCGGTCCACCGCTCCTGGCGTCTGAACGAGCGTCACTACGGCGCGCTCCAGGGCAAGGACAAGGCGCAGACCCTGGCCGAGTTCGGCGAGGAGCAGTTCATGCTCTGGCGCCGCTCGTACGACACCCCGCCGCCGGTCCTCGCCGACGACAACGAGTTCTCGCAGGCGAACGACGCGCGCTACGCCACGATCCCGCCGGAGCTGCGCCCCCGGACGGAGTGCCTGAAGGACGTCGTCGACCGCATGCTGCCGTACTGGTACGACGGCATCGTCCCGGACCTCCTGACGGGCCGCACGGTCCTGATCGCCGCGCACGGCAACAGCCTGCGCGCCCTGGTCAAGCACCTGGACGGCATCTCGGACGCGGACATCGCGGGCCTGAACATCCCGACGGGCATCCCGCTCGCGTACGAGCTCGACGAGAACTTCAAGCCGCTCAAGCCGGGCGGCACGTACCTGGACCCGGACGCGGCGGCGGCCGCGATCGAGGCCGTGAAGAACCAGGGCAAGAAGAAGTAGACAGAGCTTGATCAAGCCCCCTGCCCGCGGGTCCTCCGCCGGCGGGGGGCTTGTCGCTGTCAAGGGACGGTTGGCGAGCGGTTGTTGGACGTGGCTGAACCCGGCCTGTCCCGGGGCGCGTTCTCCTGAGACCGCGGGCGGACTTATTCGCGGGCGAAGATCATGAACGGTCGGTAGGGTCCCGGCCATGACTTCGTCGCTCCGTCTGGAGAAGATCACTCCCGAGAACGTGGACGCCGCCCTGGAGCTGCGCGTCCGGCCCGACCAGGAGAAGAACGTCGCGCCCGTCGCGAACTCGCTCGCCGAGGCGTACGCCTTCGGCGACTGTGCCTGGCCGCGGCTGATCTTCGACGGAGACGAGCTCGTCGGGTTCCTGATGGCCTTCATCGACATCCAGTGGGCCCCCAAGAAGGACCCGAACGACCGCCGCAGCGGTCTGTGGCGTCTCAACATCGCCGCCGAGCGGCAGGGCCGGGGGTACGGCCGCTTCGCCGTCGAATCGGTCATCGCCGAGGTCCGCCGCACCGGGGGCCGTCAGGTGTACGTCTCCTGGGAGCCGGGCGAGGACGGCCCCGAGGCGTTCTATCTGAAGCTCGGATTCCGGCCCACCGGCGAGACGACGGGCGGCCAGCCCGTCGGCGTCCTGGACCTCTGACGGCGCCCCGGCACGCGCTCACCCGGGCCCGGCACGAGAGCGGCACGGCCAGTACGAAGGCCGGCACGAAGGCCGAACGAAGGCCGGAACGAAGGGCCCCGCCCCGATCCTCGGATCGCCGGGCGGGGCCCTTCGCCGTCGCTGAGACACGAACTAGCCCGAGCAGCCCCCGCACTGGCACGGTGCGCCGGACTGGCAGCCGCAGCCGCAGCCCGAGCCGCACCCGCAGGCGCCGAGGACGGGCAGGAACACCGCGTCGCGCGGGGCCTCCTGCTGGGGATCGGTCGTGGCGGAATCAGCCATGGGGTCCCTCCTCGAAGGCGTAGGTCGCCTTTCCCCATTGCATGCCCGCTCCTCCCGGCGCATCAACGGCGCACAGAAGTGCGGCCCGCCTCCCCGAAGGGGTTACGCGCCCTCGACCGGCGCGTCCGACTGGTGCAGCTCGTCCGCGTGCTCGCCCGTCACCAGGTACACGACCCGCTTCGCCACCGACACCGCGTGGTCCGCGAACCGCTCGTAGTAGCGGCCGAGCAGCGTGACGTCCACCGCCGTCTCGATGCCGTGCTTCCACCGGTCGTCCATCAGGTGCTGGAACAGCGTCCGGTGCAGCAGGTCCATCTCGTCGTCGTCGTGCTCCAGCTGCAGCGCCAGGTCGACGTCCTTCGTGATGATGACCTCCGCCGCCTTCGCCATCAGGCGCTGCGCCAGCTGACCCATCTGCAGGATCGTCGCGTGCAGATCCCGCGGCACCGCCGTGTCCGGGAACCGCAGCCGCGCCAGCTTCGCCACGTGCTGCGCCAGGTCGCCGGACCGCTCCAGGTCCGCGCTCATCCGCAGCGAGGTCACCACGATCCGCAGGTCCGTCGCCACCGGCTGCTGCCGGGCGAGCAGTGCTATCGCCCGGGCCTCCAGGTCGTGCTGCAGATCGTCGACCTTCTGGTCCGCCGCGATCACGCTCTCCGCGAGCTTCAGGTCCGCGTCGAGCATCGCCGTCGTGGCGCGCCCGACCGCGGACCCGACAAGGCGGGCCATCTCGACCAGGCTCTCGCCGATCGAGTCCAGTTCCTCGTGGTACGCGTCCCGCATCGATGTCCCTCTCTCACAAGCGTCCGGGGTCCGGGTGGGGCTCGGACCCCCACGCTCCCACGTTCGGTCCCGTACGCGTCCGGCTCCTCCACCCGGAATGAACCGGTGCTTTCTCCTCGGTGAACTCTGGGCGACGCACGTCAACGTGCCGGGCAGGGCAAATGAACCACCACCGTCCCCACGGTGAACTCTGGGCGACGACTGTTCGAGCAGCCACTCGGACGGCTGGGAGAGTGTCCCTCACCCCGCATAACCTGGATGGCATGGACGTGAACGCGGCGGTCGCCGCATTGGCCGCGATCGCCGGGGTGTGCACCGGCGTGATCGCCATGCTGGCGTTCCGCTGGAGCGAGCGCGACCAGGCGCGGCCCACCCGTACCTCCCTGCACACCGACGCCGTGCTCCCGCCCGGCGTCGACACCGTGCTGTCCGTGCTGCGCTCCTCCGCGGTCGTCCTCGACGAGAGCGACTCGGTGGTCAAGGCCAGCTCGGCGGCGTACGCCCTCGGCCTGGTCCGCGGCGGGAAACTGGCCGTCGAGCCCATGCTCAACATGGCCCGCGACACCCGCCGGGACGGGGAGATACGTCAGGTGGAGCTCGACCTGCCCCGGCGCGGCAGCGGACGCGGCGAGGCCCTCGCCGTCTCCGCCCGCGTCGCGCCGCTCGGCTCCCGCCTGGTGCTGCTTCTGGTCGAGGACCTGACCGAGGCCCGCCGTATCGAAGCGGTACGGCGCGACTTCGTCGCCAACGTGAGCCATGAGCTCAAGACTCCTACGGGCGCGCTCTCCCTGCTCTCCGAGGCGGTCATGGACGCCTCGGACGACCCCGAGGCGGTCACCCGCTTCGCCGGCCGTATGCAGATCGAGGCGACCCGCCTCACCAATCTCGTACAGGAGCTCATCGACCTCTCCCGGGTGCAGAACGACGACCCGCTGGAGGACTCCGAGCCCGTACGGGTGGAGGAACTGGTCGCCGAAGCCATCGACCGCTCCCGGCACACCGCCTCCACCAAACAGATCACCATGGCCTCCGGAGGCGCCGCCGACCTGTACGTCTGGGGGAGCCGCGGCCAGCTCGCCGCCGCCCTCGGCAACCTCGTCGAGAACGCCGTCAACTACTCACCCGCCCGTACGCGGGTGGGCATCGCCGCCCGCCGCGTGGCGGCGCCGGGCGGCGACCTGATCGAGATAGCCGTGACCGACCAGGGCATCGGCATCTCCGAGAAGGACCGCGACCGGATCTTCGAGCGTTTCTACCGCGTCGACCCGGCCCGCTCCCGCGCCACCGGTGGTACGGGTCTGGGCCTGGCCATCGTCAAGCACGTGGCCGCCTCGCACGGCGGGGAGGTCACGGTCTGGAGCACCGAGGGCCAGGGCTCCACCTTCACCCTGCGGCTGCCCGAGGCGGGCGCCGTGCGGGACCGCAGGTCGTCCGCCAACGGCACCAGCACGGGCTCCGGCCACGGCCACGGCTATGGCCACGGCGACGGCTCCGACCACGGCCACGGCGACGGCTCCGACCACGGCCCCGGCCACTCCGGCTCCGGCCACGGGTCCGGCTCAGGCCCGGCCTCCGGCTCCCGAGCCTCCTCTACCTCCCCCACCCCTGATCTCATGACCGAACCGCTCCCTGCCCCGGAGGTCCTTCCGTGACCCGAGTGCTCGTCGTCGAGGATGAGGAATCCTTCAGCGACGCCCTGTCATACATGCTCCGCAAGGAAGGCTTCGAGGTCGCGGTCGCGGCGACCGGGCCCGACGGACTCGACGAGTTCGAGCGCAATGGAGCGGATCTCGTCCTCCTCGACCTCATGCTGCCGGGGCTGCCCGGCACCGAGGTCTGCCGCCAGTTGCGCGGCCGCTCGAACGTCCCGGTGATCATGGTGACCGCCAAGGACAGCGAGATCGACAAGGTCGTCGGCCTGGAGATAGGGGCCGACGACTATGTGACCAAGCCCTTCTCGTCGCGGGAGCTGGTCGCCCGCATCCGCGCGGTGCTGCGCCGGCGCGGCGAGCCGGAGGAGGTCACCCCGGCGGCCCTGGAGGCCGGCCCGGTCCGTATGGACGTGGACCGCCACGTCGTCACCGTCTCGGGCGGCAAGGTCGACCTCCCGCTGAAGGAGTTCGACCTCCTGGAGATGCTGCTGCGCAACGCGGGCCGCGTCCTGACCCGTATGCAGCTCATCGACCGGGTCTGGGGCGCGGACTACGTCGGTGACACCAAGACCCTCGACGTGCACGTCAAGCGCCTGCGCGCCAAGATCGAACCGGACCCGGGCGCGCCGCGCTACCTGGTGACGGTCCGCGGCCTGGGCTACAAGTTCGAGCCGTAGACCGGCTGGACCGGCCTGGGCCACGGACGCCCATGCCGTGAGGACGACGAAGGGGCGCCCCGCCGGATCACTCCGGCGGGGCGCCCCTTTCCGCGTCGTGTCGCCGCGCGGTCCGTCAGTGGCCGGACCCGTGGTCGGCCTCCTGGTCGGCCCCGTGGGCGGCCTCACCCGTCGGAGTGGCCGTCGCGGTCGCCGTCGGCGTGGCGCCCGGAGGCTTCGGGACTTCGGCCGGGCCGAAGTCCTTGAAGTAGCTGGTCGCGGGGACGACGAACGCCTCCAGGCTCACGTCGCCGGTCCTGCTCAGCTTGAAGACGACCTGCTGGGCGTCGCCGACCTTGGCGGCCTCGCTGCCGGTCTGGATCGTGGCGGAGGCGTTGCCCTTGCCGCCGATGATGACCGAGCCGCCCGCGGGGACGGTGATCGGGCCCGCGCCCGTGGCGGGCTTCAGCTGCACCGTGGCCTTGGTGCCCGGCAGCGTGATCGCGTCGAGGGTCTGCGGCGTGCGGCCGTTGTTGAAGATCGTGGCCGCGACGACGGCCGGGCCCTTCACGGCGGGGTCCGGCTGAGTGATCACGACCGCGTTCTGGATCTTGACGTCGTCCACCGATACGGCGGCGTTGTCCGGCCGGACGCCGAGCGTCTGCGCGTCATTGCCCGCCCCACAGGCGGACAGCGAGGCGATCGAGAACACGATGGCGGTGGCGGCGAGGGCGCCGCGTCGAAGGCTGCGGCTCACGGCGGCGGCAACTCCTAGGACGTTCGGACGGGCGATGGACAAGCCGGCTGAGGTCGAGCTGTGATCAACCGGCTAAGGGTGAGCTAAAGGTGCGTCAGCGCGCTTAGGTTACCGAGCCGCACTCTCCGGCCCGCACCCGACCCGCCCCTACGGCCGGTCCGGCGGATCCCGGCCGGGCCGCGCCCCCCTGGCACGGCCCTCGCGGCCGGTGGCCGGACGGCAGTCCATTGACCCCCTGTGACACGCCGTTCACATATCCGTCGTGATCAATTCGCCGACCGGACGCGCATTTCGCGAACCCGCACCCGAGGAAAATCCGTACCGACGTCCGATGATCAATTCGGGATTCGATCCAGGATGCATCCGTACGGGTGACCGATCCTCGAACGGAGTAGGTGAAGAGGCGCCTCCGGAACCCGGCAAACCGGTACATCACTCCTTCTTCGGAGGGTCTCGCGCGTGTGTGACGCGCGCGTTTCTCTCCGTCCGCACAGCCGCTCCGACCTGCGAATACCCCCTCCCGGAAGCCTGTCGCAGCACGTTCGTGTTGCTGTTGTCAAGCCCCGAGATATGCCCTGACCTGCGAAAACGCCATTCAGAAGAAGCCGTATCCGTGTTACCCTGGATAGCCACGGAAGGGGTACCTGTCACATGACGTTCAAGGTTGGCGACACCGTGGTCTATCCCCATCACGGGGCCGCGCTGATCGAGGCCATCGAAACTCGCCAGATCAAAGGCGTGGACAAGACCTACTTGGTGCTCAAGGTCGCCCAGGGCGACCTGACGGTTCGGGTGCCGGCGGACAACGCGGAGTTCGTCGGAGTTCGCGATGTGGTCGGTCAGGATGGGCTGGACCGGGTCTTCGAGGTGCTGCGCGCACCGTACGCCGAAGAGCCCACGAACTGGTCCCGGCGCTACAAGGCAAATCTCGAGAAGCTCGCCTCCGGCGACGTCATCAAGGTCGCCGAAGTGGTGCGTGACCTGTGGCGCCGGGAGCGCGAGCGCGGACTTTCCGCAGGTGAGAAGCGCATGCTCGCCAAGGCTCGGCAGATCCTGGTGAGCGAGCTGGCCCTCGCGGAGAACACGAACGAGGACAAGGCCGAGGCTCTCCTCGACGAGGTCCTCGCGTCCTGAGTGCAGCGATGCCGCGGTGCCCGCTGACGTGCTGTGAAACACCACAGTGCCGTCGCCGGGCGCTGCGGCATTTCGTCTCCCCGCACGTCTCGCACACCCGAGAGCGCACCACGGACGCACACGACACGCCACGCGCGCGACGCACGCGACACGCACGTCACCGCACGCACGTCGCCGTACGGCCGTAGGCGTCCACGAAAGCCCATCCAGCACACGAAGAGACCCGTAGCCCCTGTCCCCTCGCGCCACATCCCCTGTGCCCGTCGCGCTACGCCCGACCGTCGTCACGGAAAGGGCCCGGTCCACGCGTCGCGCCCGGCACGGTGAGGGCCTACCCACGTCGGCCGAGGAAACAAACCTGCCGGAGTGCAACCGATGTCAGACGAAGCGCGTCCTGTCCGTACCGCCGCGGTGATCCCTGCGGCCGGCCGGGGCGTACGGCTCGGCCCGGGCGCCCCCAAGGCGCTCCGAGCGCTGAACGGCACCCCCATGCTCATCCACGCCGTCCGCGCGATGGCCGCCTCCCGCGCGGTCTCCCTGGTCGTCGTGGTCGCCCCCTCGGACGGCGCCGCCGAGGTCAAGAACCTCCTCGACACGCACGCCCTGCCCGAGCGCACCGACTATCTGGTCGTCCCCGGCGGCGAGACCCGCCAGGAATCCGTACGGCTCGGCCTCGAAGCGCTCCCCGAGGGCATCACGACCGTCCTCGTCCACGACGCGGCCCGCCCGCTGGTCCCCGTCGACACCGTCGACGCGGTCGTCGAGGCCGTACGGGACGGGGCGGTCGCCGTCGTCCCCGCCCTGCCGCTCGCGGACACGGTGAAGGAGGTCGAGCCGGCGGAGAACAAGGGCGAGGCCGAGAAGGTCGTCGCCACGCCCGAGCGCTCCCGGCTCCGTGCCGTCCAGACGCCGCAGGGCTTCGACCACGACACCCTCGTCAACGCCCACGCCACCGTCGCCCTCGCGGGAGACGGCGCCACCGACGACGCCGGCATGGTCGAACGGCTCGGCGCGCCCGTCGTGGTCGTGCCCGGCCACGAGGAGGCGTTCAAGGTGACCCGTCCGCTCGACCTCGTCCTCGCCGAGGCCGTTCTCGCCCGCCGGAGGGCCAACGATGGCTTCTGAGCCCCTGAAGCTGCCGCAGGTCGGCATCGGCACCGACGTCCACGCCTTCGAGCGCGGCCGCGACCTGTGGTGCGCCGGCCTGCTGTGGCCGGAGGAGGAGTACGGACTCGCCGGGCACTCCGACGGTGACGTCGCCGCCCACGCCGCTTGCGACGCCCTCTTCTCCGCCGCCGGCATCGGCGACCTCGGCGCCCACTTCGGCACCTCCCGCCCCGAGTGGTCCGGCGCCTCCGGCGTCACCCTGCTCACCGAGGCCGCCCGCATCGTCCGCGCCGAGGGGTACGAGATCGGCAACGTCGCCGTCCAGGTCATCGGCGTCCGCCCGAAGGTCGGCAAGCGCCGCGACGAGGCCCAGAAGGCGTTGAGCGCAGCCGTCGGCGCCCCCGTCTCCGTCTCCGGCACGACGACCGACGGCCTCGGCCTCACCGGCCGCGCCGAGGGCCTCGCCGCCATCGCCACCGCGCTCGTCGTCCGCGTACGGCCGTAGCCGCCCGCTCTCCGATCCGGCCCGATCGACGAGACACGCCCGCAGAAGCCCGGAATGACGGTGAAAAACACGCCCCGCGGTCGGGAATCGGTCGCGGGGCACTACCACACGCCCACTACCCTGGAGTGGTGACTATTCGCCTGTACGACACCAGCGCCCGGCAGATCCGTGATTTCACCCCGCTCACACCGGGCTGTGTCTCGATCTACCTCTGTGGCGCCACCGTGCAGGCCGCCCCGCACATCGGCCACATCCGGTCGGGGCTGAACTTCGACATCATGCGCCGCTGGTTCGAGTACCGCGGCTACGACGTCACGTTCGTCCGCAACGTCACCGACATCGACGACAAGATCATCGCCAAGGCTGCCGACCAGGGCCGCCCCTGGTGGTCCATCGGCTACGAGAACGAGCGCGCCTTCAACGACGGCTACCAGGCCCTCGGTTGCCTGCCGCCCAGCTACGAGCCCCGTGCCACCGGTCACGTCACCGAGATGGTCGAGATGATGCGCGGCCTCATCGAGCGCGGCCACGCCTACGAGGCCGACGGCAGCGTCTACTTCGACGTGCGCTCCTTCCCCGGCTATCTCGCCCTGTCCAACCAGGACCTCGACGACCTGCGCCAGCCCGCCGAGGAAGGCATCACCGGCAAGCGCGACCCGCGCGACTTCGCGATGTGGAAGGCGACCAAGCCCGGCGAGCCCGACTGGGAGACCCCGTGGGGACGCGGCCGCCCCGGCTGGCACCTGGAGTGCTCGGCGATGGCCCACAAGTACCTCGGCTCCGCCTTCGACATCCACGGCGGCGGGCTCGACCTGATCTTCCCCCACCACGAGAACGAGATCGCCCAGGCCAAGGCGTTCGGCGACGACTTCGCCTCGTACTGGGTGCACAACGCCTGGGTCACCATGAGCGGCGAGAAGATGTCGAAGTCCCTCGGCAACTCCGTCCTCGTCTCCGAGATGGTCAAGAACTGGCGCCCCATCGTCCTGCGCTACTACCTCGGCACCCCGCACTACCGCTCGATGATCGAGTACAGCGAGGAGTCGCTGCGCGAGGCCGAGTCCGCGTTCGCGCGGATCGAGGGCTTCATCCAGCGCGTCACCGAGAAGGCGGGCAAGACCGTCCCGCCCGCCCCCGAGGTGCCGACCGCCTTCGCCGACGCCATGGACGACGACCTGGGCGTCCCGCACGCCCTCGCGATCATCCACACCACCGTCCGGCAGGGGAACAGCGCGCTGGCCGCCGACGACAAGGACGAGGCCATCGCCCGCCTCGCCGAGGTCCGCGCCATGCTCGGCGTCCTCGGCCTCGATCCGCTCGACCCCCAGTGGGCCGGCGAGTCCGGTGGCGGCGAGGACCTCCACGGCGTCGTCGACACACTCGTACGCCTCGTGCTCCAGCAGCGCGAGTCGGCCCGCGAGCGCAAGGACTGGGCGACCGCGGACGCGATCCGCGACCAGCTCAACCAGTCCGGCCTGGTCATCGAGGACGGCCAGGACGGGGCTCGCTGGACGCTCGCCTCCCGCTGAGGCGGGCCAGCACCCACGGATGTGCCGCTCGGCGGACCGGGCGGCACACTTCATCTACAGACTTATGTACGCAGTCGAGGAAAACAGGTAGTCATGGCCGGGAACAGCCAGCGCAGGAACCGTCGCACGTCCAACAAGAAGGGCGCGACGGTCGGCAGCGGTGGCCAGCGGCGCAAGGGCCTCGAGGGCAAGGGCCCCACGCCGCCCGCCTCCGCCCGCAAGGGTCACAAGAAGAACCGCATCGCCGCCGCCCAGGCCAAGCACGCCGCCGCCCGCCGCCCCGCACCCCGCCGCGGCGGCCCCAAGGGCACCTCCGAAATGGTCGTCGGCCGCAACCCGGTCTTCGAGGCGCTGCGCGACGGCGTCCCCGCGACCACGCTGTACGTCCAGCAGTTCATCGACAACGACGAGCGCGTACGCGACGTCCTCAAGCTCGCCGGCGAGCGCGGCAACATCAACCTGATGGAGGCCCCGCGCCAGGAGCTCGACCGGATGACGAACGGGCTCAACCACCAGGGCGTCGTCCTGCAGGTCCCGCCGTACGAGTACGCGCACCCCGAGGACCTGACGGCGGCCGCCTACGACGCCCACGAGGACCCGCTGATCGTCGCCCTCGACGGTGTCACCGACCCCCGCAACCTCGGCGCGATCGTCCGCTCCGTCTCCGCCTTCGGCGGCCACGGCGTCGTCGTCCCCGAGCGCCGCGCGGCCGGTATGACCGCCGGAGCCTGGAAGTCCTCGGCCGGCACCGCCGCCCGTACCCCCGTCTCCCGCGTCACCAACCTCACGCGCGCGCTGGAGGGCTTCCAGAAGGAGGGCCTCACGGTCGTCGGCCTCGCCGCCGACGGTGAGCACACGGTCGAGGACCTGGAGGCGCTCGACGGCCCCGTCGTCATCGTCATCGGCAGTGAGGGCAAGGGCCTCGGCCGGCTCGTCGGCGAGACCTGCGACTACCGCGTCCGCATCGCCATGCCCGGTGGCGCCGAGTCGCTCAACGCCGGCGTCGCCGCCGGAATCGTCCTCTACGAAGTCGCCCGCCGCCGCGCGCGCTGACTCTCCGTACGCCCCTCGAACGGCGTACACCCGGAACGGGCCCACCTCCCTGAGCTGGGCCCTTTCCCCTATCAGGCGATCTTGACGGGTCTCGGACATTCCGAGCCCGTCAAGGCAGTGTCCTAACCCCACGTCACTCGGTTAGATGAGTGTGGACACCAGAACGCCCCGGCCGGGGTTCGACGATCAGCCCGCGCTGAGCATGGTCAAAGTGGATTCCGACCCCGCGCAGGTCATCGTGAACCACGCCAGCTTCCGTGTGCGGCTCGCGCCGACCGCCCAGCAGCCGAAGTTCGCCGCCTCCCCCCGCCTCTCCGCGCTCGGCGGGGGAGCCGCCGTGGGTGCGGCCGCGGCCGTGGGAGCGGCGGGCCGCCGCCGCCCCGTCGTCTGGACCGGAAAGTCCGCCCCGGGCGATCCCGGCGCGACCGGACTGCTCCAGGCCATGCGCGAGTCCTCCGTCTCCACCCTGGAACCCCCCGCGTCCCACGACGCCGGGGCGACGCAGGCCATCCCGCGCATCGGCGACACCATGCCGACCCCCGTCGTCCCCGGCACCACCACGGACGGGACCCCGCTGCTGCCCCCCATGCGGCGCGCCGAGGGTGCCTACGACCCGCCGCAGGGCCAGTCGTACGAGGAGCCGGTCTACGGTCCGTCGTACGACGACGGGGACGCCGACCCGGACGACGACCGCGCCCGCTCGCACCGCCACGGCGCCGACCCGGTCCGGCACGCCTACTACCCCGGGCGCCGGATGAACCTCGGCGTCGTGCTGCTCCCGCTCCGCGTCTTCCTCGGCTTCATCTCGATCTACGCCGGCATGGGCAAGCTGTGCGACCCCGTCTACTTCGACGGCGGCGAACGCGGCTCCATGGTCAAGTGGCTCAACTCGCTCCACCCCTGGGACCTCGCCGAGCCGCTGCGCGACTTCGCCCTCCAGCACCCCGTCGGCGCGGGCCTGACCGTCGCCTTCCTCCAGGTCGTCGTCGGCGTCCTCACCGTCCTCGGGCTCTGGCAGCGGGTCGCCGCCGTCTTCGGCGCCCTGCTCTCCGCCGCGCTGATCCTCACCGTCAGCTGGAAGAGCGTCCCGGTCTACGACTCCGCCGACATCATCTTCCTCGCCGCGTGGTCGCCGCTGGTCATCGCCGGCGCCCCCGTCTACTCCATCGACGCCCGCCTCGCGGGCGAAGCCTGGCGGACGCTCGGGCCCCGCTCCGAACTGTGGGACCTGCGCCGCCGCGTCCTGCGCCGAGGCCTCGTCGTCACGTCCGTCGTCGTCGGCCTGACCCTGCTCATCGGCTCGATGCTCGGCGGAGCCGTACGCTCCACGGAGATGGTCACGGTGCCCGGCCCGAACGACGACCCGATCAACCACCTCCCCGGCCAGCCCCTCACGCGGGAGCCCGGCGAGCGCAGCCCGTCCAAGTCCGCCTCCACCCGCCCCACGCCGTCGGAGACGGCCGGCGCGAGCGGGGAGCGCGAGGAGGAGAAGAGCGCCTCACCGAGCGAGACCGCGCGGGAGACCGGCCGCACCCAGGAGAGCCGGCCCACCGCCACGCGCGGTACGGACAGTTCCCCGAGCCAGTCGAGGCCGGCCCCGACCATCACCTCCGGCCCGACGAGCACCGGCGGGGGCAGCGGAGGATCGGGCGGCTCCAGCTCGGGCGGCAGCAGCGGTTCCACGGACGGCGGCTCGACGACGGGCGGCAACCGCAACCCGATCGGCGGCCTGCTGGGCTGACGTACGCATACGAAAGGGCGGCCCCCCGCGTGGGAAGCGGGGGCCGCCCTTTCGTATGCGTACGGGGGAGGCTGGGCGTCCGCGACGTCGCCCGGGGCGGCCCGATCGGTCGGGGGACCGGTTGTCAGGCGCAGTGGGAGGCTGTCGGGCTGTCAGGCGCCCTGGGAGGCCAGCTCCTTCGCCGCCTCCGTGAGGTCCTTGGCGGTGTCGATGGCCCGCCAGTACGCCCCCTGGGGCAGCGGGAAGCCCGCCAGACGGCGCTCACGGGCGAGGCGGGGGAACGTGGTGCGCTCGTGGTCGCCCCGGTCCGGCAGAAGGTCCGTGAAGGCCGCGGAGAAGACGTACACGCCCGCGTTGATGAGATACGGCGACGGCGGCGACTCGATGAAGTCGGTGATGTGCCCGAAGGTGTCGGTCTCGACAGCGCCCCACGGGATCCGGGGGCGGGCGAGCGCGAGGGTGGCGGTGGCGTCGCGCTCCGCGTGGAACCCGGCCATCTCCCGCAGGGAGAAACGGGTCCAGATGTCGCCGTTGGTGGCGTACCAGGGCTGCCCCGGCTCGGGCAGATGCGCCGCCGCGTACTTCAGACCGCCGCCGCGGCCCAGAGGCTCCGTCTCGACGACCGTCGTCACGCGCAGGGGGAGGGCGGCGGAGGCCAGCCACTCCTGGAGGACCTCGGCGAGATGGCCGCAGGAGACCACGGCGTCCGTGACGCCCTCGGCGGCGAGCCAGGACAGCTGATGGCCGATGATCGGGGTCCCGGTGCCCGGGATCTCGACCATCGGCTTGGGGCGGTCATCGGTGTAGGGGCGCAGGCGCGAGCCCTGGCCGCCCGCCAGGACCACGGCCTGCGTCGGGGTGGTATGCATACCGGAACGATATGCGTCCCTCTTGAGGCTGAACTGTCGATCGGCGTGCCCGCTCAGCTCGCGTACATCACGCCGGACGCGAACGAGGTGTCGCAGACCGGGCGGGAGTAGGACTGGGCGCGCGTGGGGCCGTAGTACTGGACGGCGGCGCGGCCGAGGGCGCGGGCGATCGACATGCAGTGCTTGGCGAGGGACGGGCGGTTCTCGACCTCGCGCTGGAGGTGGGTGAGAGCCGTTCCGGGATCCTTCTCCTGAAGCTCTGCGAGGAGCCGGTCGCGGAGAATATCCTGCGGGGCGCGGGGCTTGGCGGGGACGGAGACGTCCTCCGAGGATGCGGTGAGCATCTGGGTCCCGGAGCCCTGGCCGGCCCACGGAACGGCGGACACCGCGAGCGTGCCGGAGAGCACCAGGACGACGGGCAGGACGAGGGCGAGAGAGCGGCCGATACGGCGGGCAGTGTGCGTCACGCAGGCGAGCGTAGCGGGCCGTAGTGACAGGGCGACATTTAGTCACTCTCGCGGGGGATGGTGAGAGGCGACTTTTCGAATTCCGTGTTGACGCGGGCGCCCGAATTGGCGGGTCTGCCGGGGTATTTGTCGACGGCCGTGGCGGGGGTACGGGGGTACGCGAGAGGCCCCGCGCCCGCAAGCGGGAACGGGGCCTTTCGGCGGATGACCGGGGCGCCGGTCCGGGCGTCAGCCGGAGAGACGCTCGCCCGTCGAGGTGGAGAAGACGTGCAGCTCGTCGGCGCGGGGCACGACGTGCAGGGTGGAGCCCTTCTCCGGCACGGCGCGGCCGCCGACTCGGACGACCAGGTCCTTGTCCTCGCCGCCGACGCGGGAGGAGCCGTAGACGTAACCGTCGGCGCCGAGCTCCTCGACGACGTTCACGGAGACGGCCAGACCCTCCTTGCTGGTGGCGCCCGAGACGTCGAAGTGCTCGGGGCGGATGCCGACCGTGACGGTCGTGTCGCCCTTGGCGGTGGCGGCGGAGAGCGCCTCGCGGGAGACGGGGACGACGCTGTTGCCGAACTTCACGCCGCCGTCCGTGATCGGGACCTCGATCAGGTTCATGGCGGGGGAGCCGATGAAGCCGGCGACGAAGAGGTTGGCGGGGCGGTCGTACATGTTCCGCGGCGAGTCGACCTGTTGGAGGAGACCGTCCTTCAGCACGGCGACGCGGTCGCCCATGGTGAGGGCCTCGACCTGGTCGTGGGTGACGTACACCGTGGTGATGCCGAGCCGGCGCTGGAGGCTGGCGATCTGCGTACGGGTGGAGACGCGGAGCTTGGCGTCGAGGTTCGACAGCGGCTCGTCCATGAGGAAGACCTGCGGCTCACGCACGATGGCGCGCCCCATGGCGACACGCTGGCGCTGACCACCGGAGAGCGCCTTGGGCTTGCGGTCGAGGTACGGCGTGAGGTCGAGGATCTTCGCGGCCTCCTCGACCTTGGCGCGGATCTCGGCCTTGTTGACGCCGGCGATCTTGAGCGCGAAGCCCATGTTGTCGGCGACGGTCATGTGCGGGTACAGCGCGTAGTTCTGGAACACCATGGCGATGTCCCGGTCCTTCGGCGGCAGGTGCGTGACGTCGCGGTCACCGATGCGGATGGAGCCGCCGTTGACGTCCTCCAGACCGGCGAGCATGCGCAGGGAGGTGGACTTGCCGCAGCCGGAGGGGCCGACGAGGACGAGGAACTCGCCGTCCTCGATCTCGATCTCGAGCTGGTCGACGGCGGGCTTGTCGGACCCCGGGTAGAGCCGGGTCGCCTTGTCGAACGTGACAGAAGCCATGGTGATGTGTCCCTTCACCGGCAGGAACGTGCCGGACGATCCGAGTAAAGGAAGGATTGAGGTCTAGTCCACCGGAGTGAACTTCCCGTGACGCTACCTCGGCGGTGTCCGATCTGTCAGCAGTCAGAGGCGGAGAGATTTTCGAGGAGCTGCTGGGCGGAGGCAGAGCGCCGCACTTGTGACCTACACCGACAGGCGGCAGAGCGGCTGGTTTTTGGCCCTGCCGACTGCGCGGCGTTTCCTGCTTCAACACCCATTGCCGACCCGGCACGACCCTGAAGGGCACGCCAGCCGGTCTTACGCGAGCTCCACAGGCCTTATGGCCGACGGCCCGTCGGTCCGTACCGCACTTTGGTCCTACGCGGCCAGGGCAGCGTCCGGCAGCGCCGACGCCCGGATCACCGAAGGCGTCGGCTTCCCCGGCGGCAGCGCAGCTGCCACCAGCCAGTACAGCCGCATCCCCTCATCGCGAAGGTTCACCGCCGCGTTCTTGTCCCTCCCGTGCACAACACCGCACTCACCGCAGATCCACTCCCGGACCGACACGTCCAGCCGGGGCCCCTTCGTGTGACAGGCCGAGCAGCGCCGCGTCGACGGAAAAAACCGGTCCACGACCACCAGCGTCCGGCCGTACCACTCGCACTTGTAGCGCAGCTGTCGCAACAGCTCACCCCACGCAGCATCCATGATCGTCTGATTCAGCTTCGCCTTACGACGCCGCCCCTGCCCCTCGGCCCGACGCATCAGATTGGCGATGGGCAGATCCTCCACCACGAGCACTTGGTTCTCGCGCACGAGGCGGGTGGTGAACTGATCCAACAGATCCCTGCGGACATCGCCGATGAGCGCGTACAGGCGCGCGATGCGCTCCCTGGCCTTCCCCCGGTTCTTCGACCCTCTCTTCTTGCGATGCAGCGCCCGCTGGCGGCGGGCGAGCTCCTCCCCGTACTTCTTCAGCAGGCGCGGATGCTCAAGCACCGAACCGTCATCCAACGTCACCAACGCAGCCAGACCGAGATCCAGCCCCACCGCCTTCGGCTCGCACCCACCGGGCAAGAACACCGGCGGCAACGGCTCGATCCGCTCCTCGACCAACACCGACAGGAAGAAGCGCCCGGCGCGATCCCGCGTCACGTTCAACCGCACCGGCACCTGACCCGCCGGCAACGGACGCGACCAGCGAATGTCCAGCGGCGCCGCCTGCTTGGCCAGTGTCACCAGACCCGTACCCGGCCGCTCCGGATCCTCCGCCCAACGAAAACCGGTCCGGACGTACGTCGCCGCATCCCGCGACCGGCCCTTCTTCTTTCGCTTCGGGTACGTGGCCGACTTCTTGAAGAACCGCGAAAACGCTCCGTCCAGATGCCGCAGCGCCTGCTGCAACACCGTCGACGACACCTCTCGCAACCACTCCCGCCCCTCCTCCCGCTTCCAGCCCGTCAATGCCCGACATGTCTCGGCGAACCCCACCGACACGCGGTGCTGCTCCCAGGCGCCGGACCGCAGGGCCAGCCCCTCGTTGTAGACCCACCGGCAGGCACCGAAGGTCTTGAGTAGCTGGTCGGCCTGGTCGGGAGAGGGATAGAAGCGGAAGCGGTAGACCCGCTGCTGCCTGCTCGCTTCCTGCGCTCGGCGCTGCATGGGAATCGCTGCGCGGCCCTGGTGCTTGCGCCGGTCGGCGATGCCCAGCGCCTCCCGCTTCACGCGCTTGGCCTCGGCGCCGACCACACGTACCGGCTCCGTCATCGCCCCTCCCCGTCCTGCTGTCCGATAGTCGGAACTGCACTCCAGTCCGGTCAACGAACGTGTGGGCGGGTCGTTACGGTGGTCGGCAATTTCTTGGCTGGTGGTTCGCGGTGCTGTGTAGAGTGGGGGAGCCTCGCGCGCGTGAAGCGAGTGAGCAACGCCGCCTTAGCTCAATTGGCAGAGCACCAACCTTGTAAGTTGGATGTCGTCGGTTCGATTCCGACAGGCGGCTCCATCAATCTCGTGTCCCGGACCACTCAGGTCCGGGACACTTGTGCGTTTCGGGGCAGTCAGCGGCCCGAGAGGCGGTCGGCGAGTGTGGCGAGGGGGGCCGTCGTCGGCGTGTGGGTGGTGGACTCGCGGCGATCGGCGGTGCGGTAGGCCGCGTACATCGACTGGACGCCGAGCCAGCGGAAGGGCTCCGGCTCCCACTTGCGGACCTTGTGGTTCACCCAGGGCAGCGCGGTCAGGTCGGTGGACCCGGACTGGCCCGAGTCCTGCTGGATGAGGTCGCGGAGCGTGCGGGCGGCGAGGTTGGCGGTGGCGACGCCGGAGCCGACGTAACCGCCTGCCCAGCCGAGGCCGGTGGAGCGGTCGAGGGTGACGGTGGCGCACCAGTCGCGCGGGACGCCCAGGACGCCGGACCAGGCGTGGGCGATGCCGAGGCCGGCGAGGGAGGGGAAGAAGCGGATGAGGATCTCGCGGAGCGCTTCGACGGTCTGGGGTTGGGTGCGTCCGTCGTTGTCGGTGCGGGAGGCGTAGCGGTAGGGGACGCCGCGGCCGCCGAGCGCGATGCGGCCGTCGGCGGTCCGCTGCGCGTACATGTAGGCGTGGGCCATGTCGCCGAGGGTTTCGAGGCCGTTCCAGCCGACGGTCTCCCACTGGGCGTCGGTGAGGGGCTCCGTGGCGATCATGGAGGAGTTCATGGGGAGCCAGGTGCGCCGCTGTCCGGCGAGGGAGGCGGTGAAGCCTTCCGTGCAGCGCAGGACGTACGGGGCGCGGACGGTGCCGTACGGGGTGACGGCGTGCTTGGGCTTGATCTCGGTGACCGGGGTGGACTCGTGGATGGTGACGCCGAGGGCTTCGACGGCCGCGGCGAGGCCCTTGACGAGCTTCACGGGGTGGAGGCGGGCGCCGTGGGGAGTCCACGTGGAGCCGACGGCGCCGGTGACGCGGACGCGGTCGGCGGTTTCGCGGGCGCCGAAGAGTTCGCGGTCCTTCTCGCCGAAGGCGATCTCGACGGCGTGGAAGTCCTTGAGGCGGGCGAGCTGGGCCGGGGAGGTCGCGACCTCCAGGACGCCGCCCTGGTGGATGTCGGCGTCGATGCCTTCCTCGGCGGCGACGCGGATGACTTCGGTGACCGTGTCGTTCATCGCCTGCTGGAGGCGGACGGCCGCGTCGTGGCCGTGGAGCTTGGCGTACCGGTCGCGGCCGGCGATGCCGTTGTAGAGCCAGCCGCCGTTTCGCCCGGAGGCGCCGTAACCGCAGAACTTGGCTTCCAGGACGGTGATGTTGAGGAAGGGGACGGCCTTCTTGAGGTAGTAGGCGGTCCACAGGCCGGTGTAGCCGCCGCCGACTATGCAGACGTCGGCCGTGGCGTCCCCGGGCAGAGGCTCGCGGGGGGCGGGGGTGCCTTCCCGCGCGTACCAGTACGAAATGCCGCCGTTGACCGTGCTGCTCATGGTGCCCTTCTCCCTGAGGTGTGGGCGGGAGGTTACTTGAGCCGTCGGCCTTGTGGATACGGGTCTGGCCTTCGGGCGCGAGCCCGGCCTGCACGGCAAGACGCCCCTTAGCATTGCCGTGTGTCTTCCCCTGTGATTCATGTACCGGAGGAACTCGCGGAGTCCCAGGCGCGGTTCAACGGCGACGCGGGGCGCGCGTTCGTCGCCGCGCTGCCCGGGCGGGCCGCGCACTTTATGGACCGGTGGGGGCTGCGGCCGACCGGACCGTCGATGTACGGCGTGGCGTCGCTGGTCCTGCCGGTGACGCGGACGGCCGACGGTGCGCGGGCCGCGTTGAAGATGCAGCTCCTGGACGAGGAGAGCGCGGGGGAGGCGGTGGCGCTGCGGGCGTGGGGAGGCGCCGGGGCCGTACGTCTCCTCGACGAGGATCCGGAGACGGGGACGCTGCTTCTGGAGCGGCTGGACGAGACCCGGCATCTGTCGACGGTGGAGGACACCCGGGAGGTGACGCGGATCCTGACGGACGTGCTCGCCCGGCTGGTCGCGGCGCCCGCGCCGGAGGGCGTGCGCCGGCTCGATGACATCGCCGCGCGGATGCTGGCGGACGTACCGGGGGCGGCGTCGCGGCTCGGGGCGGAGGACGCGCGGCTGCTGCGGGACTGTGCCGCGGCGGTACGGGAGGTCATGGGCGAGCCGGGCGACCGGCTGCTCCACTGGGACCTGCACAGCGACAACATCCTGGCGGCCGACCGGGAGCCGTGGCTGGCGATCGACCCGAAGCCGCTGGCCGGGGACCCGGGGTTCGATCTGCTGCCGGCGCTGACGAGCGCCTTCGATCCGGACCCGGCGGAGACGCTGTGGCGTTTCGACCTGATGACGGAGGTCCTGGGGCTCGACAGGGCGCGGTCGGCGGCCTGGACGCTGGGACGGGTGCTGCAGAACGGGCTGTGGGACGTGGAGGACGGGGAGCCGGAACTGGACGAGGAACAGGTGTCCATCGCCCGGACACTCTTGGCGCGCACGCGCTGACCGGGGCAGGCTGAGCGCATGATTCGTACTGCCACTCCTGCCGATGTCCCCGTCATCCACGCGATGGTCCGCGAGCTCGCCGAGTACGAGAAGGCGCTCGACGAGGCCCGCGCGAGCGAGGACCAGCTGCGCGAGGCGCTGTTCGGCGAGCGCCCCGCCGCGTTCGCCCACATCGCGGAGACGGACGAGGGCGAGGTGGCGGGCTTCGCGCTGTGGTTCCTGAACTTCTCGACGTGGCGCGGGGTGCACGGGATCTATCTGGAGGACCTGTACGTACGGCCGTCGCTGCGGGGCGGCGGCCACGGGAAGGCGCTGCTGCGGGAGCTGGCGCGGATCTGTGTGGAGCGGGGGTACGAGCGCATGGAGTGGTCGGTCCTCGACTGGAACACCCCGTCGATCGACTTCTACAAGTCGCTGGGCGCGAAGCCGCAGGACGAGTGGACGGTGTACCGGCTGACGGACGAGGCGCTCGCGTCGCTGGGGGCGTAAGCGGGTTCGGCGGTTCTCCGGCTCGGTGGGTCTCCGTTTCGGGTTCTGCGTCGCGTTACGGGATCAGGACCACCTTGCCGACCGTGCCGCGGGTTTCCAGGGCCCGGTGGGCGGTGGACGCCTCGGCGAGGGGGAAGGGGTGGACGGCCGGGCGGAGGTGGCCCGCCGTGGCGGCGGCGAGGGAGGCGAGTTCGAGGTTGCGGATGTCGCCGCCGGCCTTCTGGAGCATGACCGGGCCGAGGACGCTCTCGGAGGTGATGCCCCGGGCGGTGAGCTCCTCCTCGGTGAAGGTGAGGGGTTTTCCGTCGTGGAGGCCGCTGTCGGACCAGCCGAAGACGAGGTGTTGGCCGCCCTTGCCGAGGAGGTCGACGGCGGCGCGGCCGGTGTCTCCTCCGACGGAGTCGAAGACGACGGTGGGCGCGGGGGTCTCCCCGGACGGAGTCCGGGGCAGGTCGCTGAGGAAGGCGCGTACTTCGTCGGGCCAGTGGGGGAGCGTGTAGTCGACGGCCAGGTCCGCGCCGTTGTCCCGGACGAGGGCGACCTTCTCGGGGCCGCCCGCGAGGCCGATGACGGTGGCGCCGGCGTTCTTCGCGTACTGGACGAGGAGCGTGCCGATGCCCCCGGCGGCCGCCGGGACGACGGCGACCGAGTCGGGACCGAGTTCGGTGAACTGGAGGATGCCGAGCGTGGTGCGGCCGGTGCCGATCATGGCGACGGCTTCGGCGTCACCGAGGGTGTCGGGGAGTTCGTGGAGCCTGGCGGCGTCGACGACGGCGAGTTCGGCGTAGCCCCCGGGGGCGAGGCCGAGGTGGGCGACGACCCGCTTGCCGAGCCAGGCCGGGTCGGTGCCTTCGCCGAGCGCGTCCACGGTGCCGGCGACCTCGCGGCCGGGGATCGTGGGGAGTTCGGCGGGGGCGGGGAACGGGCCGGTCTGCCCCCTGCGCAGGGCCGTGTCGAGGAGGTGGACCCCGGCCGCGGTGACCGCGACACGTACCTGGCCGGGGCCCGGGACCGGGTCGGGGACCTCCTCGTACGTCAGGTTCTCGGCGGGGCCGAAGGCGTGGAGGCGGATGGCGTGCATGGCGGGCTCCCCGGGTCGTGTGATCGTTCGGTGAGCCCAGCTTTCAACCTCAAGCGGCCTTGAGGTCAAGGCGAGTTGCGCGCAGGGCCAGCGACACGGCTTCGACGGCGCTGGTGAAGGAGACCTCCGAGAGCACGCCGGGCGCCGCGACCTGGTCGCCGACGAGGTAGACGCCGTCGCCGCGGTCGATCGCCGGGCGGTCGCGCCAGGTGGTGCCCGGCCGGTCGACCGCGCCCGTACGGCCGTCGGAGACGGCTTCGCGGCGCCGGACCGTACGGTCGCGCCAGCCGGGGAACCCGAGGTCGAGCAGGCGTTCCGCGTGGGCGACGCCGTCGGCCTTGGACCGGCCCGGGCCGATGGGCAGTTGGGCCTGGATCAACTCTTCGCCGGCCGGGGCGAGGGACGGGTCCTGCGCGGTGAAGCGTTCGATCCAGCCGGGGGCGTCCAGGTCGGAGATGACGAACGGGTCTCCCGCGCGGCGGCGCAGCGCCAGGTCGAAGAGGACCGTGCGGCCGCTCTCCCAGCTCAGGCCGGGGTCGCCGAGGAGGCGGGCGGCCGCGGCGAGGGAGGTGGCGACGATGACGGGTCCGTCGGCGAGCGGCAGCGCGTCGAGGCGGGAGGAGGTCTCGATCCGTACGCCCAGGTCCCAGGCCCGGGCGGCCATCCGGTCGATCAGCTCTCCCCAGCCGCCGCGGATGTAGCGGGCCTCGGGAGGCAGTGCGGCGGCCCGGTGGAGCCGTTCCTGGACGAAGCGGGCGGAGAGCGAGCCCGGGTCGTGGTGGAAGAGGGCGACCCCGGCGTACGCGGCGGCGTCGCGGGCGGCCCGGGGGCCGGCGACCCGGGTGGCCCAGGTGAGGAAGTCGAGGTCGACGGGGGCCTGTTCGGCCGTACGGAGGGTGTGGCGCAGGAATCCGAGGGGCGGGGTGCGGCGCAGTGCGCCGTCGCGGTGGAAGCGGAACCGGGCGGCCTCCAGCGGCGGGAGGGGCGCGAGCGGGCCGAGGAGTCCGCGCTGCCGGAGCCAGGTCCAGTGGGGGCCGCCGTTGTAGAGGGCGTGGGGTCCCTCGTTGGTGCGGTACGGCCCTTCGGCGGTGCGGGCGCGGCCGCCGAGGGTGTGGTGGGCCTCGTGGAGGGTGACCTTGGCCCCCGCCTCGGCGGCGGTGAGGGCCGCGGTGAGTCCGGCGAATCCGCCGCCGACGACGGTGATGTGCTGCCTGTTCCGCTGCATGTGGACGCTCCCTGGGTCGGTCTCATGAACGGGACGGACGCGGGGGTACGGGGTGTGACATCGGGGCGTTGTCAGTGGTGCACGTCACTATGGGGGGCATGGCGACACGGAACGGCAAGAAGGCGGTGGCCGCCGTGCGGCGGGCGGAGGTGCGGCTGCCGCCGCTGACGGCGTACGAAGGGGGGCTTGAGCCGGACGGGGACTATGACGGCCTCGAATTCACCGGCCTCGACCTGGCGGGGCAGGACGGGGCGGGCGCGCGTTTCATGGACTGCGCGCTGCGGGAGTGCGCGCTGGACGAGACGCGGCTGACGGCGGCGCGTGTGCTGGACTGTGTGCTGAGCGGGATACGGGGGGTGGGGACGGATCTGGCGGGGGCGTCGCTGCGTGATGTGGAGGTCCTGGACGCGCGCCTCGGGGGGACGCAGCTGCACGGGGCGGTCCTGGAGAGGGTCGTGGTGCGCGGCGGGAAGATCGACTATCTGAATCTGCGGATGGCGAAGCTGAAGGACGTCGTCTTCGAGGGGTGCGTGCTGAGCGAGCCGGATTTCGGCGGCGTGCGGCTGGAGAGGGTGGAGTTCCGTGACTGTGTGCTGACGGGGGCGGACTTCGGCGGGGCCCGGATGAAGGACGTGGACCTGCGGACGGTCGAGCGGCTGGAGATCGCGCGCGGAGTGGACGCCTTGTCGGGCGCGGTGATCAGTACGGGGCAGCTGCTGGACCTGGCACCGGTGTTCGCGGCGCAGTTGGGGGTGCGCGTGGAGGACTAGGCCGTGTCCGCGTTGTCTCGCCTGGTCTGCGGCTTCCGGCGCGCACTCCCTGGCCGCGCGCGGGTGTCAGGGGACGCGGGGGAAGCGGGCCTGGAGGTCCCAGATGACGGGGTTGTCGCCGAGGCCCTCGTGCATGTCGGTGAGGTCGGCGATCAGGTCGTGCAGGAAGTCGCGGGCCTCGCGGCGCAGCTCGCGGTGGTTGAAGGTGAGCGGCGGCTCGTCGCCGGGCATCCAGTCGGCCTCGACGTCCACCCAGCCGAAGCGGCGCTCGAAGAGCATGCGGTCGGAGGACTCGGTGAAGTCGAGCTCGGCGTACTGGGGGCGCGCGGACCGGTTGCCGCGCGGGTCGCGGTCGAGCTGCTCGACGATGTCGCACAGCGCCCAGGCGAAGTCGAGCACCGGCACCCATCCCCAGGCTGTGGACAGCTCGCGGTCGGCCTTGGGGTCGGCGAGGTAGACGTCCCCGCAGAAGAGGTCGTGGCGCAGGGCGTGGACGTCCGCGCGGCGGTAGTCGGTCTGCGGGGGGTCGGGGAAGCGACGGGAGAGGGAGTAGCCGATGTCGAGCACGGGTCGATGGTCCCACGCCGGGGGAGGCGGCGGGCCGGGGCCGGTGCGGGGGAGAAACGGGGGGCGGGGGCGTCGGCTGCCGTACCGGACCCGGGCCGGCCCCCGTGCGGGCCCCGCCGTCAGGCGCCCGTACCGGTACGCGTCCGGGTCCGGGTCTGGGACGTGCGGGCTTGGACCGTGCGGGCGAGGCGGGGGCCCAGCCAGCGCTTGAGGCGGCGCAGTGCTTCCAGCTGCCCGGCGGCCTTGTCGAGCCGGTAGTAGAGCTGGGGCGGGACGTAGGGAAGCAGAGGGGAGTGCCGCTGGCCGAGGAGGGCGAACATCCGGGCCGGTTCCAGGTGCATGTAGCGGGGGAGGTTCTCGTACCACCGGGCGCTGTAGCGGGCCGCGCTCTGGGCCGACAGGAGCTCCGCGCGCCGCCGCCGGCCGTAACGGCTCAGCGCCTCGTCGAGGCTCCGGCCGGCCCCCGCGCCGGTGCCCGCCCCCGAAACCTCGCGCAGGGCGTCCGCGAGGGCGAGGGCGTCCTCCAGGGCCAGGGTGGTGCCCGCGCCGATGGAGTAGTGGGTGGTGTGGGCGGCGTCGCCGAGGAGGACCAGGTTGCCCCGGTGCCAGGTGCGGTTGGTCAGCGTCCGGAAGTGCAGCCACCGGGCGGCGGCGTCGGCCTGCGACCGGCCGATCAGCGGATGACCGTCCAGGAGGTCGTGGAAGAGCTTCTCCAGCAGGTTCAGGCTGTCCGCCTCGCCCATCGTGCCGAGGCCCAGACCGGCCCATGTCTCCGGGGAGCATTCGACGACGCACGTGGACCGCTCGCCGCTGAAACCGTAGGCGTAGCACCAGATCCAGCCGTGCTCCGTCTCCTTGAAGGCGAAGCTGAAGGAGTCGAAGACCTTGGTGGTGCCGAGCCAGATGTACGGGTTGCGGCCGGTGGTCACCTCGGCGCCGAAGTGGTCGCCGTGGGCCTCGCGCAGCACGCTGTTCACCCCGTCCGCGGCGACGATCAGATCGGCGCCGGCGAGCTCCGGGGCGTCCTCGCCGCTGATCGCGTGCTCGAACTCGACCCGTACGCCCAGGGCCTGGGCCCGCTCGGCGAGGAGGGTGAGCATCCGGCGGCGGCCGATGCCGAAGCCCTCGTCGCCGCGGTGGACGGTCCGCTCGTCGCGGACGATGGCGGCGCCGTCGGTCCAGCGCACGGACGCCTCGCCGATGGCGTCGGCGGACTCGGGGTCACCGGCCCGGAGCTTGTCGAGGAGCCCGGCCCAGTAGGTGACGCCCCAGCCGTAGGTGGAGCCGGCCGGGTTGCGTTCGTAGACCGTGATGTCGTGGGACGGGTCCTGCCGCTTCATCAGGATCGAGAAGTACAGGCCGGCGGGCCCACCGCCGACGCAGGCGATCTTCACGCGCGCTCCCGCTATCTCACACTTTGTGATGGAAAGGTAGCGAAGCGTAGCAGTGTGGCGCGGGTCAGGGCAGGAGGCGCTGTTCCTTGGCCACGGCCACGGCGCCCGCCCTCGTGTCGACGCCCAGCTTGGCGTAGATCCGGCCGAGATGGGTCTTCACGGTCGCCTCGCTGATGAAGAGCGCGCGGGCGATCTCGCGGTTCCCCAGGCCGTGGGCGAGCTGGCCGAGGATGTCCCGCTCGCGGTCCGTGAGCGTGGGCCCGGCCGCGCCGCGCATGCGGTCCATGACGCGGCTGGCGACGGGCGGGGACAGGGTGGTGCGGCCCTGGGCGGCGGAGTGGATCGCGGCGAACAGTTCCTCGGGCCGTTCGGCCTTCAGGAGGTAGCCGGTGGCGCCCGCCTCGATGGCGCGGGTGATGTCGGCGTCCGTGTCGTACGTGGTGAGGACCAGGACGTGGACGCCCGCCCCCGACGCCGCGATCCGGCGGGTCGCCTCGATCCCGTCGATGCCGGGCCCGAGCTGAAGATCCATCAGGACGACGTCCGGGGCCAGCTTCGCGGCCATCGCGACGGCCTCCTCGCCGCTGCCGGCCTCGCCCACGACCTCGATGTCGGGCGCGCTGCCGAGCAGGGCGAGCAGCCCGGCGCGAACGACCGCGTGGTCGTCGCACAGCAGGATCCGTACGGCCGTCATGAGGTCTCCGCAGGGGGCGTGAGGGGGATCGCGGCCGAGAGCACCGTGCCCTCGCCGGGCGTGGATTCGATGGTGAGCGTGCCGCCGAGCTGCTGGGCACGGACCCGCATGGCGGGCAGGCCGTGGCCGCGTACGCCGGGCTCCCGGGACGGCTGCGGTCGCGGTTCGAAGCCGCGGCCGTCGTCGGCGATGTCGAGGACGACCTGGTCGTCGAGGTAGGTCAGGGTCAGCGCGGCGGAGGTGGCGGCGGCGTGCTCGCGGACGTTGGCGAGGGCGCCCTGCGCGATGCGCAGCAGCGCCGACTGCACCCGGTCGGGCAGCGGCACCGGCACCCCGTCGACCCGGAACGCGGCGGACTCGCGGCCCGCGAGGGTGCGCAGCGCCGCCTCCAGGCCGCCGCCCTCGGCGAGGTCGGCGGGGGCGAGGTCGTGGACGAAGCGGCGGGCCTCGGCGAGGTTGCGTTCGGCGATGGACTCGGCGGTACGGACATGGCGGCGGGCGGTCTCCGGGTCGCTGTCCCAGGTGCGCTCCGCGGCCTGGAGCAGCATCTGCTGGCTCGAAAGACCCTGCGCGAGGGTGTCGTGGATCTCCATCGAGAGCCGCTGGCGCTCGGCGAGCGTGCCCTCGCGGCGCTCGATCGCCGCCAGTTCACGGCGGGTCCGGATCAGATCGTCGATCAGCGCGCGCTGCCGGTCGGCCTGGCGCTGCGCGTGCACGAAGACGGCGGTGGCGATGGCGGCGACGGCCGGCGGGGCGATGATCAGGTTCGGGTCCCAGCCTCCGTACGAGAGCTGGACCTGGGCGGCCACCACGAAGACGGTCAGCAGCGCGACCAGGACGAGTGCGGCGCGCGGCGGGAGCGTGCGCAGACCGGTGTAGAAGAGCGGGACCGCGCACCAGGCGAAGCTCGGCGCGAGGACGACGAGGAGCATCCAGACGGCGACGACGGTGAAGAGCCAGCCGAGCCGGCGCGGGGTGGCGCGGGTGCCGAGCACCGGGCCGAGGACGTAGAGGGAGGCGAGGGCGCCGGAGAGGGCGACGATCCACGGCCCGCGGTCCTCCCACGGGTGCCGCAGCAGGAAGCGGACCAGGGACGCGCCGAGGAGGAGGAAGAAGGCGACGTGCATGACCCGCGCCAGCCAGCGGGCGTCCGGGTCCTGCTCCATCACATGCCTTTCCTTGCGGGTTCCGACGGTCCTGACCTGGGTGTACGCCTCCATGGTGGCCCTGGGGGACCACGGGGGCATCAACCGATCGGCTGACCCGCGTGTCATCCGTACCGCGCGGCGGAGGCAGCCGCTCCGTCGACCGTGGGGGCCCGGATCCGGCCGGAGGATCGATGGCAGAGCGAACCACACAGCGATCCCCGGGAGTTCACCATGAAGAAGATGCTCATCGGCGCCACCGCGGCCGCCGCCGTCGCCGCAGGCACCTTCGGCGCCGTCTCCGCGAACGCCTCCGCTCCGGCCGCCGCCCCCGCCGCCGCCGTCAAGGCCGACGCCGCGAACCGGAACCTCCAGCAGACCACGCACCTGACGATCGACGCCGCGACCAAGGCCGCGCAGGCCACCCTGGACGCCGCCGAGGCCGAGAACCAGCGCGTGACGGTCGCCGTCGTGGACCGCAACGGCAACACCGTCGTGATCCTCCGCGGTGACGGCGCCGGCCCGCAGTCCTACGAGTCCGCCGAGCGCAAGGCGTTCACCGCCGTCTCCTGGAACGCCCCGACCTCCGTCCTCGCCGGGCGCCTGGCCCAGGCCCCGAACCTGAAGGACATCCCCGGCACCCTGTTCCTCGGCGGCGGCGTCCCCGTCACGGCCAAGGGAGCCCCGATCGCCGGCATCGGCGTGGCCGGCGCGCCCAGTGGCGACCTGGACGAGAAGTTCGCCCGCGCCGGCGTGGAGGCGCTCGACAAGTAACAGCCCCCGCGCCCCCCGCTGGCGCCCGGACCCCCGCCGGGCGCCGCCGGTTCCGCCCCAGGCCCGGCGCCGCCGGATTCGTACCCCCGCCTAAGATCGTTCCGTGGAGAGACGTACCCGAGCCGTACTGGCAGCCGCCGCGACGCTGCTGCTTATCGTCGGCTCCGCCGGCTGCACCGGTGACACGGGCGGGCCGGTGGACGGCGCCCCCGGCGCCGCGGGGCTGCGCGACCCGTACTTCCCCAAGCTCGGCAACGGCGGTTACGACGTCCGGCACTACGACCTCAGGCTCGACTACGACCCCGCCGACGGCCGCCTCGACGCCACCGCCGAGATCACCGCCCGCGCCACCCAGGACCTGAGCGCCTTCAACCTCGACCTCGCCGGTCTCACCGTCGGCCGCGCCACCGTCGACGGCGCCCCGGCCGCCGTCAACCGGGCGGGCGGCGAACTGACGCTCCGGCCCCGCGAGGAGATCGGCAAGGGGAAGGTCTTCCGGACCACCGTCACGTACTCCGGCGTACCCCGGAAGATCACCGACGCCGACGGGGCGGGCGAGGGCTGGCTGCGGACGAAGGACGGGGCGCTCGCGCTCGGCGAACCGGTCGGCTCCACGGCCTGGTTCCCCGGCAACCACCATCCGTCCGACAAGGCGACGTACGACATCACCCTCACCGTCCCGGCGGGCCTGCGGGCCGTCTCCAACGGCACCCTGCGCAGCGAGCGGACGGCAGGCGGCCGGACCACCGCCGTCTGGCACAGCGCCGAGCCGATGGCGAGCTACCTCGCGACGGTCGCGATCGGCCGGTACGAGACGAGGACCGCCACCACCCCCTCCGGCGTCGCCGTGCACACCGCCGTCGACCCGACCGTCGCCGCCGACAGCTCCGCGCTCCTCGACCGCATCCCCGAGATCCTGGAGTGGCAGCAGGAGAACTTCGGGCCCTATCCCTTCTCCTCCACCGGCGCGATCGTCGAAGCGGCCGGCGACGTCGGCTACGCCCTGGAGACCCAGACCCGGCCCGTATTCCCGCAGGACGCCTTCGATGCCCCGACCCTCGTCCACGAGCTCGCGCACCAGTGGTACGGCAACTCCGTCTCGCCCGCGACCTGGCGGGACATGTGGCTCAACGAGAGCTTCGCGACCTACGCGGAGTGGCTGTACGCGGAGGACTTCGAGGACACCCCGGCCCAGCGCCGCTTCGAGAAGGCCTTCGCCGACGAGGCCAACTGGGCCTTCCCGCCCGCCGAACCGCCGACGGCGGAGAACCTGTTCGACCCGCCGGTGTACCAGCGCGGCGCGATGGTGCTGCACAAGATCCGGCAGACGGTCGGCGACGACACGTTCTACGAGATCCTGGCGGGCTGGCCCGCGAAGCACCGTCACGGCAACGCCTCCACGGAGGACTTCACCGCCTATGTGGAGGACGTGGCGGGCGAGGACCTCGGTGACGTGTGGGACGTGTGGCTGTACGGGGACGGGAAGCCGGAGCGGCCTCAGTAGCCCTGTGGCCCTGGGCTGTACGAAGCCATGAGCAGTCCCGCGCCGTTCAGAGGCTCTTGCGCAGGACCACGCTCGGGCGGCCGTGTTCCCGGTCCGGGCGGCGGTCGATCTCGGCGTAGCCGAGGGAGGTCCAGAAGGCGAGGCCGCGCGGGTTGTTCTCCAGGACCGCGAGCTTGACGCCCGTACGGCCCTCGGCGCGGAACCGTCCCTCGACCGTGCCGGCGAGGGCGCGGCCGTGGCCCGACCGGTGGGCGCGCGCGTCGACCATCAGCAGACCGATCCACGGGTCCGGGTCGGTGGGGTCGGGGTGGTGGTCGAGGGTGACCGCGATGCCGATCAGCCGGCCCTCGGAGCGGGCGAGGAGCACCTCGGAGCCGGGGCGGGCGAGTTCGTCGGCGAGGGCGGCGGCGACCTGTTCGGGGAGGATGCCGTCGGGGTCCGGGAAGTCGCCGGTGACCGCGTGGAAGTCGCGGTTGGAGGCGTAGAGCTCGGTCAGCTCGGTGAGGAGCGGGCCGGGCAGGGCGTGGTCGGCGGAGGCGTAGGGCTCGACGATCATGCGGAAACGGTAAGGCCCCGGCCGGAGCCGGGGCCTTGTCGTACGGCGCGCGTACGGTGCGTGTCCGTCAGAGGTTGACGCCGAAGTCGCGGGCGATGCCCTCCAGGCCCGAGGCGTAGCCCTGGCCGACCGCGCGGAACTTCCACTCCGCGCCGTTGCGGTACAGCTCGCCGAAGACCATGGCGGTCTCGACGGCGGCGTCCTCGGAGAGGTCGTAGCGGGCGAGCTCGGTGCCGCCGGCCTGGTTGATGATGCGGATGTAGGCGTTGCGCACCTGGCCGAAGTTCTGCGAGCGGTTGACCGCGTCGTAGATGGAGACCGGGAAGACGATCTTGTCGACGTTCGGCGGCAGAGCGGCGAGGTTGACGTTGATCTGCTCGTCGTCGCCGCCGCCCTCGCCGGTGCGGTTGTCACCGGTGTGGACGATGGTCTGGTCCGGGGTGGACTTGTTGTTGAAGAAGACGAAGTGCGCGTCGGAGGCGACCTTGCCGGCCGCGTCGACGCCGATGGCCGAGGCGTCGAGGTCGAAGTCGGTGCCGGTGGTCGTACGGACGTCCCAGCCGAGGCCCACGGTGACGGCGGTCAGGCCCGGAGCCTCCTTGGTCAGGGAGACGTTGCCGCCCTTGGACAGGCTTACAGCCATGGGAAGTCCCTTTCGTCGTGATGTCGTCGACTGTCGTCGTCACACGGGATAACGCCGAGAGGCCCCCGCCGGTTCCATCGGCGGCGGCGCGGTGGGACTTCGGCCGGGAGGACCGGCCGCGAAAACGGGGTGACGTGCGAGGCCCGCTCCGGGGAACATGGACGGCATGTCCGGTCCGTATGTCATCCGTGGCTCCGTCTCGCTTCCCGAGGCCGAGCTGATGTGGCGTTTCTCCAGGTCGTCGGGGCCGGGCGGGCAGCACGTCAACACCAGCGACTCGCAGGTGGAGCTCCGCTTCGACCTGGCGCGCACGGAGGCGCTGCCGGAGGTCTGGAAGGCGCGGGCGCTCGAACGGCTGGCGTCGCGTCTGGTGGGCGGGGTGCTGACGGTACGGGCGTCGGAGCACCGCTCGCAGTGGCGCAACCGCGAGACGGCGGCGATCCGCCTCGCCGCGCTCCTCGCCGAGGCCACGGCCCCGCCGCCGAAGCCGCGCCGGGCGACGAAGATCCCCCGGGGCATCAACGAGCGCCGGCTGCGCGTGAAGAAGCAGCGCGCGGAGACGAAGCGCGGCCGCCAGGGCCGCGACTGGGGCTGACGGGAGCCTTCGGACGCTCCCGGGGGCTCGCCCGGCGCTGCGGCGGGCGCGTCAGGCCAGGTGGCGGTACTTCCCCTTGAAGTAGGTCAGCGGGGCGCCGTCGGACGAGGGGAAGGCGGCCGTCAGGACGCGGCCGATGACCAGGGTGTGGTCGCCGGCCACGACGCGGTTCTCCGTACGGCACTCCAGCGTCGCGAGCGCGCCGCCGATCAGGGGCGCGCCGCTCTCCTCGCCGCGCGTGTACGGCACGTCCTCGAAGAGGAGACGGTCGCTGATCCGGCCCTTCATCGCGAACCGGCCCGCGACGTGGCGCTGGCTCTCGGAGAGGACCGAGACCGCCCAGACGGGGACCTCGGCGAGCAGGTCGTCCATCCGGGAGCCGTTGCGGAGGCTGACCAGGACCAGGGGCGGGTCGAGGGACACCGACATGAACGCGGTCGCCGTCATCCCGACGTCCTCACCGCGTGGGCCGTCGTCCGGGTCGTGGGCCGTCACCAGCACCACGCCCGCCGCCAGCCGGGACATCGCCGCCCGGAACTCGTCGTTGCTCACCCCCTCAGCATGAGGGATGGCCGGGGGAGGCGGGGTGAGGGTCTTCTGCAGCACACCTCGCACGCTAGTCGCGGCCCGCTCCGCCCCGCATCGGGCCCCGGGACCAGAACGGGC
The DNA here is from genome assembly GCF_044764755.1 of Streptomyces sp. NPDC093600. NCBI lineage: Bacteria > Bacillati > Actinomycetota > Actinomycetes > Kitasatosporales > Streptomycetaceae > Streptomyces > Streptomyces sp. NPDC093600. The sequence continues at coordinate 110,872 of NZ_JBIWIU010000001.1, forward strand.
CCGCCGCCGGTCCTAGGTCGTGTCCGTACTGCCCGCCGCTACGGGACCCGCCGGATCGGTCGTCCGTTCGTTTGCGTTCAAGAAAGAACGGGAGCGCTTTCCAGCAGACCCGCCAACCCTCCAGACCCTATTGTGACTTGAGTCACAGAGCCCAGTATTTGTTGACCCTGTGTACCGGGTGCACAGCTCGCTGTGATTCAGTGGCGGAGACAGTGCAGTAAGTGAGCCGATGAGAACCCTGGAGTTGCTGTCGAGGTCTCGGGGAGAGCGAGCGATGGAGACCGAGTCGGAGCCCTACGTCCGCCTTGCGACCCTGCGGCAGCTGCATCAGGTCGTGGCCGACCTCAATACAGCGCGCAGTCTGGCGGACACCTTGCAGACCGTCGCCGACGGCATCGTCGCCGGTCTCAACTATGAGCTGGCCTGCGTCAACCTCGTCCGCCCCGACGGAGACCTCGTCGTCGCCGCCTTCGCCGGCAGCGCCGCCGCCGAAGCCCTGATCACCGGCCGCGTCGGCTCCCGCGAATCCTGGGAACGCCGCCTCTCCATGGGCGTCGCCTGGGGTGACCTGCGGTTCATCCCGCACACCGAGGGCTGGGTCCTCATCGAGGACGACGTGCCGCAGTGGCACACCGAAGGCCCGGCCCCCCGCTTCGAGGACGAGTGGCACCCCCACGACCGCCTCTACGCCCCGATGTACGCCCCCGGCGTGCGCTCCGCCCATGCGGGAGGCGCCCCGGGCTCCGGCCGCGAACTCCTCGGCGTGATCTCCGTCGACCGGCCCCGCAACGGCCGCCACCCCGGCCCCTGGGGCCGGGAAGCGCTCCAGATGTACGCCTCCCAGTCGGCGATTGCGATCAGTAACGCACGCCTGCGAGCAAACATGCAGCGCGCCCTCGTCCGCCTCGAACGCGAGCAGCAGGCCCTGCGCGCCAGCGAGGAGTCCTTCCGGCAGGCCTTCGAGTACGCCCCCTCCGGCATGGCCATCGCCGAGATGGGCGGCGACCAGCACGGCCGGCTCCTGCGCACCAACGACGCCCTCTGCCGCCTCCTCGGCCGGCCCGCCTCCGTCATGCGCCGCTACTCCTTCGCCGACCTGGTCCACCCCGAGGACATAGGGACCCTGCTGCGCACCTCCGCCGAAGGGGGCCGCGCCGAGCTGCGCCTCGGCCGCCGCGACGGCACCTATGTCTGGGTCTCCCTGCGCAACTCCGTCGTCGCCGACACCGCCGACGGCCCCCGGTTCCTCCTCACCCACGTCGAGGACATCGAGGAGCGCAAACGCCACGAGCTGCAGCTCGCCCACCGCGCCTCCCACGACGCCCTCACCGGCCTGCCCAACAGCGCCGAGCTGCGCTCCCGGCTCAGCGCCCGGATCTGCGAACGCCCGCACGCCGCCCGCGCGGGCGAGGTGGGGGATCCCGACGCCGGTTACGACTCCCCGTACGGCCACGAGCACGGCTTCGGCTTCGACCCGGCGCCCGGCGCCGCCACCGGAGGCCCGTACGACCACCACGTCCACGCCGTCGCCCCGCCGGGTGGTGAGGTCGACGACGGGACGAAGGGGCTCGCCGTCCTCTTCTGCGACCTCGACGGCTTCAAGTCGATCAACGACCGCTTCGGGCACCACACCGGGGACGCCGTGCTCATCGAGGTCGCCCGCCGGCTCACCACCGGCGTACGCGACGGAGACACCGTCGCCCGGCTCGGGGGTGACGAATTCGTCGTCCTCGCCGACGGGCTCGGTGCCGCCGACGCCGCTGACCTGGCCGTTCGGCTGCGGAACGCCATCATTCCGCCGATCCGGGTCGACGGGCGGGCGGTCAGGGTCGGGGCCAGCTTCGGCATCGGCTGGGCCGAGTGCGGCATGAGCGTCGAAGAGGTCCTGAACTCCGCCGACCAGCGGATGTACATCGAGAAGCGCTCCCGCGCCAAGATCCACCGGCGCGCCGGATAGCCCATTTCTTTACCCGTCGGTCACTTCCCGGACGATCACCGGCCTGTCAAGGAACGGATCGAAGCGTTCCTCGTTCGAGGTAGGCTCGGCCGGTCGGCGACGGCTGGCGAGCATGGATAGGAGTGACCAGGGATGGCTGCCGGTAACGACGGCGCGAACACGCCCGAGGACGACGATCCGTTCGGCTACCTGTACGCGGACGGCCAGGCGGCAGGCGCACAGCCGCCCCAGGGCGGTGGCTACGGCTACCCCGGCCCGGCCGCGCAGCCCGGCGTCCCCAGAACCTCGTACAACCAGGTCAGGACGGTCGGCGAGCGCCAGTACGGCGCACCCGCCCAGGCGCATGTGCCGCAGCAGCAGAACTACGGCGGCCAGCAGCAGTACGGTCGGCCGAACCCGCAGTACGCGGCGCCCGAGACCTACCCGGGCGGCGACCGCACCCGCCAGTCCCCGATGCCGCCCCAGCGCGGCCGCGGCCCCAACACCAAGGGCCTGCTGATCGGCGCGATCGCGGTCGTCGCGGTCGTCGTGATCGGAATCACGGCCGCCGTCCTCAACAACACGGGCGACAAGAACGCCGACGGCTCCAACGCGGGCGGCACGCCGACCGGCGGCTCCGAGCAGGTCCAGGAGAGCCCGAGCACGGAGCCCTCCGCAGGCGAGACCCCGCCCGAGCTGCCGCAGCAGGACGCGGCCACGCTCAAGCTGGGCGGTGCGGCGCTGCTCGCCAAGGACATCAAGGGCGCGGAGGGCGCGGACGGCGCGTATGTGAACTTCAACGGGGTGGGCGGTTCGGTGACCTGGTCTGCCGACGTCCCGAACGGAGGCGAGTACACGCTGTTCGTCACGTACAGCGTCCCGGGTCGGGACGCGAAGACTACCCTCACCGTGAACGGAGGGAGTCCACGCTCCCTCAACATGTCCAACTTCGCGAAGGCTGCAGATGGGGATTGGGAGAAAGGCTGGACAAAGACCTATGCCTTCGTGAATCTCACCAAGGGGCAGAACGCTCTCAAGATTTCCTGTGAGCAGGGAGATGCCTGTGACGCGATCCTTGATCAGGTGTCGCTGAAGGCTGGCCACGTGAACGGGTAACCGACAGGGGTCTAGCGGAGCTGCAACAAGCTGAGCCATAGGCGGCGCGCTCTGCGCCGCCTATGGCTTTCCCTCGTGTCAGTACGCCCAGTCGAAGCAGCCGTTCCGGTAGGTTCCGTTGCTGTTGAAGCGAGCTACCTCAAGCCCGATTTTGTGAAGCCCCCTACTGTCCGCGGCTGTCGTCTCCCATCTGCTCGTGGTACCGCTTCCCTGCGAGTTGGTGCGCCACGACCAGTAGCGAATTATCCCGCTGACGTCCTGTGAGACCAGGCGCAAACGGACACTGTTTCCGTCGGCCAAAGTGTCGCTCAGGCTAAACTTGATATTAATCGTGGCGGCCGGGCCATGGTAATTGCTGAAGTACATGTCGCCATAGGCGCCGGTCGTGCCGCAGCCGGCAGTGCCCACCGTTGCATAGGCCGAACCGGACATAGAGACGGAAAGGGCGAAGGCGGCGGCTATGGTTCCAGCGGCGGTCATAAGATTCCTGCGCACTCAGAGCTCCCTCGAAGGTCAATTCGCGAAACATTTCGATCTTCGAGCATCTGTTCGCTCGATGTCTAGGTTTCAGATCGAAAAAGTTAAGAATGGCGAGAATTGTCCTACGATTCTTGTCCGTTACGCCGCGATCTGATCCGTTCGCGCTGCGGAACTGGTATGCGCAGGTGATCCCTAACAGTGCCCCATGAGCGGGATTAGCTGCAGTCCAGTTAGAGGCTCAGGCCGCCTCGGCCTGCTCCTTCACCGTCACGCGGGGCAGCAGCTCCTCGTACGCCGAGCGGTCGAACTCGCCCGCCACCGGGGAGAGCACCGTCGCTGCCGAGAGGGCGACCGCGCGGGCCAGGCGGTCCGGCCACGGCAGCCCGTCGACCAGGCCGGAGAGCAGACCCGCGACGGCCGAGTCGCCGGCGCCGGTCGGGTTGCCCCGCACCGGGGCCGGGGGAGCCGCGCACCACACCCCGTCGGGGGTGGCGGCCAGCATGCCCTCCGGGCCGAGTGAGGAGACCACCGCGCGGGCTCCGCGCCGCCGGGCGTCCTGGGTGGCCCGGTGCGGTTCACGGGATCCGGTGAGCTGGGCGAGCTCGTCGGCGTTCGGCTTCACCAGGTCGGGGCGGGCGGCGATACCGCGCCGCAGCGGCTCGCCGCTGGTGTCGAGCAGGACCGGGACCCCGGCGCCCCGGGCGAGTCTGACCAGCTCCGCGTACGCGCCGACATGGATGCCGGGCGGCAGGCTGCCGCACAGGGCCACCGCGTCGGCGCCCCGCAGCAGTTCGGCGTACCGGCCGGTGAGGGCGGCCCACTCGGCCGGGCCGATGGTGGGGCCGGGTTCGTTGAGCTGGGTGGTGTCGCCGCTCGCCGCGTCGACCACCGCGACGGTACGGCGGGTGGGTCCGGCGGTCGGGACCAGCGCGTCGGTCAGCGGCAGATCCGCGAGACGGGCCCGCAGGACCTCGCCGGTCGGGCCGCCCGCGAACCCGGTCACGACCGTCTCGTAGCCGAGGGCGGCCAGGACGCGGGCGACGTTGAGGCCCTTGCCGCCGGGGCGTTCGATCACCTGGGTGACGCGGTGGGAGGCGTGCGGGGTGAGGGCCGGCACCCGATAGGTGAGATCCAGTGCCGTGTTGAGGGTGACCGTGAGAATCACCTGCCGTACCCCCGTACCCCGTAGAAGCTCCCGATCGCGCCCCGATCATGCCAAAAGGAAGGCGGTTGGCCCAGACCCCCGGTCGACCGCCTCGCGTTCCGGCCGGGCCGGATCAGGCCGGTCGGGGCTCGACCACCCAGGCGCCCTTGCGCATCACGCCCTTGAGGTCGAACTCCTCGTCGAGGACGACCAGGTCGGCGTCCTTGCCGGGCTCCAGCGAGCCGACCCTGTCGTCGATGCCGAGCAGGCGGGCCGGGTTGGCGGAGATGGCCCGGACGACGGACTCGACCGGCAGCCGGTCGATGGTCACGGCGCGCTTGAACGCCCGGTCCAGGGTGAGGGTGGAGCCCGCGATGGAGCCGCCCTCGACGAGCCGCGCCACGCTGTCCTTCACCTCGACCTCCAGCGTGCCGAGCATGTAGCGGCCGTCGCCGAAGCCGGCGGCGTCCATCGCGTCCGTGATGAAGGCGACCCGGTCCGGGCCGGCGTGATGGAACGCCAGCTCCAGGGCGGCCGGGTGCAGATGCGTCCCGTCGTTGATCAGTTCGACCGTGATCCGCTCGTCCTCCAGGAGCGCGGCGATCGGCCCGGGCGTGCGGTGGCCGAGACCGGGCATCGCGTTGTAGAGGTGCGTGGCGACGGTGGCGCCCGCGTCGATGGCCTCGACGGTCTGCTCGTACGTCGCGTCGGTGTGGCCGATCGCGGCGATCACGCCGTGCTCGGCGAGCAGGCGTACGGAGTCGACGCCGCCGGGCAGCTCGGTGGCGAGCGTCACCATCCTGGCCTGGCCGCGTCCCGCGTCGATCAGCTTGCGGACCTCGGCCGGGTCGGGGTCGCGCAGCAGCGTCTCGTCGTGCGCGCCCTTGCGGCACGGGGAGATGAACGGCCCCTCGAAGTGGAGGCCGGCGATTTCCCCCTGCTCGGCCAGCTCGGACAGGAGGCCCGCGCGGCGGCCGAGGAAGTCCATGTCGCCGGTGACGAAGGACGCCACGGTCGTGGTGGTGCCGTGCAGGCGGTGGGTGTGGACGCCCTTGAGGACCTCGTCGACCGTGCCGGAGGTGAAGGAGGCGCCGCCGCCGCCGTGGTTGTGCGTGTCGACGAAGCCGGGGACGACCCAGTGGCCGGTCAGATCGAGGGCCCGGGTGCCGGCGGGGGCTTCCGCTCCGCTCTCGAAGGCGCCCGCGCCCACGATGCGGCCGCCCTCGACGATCACGCGTCCGTTCTCGATGATTCCGGTCGGCAGCACGACGCGCGCGCCGGCGAGAACTGTGCGATCGGCCATCAGGCGGATACCTCCGAGTCGGACTCGTTGCGGGTGGGGCTGTCGAGCGAGAGCAGGTCCCAGGCGAGAAGGCCCGCGCCCAGGCATCCGGCGGTGTCCCCCAGGGCCGCCGGGACGATGGCGGGAAGCTTCTGGAAGGTCACCCGCTCCTCCACCGCGGTCCGCAGGGGTGTGAACAAGGTTTCCCCGGCCTCGGCGAGACCGCCACCGATGATGAGCGTGCGGGGGTCCAGCAGGGTGAGCGCGGTGACCAGGCCGTCGGCGAGGGCGTCGACGGCGTCCTGCCAGATCCGTACGGCGGTGGGATCGCCGGACTCGACCGCCTTGGCGCAGTCGGCGGCGTCCGCGTCGGGGTCGCCGGAGGCGGCGGCCCAGGCGAGGGTGACCGCGGAGGCGGAGGCGTACCGCTCCAGGCAGCCGCGCTGGCCGCAGCCGCACTCGGTGCCGCCGGGGCGGACGACGATGTGGCCGATCTCGCCGGCGTAGCCGTGGGCGCCGGCCTCGATCGATCCGCCGATGCCGATGGCGCCGGCGATGCCGGTGCCGAGCGGGACGAAGAGGAAGCGGTCGGCGCCGTTTCCAGCCCCGATGCGGCCCTCGGCGAGGCCGCCGGTGCGGACGTCGTGGCCGAGGGCGACGGGGATTCCGTCGAGGCGCTCGCTGAGCAGGGCGCGCATCGGGACGTCGCGCCAGCCGAGGTTGGCGGCGTAGACGGCGATGCCGTTCTCGGCGTCGACGATGCCGGGGACGGCGACGCCGGCGGCCGCGGCGGGCTGTCCGTACCGCTCCAGGCCGTGGGCGCGCAGCTCGGCGGCGAAACCGAGGATGGTCTCGACGACGGCCTCGGGGCCGCGCTCCCGTCCGGTGGCGCGGCGCGCCTCGTGGAGCAGGGTGCCGTCCGCCCCGACGAGGGCGGCCTTCATGCCGGTGCCGCCCACATCGAGGGCGATGACGTGTCTCACGGGGGACAGTGTCGCCCGCGAACCGCAGAAAGGTCTAGTCCACTCGGCGGGATTGTTGGGCGGGCATACAAAAGCGTGAGAGTGGCTTCCGGCTGCGGCCGGAGGCCGGGAGAGAGGCTTCCGGGCACGGCTGAGCGGACCGGCGAACTGGCATCGGTCGATGCCGGAGCGATACCCCAGTGGTGTAGACCTTATGCTTTTCCTTCTGTGAAAATCACAGCTCGACGACGAGCAGAGGGTGGGACAACGCTGTGCAGCGGCGACTCCTTGGACTGACCGCGACCATCGCCGCGCTGGGCCTGACCGCGGCGCTCTCCGGCTGCGGCCTCACCGGCGGCGAGACCGGCGACGTGACCCTCAAGCTGGTCGCCGCCGACTACGACCTCACCGGCGGCGACAGCACCAGGAAGTACTGGGACGGGCTCACCGCCGCGTACGAGGCCGAGCACCCCGGGGTGAAGGTCGACGTCCAGATCGAGTCGTGGAACGACGTCGACCGCAAGGTCGCCGAGATGGTGAAGGCCGGCCAGGCGCCCGACATCGCGCAGATCGGCGCGTACGCCGACTACGCCGCCGCGGGCGCCCTCTACTCCGCCGACGAGCTGCTCTCCATCCCCGTCCAGGCCAACTTCCTCGCCCCGCTGACCGCCGCGGGAGAGACCAAGGGGACGCAGTACGGTCTGCCCTTCGCCGCCTCCACCCGGCTGCTCTTCTTCAACGAGGAGCTCTTCGAGGAGGCCGGTGTCACCAAGGCGCCGACGACCTGGGCCGAGCTCGCCGCCGCCGCGCGCAAGCTGAAGAGCGACGACGTCCCGTACCCCTTCGCCCTGCCGCTCGGCCCGGAGGAGGCGCAGGCGGAGACCATGATGTGGCTGCTCAGCGGTGGCGACGGATACACCGACGCCACCGACCGCTACAAGATCGACTCCGAGCAGAACGTGAAGACCTTCGACTGGCTGCGCACGAACCTCGTCGAGAAGGGTCTGACGGGCCCGGTCGCGCCCGGGAAGCTCAACCGCAAGGACGCCTTCGCCGCGTTCGCGCGGGGCGAGGTCGGCATGCTCAACGGTCACCCGTCCCTGATGCAGGAGGCGGAGAAGAAGGGCGTCAAGGTCGGCAAGATCGCCCTGCCCGGGGTGGAGGGCAAGGCCAAGGCGTCCATGGGCGTCGCCGACTGGATCATGGGCTTCAAGCAGAACGGCCACCGCGAGCGGATCGGCGACTTCCTGGACTTCGTCTTCAGCGACGACAACGTTCTCAAGTTCGCCGGGGACAACGATCTGCTGCCGCCGACCGTCAGCGCGTACGCCACGATGGAGGCCGAGCCCGAGCACCGGAACCTGCGCGAGTTCCTGAAGGAGCTGCCCGGCTCGCAGCTGCCGCCGGTCGGCAAGACGTCCTGGGCGGCGGTCAGCGAGAACATCAAGCAGAACATCGGCAAGGCCGTGGCGCCCGGGGCGAAGCCGTCGGAGGTGCTCGGGAAGATCGCCCGGGACGCGACGGCCGCCGAGAGCGCGGAATAAGTTGGGTCGTATGACCAACGATGAAGGGCCGGGGACGGGGCGCGGCGAGGAGCCGGACGCATTCCGCGGCGAGGAGCCGGACGCCGGTGGCGGCGGCCTCGGTGAGGGACAGAGCGCCGGTGGCCCCGACTCCGGTGAGGGACGGAGCGCCGGTGGCCCCGGGCTCGGGGACGCGTCCCCCGGCTCCGGTGACGAGCCCGAGGCCCAGGAGCGCGGCCTCGGGGAGCGGGAGCGGGCCGTGCTCGCGCTGGAGCGCCGGTCCTGGCCCGGGCCCGGCGCCAAGGAGCGGGCCGTCCGTGAGCGGCTCGGCCTGTCGCCCGTCCGCTACTACCAGCTGCTCAACGCGCTCCTCGACGATCCGCGTGCCCTCGCCCACGACCCCGTGACGGTCAACCGCCTGCGCCGCGTGCGTGCGGAGAAGGAGCAGCGCCGCTGAGCCTGCCTGGGTAGGGTCGTCCTATGGTCAGTCTTCCGCACCCGACCACGCCCGCCGGCCGCGACGGCCTGGCCGCGCTTCTCGCGCGGCCCGAGAAGGCCGTCGTCGCCCTCGACTTCGACGGGACGCTCGCCGAGATCGTCCCCGACCCCGAACAGGCCCGCGCCCACCCCGGCGCCGTCCCCGCCCTCGCCGCACTGGCCCCACGGATCGCCTCGATCGCGGTGGTGACCGGCCGCCCGGCGGGTGTGGCGGTACGGTACGGCGGCTTCGCGGGCGTCCCGGGCCTGGAACACCTCGTCGTCCTCGGCCACTACGGAGCCGAACGCTGGGACGCGGTCACCGGCACCGTCCAGGCCGCCCCACCGCACCCGGGCGTCGCCGCCGTCCGCGCCGAACTCCCCGGCTTCCTGGCCCGCGTCGGCGCGTGGCCGGGCACCTGGATCGAGGAGAAGGGGCGCGCGGTCGCCGTGCACACGCGCCGCGCCTCCGACCCCCAGGGCGCCTTCGAGGCCCTCAAGGGCCCCCTCGGTGATCTGGCGGCCCGCCACGGTCTGGTCCTCGAACCCGGCCGCATGGTCCTGGAGCTGCGCCCGCCGGGCATGGACAAGGGGGTGGCGCTCGCGGAGTACGTACGGGAGGTGGGCGCCGGTTCCGTCCTGTACGCGGGTGACGACCTGGGCGACCTTCCGGCCTACGCGGCCGTGGAGAAGCTCCGCTCGGACGGCACCCCGGGTCTGCTGGTGTGCAGTGGCTCCGCGGAGGTCACCGAGGTCTCCGACCGCGCCGACCTCTCGGTCCCGGGCCCGGCGGCCGTGGTCCGCTTCCTCGCGGACCTGGCCGAGGCGGTACGCGAGGCGGGCTGAGACGCGAAGGCTGAGACGCGAAGGGCGCGCCCCCGCCGACACGGCGGGGGCGCGCCCAGGAAGTCCGGCCGGGCTCGTCAGCGCGGCTCGCGCAGGGCCTCCAGCTGGTCCAGGAACCACCGCCGCGGCGGCAGCGCCGTCGCCTTGGCCGCCAGGCGCTTGGTTCGGTCGGCCCGCTCGGACGGGCCCGTCGTCAGCGCTTCGTGCAGGGCCCGCGCGGTCTCGGACACGTCGTACGGATTGACCGTCAGCGCGTCCTCACGCAGCTCCTCGTACGCCCCCGCCCCGGTCGACAGCACCAGCGCGCACCCCGCCTCGGACACCACGGGGATCTCCTTGGCCACCAGGTTCATGCCGTCCCGCACGGGGTTGATCAGCGCCACGTCCGCCATCCGGTACGCCGCGAGCGAGCGCGCGAAGTCGTCCTTCACGGACAGGAGCACCGGCTGCCAGTCCTCCGTGCCCAGCTCCGTGTTGATCTCCTCGGCCAGCCGCGCCACCGCCGCCGTGTAGTCGCGGTAGACCGCCAGGTCCTGGCGGGACGGGTAGGCCGAGGCCAGGTGGACGACCCGGCCGCGCCACTCCGGCCGTTCGCGCAGCAGCTCGCGGTAGGCGAGCAGACCGCGCACCACGTTCTTCGACAGCTCCGTACGGTCCACCCGGACGATCGTCTTCCGGTCGCCGACCTCCGCCCGCAGCGCGGCAAGCCGGTCGTCCACCTCCGGCCGGTGCGCCAGCGCCCGCAGCTCGTCCCCGTCCACACCCAGTGGGTACACCCGCACCCGCGTGTTCCGCACGGGCCCACCGGCCTTGCGGTGGTGCACTCCGCGCCACGGGTCACCGCTCGGCGAGGAGCCGGCCGCCGTCCCGCCGGCGCTGTCGATGTGCGCGCCGCTGATGAACGCCGACGCCCACGCCCAGGTGTGGAAGCCGAGCTCGTCCGCGCCGAGCATCCCCCACAGAAGCTCCTCGCGGATGTCCTCCGGCAGCATGCGCAGATATTCGTGCGACGCCCACGGCGTGTGCGTGAAGTGCGCGATCCGCAGGTCGGGCCGGAGCTCCCGCAACTGCCCCGGCACCAGCGCCAGGTGGTAGTCCTGCACCAGGACCTCCGCACCCTCCGCCGCCTCCGCGGCCAGGGCCTCCGCGAAGGCGCGGTTGTAGCCGCGGTACGCCTCCCACATGCGCCGGAACTCCGCGTCGAAGACCGGCGCGACCGGGATGTCGTACAGATGGTGGTGGAGGAACCACAGCACCGAGTTCGCGATGCCGTTGTACGCCCCGTCGTAGACCACCGGATCGACCGGCAGCATGCGGACGCCGGGCTCCGAGACGCCCGTGCGCACGGCCTCCCGGTCCCCGTCCGAGAGCGCCGCGCACACCCAGAGCGCCTCCGGCTGCCCGGCGAGAGCCGCCGAGAGGCCGGAGACGAGTCCACCTCCGCCCCGACGGGCGTCGAGCGCGCCCGAGCCGTCCTCGCGCGGTACGTACGAGACGGGACCGCGGTTCGAAGCCACCAGTACTGAAGCCATGTGCCGAACCTAGCCCGTCCCGTAAACGCTCAAACGTACGTATACGAGGTCGGCGCTCAGTCGCCACGGCGGCCGCGCAGGGCCGCCTTCGCCACCGCGCCCGTGCCCGCGAGGGCCAGCGCGAGTCCGCCGAGCAGCCACAGCCGCTCACCGTGCGCGCCGGTCTGGGCCATCGAGCCGCCGGGGCCGTGCGGGGCGGGCCGCGCCGGGCGGAGCGTCGGCGCCGGGGTCGCCCACACCGGCTGCACCCGGCCCGTCCGCTCGCCCAGCGGCCCGATCACCTCGGCCGTGGCAGGAGCGGCCGCCATGAGGGGCAGCGACCCGGCGAGGAGACCGGCGACCGCCAGCAGGGCTCCCCTTCGATGCGTGAACCTCTGATGCGCAGACCTCATGAAAGGGAAATCTAGGCAGGAAACATGATCATCCGACGTTCCGCCACGCGGCTACGCCACCCGGCGGCGCGCGTACTCCGCGATCTCCAGCATCGGCGGCCGCTCCTCCGTGTCCACCGCGTACGTCCGCGGCGCGAACCCCTTCCCGCCGCCCGTCTCGTCCCGCTCGAACTGCGTCAGCCGGGGCCGCACCAGATGCCCGCGCGACAGCCGCAGCTGCGCCGTCCGGTAGATCGCCGCCGCCATCCGGCCGAGCGCCTGCCCGTCCTGATGGCGGTGCTTGCGCACCCCGACGTCGACCTGGGCGAGCGCGTCGAGGCCCACCGTGTGCAGCGCGTCGACCAGCAGACCCAGCTCCACGCCGTAACCGACGGGGAACGGCAGCTGTTCCAGCAGCGAGCGCCGCGCCGCGTACTCGCCGCCCAGCGGCTGGACGAAACCGGCCAGCAGGGGCCAGTGCAGATTGAGCAGCGGGCGGGCCACCAGCTCCGTCACCCGGCCGCCCTGGCCGGGCGCGTCCCCCAGCGGGCGGTCGTACATCGCCTTGACGAGGTGCACGTCCGGCTCGGTGAGCAGCGGGCCGACGATCCCGGAGACGAAGTCGGCGGAGAAGTCCCGCAGATCCGCGTCGACGAAGCAGACGACGTCCCCACCGGTCACCATCAGCGAGCGCCACAGCACCTCGCCCTTGCCGGGGGCGGCCGGTATCCGGGGCAGTATCTCGTCGCGCGCCACCACCCGGGCCCCGGCCGCCGCCGCGACCTCGGCCGTACGGTCGGTGGAACCGGAGTCGATCACCACCAGCTCGTCGACGAGCGGGACCGCGTCGGACATCAGCTCGCGGCGGATCACGGAGACGATCGCGCCGACCGTCGCCTCCTCGTTCAGCGCGGGCAGCACGACGCTGACCGTCGTCCCCCGCTTGGCCGCGAGGATCCGCTCCAGCGGACGGTCGGACGCGGACCAGGACCGCCGGGCCAGCCAGCGCTCCACTTCATCCAGCAAGGTGATCTCCATCTCGCGGTTCGGACGACCATCTCAACCGTCCATGCCTTCGGTTACAGTCTTGAACAACGCGGACGCCCGACGCATGTCGGGGTGCCGCCCGCGTTCCACAACCGAATACCGCTCATCCAGAGGGGCAGAGGGAAACGGCCCGTTGAAGCCCCGGCAACCCTCCAGTCGGTTCTCGTCCGCGACACAGCGCGCCAGCGAGGTCCCCGGCTAGGGAAGGTGCCAAATCCGTCTCATGGCGAAATTCGCCATGGGAAAGATGAGGAGAAAGGGCCTCGCCTCCAATGGCTGTACAGACTGTCGCGAACACCGAGAACACGCCGAACGCCCAGAGCACGGTCGATCTCGGTCCCGCTTCCGGGCTTTCCTGTCGCGAATGCGGTGAAGTCTTCCCGCTCGGCCCGATCTTCGCCTGCGAGCTGTGCTTCGGCCCGCTCGAAGTCGCCTACGACCTCCCCACCGGTGACCCCGAGGCGCTGCGCAAGCGGATCGAGGCCGGCCCCGCCAACATCTGGCGCTACGCCCCGCTGCTCCCCGTCCCGGCCGACGTCGCCGACAAGCCGAACCTCAACCCGGGCTGGACCAAGCTCGTCCAGGCCGACAACCTCGCGCGCGAGCTCGGTGTCGAGCCCGGCAGGCTCTTCGTCAAGGACGACTCCGGCAACCCCACGCACTCCTTCAAGGACCGCGTCGTCGCCCAGGCCCTCGAAGCCGCCCGCGCCTTCGGCTTCACCACCCTGTCCTGCTCCTCCACCGGCAACCTGGCCGGCGCCGTCGGCGCCGCCGCCGCCCGCGCCGGCTTCCGCTCCTGCGTGTTCATCCCGCACGACCTGGAGCAGGGCAAGGTCGTCATGGCCGCCGTCTACGGCGGCGACCTCGTCGGCATCGAGGGCAACTACGACGACGTCAACCGCTTCTGCTCCGAGCTCATCGGCGACCCGCTGGGCGAGGGCTGGGGCTTCGTCAACGTCAACCTGCGCCCGTACTACGGCGAGGGCTCCAAGACCCTCGCGTACGAGATCTGCGAGCAGCTCGGCTGGGTCATCCCCGACCAGCTGGTGATCCCGATCGCCTCCGGCTCCCAGCTCACGAAGATCGACAAGGGGCTGCAGGAGCTCATCAAGCTGGGCCTCGTCGAGGACAAGCCGTACAAGATCTTCGGCGCCCAGGCCGAGGGCTGCTCCCCGGTGTCGGCCGCCTTCAAGGCCGGCCACGACGTCGTACGGCCCCAGAAGCCGAACACCATCGCCAAGTCGCTCGCCATCGGCAACCCGGCCGACGGCCCGTACGTCCTCGACATCGCCCGCCGCACCGGCGGGGCCGTGGAGGACGTGAACGACGAGCAGGTCGTCGAGGCGATCAAGATCCTGGCCCGCACCGAGGGCATCTTCGCCGAGACGGCGGGCGGGGTCACGGTCGGCGTGACGAAGAAGCTGATCGAGGCCGGTCTCATCGACCCGTCGCTGACCACCGTCGTGCTCAACACCGGCGACGGCCTCAAGACCCTGGACGCGGTGGCCGACACCTCGCAGGCGACCGCCACCATCCGCCCGAGCCTCGACGCGTTCCGCGACGCCGGCCTGGCCCACTGAGCCGACTGAGAGACTGGAGAACCCCGATGAGCGTCAAGGTCCGCATCCCCACCATCCTCCGTACGTACACGGGCGGCCAGGCCGAGGTCCCGGCGGAGGGCGCGACCCTCTCCGAGGTCATCGCCGACCTGGAGAAGAACCACACGGGCATCGCGGCCCGCGTCCTGGACGACCAGGGCAAGCTCCGCCGCTTCGTGAACGTCTACGTGAACGACGACGACGTCCGCTTCGAGCAGGGCCTGGAGACGGCGACGCCGGACGGTGCGGGCGTGTCGATCATCCCGGCCGTCGCCGGCGGCTGCTGACGCACCGCGATTCCCCGAATTGCCCTCTCCGCCAGAAACGGAGGGGGCAATTCTGCATGGTTGAGCACGGTAGAGTTGGGGAAGCCCCCTCCGCTGCTCATGCCGGACGCATATGAGAATGCGTCGACGCGCGACAAGAAGCAGCCAAAGTGTTCGAGTGTTGTGTACCTTCTGCGCACTTTGACGGGCCCGACTTGCCCCGGAAATCAGTGAATCCTCCCTTATTCTCCTTTCCGGCGTGCCCAGAATTCTCGTCCGATTGACCTGTTGCAGAGGGCAGTTGGGCAGATACATTCAGCCGCGGTCGACGCGTTCCGGCGCAGGGTCTGACCCGGGTCCGCGAAGTGCGGTCCCGCGCAAGGGCCAGTAATAGGGGAGTTAGGCATGGCTCAGGGCACCGTCAAGTGGTTCAACGCGGAGAAGGGGTACGGCTTCATCGCGGTCGACGGTGGTGCGGATGTTTTCGTCCACTACAGCGCGATCCAGATGGACGGTTACCGCACCCTTGAAGAGGGTCAGCGAGTCGAGTTCGAGATCTCGCAGGGCCAGAAGGGTCCGCAGGCGGACATGGTCAAGCTCGCCGTCTGAGCACGGCGCGATCGGCCACCACGTACGCACTCACGCCGAGGGGTCCGCATCCTGACCGGGATGCGGGCCCCTCGTGCGTTCCCGGACGGCTCGCGGGGCCTCCCGATCTGTGGGAGGCGCTTGCACTCTCCTAGGGCGAGTGCTAATCATTGGCGTTAGCACTCTGAAGGTGAGAGTGCTTACGAGGATCGGGCAGACGAGGCCCGCGGCCAGGTGGGGCAAGGAACCGCCGGGTCCGCAGGCCGTCCGTCGCGGGCGTCGGCGCGGTCCTGGAGCGTTATCCACCCCATGTCCGGGAGGACCACTTCACATGGCCAAGATCATCGCGTTCGACGAGGAGGCACGGCGCGGTCTCGAGCGCGGGATGAACCAGCTCGCCGACGCCGTCAAGGTCACCCTTGGCCCCAAGGGCCGGAACGTCGTCCTCGAGAAGAAGTGGGGCGCCCCCACGATCACCAACGATGGTGTCTCCATCGCCAAGGAGATCGAGCTCGAGGACCCGTACGAGAAGATCGGCGCCGAGCTGGTCAAGGAAGTCGCCAAGAAGACGGACGACGTCGCCGGTGACGGTACGACCACCGCGACCGTCCTCGCCCAGGCGCTCGTCCGCGAGGGCCTGCGCAACGTGGCGGCCGGCGCCAACCCCATGGCTCTGAAGCGCGGCATCGAGAAGGCCGTCGAGGCCGTCTCCGCCGCCCTGCTGGAGCAGGCGAAGGATGTCGAGACCAAGGAGCAGATCGCCTCCACGGCCTCCATCTCCGCCGCCGACACCCAGATCGGCGAGCTCATCGCCGAGGCGATGGACAAGGTCGGCAAGGAAGGCGTCATCACCGTCGAGGAGTCCCAGACCTTCGGTCTGGAGCTGGAGCTCACCGAGGGTATGCGCTTCGACAAGGGCTACATCTCGGCGTACTTCGCCACCGACATGGAGCGTATGGAGGCGTCCCTGGACGACCCGTACATCCTGATCGTCAACTCCAAGATCTCCTCCGTGAAGGACCTGCTCCCGCTCCTGGAGAAGGTCATGCAGTCGGGCAAGCCGCTGCTGATCATCGCCGAGGACGTCGAGGGCGAGGCCCTGTCGACCCTGGTCGTCAACAAGATCCGCGGCACCTTCAAGTCCGTCGCCGTCAAGGCTCCGGGCTTCGGCGACCGTCGTAAGGCCATGCTGAACGACATCGCCATCCTCACGGGCGGCACGGTCATCTCCGAGGAGGTCGGTCTCAAGCTCGAGAACGCCGGCCTGGACCTGCTGGGCCGCGCCCGCAAGGTCGTCATCACCAAGGACGAGACCACCATCGTGGACGGCGCGGGCGAGAGCGACCAGGTCGCCGGCCGCGTCAACCAGATCCGCGCCGAGATCGAGAACTCGGACAGCGACTACGACCGCGAGAAGCTGCAGGAGCGCCTGGCGAAGCTCGCCGGCGGTGTTGCGGTCATCAAGGCCGGTGCCGCGACCGAGGTCGAGCTCAAGGAGCGCAAGCACCGCATCGAGGACGCCGTCCGCAACGCGAAGGCGGCCGTCGAGGAGGGCATCGTCGCCGGTGGTGGCGTGGCCCTGCTCCAGGCCTCCTCGGTATTCGAGAAGCTCGAGGGCGACCTCACGGGCGACGAGGCCACCGGTGCCGCGATCGTGAAGCTGGCCCTTGAGGCCCCGCTGAAGCAGATCGCCGTCAACGCCGGCCTCGAGGGCGGCGTCGTGGCGGAGAAGGTCCGCAACCTGCCCGTCGGCCACGGCCTCAACGCCGCGACCAACGAGTACGTCGACCTCATCGCCGAGGGCATCATCGACCCGGCGAAGGTGACGCGTTCCGCGCTGCAGAACGCGGCCTCCATCGCCGCGCTGTTCCTGACCACCGAGGCCGTCATCGCCGACAAGCCGGAGAAGGCCTCCGCGGCCGCTCCGGGCGGCATGCCGGGCGGTGACATGGACTTCTGATCCTTCGAGGATCAGCGGTTCTGCCGGACGCCGAAGGGCGGCACCCCCACGGGGGTGCCGCCCTTCAGTCGTACCAGGCGGGTAAGGGGGATGGATCAGCGGACGTCGATCCAGTCCTCGCCGCCGAACGCCTGAAAGTGCGTCCCGTCACCGTAGTACCGGACCGTGTACCAGCCGTCGGCGGACGCCGTGGTCTTCAGCGAGACCGCGCCGTTCCAGGCGGACTTGCCGGTGGCGACCTGCTTCCAGGTCTTCCCGCCCCACGGCTTGAACCACACGCTCACCGGCTGATGGCCGAGACCCCGCCAGGCACCGTCGGTGTGGTGCTGGAGCGAGGCCGTCACCGTGATCGCCGAGCCCTTGCGGACCGGCTCGGGAGACGCGTTGACGCCCACGACCCGGCTGTCCGTGCGGACGATGTAGAACGGCTTGCTCACGGACTCCGCGTACTGGTCGGAGGTGAGGTGCCGGAGCCGGAACCAGCCGCCCTTGTTCCAGGTGGCGATGCCGAACATGTTGCGCACGTTGGAGTAGAAGTTGGTCGAGGCGACCTTCTTCCAGCCCGTCTGCCCGTCCGGGGACTGCTCCAGGAGCACCGTCTGCTGGGACGAGCTGCCCGACCAGCGCTCGTACGGGGAGCGGAACTGGCCGTACACCGTGAAGCGCGCGTCCGTCCCGAGCTTGTAGCCGACGACGTAGGTACGGGAGTCCAGCGGCATGACCAGCGAGCCGTGGACCGGCGAGAAGGACTGGAACAGGTCGGCCGACTCGACCGTCCAGCCCGAGGCGTTCGGGCCGGCGGCGGCGACCAGCTTCGCCGTGTAGACGCCGTCCGCATCGGTCCGCACGGTCTGCGGGAACGAGATGACCTCGTGGTAGTAGTCGCGCGGCGCGCCCAGGCGCACCCGCACCGGCTGGTCCGCGAGCGGGGCCCCGCCGTTCTCCGGGTCGGTGACCCGGCCGGTGATGGTGACGACCTCGCCGCTCACCGCACGCGTCTTGTCGGCGGTGGCGGTGACCGTCATCCTCCGGGACTGCCACTCCCAGAAGGAGCGCCGGTCGGAGGCGGTGCCGTGGACCTCGTTGGTGTTCTCGCTGAACGTAGCCGTGTACATCTCGCCGGGCCGCGTCGCCGGGATCGGGGCGCCCGCGAACTCGCCGGTGTCCGTGGTGACCGCGGACTGGGCCGGGCCCTCGTCCGGCGTGGAACGCTGGTACGAGACCGAACGGTTCGGCAGCGGCACGACGTCGCCGGAGCCGGGCTGGACGCCGTTCAGCTTGCCCTGCGGGCGGATGTACGGGTCGTTCCAGCCGGGCTTGCCGACGGCGAAGGTGAGCAGCGGCCGCAGGGTGAAGTTCAGCGTGCCGGCGTTCGCGCGGGTCACCGTGTTGCCGAGCGAGTCGGTGGCGGTGACGTCGATGGCGTACTTGCCGAGGGACGGGACGGTGCCGCCGTCCTCGGTCAGCTTGAGCGTGGCGTCCGCGGGCAGGGTGAAGGTGCCCGGGGTCGACTGGATCAGCGCCGGGACGTCGGCGAGGACGGTGTCGCCCTGCCGGACCTTGGCGGAGACGGCGGTGACCGTGGCCTGCGGGGCGTCCGTCCAGGCGTTCACCTTGAAGGAGCCGCGCTGGTCGTCCTGGGTGACGGCCCGGCCGACGCCCACCGGGGTGGGCGCGGGGGCGGGGTCCTCGGCGAGGGCGGGGGTCGTCGCGGCGCCCAGGGAGATGCCCAGGGAGAGCGCCGTGACGAGGGAGACGGCGGAGAGCCGTCGGAGATCAGAGCGCATCGACATAGATCGTCCTCGACTCGCTGTAGAAGTAACCGTTCTTGGACTGCAGGACGAGGATCCAGGTGGCGTCGCCGTAGTTGACGGTGCTGAAGCCGAAGTTGCCGTACGAGTTCGTCGGCACGTCCTTCTTGGCCCAGTACCAGGTCGGGTCACCCTTGGGCTTGGCGAGCAGCGTCAGGCGCGCGCCCGGCATGGCCTTCCAGACACCGTTCACCTTCTGCTGCACCAGACCCTTGACCGTCATGGTGCCGTTGACCCGCGGTCGGGAGGGGGTGATGGTGACGTTGACGATCCGGGTGGGCGTGCGGCCCAGGCGGACCGGGGTGCTCGTCTTGGTGACGAAACGGTCCGTCTCCGGGTGGTAGATCCGGTACAGGGCGTTGGTGTGGCCCCACACCTCGAACGAGTAGGAGCTGCAGTACTGCGTGGCCTGGGACGCCATGTTGCGCCAGGTGCGGCCGTTGTCCAGGGAGGCCTGGAGGGCGACCCAGTCGGGCTTGTCGTAGCAGGTCACCGAGGCGGTGGTGTGCAGCCGGCCGGTCGCGGTGAGCTTGCCGTACTCGTCCAGGGTCATGCGGGCGTCGGCGTACGAGAACTGCTGCGGGACGGCGATCCCGGCCACGTCGTACGGACGGTCGTTGCCCTTGCCGTAGTACACGGAGGGGCGCAGGCCGGTGTAGACGCCGGTCGTCGAGTACGCGGGCCGGGCCGCGAAGGTGAAGGAGCCGTCCGCGAGCGTGGTGCCGGAGCCGATCTGGTTCCGCAGGGCCGTGTCGTACGACAGCGGCTCGCTGCCGGTGGAGACCACCGGAGCACCGGCGAAGGGCTGCCAGCCTTCCTCCGTCAGGCGCTCCACGCGGCCGGTCACCTTGACGTCGGTGCCCGCGTGGACGCGGTACCTGTCGGTGTCGGAGGTGATCCGGTACGTCAGCTTCTCGACGCCCACGGTGGGCAGCGGGCGGGCGTCGTCCGGGTCGACGTCGGCCGCCGTGGAGTGGACCACCGCGGAACCGCCGGTGATCTCGGCGTCCGGGGTGACGGGCAGCGCGAAGGCGCCGTCGGCCCCGGTGGTGGCCAGGGCTGTGGTGCTCCGCACCGCGGAGTAGGCGTCGCGCAGGTTCAGCGTGACCTTGACCGAGGTGCCCTCGGCGGCGGGAGTGCGCTCGCCGGTCGCCGGGTTCCAGGTGGTGGCCGTGCCGGACAGGACGACGCCGCGCCGGTCGAAGCTGGTGGTGCCGCGGTCGAAGGCGGCCGAGCTGACACCGGTGTGCAGCTTGTAGCCGAAGGTGCCGCCGGTCCAGCGCTCCACGACACCGTGGGGCATGCGGTACTCCACGGCGACGGGGTAGGTCCCGAGGGCGGTGCCCTCGGGAAGCTGGAGCGGCGCGTCGGTCGTCCAGGCGTTGTAGCCGGTCGAGGTCAGCTCGTCGGTCGAGACGAGGACGGCGGTGTCCGGGGCGGTGGAGGCGAGGACGCTCACCTTCACCCAGAGCGCGTTTCCGGGCAGTCCGACGGTCAGCCGGCCGTCGTCCAGGGTCGCGGTGTGGCTGACGGTCGCCGCGTACGCGGTCGGCGCCGCGACGACGGCGGGCAGGGCGACGCCTGCCGAGAGTACGAAGACGGTCGCCGCGCGCACGAGGGCATGCGGCAACGTGCGCTTGGAGCGCAGCAAAGGGGACCCCCCACAGGTCGTAAGGCGGCGCGTTGATCGACGCGGCGCGTGGCAGCACCATAGCGGTTGCGCGTTGAACACGTTCACTCGCTTGATGGCTGTGCCGGTGTGATCATGATAAGAGGGGGGCGTCCGGGAGTCCTGCGATTTCGGCCGGGAGACGGGAGCGATCCCATGATCACGCTGCTGACGACACCATCGGACCGGGAACTGGTCATCACCCGCACCTTCGACGCCCCGCCGGAACGCGTCTGGGAAGCCTGGACCCGCCCGGAACACGTCCGCCACTGGTACGGCGTGGCCGCGATGACGACGACCGTCTGCGACATCGACCTCCGGGCCGGGGGAGCCTGGCGCTGGGGCCAGACCTCACCCGAGGGACAGGACATCGTGTTCTCGGGAACGTACGAGGAGATCGTCCCGAACGAACGCCTCGTCTACACCGAGCACTTCGAACTCATGCCGGGCCCGCCGGTCCACGTCACCCTGACCTTCGACGCCACCCCGCACGGCGGCACGGCCCTGACGAGCACCTCGCTCTGGCCGTCCACCGAGAGCCGGGACCAGGCACTGGCGACGGGGATGGAGGCGGGGGTCAGGGAAGAGTACGACCGCTTGGCGGAGTACCTGCGGACGATGTGAGCGAGGGCCGTCGAGCGCGAGAAGCCGGGCCCGGGGGGTGATTGCCCCCAGCCCGTCGGCCCGCCGGGCAGGGGCCGCGAAGGGGGTGACTCAGCTGCTGATGCGCCACTTGGGGGTTGCTAAGGTCGGGCCACTTGCTGAGGGGGAGGGGCCGGGGGGCCCGCGTGATGTCCGTCCTCCCTCTGTCTGCCGTGATTTCTGGGAGGGCCCTTCGTGGCGCGTCGTGCAAGAACGTCCACCCTCGCGCTCGGGCTGAGCGCGCTGCTCGGTCTGTCCGGGCTGTTCGTCGCGGGGGCGGGGCCCGCCGCCGCCGAGGCGGGCGCCGATACGAGTCTCGTGGCGAGCGAGGTGACCCTTCCGGCGCCGCCGCACGTGAAGCCCGCTGCGGCCCAGGTGGACAGTGCGGGCACCGGTGTGCAGTGGTGGTCCGAGGAGAAGGGCCCGCAGTGGTGGAATCCGGCGGCCGGCACCTCGGTCGCCGACCCCGGATGCCCGCCCGCGCACACCCCGTTCCCCAACGGTGACACCTCCGCATGCCTCGGCCACGACACGTACGAGATACGCGATCTCGTCACCGGATCGGTGCGTGTGCGGAACCGTCCCGAGGGGCACCACTGGACGCACGCCCACACCGCGAACCAGGTGCTCACCTGGGTTCCTGGCGCCGACGGCACGGAAGCGAGTCTGCACCTCCTCGGAGTCGGGGAGGGAGCCCCGGCCGACGCCGAGGTCGAGCTGCCGGTGGGCATGCCCCAGGCGCCCACCGTGCTCGCCCAGGACGGGGAGAGCGCCTTCCTCAAGTACTGGGACGGCGAGCGGTACGGCTACGGTCTGGTCGACTTCGCTCCGGCCGTCTTCCGTCCCACGCCGCCCGACCCCGTCAGGCCCTCCTACCCGCTCTACTCACTCACCCCGGACTGGCTCGCTCACTACGACGAATACCGGGGCGAGCCGGTACGCCTGGTCTCCCGTGCGGATGGCAAGACCACCCGCCAGGTGTCCCTCCCCTGGGACGAGGAGCCGAAGGGGGTCCAGACGCTCGGTGACTGGCTGGTCGTGGCCCTCGACGACGACGGCGGTTCCAAGAGACGTCCCCTGCGTGCCGTGCATATGACGAGCGGCGAGGCGGTGACGGTGCTTCCGAGTGCCTGGGCGTCGCTGGTCGCCGGTGCGGACGGCAGCCTGTACGCGGTCGGTGGCACGGACTCCAGCCACTGGGGCCTTCAGCGGATCACCCTCGACCCGACGGGCGTGCTGCGAGCCGAGCAGATCGAGCGGATCTCGCCGAATCCCGCGAAGCGGAGCAATCTGCGCTTGTCCCAGGGGGAATTGGCCTACATCGAGGACGATGGCGCCACGCGTACGGCCCAGGCCCGACAGATCTCTCTGACGGAACCGCTGTCGGCGGAGCCCGAGTCCTCCTGGTCCTGCCCCGTGCCGGACGGCAGCGGGTACTGCGAGCCGGGATACACGATGGGAGACGGCCGACTGGTCCTTCTCGACACCGAGGACGCCGGGACCTGCGTCGACTGTGTGACGGTCGTCCGGGTGCGGGAGGCGCGCACCGGCAAGGACGCGAAGGTGTGGCGGCTCTCGGCCCCTGCCGTTCGCCCGCACTCGATCCGCACGGGCTCGGGGCACCATCTCCACGCCCTGACGCGGGACGGCAAGAACATCGTGTTCGACATCGACACGGGCAAGGTCGTGTGGGTGGAGTCGGACCCCGAGGTCCTCACGTCCGCCCTGTGGGGCGGCACGCTGTGGAGGATGAAGGACACCGGGCTCATCGGCGTGGATCTGGCCACGGGTGCCGTCTCCGAATCGGTCGACACGGGCACCACCTGCAAGGTGGAGAGGTTCCGGGTGGCCGGTGAGTGGGCGATGGTCAACTGCATGTACGGCGGTCAGGGCAGCGTCGTCGTCAACCTGGTGACGAAGCAGCGGATTCCCGTGGGCGGGCTGATCAGCCCCCTGGCCGAGGAGAACAGCCTCGGCCAGGGATTCGTCGTCGCGCGGCTGGACACCGAGACATCGGGTGTCGGGAAGCTGCGAGTGATCGACGTGCGCTCCGGCGCCCCCGTCGTCGAGACGCTGACCACGGAGCTGACGAAGCTCTCGGCCTTCAGCTCGTATGTCGATCCGTTGACCGACTCCCTCGCCTACGTCGACACGAAGCAGACCCTGCACGTCGTCACCCTGCGCGGCATCGCCGACCGGCCGCTCGCTGTCATGGACCGGTTCACCGAGCCGGTCTGGAACAGCGAGGCCGGGACGCTGTGGGAGGGCGCCTGGTGGCTGTCGAAGCCCGCCGCCTCGTGGCGGGTCGCCCTGGCGGACAAGGCCACCGGTGCGGTCGTACGGGAGTTCACGGGCGGTGAGGTCGCCGGCCGTTTCACCGCCGGGTGGGACGGCAAGGACGCGGCCGGCGTGCGCGTGCCCAACGGTGCGTACACCTGGACGGCGACCGCCCAGCCGCTGAACGGCGGCCCCGCGGTGCGGGTGAACGGAGAGTTCACCGTGAAGGGCGCCTCCGGCGGATACCGGCCGGTGCCGCCGACCCGGGTGATGGACACCCGCAGCGGTCTCGGAGTGAGCAAGGCGAAGGTCGGGCCCGGCGCGACAGTCACCCTTCAGGTGGCGGGGAGCGGTGGCGTGCCCGCCACGGGGGTTTCGGCCGTCGTGCTGAACGTGACGGCGGTCGGCGCGAGCAACCCGACCTTTGTGTCGGCGCACCCCGCCGGCGAGGCGCGGACGAGTGCCTCGAACCTCAACGTCGTACCCGGCCGGGCCGTGTCGAACCTGGTCGTGGTGCCGGTCAGCGGCGGCAGGGTCAGCTTCTACAACAGGGCCGGCACGGTGGACCTGCTCGCGGACGTCGCCGGTTACTACACCGACAACGCGCAGGGCGCCCGCTTCAAGCCGTTGGTGCCGGTCCGGGCCATGGACACCCGTTCCGGTGTCGGCGTACGGAAGGGGAAGGTCGGGCCCGCGGGCACGGTGACGCTCCAGGTCACCGGCCGGAACGGGGTGCCCTCCTCGGAGGTGTCGGCAGTCGTGATGAACGTGACGGCGACGAACGTCACCGCGCCCACCTTCGTCTCGGTCTATCCCGACGACACGGCCCGGACCAGCGCGTCGAACCTGAACCTCGTGGCGAACGAGACCCGGCCGAACCTGGTCGTCGTCCCGGTGGTGAACGGCAAGGTCCGCTTCTACAACCACAACGGGTCCGTGGATCTGCTCGCGGACGTCTCCGGCTACTACACGACCAGCGGCACCGGGGCCCTTTTCCAGGCGGTGACGCCGGCGCGTGTGATGGACAGCAGGATCGAACTCGGTCTGTACAACCCTCTGCAAGGGCCCCGCCAGGCCGACCTCGGGATCGCGGGCGAGGTGGGCGTTCCGGCAGCCGGTGTCTCGGCCGTGGTGATGAACGTGACGGTGACGAACGTCTCGAGTCCGACCTTCGTCTCGGTCTTCCCGGCGGGTACGGCCCGCACCAGCGCGTCGACCCTGAACGCCGGGGCCGGGCAGACGGTGCCGAACCTCACCATGGTGCCGCTGGGCGTGCACGGGGCCGTCACGCTCTACAACCACAACGGGATGGTCCACCTCGTCGGCGACGTCTCCGGCTATTTCGTGGGCTGATTCCGACGGGACGACGAAGCGGCTGAGGGCCGCCTCCGGCTCCGTGCCGGGGGCGGCCCTCGCCGTGGCGTGTGTCAGACCTTCGCCGGTTCCTGGGCAGGCGGGCCCGTGGTGGCCGGCGCGGCCTCCGGCTTCGGCTCCGGTTCCGTCTCCACGTCGAACTCCTCCAGGAGCGCCCGGCTGAAGCCGAAGAAGTACGTCGCCACGAAGCCCGTCGCATAGCCGACCAGCAGGCCGCCCGCGTAGATCGCGATCGTCCCGCCCACGCCCGCGTTGCCGTCCAGGAGCGGGAAGAGGGCCCAGCCGGACGGACCGATGGCCGTGGAGCCGACCTTGTCGCCCAGCATGTTGAAGAGGCCGACGAAGCCGCCGCCGAACGCGCCGCCGACGCAGGCCGTCACGAACGGGCGGCCGAGGGGGAGCGAGACGCCGTAGATCAGGGGCTCGCCGACGCCGAGGAGGCCGGCCGGCAGGGCGGACCTGACGGTGCGGCGGATGGAGCCGTTGCGGGGGAGCTTGACGTAGACGGCCATCGCAGCGCCGACCTGGCCCGCGCCCGCCATCGCGAGGATGGGCAGGAGGACGGTGAAGCCCTGCTGCTCGATGAGCGTGGTGTGGATCGGGATCAGCGCCTGGTGCAGGCCCAGCATCACCAGCGGGAGGAACAGCCCGCCGAGGACGAAACCCGCGCCCGCGCCCGCGTGCGCGAGCAGCCAGTCGGCGAAGTCGCCGATGGCGGTGGAGACCTCACCGGCGACGAACATCAGGCCGAAGAGCGTGACCAGGCCGGAGACCAGGACCGTGAGCGTCGGCGTGACCAGGACGTCGAGGGCTTCCGGCACCCAGCGGCGGCACCACCTCTCGACGTACACGGCCAGCACCGCCGCCCCCAGCGCGCCGAGCACGCCGCCCTGGCCGGGCGAGAGCGTCTGGCCGAACGCGTCGATCTTCGCGACGCCCGGGAAGACGATGATGGCGGCGACCGCGCCCCCGAGGATCGGCGTACCCCCGAACTCCTTCGCCGTGTTGTAGCCGACGAAGACCGCGATCAGCGCCATGAAGCCGCTCGCCATCGCCGCGAGCGCGGGGGTGACGGCGGGAAGCAGACCGAGGTTGGTCAGCAGGCCGTTGAGCCCGGCGATGATGCCGCAGCCGATCAGGGCGGGGATCAGCGGCACGAAGATGTTCGCGATCCGGCGGAGGAAGAGCTTGAAGGGGGTGGCGTTGCGTTCCCTCTGGGACGCCTTGATCGCCGCGCCTCGCGACGCCAGATCCGGGACGGCAGCCGCGGCCACCAGCGCCTCGAACTCCGGCGTCACCCGCGCCACCGTCCCCGGGCCGAGGACGATCTGGTACGTGTCGTCCTCCACCACACCCAGGACGGCGGGCAGGGCCCGCAGCGCCTGGTCCTGGACGAGCGAGCGGTCCCGCAGCCCCAGCCGGAGCCGGGTCATGCAGTGGGCCACGGAGTCGATGTTCCGCGCGCCGCCGACGAGCGGGAGGATCGCGGCGGCGATGGCGCGGTTCTTGTCGTCTGTGCTCATGTGCGGTCGTGCCTCGCTGTGCGGGGGTGGGGGGAGAGGAGCGCTCAGCCGGCCGGGGCGTGCAGCGCCGCGCGCAGATGGCCGTGGGAGTCGGTGAGGCGCCGGCCGGCGGCCTCGGCGTCGATGCCGGCGAGGATCATCAGGATCGCGGTCTTCACCTCGCCGTCGGCGGCGTCGAGCGCGGCCTCGATCTGCTCGTCGGGCGCGCCGGTGGCGAGGGAGACGATCCGCCGCGAGCGGGCCTGGAGCTTCTCGTTGGAGGCGCGGACGTCGACCATGAGGTTTCCGTACGTCTTGCCGAGCCGGATCATCGTGATCGTCGAGATCATGTTGAGGACCAGCTTCTGGGCCGTGCCCGCCTTCAACCGGGTGGATCCTGTGAGGAGTTCGGGGCCGGTGACGACCTCGATGCCGTGCTCGGCGGCGGCCGCAAGGGCGCTGTCGGCGTTGCAGGACAGGCCGATGGTCAACGCGCCCGCCGCGCGGGCGTGTTCGACGGCGCCGACGGCGTACGGCGTACGGCCGGAGGCGGAGATCCCGACCACCGTGTCGTCGGCGGTCAGGCCGAGTTCCGCCAGGTCACCGGCGGCGAGCTCGCGCGAGTCCTCGGCGCCCTCGACCGACTTCACCATCGCCGTCGGGCCGCCCGCGATCAGTCCCACGACCTCCGCCGGGTCGGTGTTGAAGGTCGGAGGGCACTCGCTCGCGTCGAGGACGCCCAGCCGGCCCGCCGTGCCCGCGCCGGCGTAGATCAGCCGGCCGCCGCGGGCCATCCGTTCGGCCGTCGCGTCGATGGCGGCGGCGATGACGGGCAGTTGGGTGGCGACGGCGGCGGGGACGGTCCGGTCCTCGCCGTTCATCAGCGCGGCGATCTCGGCGGTGGGAAGCCGGTCGATCTCGGCCAGTTCCGGGCGGAACGCCTCGGTGGTGAGGGTGGCCAGCTGCGCCTGAAGCTCGGAGTACGTAGAAGACACGTGCTGCTCTTTCGGTGCTGTGGACGTTCAGCGGGTGCGGGGGGAGTGCCGGTGGGCGAGCGCTTCGTACGAGGCCGCGAGGGCGGGGGCCGCCGTCTCGTACGTACGCTGCGTGACGCAGGTGAACAGGCAGTCCACCACCAGGAGTTGGCTCGTACGGGACGACATGGCGGCGGGGCGCAGTTCGCTCTCGCGGGCGGTGGAGGTGGTGAGGATGTGGTCGGCGTACTGCGTCACGGGGCCGTCGGGGCGGCCGGTGATCGCGACCGTGGTGGCGCCGTGGTCGAAGGCGACGCGCAGCGGTTCTATGACGTCGCCGGTCGACCCGGAGTGGGTGATGGCGATGGCGACGTCGCCGGAGCGCAGCTGTACGGCGTTGGTGACGGCGAGGTGCGGGTCGCTGTGCGCGTGGGCGAGGAGCCCTATCCGCAGGAGTTTCTGGCCGAGGTCCTGGGCGACGAGGCCGGAGGCGCCGACGCCGTAGATGTCGATGCGGCGGGCGCCGGCGAGGGCGGTGACGGCGGCGCCGAGCTGGACGGTGTCGAGTCCGGCCGCGGTGTCGGCGAGGGTCTGCTGCTCGTCGTAGGCGAGCTTGGCCACGACGTCGGCGATCGGGTCGTCGACGGCGATGTCGGCGGTGACGGACGGGGCCCGTCCCGACTGCTGCTGGGCGGCGAGGCCGGCGAGGGCGAGGCGCAGGTCGCGGTAGCCGGGGTAGCCGAGGAGGCGCGCCGTGCGGACGACGGTCGCCTCGCTCGTACCGGTGAGCTCGGCGAGACCGGTGACCGTGAGCGCGGCGCAGCCGGCCGGGTCGCCGGCGACGGCCTCGGCGACCCGCTGCATGGAGCGGGTCATGGACGGCGCGAGGGTGCGCACCTTGGCCGCGAGGGCGGCGGGCGCGGGCGCTCCGTGCGGGCCGGAGCCGCCGCCCCCGGTGGGCGCGGACGGGCCCGGTACGGACGCTCTGGCGCCGCTGGTGAAACTTTCCTTCACGTCATTGGTCACACCTGAAAGATATTTTCGGGCCCAGGGAGCGTCAAGACCTCGTCCGCCACCGGATGCGGTGGGCGCCTTCGCCGGTGAGGCTGGTGGGGTGACAATGAGTCCATGGACGACATCGACCCTCTGGAGCAGGCCCTGCATACCGCCCGTGCCCGGGTCCTCGCCGATCTGGCCGCGCGCGAGGTGGCCGCGGCCGAGGTCGTCTCGATGGTCGAGGACGCGGTGACGCACCGGCGCTGGTGGGCCCAGCAGTGGCCCGAGGGCATCACGTACGTCGCGGGGCTGGTCGCGCAGGACGTCCAGGACGCGCTCCTGGAGCGGTACGGCCGCTGGCCGCTCTGCCCGGTCTGCTCGTCGGGCGACCCGCACGCGCTGGACGTCGAACCGGAACTGGGCCCGGACCCGCACTGGGTCTGCGGCAAGGCGGGCGTGGTCGTGGCCCCGGTCGGCGGGCTGAAGTGACGGCGCCGGGCGGGGCGGGGGCGCGTGGGGCGGCGCCGCATGTGACGGCGGCGAGGGCGCGCGGGATGGCGGCGCTCGGCGCGGTGAGGGGCTGACATGGCCCTGTACATCGATCCGCCGACCTGGCCGGGCCACGGGCGCATGTGGTCGCACCTCGTCAGCGATGTCTCGCACGAGGAGCTCCACGCCTTCGCCGCCTCGATCGGCGCCCCGCCCCGCGCCTTCGAACGCGACCACTACGACATCCCGTCGGACCGGTACGCGGACGCGGTGGCGGCGGGCGCGATCGAGGTCGGCTCCAAGGAGCTCGTACGAAGGATCACGGAGGCGGGACTGCGCCGGCCGAAGGGCCGGCCGGCGCCTGGGGAGAGCCTCCCGCGCTACGACGTGTAGTAACCGGCCACGTCCGCGAGGAGGTCGACCGTCCCCGCCCGGTTGTAGAAGCTGACCTTTCCGTTGACGACGGGTACGACGACGAGGTTGGGGATCGTCTGGCCCGCGGTGAAGTTGAGGTTGGACGCGCTGGTACGGGTGGTGCCGTTCGGGTAGACCGAGACGAAGCTGCCCGCCGTCGGGGCGGTGGCGGTGACGTTGAGGACGACGGCGGTGACGCCGGTCGCCGGGATGCCCGCCCTGCCCGTCACCTGGAGGGTGACGGTGCCGGCGGGGCCGACCTTGGCCTTGGGGACGCCGAGACCGCTACGGGTGTCCATGAGCCGGGTGGGCGTGATCGGCTGGTACGTGGAGCCGGTGCCGTCGGTCGTGTAGTAACCGGCGACGTCGGCGAGGAGGTCGACCGACCCCGCGTGGTTGTAGAAGCTGACCTTGCCGTTGACGACGGGGACGACCACCAGGTTCGGGATGGTCTTACCGGCCGTGAAGTTGAGGTTGGACGCGCTCGTGCGGGTGGTGCCGTTCGGGTAGACCGAGACGAAGCTGCCCGCCGTCGGGCCGGTGGCCGTGACGTTGAGGACGACGGCGGTGACCCCGGTCGCCGGGATGCCCGCCCTGCCCGTCACCTGGAGGGTGACGGTGCCGGCGGGGCCGACCTTGGCCTTGGGGACGCCGAGACCGCTACGGGTGTCCATGAGCCGGGTGGGCGTGATCGGCTGGTACGTGGAGCCGGTGCCGTCCGTCGTGTAGTAACCGGCCACGTCGGCGAGGAGGTCGACCGATCCGGCGCGGTTGTAGAAGCTGACCTTGCCGTTGACGACCGGTACGACGACGAGGTTGGGGATCGTCTGACCCGCCGTGAAGTTGAGGTTGGACGCGCTCGTGCGGGTCGTCCCGTCCGGGTAGACCGAGACGAAGCTGCCCGCCGTCGGGGCGGTGGCGGTGACGTTGAGAACGACGGCGGTGACCCCGGCCGTCGGGATGCCCGCCTTGCCCGTCACCTGGAGGGTGACGGTGCCGCCCGGGCCCACCTTGCCCTTGGGGACGCCGAGCCCGCTGCGGGTGTCCATCAGCCGGGTCGGGGTGATCGGCTTGTACCTGCCGAGACCGGTCGCGGGCGGAGTCACCGTCAGCGAGCCGCTCGGGTACTCCCGTCCGTACGCGAGGACGCTGACGCTCCACGTGCCGGCCGGGGCCTTGCGCAGGTCCACCGTCGCCTTCAGGGTCCGGGCGTCCTCGGAGACCGAGACGGTGGTGGCCGTCAGCGGCGCGGGGCCGCCGGACAGCCGGACCGTGGTGCCCATGGAGAGCGCGGTGCCCCGCACGGTGAGCGTCGCGACCGTACCGCTCTGGGCGCTGGTCGGGGTCACCGCGCCGACCGACGCGTCCTCGGCGCCACACGGCTGGTTGGTGCAGGTGAGCTTGGCGCTGTACGCGGTCCGGTCGGTGGCCTCCGGCAGGGAGAGCACGAAGAGGCTCTGGCCGTCGGCCTGGTGGGTGGAGCCGGTGAGGCGCTGCCCCTGGCTGCCGTAGAGCGCGGGCTCCGCGGTGGACGTGCCGCCGTCGGTGGCCGTGACATGGGCCGTGAACCGGTCACCGGCCACGGTCGGCAGTACCGCGCACGCGGCGGTGCGCTCCTCGGAGAGCGTGCCGGTCACCGGGCCGTACCCGGTGGCGACCGAGCTGGTGACCCTGGGGCACTCGGGCGCGAGCCCGGCGGCGGTGGCGACCCGCCAGGCGTCGAGGCGGTACGACTCCGGGAGGGTCCAGTCCTCCGGCGCCTGCGTGACGACCTGGTAGCTGGTGGAGCCGGTGACCTCGCACGCGTGCGCCTCGAGCCAGCACTGGGTGTCGCCCTGGTCGTTCATGACGAGGGTGTGGGTGACGTTCCCCGTGTCGCGTGCGTTGACGACCAGCCGGTCCGTCGCCGCGTCGGTGGTGATGCGGTGGCAGCGCAGCGTGCCGTTCTCGCCCGAGGATGCCTGGACGGCAGGGGCACCGATGGCGGTCGCGGCGGAGGCGGCGCAGCCCTGGGCCGCGGCGGTCACGTCGCGGTGGACGAGAGTGTGCGTGGCGGGCGCGTTCTGGCCTTCGAGGAGGACGGTGTACGCCTTGCCCTCGGCGAGCTTGCAGCTGCTGAGGATGTCCGTGCGCAGCTGCTGGCCGGGCATGGGGTGGGTGTAGCAGGACTGCGGGCCGTTGCCGTCGGTGTCGACCAGGCGGACCACCCAGTCCGGGAACAGGTCCCGCTCGTCCGGGAAGGCGTACCGGAACCGGAACAGCTCCGCGGTGGAGTGCGCGTCGGCCGGGATGGTCAGGCAGTGCGAGAAGACGCCGTCGCCGGTCTCCAGCCGTACGGCGGCGGTGTCGTCGGCGAAGGAACCGGCGGGCAGCACCGGGCAGTCGGCCTGCGGTGTGTCCGTACGGACGAAGTGGACGCCGTACGAGCCGGTCGCCGCGGAGTCGGTGGCGCGGACCGTCGCGCGGAACGGCGCCGCGCCGGTGAGGGCGCACGAACCGTTGGAGAGCGCGCTCTCCGTGCACTGCGCGGTGCCGTTCGCGTCGGCGACGGCGACGGCGACGGCGATCCCCTCACCGCCGCGCGAGGTCAGCGCGGCGATCCGGGCGCCCTGCGGGCTGGGCAGCTCCAGGCAGGCGGTCTGGCCGGGAGCGGTGAACTCACCCGCGTACCGGCCCTCGGAGACGGCCGCGCACTCCTCGGCGGCGAGCTGCTCGGCGGCGGGCCGCGTGGTGGCGGTCTGCGCGGTGGCGGACCCGACCGGGAGCAGGAGCGTGCCGAGGACGGCGAAGAGACAGGTGAGCACGGTGGATACGGAGCGTCTTCCGGACGCCGATGCCGTTGGCATGAACCCCCCAAGGGTGTGTGCGACGGATGATCGTCGCACACATCCCGACATGCGGATCCGGGCGCATAGGGGGTGACGGGTCAGTCCACGCGGGCCATGCTCGTCGCCGCCGTGCTCTCGGTGCCCTCCGTGCTCGGTGCCGAGGAGGCGACGATGTGGCTGCTGCCGGTACGCCTGCTCAGGCGGAGGGCCAGTGCGACCGTCGCCAGGGCCACGGCCGTCATCGCCGCGCCCGCCCACGCCGTCGCCGCGAAGCCCAGGTCCGCGTCGATGACCGTGCCGCCGAGCCAGGGGCCGCCGGTGTTGCCCAGGTTGAAGGCGGCGGTGGTGGTGGCGCCCGCGAGCGTCGGGGCGGCGCCGGCCAGGTTGAACATGCGGGCGTTGAGGGCCGGGGCGGTGTAGAAGGCCGAGACGCCCAGCAGGAAGGCGAGCAGGACCGTGGCGACCGGGCTGGAGGCGAAGAGGGCCAGGGCGACCAGGAAGAGCGTCGAGGCGGTGATGCCGCTGAGCAGCACCCCGAAGAGGTGCGCGTCGGCGACGCGGCCGCCGATGTACGTACCGATCAGCGCGCCGATGCCGAAGAGGCCGAGGATGCCGGAGACCCAGCGGGTGTCGATGCCGGCGACGTCGGTGATCACCGGGGCGAGGTACGAGAAGGCGCAGAAGACGCCGCCCGCGGCGAGCGCGGTGATCACGACGGAGAGCAGCACCTGCCGGTCGCGGTAGATCACCAGCTCCCGCTTGAGACGGGGCTTGGTCTCCGGCAGGGGGATGTGCGGGATACGGGTCACGACGCCGACGAGCGCGACGGCGGAGGCGGCGCCGACCGCCCAGAACGCGGAACGCCAGCCGAGGTGCTCCCCGAGGAAGGCGCCCGCGGGCACCCCGAGGACGTTGGCGATCGACAGACCGCCGATCATGACCGCCATCGCCTTGGCGCGGGCGCCGACCGGCACCATGGCGATGGCCACGGCCGCTCCGACGGCCCAGAACCCGGCGCACGCGAGGGCGCTCACGACGCGGGAGGCGAAGAGCACGGCGTAGTTGGGGGCGAGCGCTCCGGCGACCTGGCCGAGACCGAAGACGGTGATCAGGGCGACGAGGGTGGTCTTGCGGGGGAGCCGAAGGGTGGCGACGGCGAGCAGGGGTGCGCCGATGACCATGCCGATGGCGAAGGCGGATATGAGCAGCCCCGCGCGGGGGATGGAGACGTTCATGTCGTCGGCGATGGGCGGCAGCAGCCCGGACAGCATGAACTCGCTCGTCCCGAGCGCGAAGACGGAGAGGCCGAGGATGTAGACGGCCAGGGGCATACGGGCGGGTGCGGGCGTGGGTGACGTGGGCTCGGCGGCGAGTGACGGCATGACATGGGTCAACAG
This sequence comes from Streptomyces sp. NPDC093600, assembly GCF_044764755.1. NCBI lineage: Bacteria > Bacillati > Actinomycetota > Actinomycetes > Kitasatosporales > Streptomycetaceae > Streptomyces > Streptomyces sp. NPDC093600. Next base: position 144,373 of record NZ_JBIWIU010000001.1, read on the forward strand.
GTTGTTTATGCCTGACATTCCCCTCGGGGCCGCTGTTTCGCTATGCGGGACGGCGAGATGCGGGACGGCAAGACGGGGCCTGTGCGAAGGGGTGCGGTGAGTGCGCCAGGCGCCCGGGCGGGGCTGTCACGCTCCCGCGCGGGCGCCTGGAGACCGCGGTCCGCAGATGCCGCACAGCGGCGGGCCCGGCATCCGCGGTGCCGCAGCGCAGCACTATGACGTGTGCCCGCCGCCTCCTTGGAGAAGGTCGAGCACATCGGGCGGCGGCGGGAAGTGCGGCGCGCACTCCGGGCACGCGTAGACGTTCCAGCCGGGCCCGGAGTTCTGGTGCACCTCGCCGACGAGTACGGGTGTGTCCGTGATGTGGCCGCAGCGCACGCACATGCGCACGGGCTTGCGCGGTGGTGCGCTGGGCGTCTTCTCGCTCACCAGGCCACCCCTGCTCCATGCACGTCCCGGCTGTCCAGGTCGATGCCGAAGTCCGCCGCCATGACCAGGCTGAGGCGCCGCCACCGCTGACGGGCGCGTTCCTCCTGCCGCTCGCACTCGACCAGGTACGGGCGGATGAGAGCCGTGCCCTCCCCGTCGATCCTCTCCACGAGCCCGTACGGGGATCGGGGCCGCGCGATCTGTCCGCGAGCCTGCACCTGCCGGGCGTGGGCGCGGGTCGGGCGGGCGCCTTGCGTCCGCCGGACGGAAGCGGGGGTGACGGGCGCAGCGCCTGCGCGACGCCGCCCGGAACCAGGCGCCAGTACGCCTGGCAACCAGGCGACCAGCGCGGCGATAAGGTCTCGCATAGCCGAAGCTCCGTTCTTCGGTCAGCCCCTGGGGAGCGGCCCTTGCCCGGCCGCCCTGGGGGCGTTTCTGTGTCGGGCGCCACTCTAACCGTAGTTATCCACGGTTATCTACGGATGCGCAGAAACCTGTGGTCACCCACGCTGATTCCATGGACCTTGATCGCACCCGGCCGCTGTGGAGACAGATCGCAGCGGAGATCATCCGACGCATCGAGGATGGGGCCTACCCGCCCGGAAGTCGTGTGCCGTCCACTCTGGAGATCGCCCAGGAGTTCGGCGTGGTGAACGCGACAGCGGCGAAAGCGATGCGGCACGTACGGGAACAAGGCTGGACGCGGGGTGAGGTCGGGCTGGGAACGTTCGTCGTCGACCCTCTGCCGTCCGGTACTGCCGCCGAAGGTGACGAGCCCGCCCACTGACCGAGGCGCCCGGATCTGGACGTACGGCTCGGTCAGGGCCCGCCTGCGCGCGCGGCCGCCCGGCCTCGCCCACGCCGATGCCCATCTCCCGGACGGCGGCCCGACTCTCTGGCAGATGCGGCGCGGGCCGGGCGCCCTTTGGCTCGGGCACCGGCGCGCTTGTGGTTCGCCCGACCCGCCCATTCCACCCACCGGCAGTGACCAGCGGGGCATGAAGCCCCACCGCCCACCGGCCGTCAGTCGCTGAGCACAGCCCGGCCGCCCCACACCACTACCGCGCAGTTCTGACCCGCAGACGCTGTACGGAGCCGGGCACGAACAAAGCGGGTGCGCCTGGCCCTCCCACCCCCCGGCCGCCCTCCGAGTGTGGGCCACCCCGACCGGCCGCCCCGGGTACGCCCGATGCCGTGACCTGGCCGTCTCCGTCAAGTTGCCGCCCCGCCCCGCCCCGCCCCGCCTACGCCCCCAGCCCCTCCAACTCCGCCACCACGTTCCGCCGCGCCCTCGCCTCCCACGTCGCCGCTCCGTACGGCGTCCGGTACAGCGCCGGCAGGGCCAGCAGTTGGCGCAGGACCGTCGCGCGGCCCTCGCGGAAGGCGTCGTCCGGGACGAAGGCGTACTCCTCGCGGACCGCGGCCGCATACCCCTCGTAGGTATCCGGGTCGGTCGCCAGGATCGCGAGGTCGGCGTCGCAGAGGATCTCGCCGTTGGTGTCGCCGGGGGCCGGGTCGTGGGTGGTGGTGAGGCGGACCAGGCGGGCCACCTCCGTCACGTCGCGGGCCGGGAGGCCCGCCTCCGTGAGGGCCTTCTCGGCCAGGGCCGCCGAGCGTTCCTCGTTCTCCGAGCGCTCGGGGCGGTAGACCGCGTCGTGGAACCAGGCGGCCAGCCGGACCAGCTCCAACTCCGCGCCCGCCGAAGGGATTTCATCGATGCGGTCGAGGACCGCCCGCAGGTGGTCGACCGTGTGGTACCTGCGCTGCGGCTCGGCCCAGCGGGCGAGCAGGTTCCGGCCGTACGGAGCCGGGTCCGGGCCCTCGCGGCCCGCCCTGGCGGCCAGCAGCGTCGAGGTCCAGCGGTCGAGGAGGTCCTGCTCCCGCTCGTGTTCTTCGTAGGCGGTCATGCAGCGCATTGTGCCGCCCGCGCCCCGGAAGGCCGCCTTCCAAGCCGCTCCTCATCCCGCCCTTACATACCCCCCACGGGTATGCTACGGTGCTCCGCGAAGGTACCCCCTAGGGGTATGTGCGAGAGAAGGAGCAGGGCAATGTCAACCGTCAATCCCCGGCGCTGGTGGGCACTTGTCGTGCTCGCCGCCGCCCAGTTCATGGTCATCATGGACACCTCGATCATCGGCGTCGCTCTCCCCGAGATGCAGAAGGACCTCGGCTTCTCGCAGAGCGAGCTCCAGTGGATCTTCAACGCCTACGTCATCGTCTTCGGCGGGCTGCTGCTCCTCGGCGGACGCCTCTCCGACCTCGTCGGCGCGCGCAAGATCTTCGTCTCCGGCTGGGCCGTCATGATCGTCGGCTCGGTCCTCGCCGCCGCCGCGCAGACCGCCTGGGTCGAGATCGTCGGCCGCGCCGTCCAGGGCGTCGGCGGTGCGCTCATCGCGCCCTCCGCCATGACGCTGCTGATGATGCTCTTCATGCACGACCCGAAGGAGCTCGGCAAGGCGATGGCGCTCTACGGCGCCGCGGCCCCCGCCGGCGGCACCGCGGGCGTGTTCCTCGGCGGCGTGTTCACCGAGTGGATGAGCTGGCAGTGGGTCTTCATCATCTACATCCCGATCGGCCTCGCCACCCTCGCCGCCACCAAGCTGCTCCCGAACGTCGAGTCCCGCCGCGGCTCCGTCGACGTCCTGGGCGCCGTCGCCGTCACCGCCGGTCTCGCGCTCGCCGTCTTCGCCGTAGTCCGCGCCCCCGAGGTCGGCTGGGGCTCCACCGGCACCGTCCTCCAGCTGGCCGGCGCCGCCGTGCTGCTCATCCTCTTCTTCGTGATCCAGAAGGCCGTCCGCGAGCCGCTCATGCCGCTCAGCGTCTGGCGGGTCCCGCGCCTGGGCTCGGCCAACCTGGCCATGACGCTGCTCGGCGCCGCCTGGATCCCGATGTGGTACTTCCTCAACCTCTACCTGCAGCAGGTGCTGAACTACGGCGCCTTCGAGTCCGGTGCCGCGCTGCTCCCGATGACCGTCCTGCTGATGATCTTCATGACGGCCATCACCGCCCGCCTCATGGGCCGGTTCGGCGCCAAGCCGCTCGTCGCGGGCGGACTGCTGGTCCTCGCGGCCGGTCTGGTCTGGCTGGCGGCCGTCCCGCCGACCGGCACCTTCCTCGTCGACGTCCTGCCGGCCTCGCTCGTCGCCGCGCTCGGCATGTCCCTCGCCTACATCCCGGCGATGATCGCCGCCATGTCCGGCGCCCCGCAGGAGCAGGCCGGTCTCGCCTCCGGCATCGTCAACACCACCTACAACGTCGGCTCGGCGCTCGGCCTCGCCGCGCTGACCGCCGTCGCCATGTCGCAGGGCGCCGACCAGCTCGGCGACCTGCCCGCCCTCACCGACGGCTTCTCGGCCGCCTTCATCGGCGCCGCGATCATCGCCGCGGTCGGCGGGGTCGTCACGCTCCTCGTGATGAAGAGCGACAAGGCCCTCCTGGCCGACCCGGCAGCCCCCGCCCCGCAGGCCGACAAGGTCTCCGTGTGACGCACGCGGTGCGTTCACCGTGCTCGCCCAGGGGCCGCCCGACGTCCACGACGGACGTCGGGCGGCCCCTTCTCCGTCATTCGGCACATCTCCGCATCTTGGAAAGGGAGTCGGCATGCGAGATCCACACGACATCAGTACGCGGGCCGTCCACGTCGTCAACGAGCCGCCCGACCCCGGCAGCCGGCCGCTGTCGGTGCCGCTCGTGCAGTCGTCGGCCTTCGCCTTCGACTCGGCCGACGCGCTCGCCGAGGCCATGGCGGGGCCCGACGGCCGGTACGTCTACAGCCGCCGCGGCAATCCGACCGTACGCGCCCTGGAGAAGACCCTCGCCGGGCTTGAGGGCGGCGACTCGGCCATCGCCTTCGCGTCCGGCATGGGCGCGATCAGCGGAGTGCTGCTCGCCCTGCTGCGCCCCGGCGACCACGTCGTCGCGCAGCGGTGCCTGTACGGCGGGACCTACGCGGTCCTCTCCGATCTGGCCGAGCGGTACGGGATCGAGGTCAGCCATGTCTCCGGCGACGACGCCGCCGAGTTCGAGGAGGCCGCGCGGAAGCCCCGCACCCGGCTCTTGGTGATGGAGACGATCGCCAATCCGACCGGCCAGGTGCCCGACCTGCCCGGGATGCTCGCAGCCGCCCGCCGGCTCGGGATCACCAGCGTGGTCGACAACTCGCTCGCCTCGCCCGTGCTGTGCCGGCCGCTGGAGCTCGGCGCCGACATCGTCGTCCACTCCACCACCAAGTACCTCTCCGGCCACTCCGACGTCCTCGGCGGCGCGGCCGTCTTCGCGGACGGGGAGCTGCGCCGGGCGGTGTGGCCGCGCACGGTCGAACTCGGCGCCTGCGCCGACCCGTTCGCCGCCTGGCTGACCCTGCGCGGGATCGCGACGCTGCCGCTGCGGATGCGGGAACACTGCGCCAACGCCGCCGTCCTCGCCGAACGGCTCGCCGCCCGCCCGGACGTGTCCGCCGTCCACTACCCGTGGCTCGCCGGCCACCCCTCGTACGGAACGGCCCGCACGGTGCTCTCCGGGGGCGGCGGGCTGCTCTCCTTCGAGCTGGCGGGGGGCCGGGAGGCGGGCCGGGCGTTCATCGAGCGGGTGCGGATCGCCCGGCTCGCGCTCTCCCTGGGTGGTGTGGAGACGCTGGTGACCCATCCCGCGTCCACCTCGCACCGCGAGCTCGACGCGGACGCGCTCGCCGCGGCCGGCATCGGCGCCGGTCTGGTGCGGGTGTCCGTCGGCATCGAGGGGGTGGAGGACCTGTGGAGCGACTTCGAGCGCGCGCTCGGTGCCGGCGGGGGTGAACGGCCGGGCGGCTGGGGGCATATGAGTCTTCTTTTGGGTTGACAAAATAAACGAGCCATTCGTAGATTGGGTGATGCCAGGGAACGACCACTTTTTCAGGTCAAGGGGGGCGCGCGATGCGCTACTTCGAGGACTTCCGGCCCGGCGATGTCCATGAACTGGGCACCGTCACCGTCACCGCGGAGGAGGTGCTGGAGTTCGGCAGGCGCTTCGATCCGCAGCCCTTCCACACGGACCCCGACCTCGCGGCCCGCTCGCAGTTCGGCGGGCTTATCGCGAGCGGCTTCCACACGCAGGCGATGTTCATGCGGCGCTATGTGGACGGCCTGCTCGCCTACAGCGCCTGCATGGGATCGCCCGGGATCGACGAGGTCCGCTATCTGCGCCCCGTACGCCCCGGGGACGTCCTCACCGCCCGGGTGGAGATCCTTGGCTCCACCCCGTCGCCGTTCAACCCCGCCACCGGCACCGTCAAACCGCGGTGCACGCTGGTGGCCGCCGACGGGACGGCCGTGTTCAGCATGATCCTGCACAGCATCTTCCGACGGCGCCCCGCCGGTTCCGACGCCGGCCATCTGTCGTCGATGCCCGCGGCCGAGGACCCCGTCGCGTGCGCCCGTACGAAGAGCCGCGCACCGGTCGCGAGCGCCTGACACACCAGACGCCCGGCTGAACACGGCCGTCCGAACACGGCCGTCCAAAGGCTGAACACGGCCGTCCGAATCTCCGACACCCGAACGAAGGGGGACCTCCTGTGGAGGCCGTATCCCGCACCGCCCAGTGGACCGCCGCCGCGCGCGCCCTGGAGACCGAGCGCGAGGACCGGCTGTTCGCCGATCCCTACGCGCGCACCGTAGCCGACACGATCGGCTTCGAACTGCTCGAGCGCTACGCCGGGGGCGGCACCGTGCCGTTCCTCGCCATCCGCACCACCTACCTGGACCGGGCCGTCGTCAAGGCGGTGGAGGAGCGCGGCATCCGCCAGGTGGTCTTCCTCGCCGCCGGCATGGACACCCGCTTCTACCGGCTGCCGTGGCCCGACGGCGTCACCGTCTACGAGCTCGACCGCCCGGCCCTCCTGGAGGCCAAGGCGGAGATGCTCGGCCAGGAACCGGCGCCCGCCGGCCGTACCCGGATCACCGTCCCGGTCGACCTCACCCAGGACTGGACCGGCCCGCTGAAGGAGGCCGGATGGAAGAGCGACGAGCCCGTCCTGTGGGTGGTGGAGGGACTGCTGTTCTTCCTCCCGGAGGACGCCGTACGGACCCTCCTCTCGACGCTGTCCGCACACGCCGCGCCCGGCTCCGTGCTGCTCGGCGACGTCATCTCCAGGGCCGCCCTGGAGAACCCGCTCGCCCGGCCGTTCCTGAACGCCCTGCGCGAGGACGGCAACCCGTGGCTCTTCGGGACCGAGGAGCCCGAGGCGCTGCTCGCCGCCTGCGGCTGGGACGTGCGCGAGGTCAGGCAGCCCGGTGAGGACGGCGCCGACTTCGGCCGCTGGCCGTACCCGGTCCCGCCGCGCACCGTCCCGCGCGTGCCCCGCTCCTTCCTGTTCACCTGTGACCTGCCGACGTACGAGGGGGACAAGGCCGCATGAGCGCCCACGACTTCCACCAGAAGGTCATCACCGACGCCGGTGCGGCCGTCCGCGGTCTGACCGTCGCCCTCGGCGAGCGGCTCGGCCTCTACAAGTGCCTCGCCGAGAACGGTCCGCTCACCGCCGCGGAGCTGGCGCGCAGGACCGGCACCGACGAGCGGTACATCGAGGAGTGGCTGCACGCCCAGCTCTCCGCCGGTTACGTCGAGCGCCATCCGAGCGCCGCGACGTACACCCTGCCCGCCGACCACGTCGAGGTGCTCGCGGACCCGAAGGCCGTCACCTTCGCCGCCGGGTTCTTCACCGCGCTCAAGGCGCTGTACGCCACCGAGGACCTGCTCGTCGACGCCTACCGCACCGGCGACGGCGTCGGCTGGGCCGAGCACGACGCGGCCCTCGACACGGGCATGGGCTCCTTCTTCCAGCCCACGTACGAGCACAAGCTCGTCCCGGACTGGCTGCCCGCCCTCCACGACGTCACCGGCAAGCTCGCCGCCGGCGGCACCGTCGCGGACGTCGGCTGCGGTGTCGGCCACACCACCCTGCTGATCGCCAGGGCGTTCCCGCAGGCCACCGTCCACGGCTTCGACTACTCGGAGGAGGCCATCGCCATCGCCCGGCAGCTCGCCGAGGAGGCCGGCCTGACCGACCGGGTCGTCTTCGAGGTCGCCTCCGCCGACGACTACCCCGGCACCGGCTACGACCTGGTGTGCTTCTTCAACGCCCTGCACGACATGGGCGATCCGGTGGCCGCCGCCCAGCACGTCCACAAGTCGCTGGACGCCGACGGCACCTGGATGCTCGTCGAGTCGAACGTCTCACCGGACGACATCGACACGAACACGCCCGCCGCCCGCATGTTCATGGCCCTGTCGGCCGTGATGTGCCTGCCCGTGGCGGTCGCCCAGCGCGGCCCGCACGCGCTCGGCAACCACTCCGGCGAGAAGGCGTTCCGCGCGATCGCGGAGGAGGCCGGCTTCACCCGCTGGCGCCGCGCCACCGAGACCCCGGTCAACGCGGTCTACGAAGTCCGGCCCTGAAGGCCCCAGGTCCCGCACCCCGAGTGCCTTCCCGTCCGCCCCGTGCGCCTGAGGGCGAGTGAGCCGAAGGGCGCCGCGGGCGTCGAAAGGAAGAACGCGCTCAGGTCCCGAGGAACGAGGGACCGAGCACGTTCGCCCGTCGACGCACGCACAAGGCGCCCGGAGGCGAACCGAGCCCCAAAGAAAAGAGGAGTTCGTCATGGGCGTCGCCGCCCCCCTGCCCGTCACCGATCGGTTCATGGAAGTCCTGGAGCGGCTCAGTTCCCGCTCCATCGAGGAGTACTACAACCCCTACCAGCAGTTCGACTGGCCCGAGAAGCTGGAGGAGAAACAGCTCTGGATGACGCCCGAACTGCTCACCGTGTACGGCACCCCGTACTACGACGAGCTGGGTGAGGAAACCATTCAGCGCCTCTCCAAGTGGGAGTCCATCAACTTCTACAGCCTCAACGTGCACGGCATCCGCGAGCTGCTCATCGAGGTCGTCGGCCGGATCCACATGCCCGGCTTCGAGGTGCCCTCGGACTTCTTCCACCACTTCATCGGTGAGGAGAACGAGCACATGTGGTTCTTCGCCGAGTTCTGCCGCCGCTACGGCGACAAGATCTACGGCTCCACCGCGATGCGCGCCGACTCCGCCTGGGAGCCGGAGGTGGAGAACTTCCTTGTCTTCGCCCGGATCCTGTTCTTCGAGGAGCTGGTGGACCACTACAACACGCGGATGGCGCAGGACGACTCCCTGTGCCACACCATCCGCGAGGTCAACCGCATCCACCACCAGGACGAGTCCCGCCACATCGCCTTCGGCCGCGAACTGGTCTCCCTGCTCTTCGCCCGGATGCGGGAGGCGGTGCCCGCCGAGCGTGTGGCGGAGGTGGAGACGTATCTCAAGCGGTACGTCGTCTTCAGCATCAACTCGCTGTACAACCCGCATGTGTACCGGGACGCCGGCATCGCGGACCCGCTGGCCCTGCGCAACGCGCTGGTGGCCGACGAGCGCCGCCGCCCGTACGAGCGCAAGGCGATCCGCAAGCCGCTCGCCTTCTTCCTGAAGACCGGGATCTTCTCGGACGACGTCCTGCCCGTCGTCTGAGCCCGGATCGGCAGATCATCCGAGAGATCACCCGAGAGGTGAATCCACCATGACCGTGACGACCCCCGCGAGCGCCGGGGAGACGAGGGGCCTGCCGTCTCTCGGCCCCGAGGCGACCGCGCTGCTGCGGCTCCTCGACGACACCTTCGAGAGCTGGGGCGTGTCCGCGGGCGCCCGCCCGATGACCATGCCCCCGCTGCTGCCGGCCGCCGACCTGGCCCGGCTCGACTACTACGACAACTTCCCCCACCAGGCCGTCGTCGCCGCCCCGCTCGACCTGGAGCGCCGCGAGACCTCGTCCTTCTGTTCCGACACCGGCTGCTTTCCGTGCGACGCGCTGCAACCCGCCGCGCTCGGACTGCCCTCGGCGTCCTGCTACGCCGTCTACCTGGACCATCAGGGCCGGCGGGTCGCCGACGACACCCTGGTGACCGTCTGCTCCTGGTGCTTCCGCAAGGAGACCCACTACGAAGGCATGCGGCGCCAGCTCGGCTTCCGTATGCGCGAGATCGTCGCCATCGGGGCGCGCGAGCACGCCGAGACGCATCTGACGGACTTCACCGCCCGCGTCCAGGCCTTCGCGGAGGCGCTCGACCTTCCGCTGCGCAGGGAGGCGGCCTGCGACCCGTTCTTCGACAAGGGCGGTTCCAAGGCGCTGCTGCAGCGGCTCACGCCGGTGAAGTACGAGTTCCTGTACGAGGATCTGGCGATCGCGTCGGTCAACACCCACCGCAACTTCTTCGGCGAGCGCTGCGACATCACGCTCGCGTCGAGCGGCGGGCCCGCGTTCACCAGCTGCGTGGCCTTCGGCCTGGAGCGCTGGCTGTCCGCGCTGACCCGCCGGCACGGCGACTGGGAGGCGGCGACGCAGGCGGTCCTCGACGCGAACGCCCGCATGCGGGCCGACGCGAGCGTGGCGGCCGGGCCGGTGATCTGACGTGCCGGCCCGTCCCGTCGCCCCGCCGGCGGGCGGCCTGGGCTGGGCGAACCTCGGCATGGACATCGTGTCCGTCAACCGTGTCCGCAGGCTTCTCACCGAGTACGGCGAGACGTTCTTCGAGCGGATGCTCACCCCCGGCGAACTCGCCGACTGCCGTACCTCCTCCGGGCTCGACCTCCTGAGCCTGTGCGGGCGGATCGCGGCCAAGGAAGCGGCTTTCAAGACCCTCCGGGTCAGGGGCAGGTTCCTGCCCTGGCCGGACATCGTCGTACGGCGCTCCGAAGGCGGCTGGCCGCTGGTGGAGCTGCACCGGTCGGCCGCCGAGATGGCCGCCGAGTCCGGGATCACCGAGATCACCGTGTCCATCAGCCACGACGTGGACTACGCGGTCGCGGTGGCCGCACCGATCATCGTCGCGCCCCCCACCCCTTCCGTACACCATCACTAAGGAGTCCCACCATGGCCGACGGCCTGCAGCAGGTGAAGAACTGGATCCTCGAGCGTCACCCGGAGCGCGACGACATCGCGGCCGACCTGGACCTGATCGAGAACCGGCTCATCGACTCGCTGTCCTTCGTCGAGTTCGTCTTCCTGCTGGAGCAGGAGAGCGGACAGTCGATCCAGATGGAGACCCTCGAGGTCGACTCCATCCGGACGCTGGCCGCGATCGAGTCCCACTTCTTCGCCGGCGCGCGTGCGGAGGTGGGCCAGGCATGAGCCGGCGCCTGTTCACCTCGGAGTCGGTGACCGAGGGCCACCCCGACAAGATCGCCGACCGGATCAGCGACACCATCCTCGACGCGCTGCTGGCCGAGGACCCGTCGTCGCGGGTGGCGGTGGAGACCCTGCTCACCACGGGTCTCGTCCATGTCGCCGGCGAGGTGACCACCACCGCGTACGCCCCGATAGCGAAGCTGGTGCGCGAGGCGATCCTCGACATCGGCTACGACTCGTCCGCCAAGGGCTTCGACGGCGCCTCCTGCGGGGTGTCGGTGTCCATCGGCGCCCAGTCGCCGGACATCGCCCAGGGGGTCGACACGGCGTACGAGAACCGGGTCGAGGGCGGCTCGGACGAGCTGGACGCGCAGGGAGCGGGCGACCAGGGCCTGATGTTCGGCTACGCCTGCGACGACACCACCGAGCTGATGCCGCTGCCGATCGCGCTGGCCCACCGGCTGGCGCGGCGGCTGACGGAGGTCCGCAAGAACGGGACGGTCCCGTATCTGCGGCCCGACGGCAAGACGCAGGTCACCATCGAGTACGACGGCGACCGGCCGGTCCGGCTGGACACGGTGGTGGTGTCGTCCCAGCACGCCGCCGACATCAGCGTCGAAGGTCTGCTGGCGCCGGACATCCGGGAGTTCGTCGTCGAGGCGGAGCTGAAGGCGCTCGCCGAGGAGGGCGTCAACCTGGAGAGCGACGGCTACCGGCTGCTCGTGAACCCGACCGGGCGCTTCGAGGTCGGCGGCCCGATGGGCGACGCCGGACTCACCGGCCGGAAGATCATCATCGACACGTACGGCGGCATGGCCCGCCACGGCGGCGGCGCGTTCTCCGGCAAGGACCCGTCCAAGGTCGACCGCAGCGCCGCCTACGCGATGCGCTGGGTCGCCAAGAACGTCGTGGCGGCCGGGCTCGCCCGGCGGTGCGAGGTGCAGGTCGCGTACGCGATCGGCAGGGCGGAGCCGGTCGGTCTGTTCGTGGAGACCTTCGGCACGGGCACTCTGTCCGACGAGGCGATCCAGGACGCCGTGTCGAGCGTGTTCGACCTGCGGCCGGCGGCGATCATCCGCGACCTGGACCTGAAGCGGCCGATCTACGCCCGGACTTCGGCGTACGGCCACTTCGGCCGCGAGCTCCCCGACTTCACCTGGGAGCGCACGGACCGGGTGGAGGCCCTGAAGAAGGCCGCGCAAAAGGACGAAGGGGTCTGAGAATGCGTATCGCTGTCACGGGATCCATCGCGACCGACCATCTGATGACCTTCCCCGGCTGGTTCACCGAGCAGCTGCTCGCGGACCGGCTGGACCGGGTCTCCCTGTCGTTCCTCGCCGACAACCTGGAGGTCAGGCGCGGTGGAGTGGCAGCGAACATCGCTTTCGGACTCAGCGTGCTCGGCCTGCGCCCGGTGCTCGTGGGTGCGGTCGGCTCCGACTTCGAGCCGTACCGGGTCTGGCTGAAGGACCACGGTGTGGACACCGACTCGGTGCGGGTCAGCGAGTCGCTCCACACCGCCCGGTTCGTCTGCACCACCGACCGGGCGCAGAACCAGATCGCCACCTTCTACGCCGGGGCGATGGCGGAGGCCCGCGAGATCGACCTGCGGGACGTCGTCGCCCGGACCGGGCGCCTGGAGCTGGTCCTGGTCTCCCCGGACGACCCGGAGGCGATGCTGCGGCACACCCGCGTCTGCCGCGACCTGGGTGTCCCGTTCGCCGCCGACCCGTCGCAGCAGCTGGCGCGGCTCGGCCGGGACGAGGTGCGGGAGCTGGTGGACGGCGCGCGCTGGCTGTTCACCAACGAGTACGAGACGGCGCTCCTCCTGGAGAGGTCGGGCTGGTCGGAGGCGGAAGTCCTGCGCCGGGTCGGCACCTGGCTCACCACGCACGGCGAGGCCGGTGTCCGGGTGCGCGGCCAAGGCCGGGAGCCGCTGGCCGTGCCGGCGGTCCGGGTGCCGGGGGTCGTCGACCCGACCGGGGTCGGGGACGCCTTCCGGGCCGGGTTCCTCGCCGGGACGCTGTGGGGCGTGCCGGAGCGGTGTGCGGCGCAGCTGGGCTGCGCGGTCGCGGCGACCGTACTCGACTACGTGGGGACGCAGGAGTACCGGCTGCACCGGGACCCGCTCCTCGACCGGATCAGGACGACGTACGGGGTCGGGTGCACGGCCTCGCTGGTGACCCATCTGAGAGGACTGTCATGAGGCGGTCGGCGCGGGGTTCGCTGCGCGACGAGTTCGCCACCCGGGTCGTGGTGGCCGACGGGGCGATGGGCACGATGCTCCAGGCCGCCGACCCGACGATGGACGACTTCCAGAACCTGGAGGGCTGCAACGAGATCCTGAACGTCACGCGCCCGGACATCGTCGCCTCCGTCCACGACGCCTACTTCGCCGTCGGCGTGGACTGCGTCGAGACGAACACCTTCGGGGCCAATCTGGCGGCGCTCGCCGAGTACGGCATCGAGAACCGGGTGTACGACCTGTCGGAGGCCGGCGCCCGGATCGCCCGGAGCTCCGCCGACGCCCACACGGCGCGGGACGGCCGGCCCCGCTGGGTCCTCGGCTCCATGGGCCCCGGCACCAAGCTGCCGACGCTCGGCCACACCACGTACGAGCCGCTGCGGGACGCCTACCAGCAGAACGCCGAGGGGCTGATCCGGGGCGGCGCCGACGCCCTGCTGATCGAGACCTCGCAGGACCTGCTCCAGACCAAGGCGGCCGTCGTCGGCGCCCGCCGGGCCCTGGAGTGGTGCGGGCTCGACCTGCCGCTGATCGTGCAGGTGACCGTGGAGACCACGGGCACGATGCTGCTGGGTTCGGAGATCGGGGCGGCGCTCACCGCCCTGGAGCCGCTCGGCATCGACATGATCGGGCTCAACTGCGCCACCGGCCCGGCGGAGATGGCCGAGCACCTGCGGTACCTGTCGCAGCACGCCCGTGTGCCGCTGTCCGTCATGCCCAACGCCGGTCTGCCCGTGCTGACGTCGGACGGCGCCCACTACCCGCTGTCCCCGGCCGAACTCGCGGACGCCCAGGAGCGTTTCGTACGGGAGTACGGCCCGGCGCTCGTCGGCGGCTGCTGCGGTACGACCCCGGAGCATCTGCGCCGGATCGTGGAGCGCGTCCGGGGAGCGGCCGTGCCGGCCCGCGCGCCGGTCACCGAACCGGGCGCCTCCTCGCTGTACAGCCATGTCCCCTTCCGCCAGGACACGTCGTACCTGGCGATCGGTGAGCGGACCAACGCCAACGGTTCGAAGAGGTTCCGCGAGGCCATGCTGGAGGGCCGCTGGGACGACTGCGTCGAGATGGCCCGCGACCAGATCCGCGAGGGCGCGCACATGCTCGACCTGTGTGTGGACTATGTCGGCCGCGACGGCGTCGCGGACATGGCCGAGCTGGCCGGGCGGTTCGCGACCGCCTCCACGCTGCCGATCGTCCTGGACTCGACGGAGATCGCCGTGCTGCGGGCCGGCCTGGAGAAGCTCGGCGGGCGGGCTGTCATCAACTCCGTCAACTACGAGGACGGGGACGGGCCGGAGTCGCGGTTCGCACGCGTCACGGCGTTGGCGAAGGAGCACGGGGCGGCGCTGATGGCGCTGACGATCGACGAGGAGGGCCAGGCCCGTACGGTCGAGCACAAGGTCGCCGTCGCCGAGCGGATCATCGCCGATCTGACGGAGAAGTGGGGGATCAGGGAGTCGGACATCCTCATCGACACGCTGACCTTCACCATCTGCACCGGGCAGGAGGAGTCCCGGCGGGACGGCATCCACACCATCGAGGCCATCCGCGAGCTCAAGCGGCGCCACCCGGACGTCCAGACCACGCTGGGCCTGTCCAACATCTCCTTCGGCCTCAACCCGGCGGCGCGGATCGTGCTGAACTCCGTCTTCCTCGACGAGTGCGTGAAGGCGGGGCTCGACTCGGCGATCGTGCACGCGTCGAAGATCCTGCCCATCGCCCGCCTGGAGCCCGAGCAGGTCCAGGTGGCGCTCGATCTGATCCACGACCGGCGCTCCGAGGGCTACGACCCGCTGCAACGCTTCCTGGAGATGTTCGAGGGCGCGACGGCCACGTCCCTGCGGGCCGGGAAGGCCGAGGAACTCCTCGCGCTGCCGCTGGAGGAGCGCCTCAAGCGCCGGATCGTCGACGGCGAGAAGAACGGCCTGGAGGCGGATCTCGATGCCGCGCTGGCCGGGCGTCCCGCCCTGGAGATCGTCAACGACATCCTGCTGGACGGGATGAAGACGGTCGGTGAGCTGTTCGGCTCCGGGCAGATGCAGCTGCCGTTCGTGCTCCAGTCCGCCGAGGTGATGAAGACGGCCGTGGCGTACCTCGAACCGCACATGGAGAAGGTCGAGGGCGACGAGGGCAAGGGCACGATCGTCCTGGCGACCGTCCGGGGCGATGTCCACGACATCGGCAAGAACCTCGTGGACATCATCCTGTCCAACAACGGCTACAACGTGGTCAACCTGGGCATCAAGCAGCCGGTCTCCGCGATCCTGGAGGCGGCCGAGGAGCACCGCGCCGACGTCATCGGCATGTCGGGCCTGCTGGTCAAGTCCACGGTGATCATGAAGGAGAACCTGGAGGAGCTGAACCAGCGCGGCCTGGCCGCCGACTTCCCCGTCATCCTCGGCGGCGCCGCCCTGACCCGGGCCTACGTCGAGCAGGACCTCCACGAGATCTACCAGGGCGAGGTGCGCTACGCCCGCGACGCGTTCGAGGGCCTGCGGCTCATGGACGCGCTCATGGGGATCAAGCGGGGCGTGCCCGGGGCCGTACTGCCGGAGCTGAAGCAGCGGCGGGTGCCCAGGCGGGAGACGCCGCTGCTTGAGGTGCGCGAGCCCGAACCGGCCGGCCGCTCGGACGTGGCCGCCGACAATCCGGTCCCCGAGCCGCCGTTCCTCGGCACCCGGGTCGTCAAGGGCATCCAGCTCGCCGAGTACGCCTCCTGGCTCGACGAGGGCGCCCTGTTCAAGGGGCAGTGGGGCCTGAAGGACACCGGGACCATCGAGTCGGAGGGCCGCGCGCGGCTGCGCGGCTGGCTGGACCGGATCCAGACCGGCCGGCTCCTCGAAGCGGCCGTCGTCCACGGCTACTTCCCCTGCGTGTCCAAGGGCGACGACCTGATCATCCTGGACGAGGGCGGGGGCGAGCGGACCCGCTTCACCTTCCCGCGCCAGCAGCGCGGCCGGCGCCTCTGCCTGGCCGACTTCTTCCGCGCCGAGAACGCGGGGGAGGTGGACGTGGTCGGCCTCCAGGTCGTCACGGTCGGCTCCCGGATCGGCGAGGAGACCGCGAAGCTCTTCGCCGCCGACCGGTACCGCGACTACCTCGAACTGCACGGCCTGTCCGTGCAGCTGGCCGAGGCGCTCGCCGAGTACTGGCACGCGAGGGTCCGCCAGGAGTGGGGCATCGCAGGCGCCTCGGAGCCGTCGGGCATCGAGGGCATGCTGCGCACCGAGTACCAGGGCTGCCGGTACTCGCTCGGCTATCCGGCCTGCCCGAACCTGGAGGACCGGGCGAAGATCGCCGAGCTGCTGCGGCCCGAGCGGATCGGCGTGGAGCTGTCGGAGGAGTACCAGCTGCATCCGGAGCAGTCGACGGACGCGATCGTCGTCCACCACCCGGAGGCGAGCTACTTCAACGCGGGAGGTCGACGGTGAGCGCCGGCGGGGGCCCCACCTTCTCGTTCGAGTTCTTCCCGCCGAAGAGCGAGCGCGGGGAGCGCACGCTGTGGGACGCGATCCGGCGGGTGGAGGCGCTGCGCCCGGACTTCGTGTCCGTGACGTACGGCGCCGGCGGCTCGTCCCGCGACCGGACCATCGACGTCACCAAGCGGATCGTGGCCGAGACGACCCTGCGGCCGGTGGCGCATCTGACGGCGGTCGGGCACTCGGTGGCGGAGCTGCGCGCCATCGTCGGCGCGTACGCGGACGCGGGGGTACGGGACGTGCTCGTGCTGCGCGGCGACCCGCCGGGCGATCCGCGCGGCGCGTGGACCCCGCACCCGGAGGGCTTCACGTACGCCTATGAACTGATCGATCTGGTGCGGTCGTTGGGCGACTTCCGGATCGGGGTGGCGGCCTTTCCCGAGGGCCACCCCCGGTCGTCGGATCCGGCGAGCGACCTCGCGCACTTCGTGGCGAAGTGCCGGGCCGGTGCCGACTACGCCATCACGCAGATGTTCTTCGACGTGGAGGATTATCTGCGGCTGCGGGACCGGGTGGCGGCGGCCGGCTGCGACACCCCGATCATCCCGGAGATCATGCCGGCCACGGACGTCCGCCAGATCCGCCGGTTCGCCGAGCTGAGCGACGCCGCGTTCCCGGAGGACCTGGCGCACCGGCTGGAGGCGGCCAGGGACGACCCGGCGGCGGCGTACCGGACCGGCGTCGAGTACGCGACGGCGATGGGCCTGCGGCTGCTCGACGAAGGGGCGCCGGGCCTGCACTACATCACGCTGAACAAGTCCACGGCGGCACTGGAAATCCACCGAACGATTCAAGCTTCGAGGAGCGTTGCCCATGTCTGAGTCCATGCCTGAGTTCACGGACTACAAGGTCGCCGACCTGTCCCTGGCCGCCTTCGGCCGCAAGGAGATCACGCTGGCCGAGCACGAGATGCCGGGCCTGATGTCGATCCGCCGCGAGTACGCCGAGCAGCAGCCCCTCGCCGGCGCCCGGATCACGGGCTCCCTGCACATGACCGTGCAGACGGCCGTCCTCATCGAGACCCTGGTCGCCCTCGGCGCCGAGGTGCGGTGGGTGTCCTGCAACATCTACTCCACGCAGGACCACGCGGCCGCGGCGATCGCCGCCGCCGGTATCCCGGTGTTCGCCTGGAAGGGCGAGACGCTGGAGGAGTACTGGTGGTGTACGGAGCAGGCCCTGACCTGGCCGGACGCCGTGGGGCCGAACATGATCCTGGACGACGGAGGTGACGCCACCCTCCTCGTCCACAAGGGTGTGGAGTACCAGAAGGCGGGGGCGGTCCCGGACCCGTCGACGGCGGACGACGACGAACTGCGGTGCGTCCTTGAGCTGTTGGGCCGGTCGTCCCTGGACTGGACGGCGCTGGCGTCCGAGATCCGCGGTGTCACCGAGGAGACCACCACCGGCGTCCACCGCCTGTACGAGATGCACCGCGAGGGCCGGCTGCTGTTCCCGGCGATCAATGTGAACGACGCCGTGACGAAGTCGAAGTTCGACAACAAGTACGGCTGCCGTCACTCGCTGATCGACGGCATCAACCGCGCCACCGACGTCCTCATCGGGGGCAAGACCGCGGTGGTGTGCGGTTACGGCGATGTCGGCAAGGGCTGTGCGGAGTCGCTGCGCGGCCAGGGTGCGCGGGTGATCGTGACGGAGATCGATCCGATCTGCGCGCTGCAGGCGGCGATGGACGGCTACCAGGTGGCGACGCTGAACGATGTGGTGGAGACGGCGGACATCTTCATCACCACGACCGGCAACAAGGACATCATCATGGCGTCGGACATCGCCAGGATGAAGCACCAGGCCATCGTCGGCAACATCGGCCACTTCGACAACGAGATCGACATGGCCGGCCTGGCCGCGATCCCGGGTGTGGTGAAGGACGAGGTCAAGCCGCAGGTCCACACGTGGACGTTCAGGGATGGCAAGGTCGTGATCGTGCTGTCGGAGGGCCGGCTGCTGAACCTGGGCAACGCGACGGGTCATCCCTCGTTCGTGATGTCGAACTCGTTCGCGGACCAGACGCTGGCGCAGATCGAGCTGTTCACGAAGCCGGAGCAGTACCCGACCGACGTCTACGTGCTCCCGAAGCACCTGGATGAGAAGGTCGCCCGTCTGCACCTCGACGCGCTGGGCGTGAACCTCACGACCCTGCGCCCGGAGCAGGCCGCGTACATCGGTGTCCCGGTCGAGGGCCCGTACAAGCCGGACCACTACCGCTACTGATGACGTACGTACGTGATCCCTGGCTGCCGGACAGGTTGCTGCGCGCGGAACGGGACGCGCTGATGCCGCTGCTGCGGCGCACGCCGGAGGCGGCGTTCGAGTCGCGGACCGCCTGTCCGGGCTGGACGGCCCGGCAGGTGCTCGCCCACTGCGGGGCCGCGCTCGTCCGGATCGTCGAGGGCCGCCTGGAAGAGGGCGTCTTCCTGCCGGAGGCGAACGCGGCGGACGTCGCCGAGCGCGAGTCGTGGCCGCTGGGCCGGATCCTGGACGAGCTGGAGCGGGGCTTCTCCGAGGCGGGGCCCGTGATCGCGGAGACGGCGGACGGGACGCTGGACGCGGTCGCGCTGGGGGAGTGGGTCCACGCGGGCGACGTCCGGGAGGCCTTCGGCGAACCGGGCGCGTACTGCGGGGCGGCCAGCCTGGAACTGGCGCTCCCGCTGCTGGCGGTGACCAGCCGCAGACGCGAGACGCCTCGCCTGGTGGCGGCCCTTGAGGACCACCCGTCCCCGGTCGTCCTGGGCAACGAAGTCCCCGACCGCCCGCCGGCCCGCTACACGGGCGACGCGGCGACCTTGATCCGCCTCTACTCGGGCCGCCCGCTGGTGCGTACGCGGTACGAACTGTGGGGCGCGACCGAGCAGGAACTGCTCATCTACCGCTGACCGGGGGAGGGTGGTTCCGGCGCGGGGCCCTCAGGCCGTGGTCCGGATGGCGGCGGCCCTGGTGCGGTGCTCCTGGCGGGCTGTTCGACTGAGGAGCACCGAGCCCCCGACCGGAGAGCGAGTGCCACCATGGCGGTCATCGTCGTCATCGAGATGCCGGGCGTCACGCAGGAGCAGTACGAGGAGAACAGCGAGAAGCTCACCGGCGCGCCGTGGTGGCCTGCCGAGGGCTTCATCGCCCACGCCGGGGGCAAGACCGACGACGGCTGGATCGTGGTGGACCTGTGGGAGTCGGCGGACGCGTTCCGCGCGTTCAGCGAGAAGGCGCTGCCGATCCTGGAGTCCTCCGGAATGACGGCGGCCCGCCCGAAGGTCTACGAGGCGTCGCGCGTGGTGACGCGCTAGCGGGGCGGGGCGCGCGGGTGGGCAGGCGTAACCCTCCCGGTCGGGAAAATCCTTTGCCGGGGACCGGGCCCGGGCGCCACTCTTCGGCGTATGACTTCCCATTCCGTCTCCCGCCCTGTGGCGGACCTCTTCTCCCCCGCCGGACGGCTGAAGGCGATCCCGCGCAGGCCGGCCCGCCGGGAGCAGCTCCTCGCCCACCTGGCCGACACGCTCTTCGAGCCCGCCCGCTCCTACACGGAGCGCGAGGTCAACGAGGTGCTGCTGACCGTCCACGACGACTTCCCGGCCCTGCGCCGCTATCTGGTGACCGGTGGTCTACTCTCCCGTACGAAGGACGGCGCCCGCTACCACCGACAGCAGCGGTCCGGCACCCCTGGAGGCGCGATCCCCGCCGTCGCGTGACGGCCGCGGTGGTGGCCGGCCTGCTGGCCGGCTACGGCATCGCGATCCCGGTCGGCGCGGTCGGCGCCTACCTGGTGGCGGTCACGGCCCGCACCACCTGGCGTACGGGAGCGGCCGCGGCGCTCGGCGTCGCCACGGCGGACGGTGTCTACGCCCTGGCCGCGGTCGCCGGCGGCTCGGCCCTCGTCCCGCTGCTCGCCCCCGTCATGACCCCGCTGCGCTGGGCGTCGGCGCTCGTCCTGGTGGCGCTGGCGGCCCGCTCGGCATGGACGGCGCTGCGCGCGTACCGCGCGCGGACGCTCGCGGGGAGAGACGACGACAGCCTCCCCACGCCCCTGCGCGCCTATCTGACCTTCCTCGGCATCACGATCCTCAACCCGATGACCGTGATCTACTTCGCGGCCCTCATCCTCGCCACGGGCCCCTCGGCCCCGACGACGGCCGTCGACCAGACCGCCTTCGTCCTGGCCGCCCTCGCCGCCTCCGCCAGCTGGCAACTCCTCCTGGCAACGGGCGGCACCCTCCTCGGCCACACCCTGGCGGGCCCCCGCGCCCGCCTCACGACGGCCCTGGCATCGAGCACACTGATCACGGCGCTGGCGGTGCACCTGGTGGCGTGACCGCCTGCGCGGAGGCGTCGGCTACGGGGTCGTCGCCGACGCCTTGACCGCGTCGACGAACGGGGTCCAGGCGGCGGCGGTGAGCACGAGGACGGGGCCGTGGGGACGCTTGGAGTCCCGGACGGGGACGAGGCCGGGGTGTTCGGTGGCGACTTCCAGGCAGTTGCCGCCGGACGAGTTGCTGTAGCTGCTCTTACGCCAAGAAGCGAACTGCACGGCGACTTCCAGGCAGTCGCCGCCGTCGCCGTTGCTGTAGCTGCTCTTGCGCCAGACAGCGGTGCGCAGGTCAAGGTCGGTGCTGGCCATGTCGGTAGTCCTCAGCCGCCTGCTCGATCAGGGCGAGGGACGCCTCTGGCGGCAACGCAGCGGCCCTCAGCCGATCGTATGCCTTGCGGTACTGCTTCACGAGGGCCGGATCGTCGACCGTTTGACCGTGATACGGGCCCTCGGTGTACATCAGCGGTGGCTCGTCACCGAATTCCATGAACTTGAGCGGCAGAGCCATGAAAGCGCGAGTCGGGCCGTTCCACGGCAGGACCTGTGGAGTGATTCGACGACGGTGCGCCAGCGTGGCGATGTGGTCGAGCTGCTCGGCCATTTCCGTGTCCGGCAGGATCGCGTTGCGCAGCAGCGACTCGTGCAGGATGACCCAGTACTCGGGGTTGTCAGGGGCCTCGAAGAGCGTGGCCCGCTTCAGCCTGGTCTGGATTTTCGCCTCGACCCTCTCGGGCGAGTCCTGCGGGTTGGTGGAGTGGATGAGGGTCTGGGCGTACGACCGGGTCTGAAGGAGGCCAGGGATGAGGGTGTTGGCCCACTCATCGATGACCTGGGCCCGCTTCTTCGCCTCGGCGATGGCCGCGAAGTAGGCGGCGTGCGCTCCCTGTCTCGCCTTGCGTACGTCCTCGCACCGGCGCTCGAAGGAGCCGTCCGTGCCCAGCAGCCTGTCCACGTGCCGCGCCAGTTCCAGCGGCATGCGGCGCTTGCCGTGCTCGATCTCGCTGAGGTACGTCGGGCCGTAGAAGCTCCCGTCCACCAGCTTCTCCAGCGTCAGCCCCGCCTCCTCCCTCTTGAAGCGGAGCTCCTTTCCGTAGAACTGGGGGACGCTCGCCGAGCCGTCGATCTCCCTGCGTGCAGCCACGATTGACCGCCTCTCGCACCTTGCGCCGTGGAGCGGGAAACCCTTTCAAGGTAGGCCTGGACGCGGCAGCGTGTGAGGGGTTCGTCACAGCACGCAACGAAAGGTGTACGGCTCCTCATGGACGACGACGCGTACGACATCCGCCCCGACATCGACGCCCTCCGCGCCGCCCTCGCAGCTCACGGCATCACTCTGCCGTCGCTCGGCGTCGACGTGGTCACCCTCGCCGGGTCTTCGGTCCGCCCGCCGCTGATCGCGCTCGGCAACTGCAACGTGGCGACCGCCCGCCAACTCGCGGGCGCGCTGCGGCAGGCGGCCGAAGGGTGAGCCGGTCGTCCCTGCGGCTGGAGTTGCTGGCCCTGCCCAAGGCGGTACCGGAGCTGCGCGCCGTGCTGCGGGAGCGGTACGGGGGTGAGGGCTGTCCCGATCTACAGCTCTTTGTCTCGGAGTTGCTGACCAACGTGATCGTCCATGTCGGCGAGGGCACTCCGGTCACCCTCCATGTGTCGGACACGGCCGACGGCCGGACCCGCGTCGAGGTGACCGACCCCGACCCGCGCGTGTGGCCGGTGCTGCGGGAGGCGACCGGCGGGTGCGAGTCGGGGCGGGGGCTGGCGCTGTTGGAGGCCGTGTCGACGCGGTGGGGGGTGGAGCAGGGGCCCGGCGGTAAGACGGTCTGGTGTGAGCTGCCGGGCTCCCGGCCGGCGGGCGTCTGCCCCTGAGTTCCTGAGCGGCCGCGGCCGCGGTCTCGGTGGCTGCCCCGGGAGTCTCAGGCCCGCGCGTCGCCGGTCGCCGGTTCGCGCCACATCTGCCAGAGGGTGGGGCCGCCGTCCGGGAGTTGGAGGCGGCCGGTCTCCGTGAAGCCGAAGTGGGCGTAGAAGGCGAGGTTGGCCTCCTTGGAGGACTCCAGGTAGGCCGGGGCGCCTTCGGCGTCGGCCTGGGCGAGGCCGGAGCGCAGGAGGGCCGCCCCGTGGCCCCGGCCCCGGAGGGTCGGGTCGGTGCCGAGCAGGGCGAGGTACCAGTGCGGACGCTCCGGGGTGTGCGCGGCGGCGAGTTCGACGCCCGCGCGCAGGCGGGCCGCGCTCGGGCCGAGGATGTCGGTCAGGGCGCCTATGGTCTCCTGGTCGGGGACCGCCTTCTCGCGTGCCCGGGGCGGGACCCAGAACGAGGCGCCGGCACCGTCCCCGGTGACCTCGCAGAAGCCGTACGGCTGGTACTGGCGGGCGAAGAGGGTCGTGAAGTACCGGCCGAGCCCGTCGGCGCGACCGGCCTCGTCGGGGAAGAGCCACCGCATCATCGGGTCGTCGTCGAACGCGGCGGCCATGGCCCGGCCGACCGCCGGCGCGTCATCGGGAACGGCCGCCCGGGGCCAGGGGGTGGCGGAGGAAGCAGGAGTGTATGACTGCATGCGCCTGATTCTGACCGCCGTCGATCAAACAGTGCCCCCCGCCCCCCGGACCCCGCCCCCCCCGTACTCAGCTTGTTCATCGACCTGGCGCCGCTTCGGACGGTCGCGCGGTGGGGGAAATTTGGGTGCGTGTCGGCGGCAGACTGGTCAGACTCGCGGCATGACAGCGAAGATCAGCCGCATCAACCCCGATCAGTTGCATGAGACGCCGGGCTACCACCACATCACCGTGGTGGAGACCGGCCGAACGGCCTATCTGGCGGGGCAGTGCCCCCTCGACCAGGGCGGCTCTGTCGTCGGCCCGGGCTCCCTCGAGGTGCAAGTCGATCAGGTTGTCGTGAATGCACTGGCTGCCCTTACGGCGGTGAACGCTCAGCCGCAGCACGTGGTGCGTTCGGTGATCTATGTGCGGAGCGATGACAGGGAGGACCTGGGCCTCGCCTGGCACCGGCTTACCGCTTCCGCCCTCGGGCCGGCCTTCACGTCCGCCAGTACGCTCTTGGGGGTTGCGCAGCTGGGCTTCGCAGGACAGCTGGTCGAGGTGGACCTCACCGTCGCGATGCCCGACTGAGCGGCCCTCACGCCTCGAACAGCGTCTCGAACTGCTTCGCCCACATGGCCATGTGCCGGACGGGGGACCTGGCTGACCACCTCCGCATACACCCAGCTCCGGCTCGCCCGCCCGCTGGCCCGGGGCCTGCGGCACCCGTGGGCAAAACCGTCCGCCGCGAGAAGACTCTTATCGCCCTACAGCGGTTGCAGGGTTAAAGAACAAGCTCAGTCGATGTGCACGATCTGGAACGCCTCCGCCATCCGCCCCGCCGGCAGGCCCCCCGCCGTCGCGTGCTCGCTGAGCCACTCCCGTAGCAGCCCTGCCAGGTCGTCGAAGTGGGCGGTCTGGGAGGTGTGGATGCGCAGCGCCTGGACCTTGCGGTCGAAGACGCCGGTGACGTCGACGTACTGATTGGGCGTCGGGCCCGTCATCAGCCACAGTTCGTGGACGATCCACGGCTCCAGGCCCTCCTCCTTCAGCAGCTCCGGGTGGGCGAAGGGGTTGCGCGCCTCGGGGTAGACGGCGCGCAGGCAGGCGTCGCCGACCGCGCGGTGGTCGGGGTGGAGGTCGGCGACGCGGGCCCAGTTGATCTCGGGGGAGGGGATGATCGCCCGCTGCGGGCGCACTTCCCGGATGACCCGGCACAGGTCGCGGCGGAGTTCCACGCTGGGTTCGACGAAGCTGTCGGGGTAGCCGAGGAAGCGGACGTCCGCGACGCCGCTGAGCTTGGCGGAGTGGACCTGCTCGGCGCGGCGCAGGTCCGCCATCGCCTGGCGCGGGAGCTGTTCGTCGTAACCGCCGGCGCCGCCGTCCGTGACGATGCAGTACGTGACGCGGGTGCCGCGCTCGACCCACTGCATCACCGTGCCGCTCACGCAGAACTCGATGTCGTCCGGGTGCGCGGCCACCACCAGCAGGGATGCGGGAGCGCTGCGGTCTGTCTGATCGGTCGCGAAGTCCTCCATGGGCCCAGCCTGTTGGGGTGGCGGGGGCGTCGCAAGGCCATCTCGTGGCGTGAACCGGACATGGCACTTACGCGCCACCCAAATAGTTGGTAGATTCAAATCATTGGGTGCGACATGAGACGTGCGGCCGGGTCCGGATCACCGGCGGCCGCGGACGAACCGGAGGCGACCGGCAATGTGCAGGATTTTCGGCTCCTTCGCCGCCGGGGCGGCCCGCCCCGAGCCGGCCGAGCTCGCGGCGGTCTCCGCCCGCCAGCGCCACGGCGGCCCCGACGAGCACGCAGTGCTCAGCGGGCCCGGCTGGTCGCTCGGGTGCGACCGGCTCGCCGTCACCGACCCCTGCGGCGGGCAGCAGCCCTACCGGCTGCCGCACCTGCCCGGGATCCTCGCCGTCCTCAACGGCGAGATCTACAACCACACCGAGCTGCGCCGGCACCTCGCCGCCCGTGGCCACCGCTTCCCCGACCGCTGCGACGGCAATGTGCTCCCCGCCCTCTACGCCGAGTACGGGCCCGCCTTCGCCGAGCACCTCGACGGCATGTTCGCCGTCGCGGTCCTCGACCTCCGGCCGGGGCACACCCGGCTCGTCCTCGCCGTCGACGACATGGGCATGAAACCGATCCACCTCCACCACGACCCGCACGACGCCCACGGCGGCTCGATCCGGTTCGCCTCCGAGATCCCGGCCCTCCTCGCCTTCGAGGGCGTACGGATCTCCCCGCGCGAGGACGCCCTCGACACCGTCCTCGCCACCCGTACGCCGTTCTCCGCCCGCACCGCGCTCGACGGCATCGACGTGCTGCCGCCCGGCGCCACCGCCGTCGTCCGGCCGGGGTGCGCGCCCGTCGTCCGGCGCAGGGCACTGCAGCCGGCCGCCCCGGTGGGCGACGCGCAGGACGTGCTGCGGCGCGAGGTGCGGCGGCTCGCCCGCGCCGAGGTGCCCGTCTGCGCGATCACCAGCGGCGGCCTCGACTCCGGGCTCGTCACCGCCCTCGCCGCCGAGTACGCGCGCGAGGCGGACGCGCCCCCGCCGCACACCTTCCACCTCACCTACCGCGGCACATGGCCCGACTCCGAGGCCGCGTACGCCCGTTCCGTCGCGCGCCGGGCCCGGACCACGCACCACGAGGTCACGATCGACCCCGACGAGCTGGGCTCCCTCCTGACCCGTACGGTCCGCCACCTCGGCCAGCCCAACGCCGACCCCATCGCGCTCTCCACCTACGCCCTGTTCCGCGCAGTACGGGAGAACGGCTTCACGGTCGCGCTCACGGGCGACGGCGCCGACGAACTCTTCGGCGGGTACGACCGGATGCGCGCCGCACTGGACGCACCGCCGGGCGCGGACTGGGCGGGGGCCTACGCGGACGCGCTGTCGGCGGCCCCCCGGATGCTGCGCGAGCACCTCTACACGCCCGCGTACCGCGCGTACATCGCCGAGCAGGGCTCGGCCGCCGACCGGATCGAGCAGGAGCTGCGGTCGGCGGAGGCGGTGGGGGCGGACCGGCTGACGGCGATGACGGCGTTCGAGACGCGATGGCGGCTGCCCGCCTACCACCTGCGGCGCGTGGACCACCTCTCGATGGCCTGGGGGGTCGAGGCGCGACTGCCGTTCTGCCAGCCGGGCGTCGTGGCGTACGCGCGCTCGCTGCCGCCGGAGGCGCGGCGGGGCAAGCGCGCCCTGTACGAGGCGGGCCGCGACCTGCTGCCCGCGCCGGTCCTGAACCGGCCCAAGCAGCCCTTCACCCTGCCGATCGCGGCCATGCTGGCCCCGGGCGGTCCGCTGCTCGACACGGTCCGCGAACTGCTCTCCCCGGCCCGTCTGGTCCTCGGTGGCAAGGTCCGTGCCGACCGCGTCCGCAAGCTCCTCGCCCGCCAGCTCGAACACCCCTCGCAGCGCGACGCGCTGGCCCTGTGGGGGCTCGCGGTGCACGAGCTGTGGACCGACGTCGTCCAGGGCATGCGGATCCCGGTCGGCTGTGCGGCGTGACGCCCGCGCGGGCGGCGCACGGGGGAGCGGGGTCGGGGAGCGGGGTCGTCGCCACCGTCGTACGGGCCGAGGACGCGCCCGGTCCCACGCTCGTCGTCGAGCTGGACCGGCTCCCCCGTGGGGCCCTGGCCTCGCGCGGAGAGCTGGTCGCCCTGCGGCGGGCCCTCGCCGGGACGCCGTACGCGCGGCTGAGCAAGATCGCGCTGTACGGGCCCTCCGCCCGGCCCGGCAGCGACCTCGACTACCGCTTCGTCCAGGCCCTGCCCGACGGCGGCTTCGACTTCCGCACCGGCTGCGGCCACTCCCTGCTCGCCTGCGTGGTCGCCGCCGCACGCCCCGGGCCCCTCACCGTGCACGCGGTCACCACGGGCGACGACGTCCAGTGCCGCCCGGAGGGCCGAACGGAGGCCCGCCCCGACGTCCCCACCCCCCCGCCGTACACCCTGCGTTTCCCCCAGGCACCCGACGCCCCCGGCACCTTCCCCACCGGGCGGCCCGTCGACGTCCTCGGCGGGGTGCCCGTCTCCCTCGTGCGGTACGGCAATCCGTACGTCTTCGTCGACGCCGCGCACCTCGGCATCCACTCCGACGACGCGCTGTTCCGGGCCGGGAACGCGACGCTGCGCCGGCTCCTCGCCCTGCGCGCGCACGCCGCACGCCGGCTCGGGCACCCGCCGCACTCCGCGCTGCCGAAGATCGCCATGTTCACCGCGGGCGGCGGGCGCACCGCCGTCCGCTCCCTCACCGTCGGCGGCTGGCACCCCCGGCTCGCGCTCACCGGAGCCGCCGCCCTCGCCGCCGCCGCGTACGCCGAAGGCACCGTCGTACCGCGCCTCGACGGCCCCGTGGCCACCCCCGGCGGCCCGGTCACCGTCTCCTGCGGCGCCCACCACGTCGCCGTCCACCACAAGCGCGCGACCGTGCTCGAACGCCTCGAACTGCCTTGGCGTATCCACGCAACGGCGTGAACGCGCACCGCTCTCAGCGGACTTGCGCGCCGTTTCCTCTGCCACGCTGAATTCCGACCGCATTCGCCCATCGGGCAGGGGAGAGCAGACGAGCATGAAATTCGAGAACCTGCGTGTCGTCGTGACCGGAGCGTCCCGCTATTTCGGCCGCGCGCTCGCCGTCGGATTCGCGCATCTGGGCGCCGAGGTCTATGTGTCGGCCCGCACCGTCGAGGCCGCAGAGCGCACCCGTACCGAAGTCATGGGCTCCGCCCGTGACCGTATCCACGCCTTCGGCTGCGACCTGAGCCGGCCCGCCGAGATCCGGGAGTTCGCCGCCCAGGTCGGTGAACGCACCGACCGGGTCGACCTGCTGGTCAACAACGGCGCACGGTGGCTCGACGGCATGGACCTGGAGGCGGCCAGCGACGACCAGATCGTGGAGACGATCGAGTCGACCGCCGGCGGCACCGTCCTGATGGTGAAGCACTTCCTGCCGCTGCTGCGCGGCTCGCTGCGCCCGGACATCGTCAACATGGTCGCGGTGCGGGACGCCGAGGGCGCCTCCGCCGCCACCGCGGGCGCCGCGCACGAGGCGTTCTGGGCGGCGAAGAGCGCGCAGGCCGGTTTCGCCGACATTCTCTCCCGGCGGCTGCGCCCCTCCGGAGTCCGCGTCTTCTCCCTCTACCCGCCGGATTTCTCCATCTCCGATCCACGCGTCGCCGAATGGGACGGAGCCAACCCGGACGGAATAGCACCCGACGAGAAGCTCACCACCCAGGCGCTCTTCGAATGCATCGTCTATGCCGTCGAACAGCCGCGTGACTGCTTCATCCGCAGCTTCCACTTCGAACCTCGCTGACGCTCAGGAGGTCCCCATGAGCACGCCCGTCTGGATCACCGCCACCCCTCCCGCCACCCACGGCGAACTGCACATCGGCCATCTCGCGGGGCCGTACGTCGCCGCCGACGTCCTCACCCGGTACCTGCGCGCCGAGGGCGAAGCCGTACGGTTCACCACCGGCACCGCCGACCACGCCAGCTCCGTCGAGGTCCGCGCCCTGCGCCACCACCGCAAGCCCGAGGAGGTCGCCGAGGGCTACCGCGCGGCGATCACCGCCGACTGGCTGCGCTCCGGCGTGGAGTTCGACCACATCGTCCGGCCCCGCCGCGACCGCGGCTACGGCCGCTGGGTGCAGGAGCTCTTCAGCCGCCTCTACGCCCAGGGCGTCATCGCCCCGCGCACCCGGCTGCTGCCCTACTGCGAACCCTGCGAGCGGTGGCTGTACGGCGCCCACGTCACCGGCGCCTGTCCGCACTGCGGCGCGGCCAGCGACGGCGGGATGTGCCACGAGTGCGCCCGCCCCAACGACGGCGGCGATCTGATCGCGCCGCGCTGCTCGCTCTGCGACACCCCGGCGCTCCCCAAGCGCTGCCGCCGGCTGTACGTCCCGCTGGAGCCGTTCCGCGACACGCTCGCCGACTACTGGGCGACGGCCGGGCTCCCGCCGCGGCTCGCCGCGCTGTGCGAGTCGCTCGTCGAGGACGGGCTGCCGGACATCGCGGTCGGCCACCCGGCCGAGTGGGGTCTCGCGGTGCCGGTCGAGGGCTTCCCCGACCACCGTATCGACGGCTGCTTCGAAGCCGCGGCGATGCATCTGTTCGGCTACGACACCAAGGGTCCGCTGCCCGGCCGCGCCATCCACTTCTGCGGCTTCGGGCACGCCTTCTGCCACGCCGTGCTGCTGCCCGTGCTGCTCCTCGCCCAGGACGTCAAGCTGCCGCAGGAGTTCTGCGTCAACGAGTCGTACGTCATCGAGGAGGGCGTCCAGGAGGGCAACGTCTGGGCGCTGGACCTGCTCACCGAGTACGGCTCCGACACGCTGCGGCGGCACGTCCTCCAGGCCCGTCCGACGGGCCGCCGTACGGTCTTCTCCCGCGACCGGCTCGCCGCCGCACGGCAGGAGCTGGACGAGTCCTGGAACAGCTGGCTGTCGCGGCTGTTCTCGTCCGTACGGGAGGAGTGCGCCGGCCGCGCCCCGCAGGCGCTGCCCGGCGGCACCGGCTGGGAGATCCTGGAGCGGCGGCTGCACCGGGCCGTGGACGATCTGCGGGACGCCTACGGTCCGGACGCCTTCGACCCGCGCCGCGCGGTCGCCGTCCTCGACGAGATGGTCCGCTCGGTGGCCGACTTCGGCCACGTCAACGCCCACGAGCGCTGCCGGCCGACCACCTCCTGCCGGCACCTCCCGGCGCTCGCCGCCCAGTTGGCGTTCGCGTCGGCGCTTTCGGCATGGGCGCGGCCGGTGATGCCGGAGGGCGCGGGCCGCCTCGCGGCCGCGCTCCAGGTCGAGCCGGGGCGGCCGGTCGACTGGCACGCGCTGACCGGCCCGCTGCCGGGAACCCGGCTCGCCCCGCCGTCGGGTCCGGTCTTCGGTTTCTGAGGACCTGAACTACTAAGCAACTAAGTACCTCAGTAGAACAAGTAAGTCCCCATCCCTGCCGCGTGGCCGTGCGCGCGACGCGCGGGGACACGCGGCCCGCCCCTCACAGGAGCCCCCCGTGTCCCTGCGCGTCGCCATGCTCAGCGTCCACACCTCCCCGCTCCACCAGCCCGGTACCGGGGATGCCGGCGGGATGAACGTCTATATGGTCGAGCTCTCCCGCGCCCTGGCCGAACAGGGCGTCGAGGTCGACCTGTTCACCCGCTGCCGGGGCGAGGGCCGCCCCGAGCGGGTCGATCTCGCGCCGGGCGTCCGGGTCCGGCACCTGCACGCGGGCCCCCGCCAGGCCCTCCCCAAGGAGGCCATGCCCGACCTGGTCGTGCCGTTCTCGCTGGCCCTGCTCAAGGAGCGGCGCCGCTACGACCTGGTCCACTCCCACTACTGGCTCTCCGGCCAGGCCGGCCGGATCGCCTCCGTCGGCTGGGGGATACCGCTGGTGCACACCGCCCACACCCTCGCCAAGGTCAAGAACGCGGCCCTGGCCGAGGGCGACACCCCCGAGCCGGAGCTGCGCGTCCGGGGCGAGCGCCAGGTGGTGGGGTCGGCGGACCGGCTGATCGCCAATACCGTCGACGAGGCCGAGGCGCTGCGGTCCCTGTACGGGGCGGAGGAACCGCGCACGGCGGTCGTCCCCCCGGGCGTGGACCTGCGGACCTTCGGTCCCGCCGACGGCAGAGCGGCGGCGCGTGCCCGACTCGGGCTGCCCGCCGACGCCTTCGTGCCGCTCTACGCGGGCCGCATCCAGCCGCTCAAGGGCCCCGACGTGCTCGTACGGGCGGTCGCGGAGCTGTTGTGCCTCGCGCCCGGTCTCCGCCACCGGCTGGTCGTGCCGGTGATCGGCGGCCACTCGGGGGCGTCCCGCCAGGGCACGGTCCGGCGGCTGGCGCACGAGCTGGGCGTCGCCGACGTGCTGCGGCTCTGCCCACCCGTACCGCAGGAGCGGCTCGCGGACTGGTACCGGGCGGCGGACGTGCTGGTGGTGCCCTCGCGCAGCGAGTCCTTCGGCCTGGTGGCACTTGAGGCGCAGGCGTGCGGGACTCCGGTGCTCGCGGCCGCGGTCGGCGGGCTGCCGACGGCGGTGTGGGACGGGGTGACGGGGCTGCTCGTGCCCGGTCACGACCCGGTGGAGTACGCCCGCCGGCTGTTGTGGCTGGCCGGGCAGCCGGCGGCGCGGGTGACGATGGGGGAGGCGGCGGTCCGCCATGCCCGGGGGATGAGCTGGCGTACTTCCGCCGCGCGGACGATCGAGGTGTACGAGGCCGCGCGGCGGGACGCCTTGAGGGTGGGGCAGGGGCGGCGGCACGCCCCTGCCCCGGCGGCCTCTCTCTCCTGGAGGAACGAGAAGGCCGTAGCACAAGTCTAGCACCACTTTTGGTTCGACCAAAGATATGGGACGCTCCGGATCGAGTAATTCCGTTGCGAGCGGCGTGCATTGAGGGCGTGTTGACGCATCCACGCCATGGCGAGTCCACGCAGAGACAAACTCTGGATCGGTTTCCGGGGGCGGGCCAGAATAGAGATGTCTTCAGGGAGCGCCCGGCGGCACGGGCCCCCAGAAGACGGAATTCACATTCCAACTCCTGGAGGAAACATGTCTGCTGTGCGTATCTCGGGTATCCGCAAGAGCGTCCGCCAGTTCGCCCTGGCTGCTGTGGCGTGCATGGCCGTCGCGGGCGGTGCGGCCCTGGCCGCCGCCCCCGGCACCACCTCTGCCTCCGTCCCCCAGCAGGCGTCCGGCGCCGAGGTCGACTGGCCGAACACCCCCTCGCCCTCCCCGGTCGCGCCGACCAACTGAACCGGGACGAGCTGAATTCGGCTGGGGAGTCAGCGGCAATCAGCCGGCCACGGAGAAAGCCCCGCGATCACCGCACGGTGATCGCGGGGCTTTCCTTTTCGCCGCTTTCCATTTCGGCGCACGCCGGGTTCGCTCAGTCCAGCCAGCCGAGGCGCACCGCGCGCACCCCGGCCTCGAACCGGCTCGACGCGCCCAATTCCTGCATGAGTTCCGAGAGCATACGGCTCACGGTCCGCAGGGACACCCCGAGATTCCGGGCGATCTTCTCGTCCTTCATTCCCGTGGCGAGCATCTGCAGCGCCGCCCGCTGCTGCTCCGACAGCCCGTCGCCGCCCCGCTCGGGGGCCACGTCGTGCCCGTAGGGGGAGGCGGTGTGCCAGCAGTGCTCGTACAGACTCAGATACGAGCGGACGAGGACCGGTCCACGGGCCAGGATCGCCCCCTCGCGCGGCTCGTCGGGCCGGATCGGCACCATGGCGTACTGCTGGTCGGCGATGACCATGTTCATCGGGATGACGGGGGCGAGCCGCACCTCCACCCCGAGCGCCACGCGCCGGCTCAACAGGTCGGCCAGCTCCGGCTCCCCGGCGTCCTTCGTGTGGTAGATGGCGCGGACACGCACGCCGTTGCCCAGCTGCCGGCGGTCCCGGCTCAGGATCCGCTCGGGGATCTGCCGGGTGGGCCCGCTCGGATACATGGAGGCCGAGTCCTCCTGCATGACGTCGATGATGTCCTCGAGCGCCTGCTGGATCCGGCGGTAGTCGGTGATGGCCTCGACGGCGATCTCGGAGCGGGTCAGCGAGCCGGCCCGCAGAAAGGTCCCCGCCAGCGTCTCCAGGGTGCTGTACGCCTTGTCGGCCTCGGCCAGGTGCTCGCGCAGCCGCTCGCGTTCGCGGTCGAGCAGCCGCAGGAGCGCGATCTCCGGATCGACGGTGGCCACCGTGTCCGTGTCGGGGCGCCAGTTGGCGTCCCGTACGTCATTGATCGTGGCGTGGGTGCTGGTCGTCGGCACGATCAGCCCGAGCGAGGTCAGTTCGGCCCGGCACCGCTCGTACTCCTCCGGCGCGAGCCGAAGCTCCCCACATGCCTCGTGAAAGCTCGACACACCACGGGCGCGCAGCTCCTGATAGAGGGTCAGCAACACGTCGGCTCCGTGTCTGCCGGTGGCGTCGCCCGTCGTGGCCATGGCGAAGTGACCCCCCTCGTTGATCCGCGTCTCCCCGTCTCACCCTGCCACACGGCGGGACGGATGTCCTCGTACCGATCTTCGCTTCGTCCCGCCGCCCCGACGTCCCGGCTCACACGCCCGGGTCGCGTGCGTCCCCGTCCAGGAGGCCCAGCCGGGCCGCCTTCACCCCCGCCTCGAAGCGGCTCGCCGCGCCGAGTTCGTGCATCACCTCGGAGAGCAGCCGGCTGACCGTACGCAGCGACACGCCGAGGTTCTTCGCGATCTGCTCGTCCTTGATGCCCGAGGCGAGCATCCGCAGGGCCACCCGCTGCTGCTCGGACAGCCCGTCGCCACCGCCGCGTTCGGCCTGGTCCTCGTCGCCGTACGGGGTGGCGGCGTGCCAGCAGTACGCGAAGAGCGCGAGGTAGGACCGGACGAGACCCGGGCCGCGCGCCAGGATCGCGGACGAGTCGGGATCGTGCGGATCGGTGGGCAGCAGGGCGAAGTTCTCGTCGGCCAGCACCATGTTCATCGGGACGACGGCGGAGAAGCGCAGCTCCACCCCGAGCGCGGCCCGCTCCCGCAGGTGCTGCGCCATCTCCGGCACCGCACCGGCCCGCCGGCTGTACATGGCGCGGACCCGCACCCCGCGCTCGATCTTCCGCCGGTCGCCCTCCAGTTCGTCGGCCATGTCCTCGCGCCGGACGGAACCGGTGTGCATCGAGTGCAGGCAGGAGCGTACGGAATCGGTCAGACCGGCGAGTTCACGCCGGATGGTCTCCGGGTCGGAGACGATCTCGACGTCGACCTCGGAGCGGGGGGCGGTACCGGCCCGGAGGAAGGGCCCGGCCAGGGTCTCCAGGCTGGTGTGGGCCCGGCTGGTCTCGGCGAGCCGGTTCTCCAGCCGGTCGCACTCGCACTGCAGGAGGCGGACCAGCGCGATGTCCGGGTCGACGACCGTGGGCACGCGGGTCCCGGCCGGGTCGTCCGGCTCGATCAGACCGAGGGTGGCGAGTTCACCGCGACATCGCTCCCGCTCCTCGGCGGAGAGTTCGAGTCCGTCCGCGACCTCGTCGAAGGCGGAGGCGGGGCGGGCACGGAGCTCCAGGTAGACGGCGAGGGCGTGATCGTTTCCCGTACGTGTCCCGGTGGCGTATTTGGTCACAGCGCCGCAGACTCCCCTCGGATCCTCGCGGATCCCGTTGAAGCGCCCCGCTAGACCCTGCCACAAAATCGAACGCGACGCACGGTGTTGATCCGGCCTCGGTCCGCTCCCGCCCGGGAGGACCCTCCGGCCTCGGCGGTACGGGCCCTGCCCCGGCCGGGGCCTTGCGCGCGCCTCGCGCGGGGTGCCTCAGGGGGCGGGGGCGGACCGGGCGCAGTCGGGGCACAGCCCCTTGAAGACGATCTCGGCGTCGTTCATCCGCCAGTCCCGCAGCGTGCCGCGCGGCGGGCGCGGGGCCTCCGTGTCGACGTTCTCGACGCGGCCGCACCGCACGCACAGGGCGTGCTGGTGCGGGGGGCCCGCGATCTCGAAGACGGCCGGCAGACCGGGCCGGTCGAACTTGCCGACGAGGCCGGTCTCCTGGAAGTGGCGGAGCATCTCGTACACCGCCTGGCTGGTGAGCGTGCCCAGCCGTTCGCGGGCCGTGGCCGTGATCGCCTCGACGTCCAGATGGCCGCCCGACGCGAGCACCGTGAGCACTTCCAGGCGCGGGCCCGTGACCCGCAGGCCGACGTCGCGCAGGCGCTGGATGACCGCCTCGCGTCCTGTCAGCTCGTCCACGCCCGCCATCTTCTCCGCCCGCCCGCCGTCGCCTGGTCGGCTCAAACTTTTGTAGGCATCGTACCTCTTGGCCGACCGCGCCGTCAGGGCGCCCGCTTCGGACGCGTGAGGCACTGGTCCGCGTCAGTCGTCCGGGCGGCAGACCAGGAGCACGCTCTCGGTGCGTTCGTCGATGCGGTGCCGCCGCCGGCCCTCGATGTGCAGGCCCGCGGAGTGGAGTTCGGCCGCCAGGCGTTCGGGGTCGACGAGCCATTTGTCGGTGGTGAGGACGGCCCGCTCGGTGGAGAGCTTGCCGGTGCGGGCGGCGTAGTAGGTGATCCGCTCGCTCATCGCCCCCAGGTCGAAGACCTGCCGGGCCACCACCCACTCGTCGATGCCGTCGAACCGGGGCACCTGGAAGGCCCAGGTGCGCTGCGGCTCGGCGATCAGTCCGGGCAGGAGGTGGGAGGTGTAGTCCAGGGCGAGGGCTCCGCCGGTGTCGAGGTGCGCGGCGATCTCGCGCAGCAGCCCGGGGCGGGCCCTCGGGGGGACGGCCGACACCATGGCCCCGGCGAGCAGGGCGAGGCGGTAACTGCCGTGCAGCCGGAGGTCGCCGAGGTCGGCCCGGGTGGTCACGATCAGCTCGGCGACGTGCGGACCGATGCGCCGGGCCCAGCTGTCGATCCGCTCAAGAGCGGAGGGGTCCCGGTCGACGGCCTCGACGGCGAAGCCGTGCCGGGCGAACGGGACGGCGAGCCGGCCGGCGCCGGAACCGAGATCGAGGACGGGCCCGCCGGTGGCGCGCGCGAGGCTGAGATAGCGGACGATGTCGGCGCTGTGCGGGCCGAGGAGGGCGTCGTGGAGCCAGACGGAGTCCTCGTCGCCGGGGGCGACGGACTCCAGGCCCGGGAGGTGGTCGGAGGTGACGCGGATCCCGGCCCCGGGGGCGGGGAAGCCGGGCGCGCTGTCGTATCGGGACGGCAGGACCGACGCGAGCGCCGCGGGCACGACGGGCAGGGAAGTGCCGCTCGGTGTGTGCATCGCTCCTCCAGGGGCTCGCTCGGTCCATGCCGTCCGGGCGAGGCACCCGTGCCGCCGGGCCCGCGCCGCTGCGTCCATCCTGGCGGGGCCGCGGCCGGGTGATCCAGCGGATCGGACGGCGTGAACACGCGATGGCGTACATCGGCCACGGGCGGCTGGGCCGGGAGGGGCTTCGAGCCCTTGAGCCTGAGACCCCGTCAGAGCCCGCGGCTCCAGCGCGTCGGGGTCAGGGGGCCGAAGCCCTGGTTCTCGTAGAACGGCAGGGCCGGGTCCTCGGCCGCCGGGAGTGTCACGCGCATCTCCCGCGCGCCGAACCCCCGCATCCGGTCCGTCGCCGCCGCGAGCAGCGCCGTCCCGACTCCGCGCCGCCGCGACCCCTCCGCCACGCCCAGCGCGTACAGCTCGCCCTCGCCCGGCATCGGGACCCCGCCGGCGGCCGCGCCCACGATCGTGCCGTCCGTGTCGGTGGCGACCAGCCAGCCGAGCCAGCCCGGCGCGCCACCCGGAATTTCAATTTCCGCACGGATACGGGGAAGGGCGCATTGCGTGGAGACCAGCCGGCGCGCGGGGATTTCTCCGAGTATTCCGGCGTAGCTGCTCCGAATGACGTCCGCCAGCAGCCTGGATATCGTCGTCGCGTCGGCGGCCGCAGCCGTCCGCACGTCAGCCAGCTGCATTGGTTCGTACCCTTCGACGTGCCGAGCCTGAACGCCAACATACCCAAGATAGCCGGGAATTCGGAGCGGTGTGACCGATGCGAAATCTACGAATTCACTTAGTAATTGCGTAGTGGCCGGGCCAATTAGCCGGGGAAGGAACAACACGCGACGATCAGCGGCGTCACCGCGAGAGCGGCCGCGGCGATCGTCGCGAGCCCCCGCAGGACCGGATGCCCGGCGCTGTACGGCGTGAGGATGCGCCGCATCCGCAGCGCCGCCGACGGGCCGCCCGCCGCGAACGCCTCGCGCGGCGCCTGCCCCGAGGCGAGCGCGTACAGCGCGGTGGCCAGCGCGTCCCGCGTACAGCGCCGCAGCGCCCGGTCGTCCGCCGTCATCTCAAGGAGCAGCGGTACGGCCGTGCCTCCGTGCCGCGCGAGCGGCAGGCGCGGGAACACCGCCGCGAACGACTCCGCCGCCGCCACCAGCAGATGGTGCCGACCGGCGATGTGCGCCCGCTCGTGCGCCAGCGCGGCCGCCAACTGGGGCGCGGTGAGCGTGTCCACGGCGCCGGAGGAGACGACGACCCGGCGCGACCGGCCCGGAAGGCAGTACACGGCGGGCCGCGCGTGGTCGAGCACGGTCGCCCGCAGCGCCGGGTCGTAACGCCCGACCAGACGCAGGACGCCCGCGTGCCGTAACCGCGCCCGCCGGGCCCGCAGCAGCTCCCGTACGAAACCGGCGGCGGGCAGCGCCAGGACGGCGAGGGCCAGGGAGAGGGCCACGTATTCGCGGCCGGTCAGGTCGAGGACGTCGGCGGGGGAGGGCGGACGCAGACCGAGGACCATGTCGCTCAGCCGGTGGCTGCTCTCGCCGGAGAGGACGAGCTGGGCGGGGAGCAGGGCGGCCGAGGCGGCGAACGCCGCGCCGCTCACGGCCCAGACGGCGAGGGCGAGCCGGGGCACCTGCTGGGTCCAGCGGGCCCGCACCAGGAGCCAGGGGACCAGGAGCCCGGAGGACAGCGCGAGTCCGAGCGGGGGTAGGGCGTGATGGTTCACGCGGCACCGCCGTCCGGGCGGGTGCCGCGTGCCGCGCGGAGGGCCGCGTCCAGCGCCTCCATGTCCTCGTCGGAGATGGTCTCCACGAAGCGCAGCAGCGCCGCCGGCCGGTCCGCGCTGTCGCCGAGGGCGTCCTGCATCAGGGCAGCGGTGTACTCCTCGCGGGTGCGCACCGGTTCGTACAGCCAGGCGCGCCCTGCCTTCTCGCGGCGCAGCCAGCCCTTGCGGTGGAGGATGTCCGCCACCGTCATCACCGTCGTGTAGGCGACCCGGCGACCCAGGTTTATGTCGTCGACGATCTCGCGGACCGTGGCGGGCCGTCGCCAGGCCCACAGCCGGTCCATGATCTCGGCCTCCAGCTCTCCCAGCCGGCGCACGCGCATCCCCTCCCCCTCGGGCGGCTCATCGTACGGTCCGCCATCCCGGTGTCGATATACCCCCTAGGGGTACTATGGCGGAATGTCGACCCTCATGAGGAACGGCCCCTGCGCGAAGGTCTGCGGCCCCGGTCTGCCCGGTTCGGTGGAGCTGGTGCTCCTCCGCCGGGCGCTCGGGCTCTGTCTTCGCCTGAGCGTCCGACTGTCCGCCGACTGCCCTTCGCACAAGGGCGGTTGACCCCCGTAAGGAGGCTTACGTCCTGATCAGCCGGGCGATGGCCTTGGACGCCTCGCCCACCTTCACCTTCGCCTGGTCCCCGCCCTGGGCGATCGCCTCCGTGACACAGCAGCTGAGGTGTTCGTCCAGGAGGGCCACGGCGCAGGACTGGAGGGCCGCGTTGATCGCGGAGACCTGGGTCAGGACGTCGATGCAGTAGACGTCCTCGTCGACCATCCGCTGCACCCCCCTGACCTGACCCTCGATGCGCCTCAGGCGCCTGATGACGTCTTCCTTGTGCTGTACGTAACCGGCCACGGCGGCCTCCTCGGATGTCCGCGGGGATGTCGGCGGGAATGTCAGCGGTCCGCGGCCTGGAAGCCGCGCAGGCGCAGGCTGTTGCCGACCACGAAGACCGAGGAGAAGGCCATGGCGGCGCCCGCGATCATCGGGTTGAGCAGTCCGGCCGCGGCGAGCGGCAGGGCGGCGACGTTGTAGGCGAAGGCCCAGAACAGGTTGGAGCGGATGGTGCCGAGCGTCCTGCGGGAGAGCCGGATCGCGTCGGCGGCGGCCCGCAGGTCCCCGCGTACGAGAGTGAGGTCGCCGGCCTCGATGGCGGCGTCCGTGCCCGTGCCCATCGCCAGCCCCAGGTCGGCCTGGGCTAGCGCCGCGGCGTCGTTGACACCGTCACCCACCATGGCGACCGAACGCCCCTCGCCCTGCAGCCTCTTGACCACGTCGACCTTGTCCTGCGGCATGACCTCCGCGATGACCTCGTCGATGCCGACCTCGGCGGCGACCGACTCCGCGACCGCCTTGTTGTCCCCGGTCAGCAGGATCGGCGTCAGGCCCAGCGCGCGCAGCCGCCTGATGGCCTCGGCGCTGGTCTCCTTGATGGCGTCGGCGACCTCCAGGACCGCCCGGGCCTCGCCGTCCCAGGCCACCGCGATCGCGGTCTTCCCCGCCTTCTCCGCCTCGTCCTTGGCGGCCTTCAGCGACGCCGGCAGCTCCATGGCCCACTCGGTGAGCAGCTTCTCGCGGCCGACGAGGACGGCGTGGCCCTCGACGACGCCCTGGACACCGAGGCCGGGGATGTTGGCGAAGTCCTCCGGCGTGGGCAGCGTGCCCACCCTGGCGGCGGCGCCGGTGGCGACGGCCTGGGCGATCGGGTGCTCGGAGGAGTGCTCCAGGGCGCCCGCGAGCCGCAGCACGTCCGTCTCGTCCGTACCGGCGGCGGTGTGGACCTTGATGAGCGTCATCCGGCCCGTGGTGACGGTGCCGGTCTTGTCCAGGACGATGGTGTCCACCTTGCGGGTGGTCTCAAGGACCTCAGGCCCCTTGATCAGGATGCCGAGCTGCGCGCCGCGGCCGGTGCCGACCATGAGGGCGGTCGGGGTGGCCAGGCCCAGGGCGCACGGGCAGGCGATGATCAGTACGGCCACGGCGGCGGTGAAGGCGGCCGTCAGACCGGAGCCGGTACCGAGCCAGAAGCCGAGCGTGCCGAGCGCGAGCGCGATGACGATCGGCACGAAGACGGCCGAGATCTTGTCCGCGAGGCGCTGGGCGGCGGCCTTGCCGTTCTGCGCGTCCTCGACCAGCCTCGCCATGCGGGCCAGCTGGGTGTCGGCGCCGACGCGAGTGGCCTCGACGACCAGACGGCCGCCGGCGTTCAGCGTGGCGCCGGTGACCGAGTCCCCGACACCGACCTCGACCGGCACGGACTCGCCGGTGAGCATGGAGGCGTCGACGGCGGAGGAGCCCTCGACCACGGTCCCGTCGGTGGCGATCTTCTCGCCCGGGCGGACCAGGAAGCGGTCCCCGACGGCCAGTTCGGCGGTCGGTACGGTGATCTCGCGGCCGTTCCTGAGGACCGTCACCTCCTTGGCGCCCAGCTGCATCAGCGCCTTGAGCGCCGCGCCCGCCTTCCGCTTCGAGCGGGCCTCGAAGTACCGGCCGGCCAGGATGAAGGCGGTGACACCGGCCGCCGCCTCCAGGTAGATGTTCCCGGCGCCGTCGGTGCGGGCGATCGTGAACTCGAAGGGGTGCGTCATCCCGGGCGTACCGGCCGTGCCGAAGAACAGCGCCCACAGCGACCACAGGAACGCGGCGATGGTGCCGACCGAGATCAGCGTGTCCATCGTCGCCGCGCCGTGCCTGGCGTTGGTCCACGCGGCCCGGTGGAACGGCCAGGCGGCGTAGACGACCACGGGCGCGGCGAGGGTGAGGCTGAGCCACTGCCAGTACTCGATCTGCAGCGCCGGGACCATCGCCATCGCGATGGTCGGGACGGCGAGCGCGACGGCGGTGATCAGCCGCTGCTTCAGCGGCCGCAGCTCCTCGTCGGCCTTCTCCTCGTCGGTGGGCCCCTCCTCGCCCGCCGCGGCCGTGCGCTCCGGCTGCGGCTCGGCGGCGGTGTAACCGGTCGCCTCCACGGTCGCGATCAGATCCGCGACCGAGATGTCGGCGTCCGCGTCGAAGGTGACCTTCGCCTTCTCGGTGGCGTAGTTGACGGTGGCCTCGACCCCGTCCATGCGGTTGAGCTTCTTCTCGATACGGGCCGCGCACGAAGCGCAGGTCATGCCGCCGATGGCGAGCTCGACCTGGGCGGCGCCGGGGGTCGTCGTAGTCATGAGACACCTTTCTCTTTCGAGGCTCGGTTCGCCTCCGGGCGCTTTATGCGTCTGCCGACAGTCGATCGTGCTCGGTCCCTCGTTCCTCGGGACCTGCGCGCGTTCTCCCTTTCGGCAGCCGCGCGCCCTTCGGCTCACTCGCCTTGTTCGTGGCGGCCGGCCTTGATCAGTCGAGCGCGGGGGCCGGGGCCCGGGGGTGTTGGGAGGCACGGGCCCCGGCGGCCGGGGTGGGTGGGGCGCGCCGGTCAGGCGCGGCCGGTGAGCTCGTAGCCGGCGTCGTCGATCGCGGCGGCGATGGCGGCGTCGTCGGGCTCCCCGCCGGTGGTGACGGTCACCAGGCCGCCGGCGACGTCGACGTCCACGGAGAGGACGGCGTCCAGCGCGCTGACGGAGGCGGTGATGGCGGTCCTGCAGTGGCCGCAGGTCATGCCGGTCACGGCGTAGACGGTGGTGGTGCTGTCCGCGACGGCGGTGGCGGTCGTGGCCTCGCCGGCGTTGGTCGAGCAGCTGCCGTCAGGAGTACAGCAGGAAGACATGGGTTCCTCCTCGATCGGTGGAGTCGGTGGTCCTTCATACCCTCGGGGGGTATCTGGCTAGGATCAATGTATACCCCCCGGCGGTATCGCGTGCAAGGGGCACCGCGACTTGACTTGATACCCCCTGGGGGTATCGTGAAGTGCATCGGACGGAACGGTCACCCATGTACGGGAGAGCTGCCATGAACACCGGAGTGAAGATCACCGCCTTTGCCGCCGCACTCGCGGCGACCTTCGGGACCGCGTACGGGGTCGGCAAGGGCGTCGGACCCGTGGGGGAGCCGAAGAAGGCCGACCACGGCGAGCACGCGGCCGCCGAGCCGGGCGGGGCGGGGGACGGCCACGCCGGTCACGAGGCCGGCGCCGCCGCCCCGGCGGCCGGGGGCCTCCAGGTCTCGGACGGCGGCTACACGCTGGCCCTGGAGACGCCGAGGCCGGCCGTCGGCAAGAGTGTCCTGAAGTTCTCGATCAAGGACGGGAGCGGCCGGAAGGTCACCGCGTACAAGACGGAGCACGGCAAGGAGCTCCACTTCATCGTGGCCTCGCGCGACCTGACGGTCTACCGCCATCTGCACCCGGTGCGGGCGGCCGACGGGACCTGGTCGACGCCGGTCGACCTGCCCGCCGCGGGCGGCTACAAGGCCTTCGCCGACTTCAAGCCGGCGGCCGCGGGCGCGAAGGGCATCACCCTGGGCGTGGACCTGTCCGTGCCGGGCGCGTACGCGCCGCGGCCGCTGCCGGCCGCCGCGCCGACCGCGACGGTCGACGGCTACCAGGTCACGCTGGGCGGCACCCTCGCTCCCGGGAAGGCCGGCGAGCTGAAGCTCACGGTCAGCAAGGGCGGCAAGCCGGTCACCGACCTGGAGCCCTACCTCGGCGCGTACGGCCACCTCGTCGCCCTGCGCGACGGCGACCTCGCCTATCTGCACGTCCACCCCAACGAGGGCGGTCCCGGTCCGGACGTCTCGTTCACGGCGACGGCGCCGAGCCCGGGCACGTACCGTCTGTTCCTCGACTTCCAGCACGGCGGGAAGGTGCGGACGGCGGCCTTCACGGTCCACGCGGGGCCGGGCCACGCGACGGCGCCGACGCCGGCCGGGAGCGCCACGCACGATGCGGACGGTCACTCGCACGGCTAGGCTGGTCATTGGACTAGACCTGTAGCCGTCATTCATGGAGGAATGGGCTCGATGAGCAACCGTGCAGTCCTTGAGGTGATCGCCCTCGACGAGCGGGACGCGGTCGCCGCCCAGGCCGGTGGGGCGGATCGGCTCGAACTGGTCACCGACATGGCGGCGGACGGGCTCACTCCGTCCCTGGCCGGCTTCCGGGCGATCCGTGCCGAGGTGGACATCCCGCTGCGGGTGATGCTCCGGCTCCACGACGGTTTCGCGGCGGGGGGCTCCGGGGAGATCGACGCGCTGGTGGCACGGGCGTCGGAGCTCCGGGCGGCGGGCGCGGACGAGTTCGTCCTCGGCTTCCTGACGCCGCACGGGGACCCGGACCTGGTGGCCGTCGAGCGGCTGGTCGCGGTCCTGGACGGCTGCCGCTGGACCTTCCACCGGGCCATCGACCGGGCGGCCGACCGCGACGCCCTGCGCAAGCAGCTCGCGGACCTGCCGGGCCTGGACACCTATCTCACGGCCGGCGCGCCGACCGGCGTCGACGACGGCCTCGCGGTCCTCAAGGCGGAGGCCGCGAGGGCGGCTTCGGGCGAGCCGGGCTACGAGCCGCAGATCCTGGTCGGTGGCGGCCTGCGCCTGGACCACCTGCCGGAACTCCGGGCGGCCGGCCTCACCGCCTTCCACATCGGCGGCGCGGCCCGCCCCCACGGCTGGACCTCCCCGGTCACGGCGACCGCGGTGAGCACCTGGCGCGAGGCATTGGACGCGTAGCGCCCAGGACCCCGCGCGCCTCGGTGCGGGCGGGGCCCACGGGCGCGAGGGCGGGCGGGGCCCCAACGGCCGTGCGGGCGGGCGCGGTTCAGCGGGCGCGAGGGCGGGCGGGGTTCGCGCGGCGCCGGGTTCAGCGGCCGCGCGCCCTTCAGCGGCCGCGCGCTCGGTTCAGCGGCCCGTGCCCGCCCGGTTCACCGCCCGCCCGCCACCCGGAGGA
Source organism: Streptomyces sp. NPDC093600 (assembly GCF_044764755.1). Classification (NCBI taxonomy): domain Bacteria; kingdom Bacillati; phylum Actinomycetota; class Actinomycetes; order Kitasatosporales; family Streptomycetaceae; genus Streptomyces; species Streptomyces sp. NPDC093600. The sequence continues at coordinate 187,882 of NZ_JBIWIU010000001.1, forward strand.
CCGTGCCCGTCGTGTACGAGGCGTCCGGGGAGAGGAGCCAGGACACCGCCGCCGCGATCTCGGTGGGGCGGCCCGGGCGGCCGAGGGGGGTGGTCAGGGCGGCCTTCGCCGGGCGGTCCGGGTCGCCCATCGTCGCGTGCATGTCCGTCTCGATCGTGCCCGGCGCGACCGCGTTGACGCGGATGCCCTGCGGGCCGAGCTCCTTGGCCAGGCCCACCGTCAGCGCGTCCGTCGCCGCCTTCGTCGCCGCGTAGTGCACGTACTCGCCGGGGCTGCCCAGCGTCGCCGCGGCGGACGAGATGTTCACGATCGCGCCCCCGGCGCCCCGCGCGGTCATGTCCCGGGCCGCCCGGCGGCAGCACAGCAGATAGCCGAGGAGGTTGACCTCCACCACCCGGCGCAGGTTCTTCGTCGTGGCATCCGTGAGCCGCCCCAGCGGCCCCGTCACCCCCGCGTTGTTCACCAGGCCCGTCACCGCGCCCAGCTCCGCCTCCGCCGCGTCGAAGAGCCGCTCCACGTCCTCCTCCACGGACGTGTCGGCCCGGACCACGACACAGCGCGCCCCCGCCGCCCGCACCTCCCGTGCCGTCCTCTCGGCCGCGTCGGCGTCGCTCACGTACCCGAGGACGAGGTCGTGTCCCCCGGAGGCGAGCCGGACGCAGGTCGCCGCCCCGATCCCTCGGCTGCCGCCGGTGACGACCGTCACCGGCCGGTCTGCTGTGCTGGTCATCCGTACACCCTTCTCGTCGCGCCACCCCCATGATCCGAAATCCGTTGGCCCCGCCCGCTCCCGCCCCCCTACGCTCGCGCGCATGGCAGCTCCCGAGACGCACGCGGACGAGGTCCGCGTCGACAGCGCGCTCGTCGCCCGGCTGGTCGCCGAGCAGTTCCCCCGCTGGGCCGGCCTGCCCGTCACCCCCGTCCGCTCCGCCGGTACCGACAACGCCATGTACCGCCTCGGGGACGACAAGGCGGTCCGGCTGCCCCGCGTCCCCGGCGCCGCCCGCCAGGTCGGCAAGGAACAGCGCTGGCTCCCGCACCTGGCCCCGCGTCTCCCGCTGCCCGTGCCGGTACCGCTGGGCGAGGGCGTGCCGGCCGAGGGCTTCGCCCTGCCCTGGTCGGTGTACGGCTGGCTCGACGGCGCCAACGCCTTCGACGAGCCGATCGCCGACCTGGCCCACGCCGCCACGGCGTTGGGCCGCTTCGGCGCGGCCCTGCGGCGCGTGGACGCGACCGGAGGGCCCGCCTCCTTCCGCGGCGGACACGTCACCGAGTGGGGCGGGGAGGCCATGGCGGGCGCCGTCCGCGACCTCGGCGCCGACGGCACGATCGACGCCGCTTTCGTGACCGATGCCTGGGAGTCCGTCCTCCGGCTGCCGCAGTGGGACGGCCCTCCCGTCTGGGTCCACGGCGATCTGCTCCCCGGGAACCTGCTCACCCGCGACGGCCGGCTCAGCGCCGTCATCGACTTCGGCGGCGCCGGGGTCGGCGACCCCGCCTGCGACATGATGGCCGCCTGGACCCTCCTGACCGCCGAGACCCGGCCCCTGTTCCGGGAGGCCGCCGAGGTCGACGACGCGACCTGGGCGCGCGGCCGCGGGTGGGCGCTGTGCTGGAGCGTGGTCACGGAGCACCACTACCGCGTCACCAACCCCGTCCTCGCCGCCGTCGCCCGCCGCACCCTCGCCGAGGCGCTCACCGAGTTCTGACGGACCCGAAAAGCCAGAGTCCGGGGATCAGTCGATGCTCGCGTTGGCCGGCTGATCCCGGCAGGACACGGCGTCGATCTCGGACGTCGTGGGCTTGGCCTCGTTGCGCTCGGCCGCCGGCATCACGTCCAGGTTGTTCTGGAAGTCCCGGTCCCAGTCGTTGCCGGACACATACGTCTTCAGGGCCTCGCGGAGCCGTTCGCAGTCCTCCCGGTGGCCCTTGACCATGGCGATGCCGTAGTCGTTGGTGGCGCCGAAGGCGATGCCCGGCACGACCGTGAGCGCGGGCTCGGCCTCCATGAATCCGTAGAGGATCATCTGGTCGGTGGAGACGGCGTCCACCCTCCCTTCCTTCAGCGCCTTGACGCAGTAGGCCGCGTCCTCCTCCTCATGGAGCCGGATCTGCCGGTAGGCGGGTTTGCTCAGCTCCTGCACGGAGGTCGTGCCCTTCCACACGCAGACCAGCCGGCCGTCGAGGTCGTCGAGCGCGTGGTAGCGGTCGCGTTCCTCCGCCCGTACGAGGACACCCTGCGGTGTGGACGCGTACGGGCCCACGAAGTCCAGGCCCTCGCCGTTGGGCTCCGACGTCGGCGCCATGCGCTTCTTCGTGATCGAGTACGTCCCGACGACGAGGTCGACGGCCCCCTTGCGCAGGTCGATGGCGCGGTTCTTGGACAGGACCCCGGTGAAGAGCGGCTCCTTCACACCCACCCCGCCCAGGACCTCCTTCGCCACGGCGATGTCGAAGCCGTCGTACACGCCGGCGTGCCGCGTGAAACTCGTGCCCGGCTGGTCGCCCTTCGTACCGACGCGGACCTGCTTCCCCTCGCCGAACATCGACTCGGGCGGCGACGTGCAACCGGCCGCGACGACGGCCGCCATGACCGCCGCCAGGGCGGCGACGGCGGCCCGTACCCCGCCGCGCCGCCGCAACCCTGCGCTTGCCCTCACGTGATGTCCCCCCTCGCCGTGCACCGATTGATTTCGCTTCAGCGGCTGTGGAGCGTTCCGCTCACCTTCGCCAGCCTCATCGCGCAGTTCGGCTCCGTCTCCACGGCGAAGCCGATGAGAACCTCTCCCCGGTGCCCGTGGAGATCGAACTCGACGACGTCGTCCGCCGGCACCCTGAGCGTGCCCGGGGTGATGCCCGGGGTGAGCGCCGTGAGGGTCGCCGTCGTCTTGTGGACACACGTCGGTGTGCTCGGATCGTCGTCGGCCACCGTCAGCGCGATCCGCAGCCGCTTGCGTACGTCCTCCGGCGCCGGCTGGGCCATCACCAGCGTGAGGGTGCCGCCCCGGGAGCCCACCACCGGCTGGACGCCCCGCACATCGATCTCGACCGGGATCTCGCCGTTGCGGTCGACGTGTGCGAGGGCGACCAGGCCCAGGAGGCAGCAGAGGACGGAGGCGAGGGCGAGCGTGGTCCGCAGCGAGCGTGCGAAGCCCCACGCGGCCAGCGCGGCGGCGGAGGCGGCCACGACGAAGGCGTGGAACACCAGGAACTGGCGCCAGGGCCCGCCGGGCCAGGTGACCGACGCGTAGACGACCAGACCCACCACCGCCACCGACGCGCAGAGCGCGAGGACCACCGACCGCTGCCATCTCGCCGGCTTCGCCAGGGTGCCGAAGTTGAACGTGGCGTGCGAGCCGACCTGGCCGGCGGAGACGGAATTCCCGCCGTTCGCCTGGACGTTGGTGACGTGCGGCGGCGGTGACTCCTCCCCGGACACGCTCAGGACTCTCTGCTCGACCGGTCGCCGCCACCACCGAGGTGGAACACGGCACCCTCGCCGACCGAGCCGACCGCAAGCGAGCCGGCGCCGCGCGACGTGACGTTGTACGTCGTCGTGTGCGTCGTGCCGGAGGCCGCGCTCCGTACGAGCTCCAGGAGGCGGTCCGGATCGAGACCGCTGTCCCGCTCCCTCAGCCAGGCGATCAGCGCACGGGCCAGCTGCTCCCGCTCCGCCGTGCCCAGGGCGTTCAGCAGCTCGTCGGCCCGTGACTCCTCCAGGCCGTCGGTCAGGTCGAGCGCGGGCTCGGAACCGTCGTCCCGCCGGAAGATCCTGCGGAAGACCCCCGGCCCGCGCATCACCGACTCGTCGGTGATGCGCTGCGCGGCGGTGGTCGCCAGCGCCGTGCCGAAGACGCCGGCCGCGGTGGCGAAGTAAGGAGCGAGTTCAGCCGAGATGTGGAGCAGTTCGGACACGGGTCCCCCAGTGAGTGCCGGCCGCGCGTGCTGATAGCTCTGTGAACACGGTGATGGTAAGCGACCACGCGGGTCCGGCGCAGGCGACAACCGGTCTCGATGTCAGCCGGTCCGGTCCTCCGCGAGCTGTGCCGGCAGCGGGGCGGAGTGCAGCACGGTGAGACCGGACACGGCACGGGTGAGTGCCACGTACAGCCGCCGCAGGCCCGTGCGTTCGTCCGGTTCGCCGTCGACGACGGCCGCCGGCTCGTCCAGGACCACGTAGTCGTACTCCAGGCCCTTCGCCAGCGACGCCGGGACCAGCGTCAGCCGGGACTCGGCCGTGGTCTCCTCGCCCGGGGAGAGGTACGTCAGACCGGCGGCGGTCAGCGCCTCCGCCAGCGGCGCGATCCGCGCGTCGGCGGCGATCAGCCCGATCGAGCCCTCGTGCGCGAGCGACGCGACGCAGGCCGCGACCACCTCCGCGTCCAGGTCCTCGGTGTGACGGACGGTCAGCGAACCGGGGTTCTCCCGGACGGACTCGACGGCCGCGAGCCCCGGTGACATGTGCGGCAGCAGCCGGGAGGCGTACGCGATGACCTCGCGCGGCACACGGAAACCGGCCGTCAGCTCCTCCACCACGGCCTCCGGCTTCCCGAGATGGCCCAGCGCCTGCGCCCAGCTCGCCGTCGCCCACGGCGTGGTGCCCTGCGCCAGGTCGCCCAGGATCGTCGCCGAACCCGTCGTACACCGCCGGCCCACCGCCCGGTACTGCATCGGGGACAGGTCCTGCGCCTCGTCCAGGACCACATGGCCGAGCGAGTGCGTCCGCTCCACCAGGTCCTTCGCCTCGTCGATCAGGACCGCGTCCGCCGCCGACCACTTCGCCGACTTCACCGACCGGGCGGGCTTCGCCCAGAGCAGCAGCTTCTGCTCGTCGGCGCTCAGCACCCCCTCCGCGTGCTCGGCGAGGAAGTCGGCGTCGCTCAGCAGCCGCAGGACCAGCTTGGCCGGGTCGACCGCCGGCCAGACCGCCTTCACGACCGCCTTCACCGCCGCGTTGCGCGCCACCGCGTCCTGCACCCGGTCGTCCGGCGCCTCGCCCGCCTGCTCCATCCGCACCAGGACCGCGTGCGCGATGCGCTGCGGAAGCGCCTCGCGGGCCGCGCCGTACCGGATGTCGCGCTCCCGCAACTCCCGGACGATCTCCTCCAGTTCGTACGCCGGGATCCGCCAGCGGCGCGAGCCGCGGACGACCATCAGCGGCTCGGTGGGCAGGGTGATGTGCGAGCGGACCGCGCGGCGCAGCACCTCCGCCATCCGCGCGTCGCCCTTGACGACCGCCGTCGCCGCCTCGTCCGTGCCGCGGACCTCGACATGGCCGACGAGGTCGTCGACCGTCGCCTGCTGGACCTCCAACTCGCCGAGCGCGGGGAGCACCTGCTCGATGTAGTGGAGGAAGGACCGGTTCGGCCCGATGACCAGGGTGCCGGTGCGGGCGAGCCGCTCGCGGTGCGCGTAGAGGAGGTACGCGACCCGGTGCAGGCCCACGGCCGTCTTTCCGGTGCCCGGGCCGCCCTGCACACAGACCGTGCCGGACAGGCCCGACCGTACGATCTCGTCCTGCTCGGGCTGGATCGTGGCGACGATGTCCCGCATCGGACCCACGCGGGGGCGCTCGATCTCCGCCTGCAGCAGCTTGCTCGTCCGCTCCAGCTCCGCCGGGTCGGAGAGATGCTCGTCCTCGTACGCGGTGAGCTCGCCGCCCGTGTAGCCGAACCGGCGCCGCAGCCCCACGTCCTGCGGGTCCTTCTTCGAGGCCCGGTAGAACGGCTGGGAGACCGGCGCACGCCAGTCGATCACCATCGGGTCGCCGTCGGCGTCGTGGACGTGGCGGCGGCCGATGTAGAAGCGCTGCCCCTCCTGCGTGGTGTGCAGATAGTCCAGCCGGCCGAAGAAGAGCGGGGTGTGGGAGAGGTCGGCGAGCGCCTTGATCCGCTCCTCGATCTGCGCCTGCAGGACCGCGGCGTTGACCCAGTTCGCGGTGACGTCCTTGATGTCGAGCGCCTGCACGTCCTCGCGCATCGCGCGCAGCGCGGCGCGGGACGCGGTCAGATGGGCGCGCTCGCGCGCGAGCGGGTCGTCCGAAGCGGACATGGCGGTGCCTCCGGGAGATGTGGACATGACGGGGCGGCCGCCGGTTTCCGACCGGACGGCGGCTCTCCACTCAGGGAGGCGGGGAAGTCGGCGATTGTAGACGGGTGCGGCGGACGGAGGCGAATGGTTTTTCACCCCCGACACCACGGCGGGCGACCCGTAGGGGACGGGCTCCGACGGAAGGTGGAGCCCGACTCCATCCCCAGGCCGATGTGTTCGGAATGTCCGAAATTCATGATGGTGGTATGACCGCAGCGACCTTCACCCCGGCCCACACCACCGCCCGGCCCCACGTCCGCCCGCTGTCCACCGCCCTCCGGGCGATACGCGCCTTCGGCGGCGCGGCCGTCGGCGTCGTCGTCCTCGGCGCGTACCCGGAGGAGGCGGGGGTCAGGAACCCCCGGCCTGAGTACCGGGGAGGCCCCGACTGAGTACGCCGACCGGTGCCCCCACCGCGTACGGCTGATGTGATCGGTCCATGACGCCACCCACCGCACCCGCACCGACCACGACCGCACCCACGGCACCCGCATCCAGCGCGCCCGCCCCGTCGTCCTCCACCCGCGCGCTGCGCTTCGCCGCCCTCGGAGGCTTCCTGGCCCTCTTCGCCTCGCTCGTCCTCACCGCGATCGTCGTGCTGAACGACGCCGTCGCGGGCGACGGCCGAGCGGGCTCGGCCGTCGACACGGCGTTCTGGTCCCTGGGGCTCGGTGCCGTCCTCGGCCTCCTGGCCGCGGTGCCGCCGCGCGCGGCGCTCGCGCACGGCGTGCGCAAGGGCGCCGTCCTCCTCCAGTACACGCTGGCCGTGATCGCCCCGCTGTTCGCCCTGATGGACTGACGGCCCCCCCGGCCGGTCAGCCGGCCTGCCCGTCACCCGCCAGCAGCTCGTCCGCGTCCACGATCCGGTACGCGTACCCCTGCTCCGCCAGGAACCGCTGCCGATGCGCCGCGAAGTCCTGGTCGATCGTGTCCCGGGCGACCACCGAGTAGAAGTGCGCCTGGTGCCCGTCGGCCTTCGGCCGCAGCACCCGGCCCAGGCGCTGCGCCTCCTCCTGCCGTGAACCGAACGTGCCCGACACCTGGATCGCGACCGTCGCCTCCGGCAGGTCGATCGAGAAGTTCGCGACCTTGGACACGACCAGGACGCTGATCTCGCCCTGACGGAACGCGTCGAAGAGCTTCTCGCGCTGCGCGTTGGACGTCTCGCCCTTGATGACCGGCGCGTCCAGGTGCTCCCCGAGCTCGTCCAGCTGGTCGATGTACTGCCCGATGACGAGGATCTGCTGCCCGGCGAACCGCCGCACCAGCGCCTCCGTCACCTTCCGCTTCGTCGCCGTCGTCGCGCAGAAACGGTACTTCTCTTCGGTCTCGGCCGTCGCGTACGCGAGCCGTTCCGACTCCGTCAGATTGACCCGCACCTCGACACAGTCGGCGGGCGCGATGTACCCCTGCGCCTCGATCTCCTTCCACGGCGCGTCGAACCGCTTCGGACCGATCAGCGAGAACACGTCGGACTCGCGCCCGTCCTCACGGACCAGGGTCGCGGTCAGACCGAGCCGCCGCCGGGCCTGCAGATCGGCGGTGAACTTGAAGACCGGCGCCGGCAGGAGATGCACCTCGTCGTAGACGATCAGACCCCAGTCCCGCGAGTCGAAGAGCTCCAGGTGCGGATAGACGCCCTTTCGCTTCGTCGTGAGGACCTGGTACGTGGCGATGGTGACCGGCCGGATCTCCTTGCGCGTACCGCTGTACTCGCCGATCTCGTCCTCGGTCAGCGAGGTCCGCTTCACCAGCTCGTGCTTCCACTGCCGGGCGGACACGGTGTTCGTCACGAGAATGAGCGTGGTCGCCTTCGCCTGCGCCATCGCACCGGCGCCGACCAGCGTCTTTCCCGCGCCACAGGGCAGCACGACGACACCGGAGCCGCCGTGCCAGAAGCCCTCGACGGCCTGCTTCTGGTACGGGCGCAGGGCCCAGCCGTCCTCGGCCAGGTCGATCTGGTGCGCCTCGCCGTCGACGTACCCGGCCAGGTCCTCGGCCGGCCAGCCCAGCTTCAGCAGCGTCTGCTTGATCTGCCCGCGCTCGGAGGGGTGCACGACGACCGTGTCGGCGTCGATCCGCGCGCCGACGAGCGGCTGCACCTTCTTCGACCGGAGGATCTCCTCCAGAACGGGCCGGTCGGTGGTGGTGAGCACGAGCCCGTGCGTGGGGTGCTTGGACAGGGTGAGCCGGCCGTAGCGGGCCATGGTCTCGGCGACGTCCACGAGCAGCGCGTGCGGCACGGGGTAGCGGGAGAACTCCACCAGCGCGTCGACGACCTGCTCGGCGTCATGACCGGCCGCGCGCGCGTTCCACAGCCCGAGCGGGGTCACCCGGTAGGTGTGGATGTGCTCGGGCGCCCGCTCCAGCTCGGCGAAGGGCGCGATGGCCCGACGGCAGGCGTCCGCCTGCTCGTGGTCGACCTCCAGAAGCAGCGTCTTGTCGCTCTGGACGATGAGTGGTCCGTTCACGTACGTACATCCCTTCCGCACGGGCCAAACGTCCAGTGTGCCTGACGCCCGGCCGTTGTCGCTGGGGCCTGCCACACTGAAGACGGGGGAAGCGCTCGTGCTGTCTCCGGCTCCGGGATTCAAGCACCAGAGGGCGTCGTTCCGGCTGGCGTCTCTGCTGGACGGCGCCATCCAGGCCGCGGGAGCTCCCGCGGAGGTCCTGGAGGCCGTCAATCTCGTCCTGCCCGACGGGCTCTTCATCCCGGACATCGTGGTGGTCGAGGCCGCCGCCGCCGAGGACCCGGTGACGTGCGATGCCGACGACGTGCTGCTCGTGGTGGAGATCGTCTCGCCGTCATCCTCCGGTCGCCGCACCGACCGGCTGCTCAAGCCGCCGTACTACGCGGAGGCGGCCATCGAGCATCTGTGGCGGCTCGAACTGGAGCCGACGCCGACGCTGATCGTCTCCGAGCTGAAGGACGGCCGCTATGTCGAGCGGACGGTGGCCGAGGCCGGGCAGTCGACGCTCGTCGAGGGGCCGGGTTTCGTGATCAAGGTGGACCCCGGGCAGCTCGTGAACCCGAGCCGCTGACGTTCCCGCGTCGCCGGCCCCACCGCGCATCCCCGCGTATGAGTACGCGCGGAGGGCGGATGAGTACGTACGCGGTGGGGGTGGCGGGGCGGGGCGGGATGGACTGCGGGCATGACCGACAACGCCTGGACCCAGTGGACGCGGCCCGCGACGTGGGGTGACGCACCGGATCCTCAGTGGTGGGTGCCGCCGCTGGTCGCGACCGTGGCGGCGCCGCTGCTCGCCGCCGTCGTGTCCGGGGCGGAGAACCTCTTCGCCCCCGGCTCCTTCATGTTCGCCGGCAGCCTCCTGACCTCCCTGGCGCTGATCCTGCCGACCTGGTTCCTCGCCCGCACCCGGCGCCGCCGCGCGACCCGCGTCGGCCTCGCCGCCTCCGGCTGCGCGCTCGCGCTCGCGTTCCCGTTCCTGCTCGCCACCGTCGGCTGGATCGTGCTGATCGTCATGCTGCTGACGGGGAACGTCCGCGCGTAGGACACAACGTCCTAGACCTGGTCCTCCGCGAGTTCCGCGACGCCCGTGATCCGGTGCAGGGGGTACGTACGGACTTCGTCCGCCGTGTGGTCGTAGCCCGTGACGAAGCCCCCCTCCACCCGGACCGGGGCGATGACGCGCTGGCTGGCGGCCCCCTCCGCGTTGACGTAGCCGATCCACACCGCGGAGCCGGTCATGGCGGCGGCCTGGACCGTGGCCAGGGTCTCCGCCGGGGACGTGCGGGGCAGTTCGCCGCCGGCGAGCGGGGCGGCCTCGGGGCGTTCCTTCCGTACCGCCGTCGAGGCGAGGTCCCCGGCCCGGATCGCGCGGACCGCCGCCCCCAGCAGTGTCGGGTCGGGCAGGGGCGGCCCCTCCGGGACGGGCGCGGGCGCGGTGCGGGCGGGCGTGCGGTACGCGTTGGCCCGGGTGATCAGAACGTCCCCCTCCGCCGACTCGGCGGCCGGGGCGTACCCCATCGACCGCAGCCCGTCGAGCAGCGCCGCCGGTTCCGTCTGGGCGGCCAGGACGGTCGGCGCGAGCCGGCGCAGCCGCAGGGACGCGGACCGCTTGTCGGCCATGATCTCGCCGAGGAGCGCGTCGTCGTCGCACCGCACGTACGCCGAGGCCGCCCCGATCCGCAGATGGCCGTGCCTCCGCGCCACGTCGTCGATGAGGTACGCGAGAGGCTGCGGGACCGGCGTACGGGAGTGCGCCGTCAGGAACGCGTGGAGGTCCGACGCGCTGCGGCCGGCGTCCAGCGCCCGCCGCACCGAGCCCGGCGTGAACCGGAAGACCGTCGCGCCACCCTTCGATTCCACGTCCGCGAGGACGGCGAGCATGTCGGCGAGCGGCCGCTGGAGCGGGCCGGGCGCGACGGCCGTCAGGTCGGCCTGGAGCAGCACGTGGTCGACGGCCTCGGGCAGCAGCGGCGCGAGCAGGGTCGCGGCCCGCGCGGCGGCCACGGACAGCTCGACCCCGCCACCGGTCACCGACTCCGGCGCCGCCTCGGCGAGGGGCAGGTTGAGGAGCGCCCGGGCGGGGGTGGAGAGGGCGCCCCGGCCGGTGATCCCGAGCATCTCGGCCTCGGTGAGGGTCCACAGCGCGATCCGGGACCGGAGGTCGGGGGAGTGGGCGGGGCCGTGAGCGCCGGTCTGAGCGCCGCGCGGGCCGCCGGTGCCGGTCCCGTAGCCGCCCGCACCTCCGGAGCTCGTACCTCCGGCTCCCGCACCCGAGCCCGTACCTCCGGCTCCCGAACCGCCCGCACCCGGCGCGTTCGACGCCGTCCGCAGCGGGCGCTCCCAGCGCAGCCGGGCGAGCAGCGTCTCCGGGTCCGCCGCCGAGCCCGGCGGCAAGGTGGCCTGCAGGGTGAGGACCCGGCGGCGCACCTCCGGGGCCGCGGCGCGGTCGAGGTCCGGGCCCAGCGCGGACAGCGTGCGGCCCCTCGCGTCCTGGCCGCCGACCAACCCCGCCGTACGGGTCGCGGTGAGCCACACCGAGACGAGCCGGGCCCAGCGCTCCGCCGCCGGAAGGTCCAGCCAGTCGTCGTACGCGGGCGTCGGCGCGTACCGCTCGTCCGCCTCGCCGTCCGAGGCGAGCAGCCCCGCCCCGTAACAGAGCTCCAGCCAGAACGCCGCGACCTGCTCCGTCACGTCGAGCGCGGCGGCCGTCCGCTTGAGGTCCCGTACCGACAGGCCGCCCGCGCGCAGGACCGCGGGCCCGCCCTGGTTCCAGCTCTTCAGCAGCTCCTCGACCGTCGCGAGCGCGGTGTACGCCTGGCCGGCCGCCGCGCTGTCCACCACCTGTGGACGGTACTCGCGCAGCACCGACAGCGCCGGAGGATGCGGTTCCGGCATCCGGTGCGCCCGGCCTCCGCGCAGATGCAGCGCCGCCTCCCGGGGCAGCACGACCGTGCGCGGCGAGGCGGGCAGCAGCAGGCCCCGGTCGCGCAGCCAGCGCACCGGCGGCGCCGGGTTCGCCGTCACCTCGCCGTACGGCGGACCCCACACCAGCCGGTCCAGGACGGCCAGCGCCTCCGAGGGCGCCGTGTCGAGCAGGGCGCCCATCCGCTCCCGGTCGGTGAACAGCCGCGTCAGCGCCGCCACCGCCGAGACCGGGTCGTGGGTCGCCGGCAGCCCGGCCGCCGCGAGGATCTCCTGGATCCGGCCCGGCGACATCCCGGACGTGGCTTCGGCGACCGTGGGCCCGAGGCCCGTCGGCGAGGGGTGCTGCGGCGACGGCGCGAGGAGTTCGCGCGCGGTCCGCACCAGCCGCAGCCGGTCGTCCTCGCCCCAGACCAGCGCCTGCTCGCGCAGCGCCTCCACCGCGCGCGGCAGCGCCGCCTCGATCTCCGGGTCCCCGTCGTCGCCGGTGAGCAGGGCGAGGAGCGCCGGGTACGGGGCGGGGTCCGGGGCCACGGCGAGCGCCTCGGCGGTCTGGAGCGTGAACCGGTCGAGCCGCTCCAGGGCCCGGACCACGGAGGCGCGGGTACCGGCCCGGGTGGCGAGCTGGGTCAGGTCGTTCGGCACCGGGGAGAGGAGGTCCGGCCGGGCGCGCAGCAGCGCGGCCAGCCCCTCGTCGCCTCGGGCGCGCAGCGCCTCCGCGAGCGTGCGCGGCGCGGCGGCGGCACTGGTTTCTGCGGGCACGTGCGCCTCCCGGTCGAGCTCACCGATCCCCATCCGCCCCACGTTAGCCCCTGCGCAGGCGCTAACGTCGGGGCGTACGGGCCGTGGAGGGGCATTGTGGGGATCGAGAGCGACCAGCTTGTCTTCGACTATCTGAGCCGGGTCGGCGATCTGGCTCAGCAGCGGCAGCTTCCGTCGGGGGCGCGGATGCGGCTGGTGGCGTCCCTGCGGAACGAGATCGACCGTCGGCGCGTCACGTCCGGCGAGGAGACTCCGGGGGCGGTTCGCGGCATCCTCCGGGAGCTGGGCACGCCCGACGAGGTGGTGGACCGGGCGGCGGGCAGCGCGCCGGTGCGCACGGCGCCGGAGCCGCCGGTGGTGCCGGCGCCCCGTACGGAGGAGGGGTGGCCGACCCCGCCGCATCTGGCGGGAACGGACGAGGTCGGTGCCGCCGACACCGAACCGGACTGGTGGAGCACCGAGGTCCCTCGGGCGCGGCCCGGGGACGAGCTGGTGCCGGGGTTCAGGGGCGGGGTGGAGATCCCGGAGCTGCTGAAGCCACCCCTTGAGGACGAGGACGAGGACGAGGAGGACGAGGAGGGCGACGAGGCCGGGGCGGAGGAGCCGACGCCGAGGAACCGCTTCGCCCGTCTCGTACGGTTCCGGCGACGCGAGGCCCTCGCGCCGGCCGCCGAACCGCTGCCCGAACCGGCGGGCCGCAGCCGCTTCCGTCTCGGGAGCCCGGTCCTCGTGCTGGCCGCGCTGCTGCTGCTCGGGGGCGCCGCCTTCGGCTCGCTCATCGCCCTCGCGGTGGGCTGGCTCCTCGCCTACGCCTCCCGCCGGCTCTCCCGCACGGAGGCCAGGTGGGCGGTCGTCATCCTGCCGGGGCTCGTGCTCACGGCGGGCGCGGTCTGGCTCTGGGGCCGGGTCGAGGGCCGCTGGGGCCTCCCGATCGCACCGGGCGGCGAGGCGATGGGCGCGGCACTGTCGGAGACCTGGCCGTGGGTACTGCGCACGGCGGCGATCACCTCGGCACTCTTCCTCCTCTGGCGCTCCCGCCGCCACGCCTGAGCCGGGGGGCCTGGGGCCGCCTCCGCGCGCCCCGGCGGTGCCCGGGCCCGCCACCGCGCGCCGGAGGAACCGCCTCGGGCAACCCGCGTCCGCTCCCGCGCGGGGGCCACTCGGGCCTGCCCGTCCGCTTCCGCTCGCCGTGAGGCTGCCTCGGATGTCCGCTCCCGTTCCCGCGCGCGGCGAGGTTGCCTGAGGCTTCCGCTCACGCTGGCGGTGAGGCTCCCTGAGGCATCCGCCCCGCTCGCCGCGAGGCTCCCCGAGGCCTCCGCTCCCGCGCGCCGCGAGGCGGTTTCAAACCCCCGCCCCCGCCCCCGCATCCGCGTGCCACGGTGCTCCCGGGATCACCAGGGGGGATCCCGTCACCGGGTCCGGGACCACCACCGCGTCCAGGCCGAAGACCTCCCGGACCAGCTCCGCCGTCACCACCTCGCTCGGGGGGCCCTCCGCCACCACGCGGCCCGCCTTCATCGCCACCAGGTGGTCCGCGTACCGCGCCGCCTGGTTCAGGTCGTGGAGGACCAGGACGACCGTCCGGCCGCGCCCGTGGTTCAGCTGGCGCACCAGGTCCAGGACCTCCACCTGGTGCGAGATGTCCAGGTACGTCGTCGGCTCGTCGAGCAGCAGCAGGTCCGTCTCCTGTGCCAGGGCCATCGCGATCCAGACCCGCTGCCGCTGCCCGCCGGACAGCTCGTCCACCGACCGGTCGGCCAGGGCGGCCACGTCCGTACGCTCCATCGCGTCGACGACCGCCCGCTCGTCCTCCTCCGACCACTGCTTCCACCACGCCTGGTGCGGCTGCCGCCCGCGTGACACCAGGTCCGCGACGGTGATCGCCTCCGGTGCGACCGGCGTCTGCGGCAGCAGCCCGATCGCCCGCGCGATCCGCTTCGTCGGGATCTTCGCCAGCGACTCGCCGTCGAGCAGGACCGCCCCGCCGGCCGGCTTCAGCAGCCGTCCCAGCGCCCGCAGCGTCGTCGACTTCCCGCACGCGTTCGGACCGACGATCACCGTCACCTTCCCGTCCGGGACGGCGAGGTCCAGCCCGTGGACGACGGTGCGGTCCTCGTAGGCGAGGGTCAGCTCGCGCGCGGTCAGCCTGCTCATGCTTTTCCTCCTGTGCGCCCGCGCACGATCAGCCAGATCAGATACGGGGCGCCGACCGCCGCCGTCAGTACGCCCACCGGCAGCTCGGTCGGCGAGAACAGCCGCCTCCCCAGGAGGTCGGCCGCGACGACGATGAACGCGCCCGTCAGGGCCGAGCAGAGTAACGGGATCTGCGCGGTACGTGTCATCCGGCGGGCGATCTGCGGCGCGAGCAGCGCCACGAAGTCCACCGGCCCGGCCACCCCGGTGGCCACCGACGCCAGCACGACGCCGATCAGGACGAGCCCCAGCCGGACCCGGCCGAGCCGGACCCCGAGCGCCGTCGCCGTGTCGTCGTCCAGGGACACCATCCGCTGCGCGCGGGCCGCCCACAGGACCGCCGGCAGCAGCACGAGCAGCGTCCAGCGCAGCGGCAGAGCCTCGTCCCAGCCGCGCCCGTTGAGCGAGCCCGTCATCCAGATCTGGGCCTGCTGGGCGACCAGATAGTCGCCCTTGGTCATGAAGAGGGTCATCAGCGACCGCAGCGCGATCGCGAAGCCGATGCCGATGAGGACGAACCGGGTCGCGTGCAGCCCGCCGCGCCACGCGAACACGTACACGAGCGCCGCCGCGGCGATCCCGCCGGCGATCGACAGGTACGGCAGAACGGTGTACGACGCGAGACCGAAGGTCATCGCGCCGACCGTCAGCGCTCCCGCGCCCTGGCTGATGCCGATGATGTCCGGGCTCGCGAGCGGGTTGCGGGCGACGGTCTGGACGAGCGCCCCCGCCACCCCGAACGCGGCGCCGACCATCAGCCCGACCGCGAGGCGCGGCAGGCGCAGGTCCCCGACGACGAACGCGGACGGGGAGGGGTGCCCGAAGACCACCCGCAGCACCTCCGACGGTGCGACGAACCTCTCGCCGACACAGAGGTACGCGACGCAGACGGCGGCCAGCAGGACCGACAGACCGGCGGCCACCAGAGCCGAGCGCCGATGCAGCAGGAACGATCCGCCCCCGGCGCGGACGATCCCGTACCCGGCCGGACGCACGGAGGTCGTCGCCGTCATGCCGGCACCGCCTTCCGGCGCACCAGCGTCACCAGGAACGGCACCCCGATCAGCGCCGTCATCACCCCCGCCGGCACCTCGCCCGGCGGGAACAGCACGCGGCCGATCACATCCGACACCAGCAGCATCACCGGCCCCACGAGTGCCGCCATCGGCAGGACCCAGCGGTGGTCGCCGCCGACGATCGCCCGCGCGATGTGCGGGACCGCGAGGCCCACGAACGCGATCGGTCCGGCCGCCGCCACGCCCACACCGGTCAGCACGGTCGCCCCCACGCCGCCCACGATCCGCACGGTCGCGACCCGCTGGCCGAGGCCCTTCGCCACGTCCTCGCCGAGCGCGAGGGCGTCCAGGCCCCGGGCGACCGAGACCACGAGCACCGCGCCGACCAGCAGGAACGGCCAGATCTGGCCCACGACCTCGGTGTTCCGGCCGTCGATCGAGCCGATCTGCCAGAACCGGAACTCGTCGAGCGCCGAGGCCTGGGTCGTCAGGATCCCGGTCGTCACCGAGAGCAGCAGCGCGTTGATCGCGGCGCCACCGAGCGCCAGCTTCACCGGCGTCGCGCCGCCCCGGCCGCTGGAGGCGATCGCGTACACCGCCACGGAGGCGATCGCCGCCCCCGCGAACGCGAACCACACGTAGCCGGTCAGCGTGTGCACCCCGGCGAAGGCGATGGCCATGACCACACCCACGGAGGCGCCCTGGCTGATGCCGAGGATGCCGGGGTCGGCGATCGGGTTGCGGGTGATGCCCTGCAGCGCGGTGCCGGCGAGCGCCAGCGCGGCGCCGACCATCAGCCCGATCAGCGTCCGGGGCACCCGCAGCTCGCGTACGACCTGGGCGTCGTCGCCCGTGCCGCCGTGCAGCAGCGCGTCGAGGACGGCGGAGGGCGCGACGGCGCGGGCGCCCATGGCGAGGCTCAGGAGGATCGCGAGGAGGAGGGCGGTGACAGCGGCGGCGGTCGCGAGAACGCGTCGGGAGGGGGGAGCGGCTGTCATCGAGACCTATCGGAAGACGTGCGTACGCAGGTGAGGCTTGGCTCGGCTCAGTCTAAGCAGCGGCCGGATTCGAACATCCGGGCACAATGGCCCGCATGACTTCCGCCCCTTCCACCCCTTCCGCCTCGCTGACCGCGCTCACCGTCGGCTTCGACCTCGACATGACGCTGATCGACTCCCGCCCCGGCATCAAGGCCGCCTACCAGGCGTTCTCCGCCGAGACGGGCGTCGCGATCGACGCCGATCTGGCCGTCTCGCGGCTCGGTCCGCCGCTCCAGCACGAGCTGGCGCACTGGTTCCCGGCCGAGGAGATCGACGAGAGGGTCGTGCAGTACCGGGCGCTCTACCCGACGTACGCGATCACGCCGACGCTCGCGATGCCCGGCGCCCGGGATGCGATTCAAGCCGTTCGGGAGGCCGGCGGCCGGGCGATCGTCGTCACCGCCAAGAACGAGCCGCACGCCAGGCTCCACCTCACCCACCTCGGCATCGACCCGGACGCCGTCATCGGCGGCCTGTGGGCCGAGGGCAAGGCGGAGGCGCTGCGCGAGCACGGCGCGGGGGTGTACGTCGGCGACCACACCGGCGACGTGCGCGGCGCCGCGCGCGCGGGCGCCGTGTCGGTGGCCGTGGCCACCGGGCCGTGCGACGAGGCGGAGCTGCGGGCCGCCGGCGCGGACGTCGTCCTGCCCGACCTGACGGAGTTCCGTGCCTGGCTGGCGGGGTACCGGGCCCGGGAGGCGTCCTACCTGCCCTGAGCGGACACGGTCCTCGCCTGACGGCGCTGGGCCGCGATCGAGCGCAGCAGACCGGCGCCCGCGATGAGGAAACCGACGCCCATCAGCATGCACACCGCGTACGCGACGGGCGGGAAGGGATCGGTTCCCAGGAACAGCGGGGCGACGGTGACCAGCGTGGCGACAGCGCCGATGATGAAGACGATCGCACCGGCGCGGACGAGCCCGTCACCCGGAGCGGTGTCGCCCGCCGGGGCCGAAAGGGTTTCATTACGCATTCGGCCAGGGTAGTTCCCAGGCCGAAGGAACAAACCGGCGACGTCTTGTCAGCAGCCGGAAGCCCATTAGCCTTGGTGCCGGCGGGTCGGGAGACCCGCTGTATCGCTCTCCAGGCCGGAATCCCGGCGCACCCATCGAGTACGAGGACGAGGACAGACGTGCCTACCGGCAAGGTCAAGTGGTTCAACAGCGAGAAGGGCTTCGGCTTTCTCTCCCGCGACGACGGCGGCGACGTCTTCGTCCACTCGTCGGTGCTCCCTGCCGGAGTCGACGCCCTGAAGCCGGGGCAGCGTGTGGAGTTCGGGGTCGTGGCCGGTCAGCGCGGCGACCAGGCGCTCTCCGTCACGGTCCTCGACCCGACCCCGTCCGTCGCCGCGGCGCAGCGCCGTAAGCCCGACGAACTGGCGTCCATCGTCCAGGACCTCACGACGCTCCTGGAGAACATCACGCCGATGCTGGAGCGCGGCCGGTACCCCGACAAGGTGCAGGGCAAGAAGATCGCGGGCCTGCTGCGAGCGGTGGCCGACCAGCTCGACGTCTGAGACCCCCGGCCCGATCCGGACGAGAGGCCCTAGGAGGGCCTAGGAGTCCTGGGGGAACGCCAGCGCGTCCGGGCCGAGGGGCGGTACGAGCCCCTCGGCCGCGGCGCGCGTGAGCAGACCGCGGACCGCCGCGTAGCCGTGCTCGCCGAGGTCGGCGGTGAACTCGTTGACGTACAGCCCGATGTGCTGGTCGACCACCGCCGGGTCCATCTCCTGCGCGTGTTCCAGGACGTACGGGCGGGAGGCGGCCGGGTCGTCCCAGGCCATCCGTACCGACGCGCGGGCCGCGTCCGCGAGGCGCCGCAGCATGTCCGCGCCCAGCGAGCGCTTGGCGATGATCGCGCCGAGCGGGATCGGCAGGCCGGTGGTCTCCTCC
This sequence comes from Streptomyces sp. NPDC093600, assembly GCF_044764755.1. Taxonomy (NCBI): domain Bacteria; kingdom Bacillati; phylum Actinomycetota; class Actinomycetes; order Kitasatosporales; family Streptomycetaceae; genus Streptomyces; species Streptomyces sp. NPDC093600. The sequence goes on from NZ_JBIWIU010000001.1 coordinate 206,268, forward strand.
CAGTGCGCGCCCATGTCGGCGAGCGCGTGGAGGTCGTAGTTCTGGTAGGTGAACCGGGCCTCGTGGATGACCAGGCCCGCGTCGACCTTGCCGTCCCGTACGGCCGGCATGATCTCGTGGAACGGCAGGACCACGATCTCGCCGACGCCCTCCGGGACCACGTCGGCGGCCCACAGCCGGAAGAGCAGATAGGCGGTCGAGCGCTCGCTCGGCACCGCCACCGTCTTCCCCGTGAGGTCGACACCCGGCTCGCGGGTGAGGACCAGCGGGCCGCAGCCCCGGCCCAGCGCGCCGCCGCAGGGCAGCAGCGCGTACTCGTCGAGGACCCAGGGCAGCACGGCGTACGAGACCTTCAGCACGTCGTACGGGGACGAGCCGCTCTCCGCCCACCCGTTGGTGAGGTCGATGTCGGCGAAGGTCACGTCGAGCCGGGGCGCGCCGGGGACGCGGCCGTGGGCCCAGGCGTCGAAGACGAAGGTGTCGTTCGGGCAGGGCGAGTACGCGATCTTGAGCTTGGGCGTCATGGGGCGGGCTCCACGAAGACGGAGTGGCTGAGCAGCTGGAAGGTGTACCGCAGCGAGTCCATGGCCTGGCCGATCCGCCAGGCGGCCCGGTCGCGCGGTCCGACGGCGTTGGAGACGGCCCGGATCTCGACGACGGGCACGCCGTGGGCGGCGGCCGCCTCGGCCACCCCGAAGCCCTCCATCGCCTCGGCGGCGGCGCCGGGGTGACGGCTCGCCAGTTCGGCGGCGCGCTCGGCGGTGCCGGTGACGGTGGAGACGGTGAGCACGGGCCCGACGGTGTGGCGTTGCGCGCCGCCGGTGAGCGCCGCGGAGATCCGCGCGGTCAGCCACGCCGGCACCCGGTGCACGGACCGCCCGAAGCCGAGCTCCTCGACGGCCAGATACCCGTCGGGCGTCTGCGCCCCGAGATCGGCCCCCACGATCACATCGGACACGACGACCGCCCCGAGCGGCGCGCCCGGCTGGAACCCGCCACCGATCCCGGCGGAGACGACGAGGTCGTACGGGCCGGGGGGCGGGGGTGCGGGGGCGGAGCCAGGCGATGCAGGTGCGGCAGCCGGAACCCCCGGCGGGGTCGCGCCGGGCGCGGGCGCGGGGCCCTCCGGGCCGGCGATCGGGGCGGGCGTCGCGGCCCACGGGGCCGTCCCGTCAGGTCCTCCCGGCCGGGCCTCCTCGCGGGAGGCCCAGGCGAGGGCGGTCGCGGTGGCGACGGCGGCCGCTGCCGGGCCGACGCCGGCGACGAGGACGTCGACGACGGGCCGGAGAGGGGCGTACGCGGGCGCTCCGGAGAGGGACCCCCCGGGCCCCGGCTCGGACCGGGATCCGGCGAACGGCGCCTCGACCGGCCCGGCGCCCGGCGTACGGGATCCGTCGACCGGCCCCGCGCCCGCGGCACGCGTACGCGACTCGGCGACCGGCGCCGGGATCGGCCCCGCGCTCGGGGTACGGGACGCCTCGACGTGCCCCGCGCCCGGCGAGCGGAACGCCTCGATCGCCCCCGCGCCCGGTCTCGGGGCCGTGTCCGCGTGGCGGTGCAGGACGAAGCCGCCCGGGAGCGGGTGGTCGCCCGAGCCCGGGCCGCCGAAGGGGAGGCCGCGGGCGACGGAGTCCGCCTCCGCCGCCACGGCCGTCACGATCAGGATCCGGCGGAACACCGGAGGATCAGGATTCCTTCTTCAGCGCGAAGTGCCAGATGCCGGTCAGCTTCTTGCCGTCCGTCTCGACCAGGGTGACCTGGGTCTCGTTGGGCGCCTCGCCGGTCTGGCTGGAGAAGAAGGCGCTGGCCGGAATGGTCCGGTACGTCTTCTTGTACGGCTCCTGCTCGGCCGCCTGGCCGCCGAGGAAGATGGTCCAGCCCTTCTCGGCGATCTCCGGGTCGACGCCGAACCGGATCTTGTCGTCCATGGAGACCGTGAGGGTCTTCTCGGCCTTCTTGTTGAGGCACTGCTGGATCTGCGACTCCTTGATGGCTTCGCCGTCGTTGTAGCAGGCGGCCTCGGAGTGGACGGAGTCGGTCCCGACCGTCAGGGTCGCGAGCGGAGTCGGCTTGTCGCAGGCGGAGAGTACGAGGAGCCCGGCGGAGACGGCCCCGAGGGCGACGGCGGCCCGGCGGCGCGAGCCGGTGAAGAACGCAACGGTCATGGCCCGAAGGCTATCGGGCGTGTCGAGCTGCGCCACGCGGGGGTGCGGCGCGCCGCGTTTTCCGTCCCGCCCGGCCCCGCGGCCCGGCCCACCGGGTTCCACCGCCGGGCCGCCCCGCCCCACCGCCCGACCCGCCTCACGCGGGGCGCCGGAGCGGGAGCGGTCTGCGGGCCGCACCGAGGAGGCCGCGGACCGCGAGAAGGGCGCCCAGGGCCAGGATGCCCGCCGCCACGGACATGCCCACCGTGCCGTTCAGCGGCAGCGCGATGCCGATCGCGCCGCCCACCACCCACGCCATCTGGAGCAGCGTCTCCGAGCGGGCGAACGCCGACGTGCGGACCACCTCCGGCACGTCCCGCTGGATCAGCGCGTCCAGCGAGAGCTTCGACAGCGCCTGCGTGAGTCCCGCCACCGCGCCGAGGACCGCCACCATCACGCCGCCGAAGAACACCGCCGTACAGATCGCCGCGCCGAGCACCAGCGTGATCATCGTGGCGATGATCACTTCCGGGCCGTGGCCGCGTTCACGCAGCAGCGAGCCGACCGCCGTGCCGCACGCGTTCCCGACGCCCGCCGCCACGGCCACCACCGCAAGCGACACCGCGGCGCTCTGGTCCCCGAGCGGATGCTCGCGCAGCAGGAACGCCAGGAAGAAGATCAGGAACCCGGCGAGCATCCGCTGGGCCGCGTTGGCCTGGAGGCCGTGCAGCACGGACGGGCCGACCGTGCGCAGGCTCGGCTTCTTCTCGCCGTGCGTCAGCAGGTGCGCCCGGCGCTCACCCTTCGCCGAATCGACCTTGTGCGGCATCCGGAACGCCCAGAACGCGCCCAGCAGGAACAGCGCGCACGCTCCGTACAGCGGCCACGCGGGCCCGATCTGCTGCAGCCCCGCGCCCACCGGCGCGGCGATCCCGGTCGCGAGGAGCCCCGCGAGCGTGACCCGGGAGTTGGCTCTGACCAGCGAGAAGCCGTGCGGCAGCAGGCGTGGCACGACCGCGCTGCGGACCACGCCGTACGCCTTGGAGGCCACGAGGACGCCCAGCGCCGCCGGATACAGCTCGATGCCGCCCGTGGCGACCGCCGCGGACATGGTGAGGGCGAGGACCGCCCGGGTGAGCATCGCCCCCGCCATCGCCGCCCGCCGGCCGTGCGGGATGCGGTCCAGGAGGGGGCCGACGACCGGGGCGAGCAGGGTGAAGGGGGCCATCGTGATCGCCAGGTAGAGCGCGACCCGGCCGCGTGCCTCGTCCGTCGGTACGGAGAAGAAGACCGTGGAAGCCAGCGCCACGGTGATCATCACATCACCGGCGCCGTTCACCGCGTGCAGCTCGATCAGCTTGCCCAGGCCCGATTCGCCCGCGCCGTGCGCGTGGGTCGCCTTCCGGATCCCCTTCGCCGTGCCGGTGAAGGGCAGGTGCAGGGCGCGCCCGACCGACCGGCCCGCTCTCCGGAGCGGCCCGGCATGATCGTGGGATCGTGCGGTCGACCGTGCGGCTGCCACTCCGTCATAGTGCCCCACGCCCCTCCCGTACGAACCGAAGCGCGGCCCGGCGATCTTCTTCGGGCCTCTCCGAGCCCCCTCGGCGATCTTCTTCGGGTCCTCTCCGGGCCCCCGGCGGTCTTCTTCGGTCCTCTTCGGGCCCGTCCCGGCGTCCGCGATACGGGCCACTTGGGACGGGCAGGTGGGCGGCGGGCGGCGGAGGGGGTAGCGTGCGTAGCGCGCCACCGGCGGAAGTTCTCGGCCGCGCGCCTCTTCGGCATCCCGCAGAATGGATGACGATAGGTGTGCCCGAGACACGCGAGACATGTCGGGTGCGGACGTCGATGCGGCCCCCCGGTCCGCTCCGCCCGCCGCCCGGTGATATCGCTCCCGCTCCTCGGCCGGCGCACCCGTGAGACGGCGTAGGAGAGAAGCGAGACCTGTGAGTGCTGCGACGACGCGAAGCCGTACCCCGCGTACCCCCGACCGCCTGTGCGCCGAGGCGGTAGACCTCGCGAGGGAGGCCGCCGAGGAGGCCGCCGCCCCCGGCATCGTGGGGGAGCATGTCGAGGTCGTCGCCGAGGGCGACCGGGTCGTCACGCACTTCTTCGAGTGCGCGGAGCCCGGTTACCGCGGCTGGCGCTGGGCGGTGACGGTCACCCGCGCCTCCCGGGCCAAGAACGTCACCCTCGACGAGACCGTCCTGCTGCCCGGCCCTGACGCGCTTCTCGCACCCGAGTGGGTGCCGTGGAGCGAGCGTCTGCGGCCCGGCGACATGGGGCCGGGCGACCTGCTGCCCACGGAACAGGACGACCTGCGCCTGGAGCCCGGCTACACCGGTGAGGACGCCCCGCCGCCGAACTCCGTCGTCTCGGAGGACATGGCGGAGCACCTCGACGTCGAGGACGCCGAGATCGTCTCCCGTACGCCCTCGCGGGGCGCGATCGCCGCCGTCGCCGAGGAGCTCGGCATGCGGCGGGCGCGCGTGCTGTCCCGGTACGGGCTGCATGTCGCGGCGGACCGCTGGGAGGAGTCCTTCGGCGCGAAGACGCCGATGGCGCAGGCCGCCCCGGCTTCCTGCGAGTCCTGCGGGTTCCTGCTGCCGCTGCCCGGCTCCCTGAAGCAGGCGTTCGGCGTGTGCGCCAACGAGTTCTCCCCGGCGGACGGGCGGGTCGTGTCCCTCTCGTACGGCTGCGGCGGGCACTCCGAGGCGGCGGTCATGCCGAAGCCTCCGCGCCCGGCGCCGCCGGTGCACGACTCGATGGCGACGGACGAGTTCCCGCTCCGGCCGGCCAAGGACTCCGGCTCGGTCACGGAACCGGACGGCACCCCCGAGGACCTGGGCCACTCGTAGGCCCCAGCCGGGCGCGGGCCCTCCCGCCCGCACCCGTCGCGGGCATGCGTCCCGCCGGGGCGGCCCTCGGCACGGGACCGGCGCTGGTCGCGGTACCTTCGGGCCCCAGCCCCATACCGTTCCGCAGAGTGGAGTCAGACGTGAGCGTCAGCGTCAGGACGTCGACCGACGGAGCCGACCCCTTCGGTACCGCGCGGCTGCGGCGGGGCGTGCTCGATGCCTGGGGTGCCGGGCCCGCCCGGTTCCGGGAGGACGCCAACGCCGAGGAGGATCTCGCCCTCGGCGGTTACCGCGACCGTCTCGTCGTCGAGCTCGCCCAGAACGCCGCCGACGCCGCCCGCCGCGCGGGCGTCACCGGCCGTCTCCGCCTCACGCTCCACCCGGCGGGCCCCGACGCCCCCGCCGTCCTGGCGGCCGCCAACACCGGTGCGCCGCTGGACGCCACGGGTGTCGAGTCGCTGTCCACCCTGCGCGCCTCCGCCAAGCGCGAGCACGACACCACCGCCGTCGGCCGCTTCGGCGTCGGCTTCGCCGCCGTCCTCGCGGTCAGCGACGAGCCCGCCGTCCTCGGCCGCCACGGCGGCGTCCGCTGGTCCCTCGCCGAGGCCCGCGAACTGGCCGCCGACGCCGCTCGCCACAGCCCCGGCCTCGGCGACGAGCTGCGCCGCCGCGACGGCCACGTGCCCCTGCTGCGGCTTCCGCTGCCCGCCGAGGGCACCGCCCCCGACGGTTACGACACCGTCGTCGTCCTGCCGCTGCGCGACGCGGCCGCCGTCGACCTCGCCGAGCGGCTCCTCGACTCCATCGACGACGCCCTGCTCCTCACCCTGCCCGGCCTCGCCGAGATCGTTGTGGAGACCGGCGAGGGCGTACGGGTCCTCAAGCGCTCCGAGGAGGAGGGGTACGTCCGCATCGAGGACACCGCCTCCCCGGCGGGTGTCCACCGCTGGCGGACCGTCAGCCACGACGGGCCCCTCGACCCGGCCCTCCTCAAGGACCGGCCCGTCGAGGAACGGCTGCGCCCGTTCTGGACGGTGACCTGGGCCGTCCCCGTGGACGGCGAGGGCGCCCCGCAGTTCCCCCGTACCGCGTCCGTCGTCCACGCCCCGACCCCCACCGACGAACCGCTCGGCCTGCCCGCCCTGCTGATCGCCTCGCTGCCGCTGGACACCGCCCGGCGCCACCCGGCGCCCGGCCCGCTCACCGACTTCCTGGTCGAGCGTGCGGCCGACGCGTACGCCGAACTCCTCGCCGACTGGCAGCCGGTGACGGTCGCCACGATCGACCTGGTGCCGGGCCCGCTCGGCAAGGGTGCCCTGGACGGCGAGCTGCGCGCCGCGATCCTGCGGCGGCTGCCGCGCGTGGCGTTCCTGGCGCCCGCGGCCCCCTCCGAGGAGCTGCCCGCGCTGCGGCCCGTGGAGGCCGAGGTGGTGGAGGGCGCGGGCGCGGACACCGTCGCCGTGCTCTCGGAGGTCTTCCCCACGCTGCTGCCGGCCGGCCTGGAGCGGCGGCCCGAGCTGCGCAACCTGGGCGTCGGGCGGGTGCCGCTGACGGAGGCCATCGACCGGCTCGCCGGGGTGGACCGGGCGCCGTCGTGGTGGTGGCGGCTGTACGACTCCCTCGCGGGCGTGGACCCGGACCGGCTGACCGGCCTGCCCGTGCCGCTTGCGGGCCCCACCGAGGCCGGCACTCCGAGCCGGGAGGGGTACGGCGCCCCGAGCCCGGACGCGTACGACACCGCGAGCCCGCACGGGTACGGCACCGACTCGGAGGCGCAGGCCGCGCCCGCGGCGCGGGTGCGGACCACCATCGGGCCCCGGCACGTCCTGCTGCCCCAGGACCGCACCCCCGCCGACCTCACCCGCCTCGGGCTCAAGGTCGCCCACCCCGAGGCCGCCCACCCCCTCCTGGAGAAGCTCGGCGCCCTGCCCGCCACGCCTCGCGCGGTGCTGACGACGCCGCAGGTCAGGGCTGCGGTCGCCGCCTCCCTGGACGCGGGGGAGATCTGGGACGAGGACGCCGACACCCTGGACGCCGACGAGCTGGCCGAGACGGTCCTCGCTCTCGTACGGGACGCGGAGCTGGAACCGGGCGACGAGCCGTGGCTCGGCGCGCTGGCGCTGCCCGACGAAGACGGGGAGATGGCGCCCGCGGGCGAACTGGTGCTGCCCGGAAGCCCCTTCGCCGCCGTGATGCGCGAGGGTGAACTCGCCCTCTGCGACGCCGAGCTGGCCGAACGCTGGGGCGAGCAGCCGCTGGCCGCCTGCGGGGTGCTCGCGAACTTCGCCCTCGTCCGGGCCACCGACCTGGTCCTCGACCCGGACGAACTGGAGCCCCGCGAAGGCGACTTCGCCGAGCCCGACGACGCCGGACTGCTCGACGCGGTCGACGTGTGGTGCGAGGACGTCCTCGACCGGCTCCCCGACTCCCCGGTGCCCCCGGTGGCGACCGAGATCGTCGCCGTACGGGACCTGGACCTGGTCGACGACGACGCCTGGCCGCAGGCGCTCGCCCTGCTCGCCCGGCCGCCGCTGCGGGACGCGCTCACCCAGCCAGTACGGGTGCTGATGCCGGACGGGACGACCGAGACCGTACGGCCGTACACCGCGTGGTGGCTGCGCGACCACCCGGTCCTGGGCGGCCGCCGCCCGGCGGGTCTGCGGGCCGCGGGCACGGACCCGCTGCTCATCGGCCTGTACGACTCCGCCGACGCGACCGGCTTCGAGGACGAGCAGGTCCTGCGGGCCCTGGGCGTACGCACCTCGGTCGCCGCGCTCCTCGACGAGCCGGGCGGCGCGGCCGAGCTCCTGGCCCGCCTCGCCGACCCGGAGCGCGAGGTGAGCGGCGCCCAGCTGCACGCCCTCTACACCGCGCTCGCCGACCTGGACCCCGACCAGGTCACCCTCCCCGACGAGCTGCGCGCGGTCGTGGACGGCGAACTCGTGGTCGTGGACGCCTCCGACGCCCTGGTCGCCGACGCCCCCGACCTGCTGCCGCTCACCGCCGGCCTGCCCCTGCTGCCGGTCTCCCCGTCCCGGGCGGCCGACCTGGCGGAGCTGTTCCAGGTCCGCCGTCTGAGCGAGGCCGTCGACGCCGAGGTCACCACGGTGGGCGAGGAGCACCACGTCCCGCCCCCGGTCCACGCTCTCCTCGGCCCGGCGACCCCGGACTCGTACATCGAGCACGAGGAGCTCCACGCCGGTGGCGTCGAACTGGACTGGCGCCAGACCCCGGACGGCACCATCCACGCGGCGACGCTGGAGGGCGTGGCGGCCGGCCTCGCCTGGGCGGCGGGCCAGTGGCCCCGCCGCTTCGAGGTCGCGGCGCTCCTGGAGGACCCGTCCCGTACGGCGGAACTGGCGCGGGACCGCTGGTTCGACTGAGTCCCGGCGGCCGGCCGTCAGCCGACCCGGCAGGACCCCGTCACGCCGGGACCTTCCGGTCCATCCAGCGCCACGCGAACTCCAGCACGCCCGCTCCCGCCGCCGCGACGCCCACCGCGGCCCACGGCATCGTCACGCCCACCAGTTTCAGCGCGAAGAAGTCCTGCAGCCAGGGCACCACGAGGACCAGCAGGAAGCCGCCGGCCATCGTGGCGACCAGGCACAGCCGCCACCAGGTGTAGGGGCGGGCGACGATCGCGAGGACCCACAGGGAGACCAGGAAGAGGGTCAGGGTCGCCGCGCTCGTCTCGGCGTCGAGGGCGCCGGGGCCGGTGTAGTGGGAGCGGGCGAGCAGATACGTGGTGAAGGTGGCCGCCGCCGCGACGACGCCGGCCGGGATCGCGTACCGCATCACCCGCCTCACGAAGTGCGGTCTCGCCCGCTCCTTGTTGGGGGCCAGCGCGAGGAAGAAGGCGGGCACGCCGATGGTGAGCGTGGACAGCAGGGTCAGGTGCCTCGGCAGGAACGGGTACTCCACCTGGGAGCAGACCACCAGGATGGCGAGGAGCACCGAGTAGACGGTCTTCGTCAGGAAGAGGGTCGCCACGCGCGTGATGTTGCCGATCACCCGGCGGCCCTCGGCCACCACCGACGGCAGCGTGGCGAAGGAGTTGTTCAGGAGGACGATCTGGGCCACGGCCCGGGTCGCCTCGGAGCCCGAGCCCATGGAGACGCCGATGTCGGCGTCCTTGAGCGCGAGGACGTCGTTCACGCCGTCGCCGGTCATGGCGACGGTGTGCCCGCGGGACTGGAGGGCGCCGACCATGTCCCGCTTCTGCTGCGGGGTGACCCGGCCGAAGACCGCTCCCTCGTCGAGCGCCTTGGCCATCTCCTCCCGCTCGGCGGGCAGCCGCCGCGCGTCGACGGTGTTCTCGGCGCCGGACAGGCCGAGCTTTCCGGCGACCGCGCCGACGGAGACCGCGTTGTCGCCGGAGATCACCTTGGCGGCCACGTTCTGGTCGGCGAAGTAGGCGAGGGTGTCGGCCGCGTCGGGCCGCAGCCGCTGTTCCAGGACGACGAGGGCGGTGGGCCGCGCCTCGTCGGCGACGGCGGGGGAGTCGAGCTCGCGGGTCGTCCGGGCGAGGAGCAGGACGCGGAGCCCCTGTTCGTTGAGGTGGTCGATCTCGGCGAGGGCCGGGTCTCCCACGGGCAGGAGCACGTCCGGCGCGCCGAGCAGCCAGGAGGAGCTCTCGCCGTTGCCCTCGCTGAACGCGGCGCCGCTGTACTTGCGGGCGGAGGAGAAGGGCAGCGCCTCGGTGCAGCGCCACTCCTCGGCGTCCGGGTAGGCGTCGATGATGGCCTGGAGGGAGGCGTTGGGGCGGGGGTCGGACTCGCCGAGGGCGCCGAGGACCTTGCGTACGTACTCCTCGTCCGCGCCGTTCAGCGGGCGCAGCTCCGTGACGTCCATGCCGCCCTCGGTCAGCGTGCCCGTCTTGTCGAGGCAGACGACGTCGACGCGGGCGAGGCCCTCGATCGCGGGCAGCTCCTGCACGAGGCACTGCTTTCGGCCGAGGCGGATCACTCCGATCGCGAAGGCGACGGAGGTGAGCAGGACGAGCCCCTCCGGGATCATCGGGACGATGCCGCCGACGGTCCGGGCGATGGAGTCCTTGAGGTTGGTGTCCTTCACGACGAGCTGGCTGATGATGAGGCCGATCGCGGTCGGGACCATCATCCAGGTCACGTACTTGAGGATGGTGGAGATGCCGGAGCGCAGCTCGGAGTGGACGAGCGTGAAGCGGGAGGCCTCCTCGGCGAGCTGGGCGGCGTACGCCTCGCGGCCGACCTTGGTGGCGGTGAACGCGCCGCCGCCCGCGACCACGAACGAGCCCGACATCACGGGGTCGCCGGGCTTCTTCACGACGGGGTCGGCCTCGCCGGTGAGCAGCGACTCGTCGATCTCCAGGCTGTCCGCCTCGGCCACCTCGCCGTCGACGACGACCTTGTCGCCGGGGCCGAGTTCGATCAGGTCGCCGAGGACGATCTCGGAGGTGGAGACGGCGGCGGTGACCCCGTCGCGCCGGACGGTCGGTTTCGCCTCGCCGATGACGGCGAGTCCGTCGAGGGTCTTCTTGGCGCGGAGCTCCTGGATGATGCCGATCGCGGTGTTGGCGATGATCACGAAGCCGAAGAGGCTGTCCTGGATCGGTGCGACGAAGAGCATGATCACCCAGAGCACGCCGATGATCGCGTTGAAGCGGGTGAGACGTTGCCGCGGACGATGTCCGTGGTGGAGCGGCTGGAGCGGACGGGTACGTCGTTGACCTCGCCGCGGGCGACGCGTTCGGCGACCTCGGCGGAGGTCAGTCCGGCGGCGCGGTGCACGACGGGAGGCGCTGTCGCCGCGCTCTCGCCGCCGCCCGTGCCGGTATCGATCTTCGCCCGCTGAGTCATGGTTCCGACGGTACGGCCGGAATGGGGCGTTCACCCGCCGAGAGCCCGAAGATCAGACCGGGGGAGGACGGGGGATGGTCCGGCGGTACTACGGGGTGCCCGTAGGTGAGACCCGGCGGCCCGGTGTCAGGGGGCTCCGGGTCACGCCGTCAGCGGGGTCGGGGGCACGCCGTCAGGGGGCTCGGGGTCACGCCTCCTGGTCCCGTCCCGCCTCTGCCCGCTTGATGGCCGCCTCGCGCTTGCGTACGTACCAGATGCCGATCAGGCCGAGCCCCGCGCCGGCCAGACAGGTCCAGATCCACCACGTCAGGTCGCGGTCGTCGAACCAGCCGTAGAAGGGGACCTGGACGAGGAAGAGCACGAACCAGAGGATCGTGCCGCCGGTGATGGTGCCGACGACGGGCCCCTCAAGGGGTTCCGGTGCCTCGTGCTTGGGGGTCCACTTCGCCATGCCAGTCAGTGTAGGTGTCCGCTCGCGGGGTCTACGCGCGGAGATGGACGCCCGTTCGTTCATGTGTTCATACTGAAACGGTTTGCCTCTGGCGGGTTTCCTTTGTACGAACCGCCAAATAGCACCCTCGAAGAGGAACCCCCCACATGAGCACCACGGCCGCCGCCAAGGCCACCGCCCCCGAGCCAGGCACCCCCCAGGGGCCGGTGTCGGGGCTCGACCGCTTCTTCAAGATCTCCGAGCGCGGCTCGACCGTCGCCCGCGAGGTCCGTGGCGGCTTCGCCACCTTCTTCGCGATGGCCTACATCATCGTGCTGAACCCGATCATCCTCGGCAGCGCCAAGGACATGTACGGCAATCAGCTCGACGGCGGCCAGCTCGTCACCGCGACCGTCCTCACGGCGGCCTTCTCGACGCTCCTCATGGGTGTGATCGGCAACGTTCCGATCGCGCTCGCGGCCGGCCTCGGCGTCAACACCGTCGTGGCCCTGCAGCTCGCGCCCCGGATGTCCTGGCCCGACGCGATGGGCATGGTCGTCCTCGCCGGCATCGTCGTGATGCTGCTGGTGGCCACGGGGCTGCGCGAGCGGGTGATGAACGCGGTCCCGCTCGGCCTGCGCAAGGGCATCGCGATCGGCATCGGCCTGTTCATCATGCTCATCGGCCTCGTCGACTCGGGCTTCGTCTCCCGTATCCCCGACGCCGCGCACACCACCGTCCCGCTGCAGCTCGGCGGCGGCGGCCACCTCACCGGCTGGCCGGTCCTGGTCTTCGTCCTGGGCGCCCTGCTGACCCTCGCCCTGATCATCCGCAAGGTGCCGGGCGCGATCCTCATCTCCATCGTCGTGATGACGATCGCCGCGATGGTGATCAACGCCGTGGCCACCGTCCCGTCCTGGGGCCTGACCACCCCGACCTGGCCCGGCAACCCGGTCGCCTCGCCCGACTTCGGCCTGGTCGGTGAGGTGAGCCTGTTCGGCGGCTTCGAGAAGGTCGGCGTCCTGACCGGCTGCCTCTTCGTCTTCACCGTCCTGCTGTCCTGCTTCTTCGACGCCATGGGCACGATCCTGGGTGTGGGCGACGAGGCGAAACTGGTGGACGAGGACGGCAACTTCCCCGGCATCAACAAGGTCCTGCTGGTGGACGGCCTGGCGGTCGCCTCCGGCGGGGCGACCTCCTCCTCGGCCACCACCTGCTTCGTGGAGTCCACGGCGGGCGTCGGCGAGGGCGCCCGCACGGGTCTCGCCTCGGTGGTGACCGGCGGCCTGTTCTCGGTGGCGCTGTTCCTCACGCCGCTGGCGACGATGGTCCCCTCCCAGGCGGCGACGCCCGCGCTGCTCGCGGTCGGCTTCCTGATCCTGGCCGGGTCGGTCAAGGACATCGACTGGAGCGACTTCACCATCGCGGTGCCGGCGTTCCTGGCGATGGTGATGATGCCGTTCACGTACTCGATCACGAACGGTATCGGCATCGGCTTCATCGCCTTCAGTGTGCTGCGGCTCGCCGCGGGCCGGGGCCGCGAGGTCCCGGTGGCGATGTACGTCGTGTCGGCGGTGTTCGTCTTCTACTACGCGATGCCGGCGCTCGGCCTCACGTAGCCCGAGCCCGTACCCCGCAGCGCGCTCGCGGTCACGTGGGCCGCGTCAGCCCGTAGAACTTCTCCGTCTCGTCGACGGCGGTCTGGAACCGCTCGTCGAAGTCATCGCGAATGAGCGTCCGGACCACATAGTCCTGGACGCTCATTCCGCGTTTGGCGGCATGTCCCCTGAGCCGGTCGAGCAGCTCACCGTCGATGCGCAGGCTGAGCACGGTCGATCCCATGCCCGTCAGGGTCGCCGTACGGACGGGCCCGCCGCGTCACTTTCCGGATGCATCTCACTCGTTCGGGTGACACAAGTGGGCACCCCCATTCCGGGTGGTATTTAGCCAGAGTAATGAGTTATGCTAATGAACATGCCTGACCTGTCCCACGGCACCGCGGAAGACATCGCGGCCGTGAACGCGCTCCGCTCCTCCGTCATGCGGCTGAGCCGACGCCTCAAGCACCAGCGCGTAGACGAATCACTGAGCCCGACCGAGATGTCGGTGCTCGGCACACTGTCGCTCTGCGGCTCCGCCACCCCCGGCGAGCTGGCCCGCAAGGAGCACGTCCAGCCGCCGTCGATGACCCGGATCGTCGCACTCCTCGAAGCCAAGGGCCTGGTCAGGCTGGAGCCGCATCCCGACGACCGCCGGCAGAAGGTCGTCAGCCAGACCGAGCGGGCCGAGGCCATGCTCGAAGAGTCCCGCCGCAAGCGGAACGCCTGGCTGGCCACCATCGCCGAAGGCCTGGACGAGGACGAGTGGGCCAAGCTGCGCGCCGCCGCCCCCGTCCTGGAGAAGCTCGCGCACCTGTAGGCAGCCCTGTAGACATCCCGACGCCGAGGAGGCGACGCACTTTGAGTACGGGACCCGGAGCAGACTCCGCACCCGTCCACAAAACCGACACCGACACCCGCGGGCGCGGGGGGACCTTCTCCTCACTCCGCATACGCAACTACCGGCTGTTCTTCACCGGCGCCATCGTCTCCAACACCGGCACCTGGATGGCCCGGATCACCCAGGACTGGCTGGTCCTCAGCCTCACCGGCTCCGCCGCCGCCGTCGGCATCACCACGGCGCTGCAGTTCCTGCCGATGCTGCTCTTCGGCCTGTACGGCGGTGTCATCGCCGACCGCTACCCCAAGCGGCGCATCCTCCTGATCAGCCAGGCCGCCCTCGGCCTCTGCGGACTCGCGCTCGCCGCCCTGACCCTCTCCGGCCACGTCCAGGTCTGGCACGTCTACCTCGTCGCCTTCCTGCTCGGCATGGTCACCGTCGTCGACAACCCGACCCGGCAGTCCTTCGTCTCCGAGATGGTCGGCCCCGACCAGCTGCGCAACGCCGTGTCGCTGAACTCCGCCAACTTCCAGTCCGCCCGGCTCGTCGGCCCGGCCGTCGCCGGTCTGCTGATCGCCACCGTCGGCAGTGGCTGGTCGTTCCTCCTCAACGGCCTGTTCTTCCTCGCCCCGCTCACCGGCCTGCTGCTGATGCGCCCCGCCGAGTTCCACAAGGTGGAGCGCGCGCCGCGCGGCAAGGGCCAGCTGCGCGAGGGGCTGCGGTACGTCGCGGCGCGGCCGGACCTGATCTGGCCGATCGTCCTCGTGGGCTTCGTCGGCACCTTCGGGTTCAACTTCCCGATCTGGCTGACTGCCTTCGCCGACGACGTCTTCCACGTCGGCGCCGGGACGTACGGCTTCCTCAACACCCTCATGGCGGCCGGCTCGCTCGCGGGCGCCCTGCTCGCGGCCCGGCGCGGCAGCTCCCGGCTGCGGATGGTGGTGGGCGCGGCGGCGGTCTTCGGCCTCCTGGAGATCGCGGCCGCCTTCTCGCCGTCGTTCTGGCTCTTCGCGCTGCTGCTCGTCCCCATCGGCATGTTCGGCCTGACCGTCAACATCACCGCCAACTCGGCCGTCCAGCTGGCCACGGACCCGGTCATGCGGGGCCGTGTCATGAGCCTCTACATGATGGTCTTCGCCGGCGGCACCCCGATCGGAGCGCCGCTCCTCGGCTGGATCACCGACACCTACGGCGCCCGCGTCGGCTTCGCCACGGGCGGCGTGATCTCCCTGGCGGCGGCCGGCGTCGTCGGCCTGATCCTGGCGCGGGTCGGCGGCCTGAAGATGGCCTTCGCCTGGCACCACGGCCACCCGCAGGTCCGCTTCGTGGCGCGCGAACGCCTGGCGACGGCGGCGTAGAGCCCGCGGGGGCGGGGCGCCGGCAGTCGGGCCGGGAGCTCCGGCGCATGCCGCCGGGAGGCTGACAGACTTTCCCCATGAGGCTTTTCGCTGCCGTCCCGCTGCCCCGCGCCCAGGCCGACGAGCTCGCCCGCGTGGTCGACCGGCTGGGCCGCATCCCCGGCGCGGAGCGGCTGCGCTGGACCGCCCGGCCCGGCTGGCACTTCACCCTCGCCTTCATGGGCGAGGTCGACGAGGGGCTGCTTCCCGAGCTCCACGAGCGCCTCGCCCGCGCCGCCCACCGCACCGAGGCGTTCCCCCTCCGCCTCCACGGCGGCGGACACTTCGGCCGGCGCGCGCTGTGGGTGGGGGCCGCGGGCGGGCTCGACGAGCTGCGGCTGCTCGCCGAGCGCGCCGACGCCGCCGCCCGGCGGGCGGGGGTGGCGATGGGCGAGCACCGCCGCTACCAGGCGCACCTGACCATCGCCCGGCCCCGCGCGGACACCGACCTGCGCCCGTTCGTCGACGGGCTCGCACCCTTCGAAGGCGCTCGCTGGCAGGTGCCGGAGCTGGTCCTCGTCCGCAGCCGCCTCCCGGCTGGCGGTGTGCCGGGAGAGCAGCCGCGGTACGAGACGGTCGGCGCCTGGCCGCTCGACGGGGCGGGTTAACCTCGAAGGGTGGACCCGAAAACCCGTAACCGGATCATGGCCGGCGTGCTCGTACTGATGTTCCTGATGATCGCGGTGGCCTCCGTGGTCGGTTAGTGGGCCCCCTGGCCGCCGCCTACCAGGCGAACGCCTCCGGGGACGGCCCCGGCCCCGGGAAGACCTCGTCGAGCCCGGCCAGTACCTCCGGCGACAGCTCCAGCTCGACGGCCCGCAGGGCGCTCTCCAACTGCTCGGCCGTGCGCGGGCCGACGATCGGGCCGGTCACGCCGGGCCGGGTGAGCAGCCAGGCGAGGGCCGTCTCGCCGGGCTCGAGCCCGTGCTTGTCGAGGAGATCCTCGTACGCCTGCACCTGCGCGCGTACGGAGGTGTTGGCCAGCGAGTCAGCCGACCGTCCCGCCGCCCGCCGCTTGCCCTCGCTCTCCTTCTTCAGGACCCCGCCGAGCAGTCCGCCGTGCAGCGGCGACCAGGGGATCACCCCGAGGCCGTACTCCTGGGCGGCCGGGATCACCTCCATCTCGGCGCGCCGCTCGGCGAGGTTGTAGAGGCACTGCTCGCTGACGAGCCCGACCATCCCGCGCCGGGCGGCGGCCTCGTTGGCCTGGGCGATCTTGTAGCCGGGGAAGTTCGACGAACCGGCGTAGAGGATCTTGCCCTGCTGGATCAGGACGTCGATCGCCTGCCAGATCTCGTCGAAGGGGGTCCGGCGGTCGATGTGGTGGAACTGGTAGACGTCGATGTAGTCCGTCCGCAGCCGCTTGAGGCTCGCCTCGACGGCCCGGCGGATGTTGAGGGCGGAGAGCCGGTCGTGGTTGGGCCAGACATGGTCGGCGTCGGCGGACATGTTGCCGTACACCTTGGTGGCGAGCACGGTCTTGTCGCGGCGGCCGCCGCCCTGGTCGAACCAGCTGCCGATGATCTCCTCGGTGCGGCCCTTGTTCTCGCCCCAGCCGTAGACATTGGCGGTGTCGAAGAAGTTGATCCCCGCGCCGAGCGCGGCATCCATGATCGCGTGGCTGTCGGCCTCGTCGGTCTGGGGTCCGAAGTTCATAGTGCCGAGGACGAGTCGGCTGACCTTGAGTCCGGTGCGTCCGAGCTGCGTGTACTTCATGGTCGTACAGCCAAGGCGTTGGAGTGCGCTCGAAGCAAGGGTTTGGATCCGGTCACCTCGCTCGCGAGGGTGAGCGGTGCCCGAGTGCGGTGAGCCGGTGCGGCGGGAGCGCTTCAATGCGGGCATGGGGCTGAGGAGCTGGGCGTGGACGGCGGCGGCGTCGCTGACGGCGGTGGTGGGAGCGGGCGTTTCGGGGGTGGAGTCGACGGGGGCGGCCGGGAAGGTGCCGACGGTCTTCCTCGGTGACGCGTCGATCGGAAGCTTCGGCATCGCCCCCGTCGACGGGGACGCGCTGCTGTGCGTACGGGCCGCGGAGAACCTGCCGGACGTGGTCGAGGACCAGCTCGCCGACCAGGCGATCCTGCTCGACATCACGGCGGACGTCTCCTGCGCGGGCGCACGGCTGAACCACGTGTGGGAGGAGCAGGACCTCGGCGGCGGCCTCACGGCCGCACCCCAGAAGCGCGCCCTGACGAAGGACACCCGGCTTGTGGTGGTGGGCCTGGGCGCGGAGACGGCGGGGCTCGACCGGGTGCTCAGCCAGTGCTCGGTCCGGCTGCGCGGGCCGGAGGGTGCGCTGCTGCCGGACGCTCCGGTGGACGCGAAGTCACCGGCGGGGGAGTGCGCCGCGTACTTCTCGAACGGCGCGGGCGCCGCGTGGCTGGAGGCGCGGTTCGAGGAGACGGCCAAGGACCTGGACAAGCTGTTCTCCGAGATCGGCAGCGAGTCCCCTTCGGCGGATGTCGTGATGGTGGGCTACCCCCGGCTGGTTCCCGAGGACCGTGAACGCTGCCGTACGGAGCTCCCGGGAGGCGCTGGACGCCCCCTGGCGGACGTACCGGAGGCGGCGTGGCCGGTGCTCGACGACAAGGTCCAGGCCCGGCTGAACACCCTGATGGCGGCGAAGGCCAGGCGGCACGGGGCCCGCTTCGTGGACCTCTACGCGACGACGGGCGCGGCGACGGCGTGCGACGGCACGGACCGCGCCGTGGGAGGCCTGCTGGAGCCCTCGGGGGTGACGTTGCACCATCAGACCTTCCCGTGGTTCCTCCGGGCGAACGAGACGGGCCGGGACGGCAACGGGGACACGGTGGCGCAGTCGATCGCGGCGATGTACGGCCGAGGACCGGCGTAGGGGGCGGTCGCTGCGGGGCCGGCCGGCGGCGTGTGGACGCCGCCCGTCGGCCAGGCACCCCTCACGGGGAGGCCGCGACGCTCCCGTACGCCGAGCCGAGCCCCCACGCCTGGTGCATCGCGTCCGCGAAGGCGGCCGCCAGTTTGTGTTCGCCCGAGGGGGCGGGGTGGGTGCCGTCGTAGGTGTCCGTGTGGATGTCGTACGTCTCCGGGGTCGTCGCCAGCAGCAGCGGGGACGCCGCCGTGTCCAGGTCGGCGATCGTCTTCGCGAGCAGTTCGTTGAAGCGGTCGCACTCGGCGGCGAAGGGGGCGTCGGACTCCGCGCGGACGTTGGGGATGACCGGCATCATCACGGCCCGGACGCGCGGGTTCGCCGCCCGGGCCGCGGACACGAAGGCGCGGACGTTGGCGGCCGTCTGGTCGCTGTTCGTGTAGAAGCCCAGATCGATCAGGCCCAGGAAGACCAGCAGCACGTCCGCCCTCGACGCGGTCACCGCATCGCCGATCAGCGGCGCCATGTGCAGCCAGCCCTCTCCCCAGCCCGCCAGATGGCGCCGGGCGGCCACCGGGAAGGCCGGGTCCGCGTACGCGTCCGAGCCGGCCGCGCCCGTCTCCTTGTCGTACAGCTCCGTGCGCGGGCCGACGATCGCGTACGCGCCGTCGAAGCCGGACTCCAGGTGCTGCCACATCCGGTACCGCCACGTGCAGTCGCCGGCGCTGCCGATCGTGCAACTGTCACCGACGAACATGAAACGCATGGCGACCATCATCACCGACGCTCGCCGCCGCCTGCGACGTGATCCCGGACACGGCCCAGCGCCCCGCTCCCGCCGAGGCCGAACCCCGCGCCCCGCCCGGCCGGTTCCTCCCGCGCCCGTGGCACGCTTGGGCCCATGCGCTCGTTCCTGTACGCCTCCGGTGCCGCGGCCCTCGTCCTGCTCATGGCCGCCGCTCCGGCCGGAGCGGCCGAAGCGGACCAGGACTTCACGATCAAGGACCCCCGGATCACCGAGTCCAGCGGTCTCGCCGCCAGCCGCGCCCACCCCGGCGTCTACTGGACGCACAACGACCAGGACGCCGCACGGATCTACGGCATCGACTCCCGCACCGGTGAGACGGTCGCGACGCTCACCATGAAGGGCGTCGGCACCCCCCGGGACATGGAGGCCGTCTCCGTCGGCCCGGACGGGAACATCTACGTCGGCGACATCGGCGACAACCTCGACGGCTCGTGGGACCACGTGTGGATCTACCGCTTCCCCGAGCCGAAGCGGCTGAATGACCAGACCGTCCAGGCGCGGCAGTATGACGTGAAGTACGCCGACGGGCCCCGCAACGCCGAGGCCCTGATGGTCCATCCGAAGACCGGCCGGGTCTACATCGCCAGCAAGAACGAGGACGGCGGCGGGCTGTACGCCGGCCCCGAGCGGCTCTCGTCGGCCGGGACGAACGTCTTCCGGCGGATCGGCGATGTGCCGTGGGTGACGGACGGGGCCTTCTCCCCGGACGGCGGGACCCTCGTCCTGCGCGGCTACTTCTCGGCCAAGTCCTACGCGTGGAAGGACGGGCGCCTCGCGGACGGCGAGGGGCGGTCCGTGGGCGCGCCCTTCCAGGGGCAGGCGGAGTCGGTGACGTACACGAAGGACGGCTCGGCCCTGATGTTCGGCTCGGAGGGGAAGGAGAGCCGGGTGGTACGGGTGGCTGTGGAGAAACCGTCCCCCGAGAGCGGTGGACCGGCTCCGTCGGCGTCCGGCACGGCGACCGCGCCACCGGGGAAGGGGGAGGGGAAGGGCCAGGGCGAGGAGGGCGACTTCACCCTCGGTGTGGTCGTCCTCGGCCTCGCCACGGCCCTCGTCGTCGGCGGAAAGCGCCTCCTGCGGCGCGGCTGACCGACCAGCGTCCCGAACGTGCCCGCGTCGACCGGGCGACGATCCGGGTCGAGACTGGAAGGGGGCCGGACGAGTGGAGGAGTCATGACCGGATTCACGCGCGAGGACACCCCCGTCGCCATGGAAGGCGACGGCCTGGACTTCCGTATGCAGGAGGCCGGAGGCGACATGACCGTCTCCTTCATGCACCTTCCGCAGGGCGCCGACATGGCCCCCGCCCTCAAGGGCCTGGAAGGCGATCTGTGCCAGTGCCCCCACTGGGGGTACGTGCTGAAGGGCCGCCTCCGGATGCGGACGGCTTCGGGTGACGAGTTCTACGAGGGCGGACAGGCCTACTACTGGGGGCCAGGCCACGCCCCCGAGGCCCTGGAGGACACCGACCTCGTGGAGTTCTCACCGACCGCCGAGTTCAACGCGGTGATCGACCACGTGAAGGCACAGGCCGGCTGAGCCACGCGAAGGGCCCGGCATCGGACATCCGATGCCGGGCCCCTCGTCGCCGAGACCGCTAGAGCTTCTCGATCACGTAGTCGACGCAGGCCGTCAGCGCCTGCACGTCCGCCGGGTCGATCGCCGGGAACATCGCCACCCGCAGCTGGTTGCGGCCCAGCTTGCGGTACGGCTCGGTGTCCACGATGCCGTTGGCGCGCAGCGCCTTCGCGACGGCCGCCGCGTCGATCTCCTCCGAGAAGTCGATCGTGCCGATGACCTGAGAGCGCTTCGCCGGGTCCGTCACGAACGGCGTCGCGTACTTGGACTCCTCGGCCCAGCCGTACAGGTTCTGCGAGGACTGCTTCGTACGGGCCACGGCCCAGTCGAGACCGCCCTGGCCGTTGATCCACTTCAGCTGCTCGTTCAGCAGGAAGAGGGTCGCGAGAGCCGGGGTGTTGTACGTCTGGTTCTTCAGCGAGTTGTCGATCGCCGTCGGCAGCGAGAAGAACTCCGGGATGTGCCGGCCGGACTCGTGGATCTTCTTCGCCCGCTCCAGCGCGGCCGGCGAGAACGCCGCCAGCCACAGACCGCCGTCGGCGGCGAAGGACTTCTGCGGGGCGAAGTAGTAGACGTCCGACTCGGTGATGTCGACCGGGAGGCCGCCCGCGCCGGAGGTCGCGTCGACCAGCACGAGCGCGCCCTCGTCGGCGCCCGCGACCCGCTTGACGGGGGCGGCGACACCGGTGGAGGTCTCGTTGTGGGTGAACGCGTAGACGTCGACGCCCGCCTCGGCCTCCGGCTCCGGGTGCGTGCCCGGGTCGGAGGAGATCACGGTCGGCTCGGCCAGCCAGGGGGCCAGCTTCGCGGCCTTCGCGAACTTGGAGGAGAACTCGCCGAAGTTGAGGTGCTGGGACTTCGACTCGATCAGCCCGTGGGTCGCGATGTCCCAGAAGGCGGTCGAACCGCCGTTGCCCAGGATCACCTCGTAGCCTTCGGGCAGCGAGAAGAGGTCACGCACTCCGGCACGTACCTCGCCGACCAGGTTCTTGACCGGGGCCTGGCGGTGGGACGTACCGAGGAGAGAGGTGCCGGTGGCGGCCAGGGCGTCCAGCGCCTCCGTACGCACCTTGGAGGGGCCCGCGCCGAAACGGCCGTCGGCGGGCTTGATGTCAGCGGGAATCTGGATCTCAGCCACGAGGCGGAGCGTATCCGGTCGGAACGGTCGCGTCAGACGATGTCCGCCGGATGAGACGACGAGTGATCCATCCTGGACTGGTGGGAAAAGACGAGGCACTGGAAGCGGCCCTGCGCGCGGCGGGGTCGGGAGACGTCGACTTCAGCACCACGGCACGCGCCCTGACGACGATGGACGCGTCCAACTACCGGCGCGTGCCGCTCGGTGTGGTCGCCCCGCGCGACGCGGCGGAGGTGGCCGCCGCGCTGGCCGTCTGCCGGGACTTCGAGGTGCCGGTCGTGGCGCGCGGCGGCGGCACGTCGATCGCCGGACAGGCGACCGGCACGGGCGTCGTCCTCGACTTCACCCGTCACATGCGCGCGATCGTGTCCGTCGACCCCGAGGCGCGGACGGCCGTCGTCCAGCCGGGCGTCGTCCTCGACCGGCTGCGGGAGGCGGCACGCCCGCACGGGCTCACCTTCGGGCCCGACCCGTCCACCCACAGCCGCTGCACCCTCGGCGGCATGATCGGCAACAACGCGTGCGGAGCCCACTCCGTGGCCTGGGGGACGACCGCCGACAACGTGCTGGGCCTCGACGTCCTCACGTACGGCGGAGAGACACTGCGCCTCGGCCGGGACTGGGCGGGGGCGCCGGAAGGGCTGCGGGAGCTGGTCGGAGCGAACCTCGCGGCGCTGCGGACCGGCTACCCGGCGGGCCTGCCGCGCCGCATCTCCGGCTACGCCCTCGACGCGCTGCTGCCCGAGCGGGGCGCGGACGTGGCCCGGTCGTTCTGCGGCAGCGAGGGCACGCTGGGGATCTTGACCGAGGCGACCGTACGGCTCGTGGCGGCACCGTCCTCACCCGTCCTGGCCGTGCTCGGGTACCCGGACGAGAGCGCGGCGGCCGACGCGGCGGCGGGGCTGCTCGTCCACGGTCCGCTGACGGTGGAGGGCATGGCGGCCGACCTGGTGCCGGACGCGGTGGGGCTGCCCCGGGGCGGGGCGTGGCTCTTCGTCGAGACGGACGGGGAGGCGGCGGCGCGGGCCATGCTCCGGGCGGCGGACGCGCTGGACGCGGCGGTGGTGGCCGACCCGGCCGGGCAGCGGATGCTGTGGCGGATCCGCGAGGACGCCGCCGGGACGGCCACCCGGATGCCGGACGGCAGCGCGGCCTGGCCCGGCTGGGAGGACTGCGCGGTGCCGCCCGCTCGCCTCGGCGCGTACCTGCGGGACTTCCGGGCGCTGCTCGCCGAGCACGGGCTGCGCGGGACGCCGTACGGGCACTTCGGCGACGGCTGCATCCACGTCCGTATCGACTTCGACCTGTGGACGGACGCGGGCGTCGGGCGCTTCCGGGCGTTCTCGGAGGAGGTCGCGGACCTGGTCGTCGCGCACGGCGGCTCGCTGTCGGGGGAGCACGGGGACGGGCAGGCGCGCGCCGAGCTGCTGCCGAGGATGTACGGCCCCGAACTGGTCGGCCTCTTCGGGCGGGTCAAGGACGTGTGGGACCCGGACGGCGGCCTGAACCCGGGGACGCTGGTGCGGCCGGGCCGGCTGGACGAGAACCTGAGGTTCACCGGGCTGCCCACGGCTCCGGCGCTGGTGCCGGCCGTGGCGCGGTGTGTGGGGGTCGCCAAGTGCCGGGGGGAGGGGCCGAGTTCGGGGCCGGGCGTGATGTGTCCCTCGTACCGCGCGACGGGGGAGGAGCGGCACTCCACGCGAGGGCGGGCGCGGCTGCTGCACGAGATGGCGCTCGGCGAGGTTATCACCGACGGCTGGGGGTCGGAGGAGGTCAGGGAGGCGCTGGACCTGTGCCTGTCGTGCAAGGGGTGCCGGAGCGACTGCCCGGTGGGCGTCGACATGGCCGCGTACAAGGCGGAGTTCCTGGACCGGTACTACGGGGGTGGCGGCGGGGACGGGGAGGGAGAGACGGGCGGCAGGGGCAGGAGGCGGCGGAGGCCGTGGTCGCATGTGTCGATGGGCCGGCTGCCGCAGTGGCTGCGGTGGTTCGGGCCGGCGCTGAACATCGGCCGGGCGCTGCCCTTCGCCGCCCGCCTGGCGGGGGTGACCCCCGAGCGGGAGCTGCCGCGTGTGGCGGCCCGGACGTTCGTCTCGTGGTTCGGGGCGAGGCTCGGGGCGGCGTCGGACGTGGTGCTGTGGCCGGACACCTTCACCAACCACCTGGCGCCGGAGGTGGGCAAGGCGGCCGTGCGGGTCCTGGGCGCGGCGGGGGTGAGCCTCAGCCTGCCGCCGGGACGCGTGTGCTGCGGCCTGACGTACGTCTCGACGGGCCAGCTCGACCGGGCACGCAAGACGATGCGCCGGACCCTGGACGTGATGGCGCCGGTGCTGGGGCGGCCGGTGGTCGTCCTGGAGCCGTCCTGCGCGGCGGCGCTGCGGACCGATCTGCCCGAACTGCTCGCCGACGACCCGCGCGCGGCCCGCCTGGCCTCGTCCGTTCGCACCTTCGCCCAGGCCGTGGAGGAGTTCGCGCCGGAGTGGGCCCCGCCGCGCCTGGACCGCGAGGTGGTCGGACAGACCCACTGCCACCAGCACGCGGTCCTGGGCGACGCGGCCGAGCGGCGCCTGCGGGGACGGGCGGGGCTGACGGGGGAGCTGAGCGGCGGCTGCTGCGGCCTGGCGGGCAACTTCGGCTTCGAGCCCGGCCACTACGAGGTGTCGGTGGCCTGCGCCGAGGACCAACTGCTCCCGGCGCTCCGGGGGGCGGGCGAGGACGCGGTCGTGCTCGCGGACGGCTTCTCGTGCCGTACGCAGATCAGCCACCTGACGAACCGGCGGGGGCGGCACCTGGCGGAGGTCCTCGCGGAGGGGCTGGCGCCTTGAGGGTCTTGGGGTGGGCGTTGCTTGTCGGTGTCTGGCGCGTGGCCGCCCTCTCTCCGAGTGTGGCGCCCTGCGCCGGCCGGTAAAGAGCGCTCCTAGGAAGGGCGGTCCGCACCAGACACTCGCGGAGACCGGCCGCGCACAAGGACCTCTCCAGGTACCGGGTGCCAGATTCCCTCACGTACCGGAAGAACCCGAAGAACCCGAAGAACCCGAAGAACCCGAAGAACCCGAAGAACCCGAAGAACCCGAAGAACCCGCCCCGCCCGTGACCTCGTGTGCCAAGGCCACCAGCGCCCCCGTCGCCGGGTGCGGGGCCGTCGCCCGCCAGGCCAGGACCACGTGGACGGGCGGGGCGTCGGTCAGAGGGCGGTAGGTCACCCCCGGGTGCGGGTGCATGTCCGCCGTCGACGCGGACGAGACGCCGACGCCCCGGCCCGCGGCGATCGCGGTGAGCCAGTCATCGGTGTTGCCGACGGTCAGCGTGCCGGTCGGCCGGGGTGCGGGCGGCCAGAGGTCGAGGGTCGTCGTACCGGAGACGGTGTTGAGCACCACCGTCTCGCCGGCGAGGTCCGCGAGCAGCAGGGCCGGCCGCCCGGCCAGCGGGCTGTCCGTCGGCACGGCGGCGACCCGGCCCTCCGTCGTCAGCTCCTCCGTCGCCAGCCCCGGCGCGTCCACCGGCCCGCGCAGCAGCGCCGCGTCCACCTCGCCCCGTACGAGACCGGCCGTGCGGTCGTCGACGCGGAGGAGTTCGAGCGGCGTCTCGGGGTGCTCGCGCTGCCAGCGCCGGAGCAGCGGAGTGGTGTACGGGCCGAACGCCGACCAGGCGTGGCCGAGCCGCAGGGGCCGGTGGCGCAGGTGCTCCGCGTCCAGCGCGGCGTCGAAGGCGGCGACGGCGGCCGCCGCCCGGTCGTGGAAGGCGCGGCCCTCGGAGGTGAGCGCGAGGTGGTGGGTGGAGCGGTCGACGAGCCGGACGCCGAGGTGCTTCTCCAGGGCGGCGAGCGTACGGGAGACGGCGGGCTGGGTGAGATGGAGCCGGGCGGCGGCCCTCGTCACGTTGCCCTCCTCGGCGATGGCGAGGAAGGCGCGGAGGTGGCGTAGCTCGATGCTCATGCGTGCGGAGCATAACGGCAGCGCAGTCGGCATTTCCGGAGCCGCGCACGGGCTCGTAGCGTTAATTGCGGGCCGCCACGCGGCAAGTGCACTATCCTGTACTGAAAGTACAGCACAATGAACCATGCAAGCAGGGAGTGAGCCGGTGGACAGCCCGGTCAAGGACATCGCCGCCGTCTCGGTACCCGAAGCCGTCGCGGTACCGGAAGCCGCCACGGCGCCGGAAGCGGTCTCCATATCCGAATCCGCGGCCGCGCCGACCCCCGGCGGCCCCACGCGCGCGAACCGTCTCGGCCCCGTCGCGCTCGTCGTCGCCGGTGGCCTGTCCGTCCAGTTCGGGTCCGCCCTCGCCGTCCTGCTGATGCCACGGGCCGGTGCCCTCGGTGTCGTGACCCTGCGGCTGGTGCTCGCCGCCGCCGTCCTGCTGATCCTCTGCCGCCCCAAGGTCCGCGGCTACGGCCGCGCCGACTGGGGCACCGTCGTCGCCTTCGGCACCGCGATGGCGGGCATGAACGTCCTCTTCTACCAGGCGGCCGACCGGATCCCGCTCGGCGCCGCCGTGACCCTGGAGGTCCTCGGCCCCCTGGCCCTCTCCGTGGTCGCCTCCCGTCGCCTGGTCAACCTCCTGTGGGCCGGCCTCGCCCTCGGCGGCGTCGTCCTGCTCAGCGGCGGCGGCTTCGACCGGCTCGACCCCGTGGGCGCGGCGTTCGCGCTCGCCGCCGGTGCGATGTGGGCGGCGTACATCGTCTTCAGTGCCCGTACCGGCCGTCGCTTCCCCCAGGCGGACGGCCTCGCGCTCGCGATGGCCTTCGGTGCCGTCCTCAGCCTGCCGCTCGGCCTCGCGGAGGCCGGGGACAAGCTCTTCGTACCGTCGACGATCGGCCTCGGCCTCGCCGTCGCGCTGATGTCCTCCGTCCTGCCCTACACCCTCGAACTCCTCGCCCTGCGCCGCCTGCCCGCCCCCACCTTCGCGATCCTCATGAGCCTGGAACCGGCGATCGCCGCGACCGCCGGCTTCCTGCTGCTGAGCCAGGCGCTGTCGCTGACGGACGCACTCGCCATCGCGCTCGTCATCGCGGCCAGCATGGGGGCGGTCCGCACCCAGATGAAGCGCGCCGAACGCTGACAGCCGCCCAGCCGCCCAGTCGCCCTGTCAGGCGAGATCCCTCCCCATTCCAACTTTCCAAGCAAGCATGCTTGCTTGTTTTGTTGTGCGCTGCCATGCTCCTCGGCACACGCCCGTGGCCCGCCCGTCCCCCGAGGGGAGCGCACCGTGTCCGACCCCGTCGTCGTCCTCGACGATCTGCGCAGTGAGAGCGAAGAAGTCGACCGGCTCGTCAGGGGGTTGAGCGGCGAGGGGTGGGCGGCTCCCACCCCCGCCGCCGGCTGGACCGTCGCCCACCAGATCGCCCATCTCGCCTGGACCGACCGGGCCGCGCTGCTCGCCGTCACCGACCCGGGCGCCTTCGCCGCCGAGGCCGAGAAGGCCCTCGCCGCCCCCGACCGCTTCGTCGACGAGGGCGCGGCGGAGGGCGCCGCGCTCGCGCCCGCCGTGCTCCTCGAACGCTGGCGCGACGGGCGGGAGCGGCTCCAGCGCGCCCTTCGCGAGGCCCCGCCCGGCGCCCGCTTCCCCTGGTACGGGCCGCCCATGAGCGCGGCCTCCATGGGGACCGCCCGGCTCATGGAGACCTGGGCGCACGGGCAGGACATCGCCGACACCCTCGGCGTCGTGCGCGCACCGACCGCCCGCCTGCGGCACGTGGCCTGGATCGGCGTCCGGGCCCGTGACTACGCCTATCTCGTACGGGGGATCCAGGCGCCGGCCGAGCCGTTCCGGGTCGAGCTCGTCGCCCCGGACGGCGAGGAGTGGGCCTACGGCCCGCCCGGCGCCGCACAGCGGATCACCGGACCCGCCCTCGACTTCTGCCTCCTCGTCACCCAGCGCGTCCACCGCGACGACACCGCGCTCACCGCCGAAGGCGAGGACGCCGAGCGCTGGCTCTCCCTCGCCCAGGCCTTCGCCGGCCCACCCGGCCCCGGCCGCGCGCCCGCAGCCACCGGCCACGAATCCACCGGCCCCGGCCGTCCACCCGCAGCCACCGACGGCGAGTCCACCGGCCCCAGCCCCGCCGCCCCCGACCACGAATCCGCTGCCCCCGCCCCCCAGGGCCCCTGATGGTCCTCCGTATCGGCAACGCCTCCGGCTTCTACGGTGACCGCTTCGACGCCGTCCGCGAAATGCTCACCTGTGGCGAACTCGACGTCCTCACCGGCGACTACCTCGCCGAACTGACCATGCTCATCCTCGGCCGGGACCGCCTCAAGGACCCGGCCGCCGGATACGCCAAGACCTTCCTGCGCCAGATGGAAGAGAGCCTCGGCCTCGCCCACGAGCGCGGAGTCCGGGTCGTCACCAACGCGGGCGGCCTCAACCCCGCCGGGCTCGCCGACGCCCTGCGTGCCCTGGCCGAGCGGCTCGGCGTCCCCGCCCGGATCGCTCACGTCGAGGGCGATCAACTCCCCGCCCCCGACGGCGTACTCACGGCGAACGCCTACCTCGGCGGCGCCGGGATCGCCGCCTGCCTGGAGGCCGGAGCCGACATCGTCGTCACCGGCCGTGTCACCGACGCCGCCCTCGTCACCGGGCCCGCGCAGTGGCGGTTCGGATGGGGGCCGGAACAGTACGACGAGCTCGCCGGCGCGGTCGTCGCCGGGCACGTCCTGGAGTGCGGCACCCAGGCCACCGGCGGCAACTACGCCTTCTTCACCGGCCACGACGTACGCCGCCCCGGCTTCCCCCTCGCCGAGATCCACCCCGACGGCAGCTGCGTCATCACCAAGCACCCCGGCACCGGCGGCGTCGTCGACGTCGGTACCGTCACCGCCCAGCTCCTCTACGAGACGGCCGGCGCCCGCTACCCCGGGCCCGACGTGACCGCCCGGCTCGACACCGTACGGCTCACCCCGCAGGGCTCGGACCGGGTCAGGATCGACGGCGTACGAGGGGAGGCCCCGCCGCCCACCCTCAAGGCCGGGCTCACCCGGCTGGGCGGCTTCCGCAACGAGGTCGTCTTCGTCCTCACCGGCCTCGACATCGACGCCAAGGCCCGGCTCGTACGGGACCAGATCGAGGACGCCCTCGACCGCGCCACGTCCCGCCCGGCCGACGTCCGTTGGGAGCTGACCCGCACCGACCGCGCCGACGCCGGCACCGAGGAGACCGCGAGCGCGCTGCTCCGGCTCGTCGTACGCGACCCCGCCCCGGAGCCGGTCGGCCGCGCCCTCACCGGCGCCGCCGTGGAACTGGCCCTCGCCTCCTACCCCGGCTTCCACGTCACCGCGCCACCGGGCAAGGGCGCGCCGTACGGCGTCTTCGAGGCCGCCCACGTGCCCACCGCCGAGGTGCCGCACGTGGCCGTCCTCCCCGACGGGACCCGGCGCGCCCTCCCCGTACCCCCACGGACACGACCCCTGGAGCCGCTGCCCGCGCCGCCGCTCCCCGACCCGCTGCCGCCGGGCCCGGTCCGGCGCGCCCCGCTCGGGCTGGTCGCCGGGGCCCGCAGCGGCGACAAGGGCGGCGACGCGAACGTCGGCGTGTGGGTCCGTACCGACGCGGCCTGGCGCTGGCTCGCCCACACCCTCACCGTGGAGCGGTTCCGGCAGCTCCTTCCGGAGACAGCCGCCCTGCCCGTCGTACGGCACGACCTGCCCGGACTGCGGGCGGTGAACTTCGTCGTCACCGGACTCCTCGGCGAGGGCGTCGCCTCCCAGGCCCGCTTCGACCCCCAGGCCAAGGCCCTCGGCGAATGGCTCCGCTCCCGGCACCTGGACATCCCGGAGGAACTGTTGTGACCATCCCGGAGGAACTGCTGTGACCGTCCTCGCCTCCGCCCTCGACACGGGCGGGCCCGACTACGCCGCCCACCGCGCCGCCATGCTGGACAAGCTGGCCGCCCTCGACGCCGAGCACGCCAAAGCGCTCGCGGGCGGCGGCGAGAAGTACGTCGAACGGCACCGCCGGCGCGGCAAGTTGCTCGCCCGCGAGCGGATCGAGCTGCTGGTCGACCCCGACACTCCGTTCCTCGAACTGTCGCCGCTCGCCGCCTGGGGCAGCGACTACCCGGTGGGAGCGTCGATCGTCACCGGCATCGGGGTGGTCGAGGGCGTCGAGTGCCTGATCACCGCCAACGACCCGACCGTACGCGGCGGCGCCTCCAACCCGTGGACGCTGAAGAAGGCCCTGCGCGCCAACGAGATCGCGTACGCCAACCGGCTGCCGGTCGTCTCGCTCGTGGAGTCCGGCGGCGCCGATCTGCCCTCGCAGAAGGAGATCTTCATCCCGGGCGGGGCGCTGTTCCGCGACCTCACGCGGCTGTCCGCCGCCGGGATTCCCACCATCGCGGTCGTCTTCGGCAATTCCACGGCTGGCGGCGCGTACGTCCCCGGCATGTCCGACCACACGGTGATGATCAAGGAGCGGTCGAAGGTCTTCCTCGGCGGTCCGCCGCTGGTGAAGATGGCGACGGGGGAGGAGAGCGACGACGAGTCGCTCGGCGGCGCCGAGATGCACGCCCGTACGTCCGGGCTCGCCGACCACTACGCCGTCGACGAGGCGGACGCGCTGCGCCAGGCGCGGCGGATCGTCGCCCGTCTCAACCACCGCAAGGCGCACCCCGATCCGGTCGGTCTCGCGGAGCCCCCGAAGTACGCCGAGGACGAGCTGCTCGGGATCGTGCCGGGCGACCTGAAGACCCCGTTCGACCCGCGCGAGGTGATCGCCCGGGTCGTGGACGGATCGGACTTCGACGAGTTCAAGCCGCTGTACGGGCCGAGTCTGGTGACCGGCTGGGCCGCGCTGCACGGCTATCCGGTCGGCATCCTCGCCAACGCGCGGGGGGTGCTGTTCTCGGCCGAGTCGCAGAAGGCGGCGCAGTTCATCCAGCTCGCCAACCAGCGCGACATCCCGCTGGTCTTCCTGCACAACACCACCGGTTACATGGTCGGCAGGGAGTACGAGCAGGGCGGCATCATCAAGCACGGCGCGATGATGATCAACGCGGTGGCGAACAGCCGCGTGCCGCACCTCTCCGTCCTCATGGGCGCCTCGTACGGCGCCGGGCACTACGGCATGTGCGGCCGGGCCTACGACCCCCGCTTCCTCTTCGCCTGGCCGAGCGCCAAGTCGGCCGTCATGGGCCCGCAGCAGCTCGCCGGAGTGCTGTCGATCGTGGCGCGCGCCTCGGCCGCCGCGAAGGGGCGGCCGTACGACGACAAGGCCGCCGAGGCGGACGCCGGGCTGCGCGCCATGGTCGAGGCGCAGATCGAGTCGGAGTCGCTGCCGATGTTCCTGTCGGGGCGGCTGTACGACGACGGCGTGATCGACCCCCGCGACACCCGCACGGTCCTCGGGCTGTGCCTGTCCGCCATCCACACGGCACCGGTCGAAGGCGCGCGCGGCGGCTTCGGCGTCTTCCGAATGTGAGGCCACTTCGATGATTTCGACTGTGCTGGTCGCCAACCGGGGCGAGATCGCCTGCCGGGTGTTCCGTACGTGCCGGGAGCTCGGCATCGGGACGGTCGCGGTGTACTCGGACGCGGACGCCGGCGCGCTGCACGTACGGGAGGCGGACGCGGCGGTACGGCTGCCGGGAGCCGCGCCCGCCGAGACGTATCTGCGCGGTGATCTGGTGGTGAAGGCGGCGCTGGCGGCCGGGGCGGACGCGGTCCACCCCGGGTACGGCTTCCTGTCGGAGAACGCGGAGTTCGCGCGGGCCGTCGAGGGCGCGGGCCTGGTGTGGATCGGGCCGCCTCCGGCCGCCATCGAGGCGATGGCCTCGAAGACGCGGGCCAAGGAGCTGATGGGGGTCGCCCCGCCGGGGGAGGTCACGGAGGCGGATCTGCCGGTCCTGGTGAAGGCGGCGGCGGGCGGCGGCGGCCGGGGCATGCGGGTCGTCCGCGACCTGGCCGCGCTCCCCGGGGAGCTGGCGGCGGCCTCGGCGGAGGCGGCGAGCGCGTTCGGCGACGGCGAGGTGTTCGTCGAGCCGTACGTCGAGAACGGCCGCCATGTCGAGGTCCAGATCATGGCCGACGCGTACGGGACGGTGTGGGCGCTGGGGACGCGCGACTGCTCGCTCCAGCGCCGCCACCAGAAGGTGATCGAGGAGGCCCCGGCGCCGGATCTGCCGGCCGGGCTCGTCGACTCGCTGTACGAGCGGTCCGTGGCGGTGGCGAAGGCCGTCGGCTATGCGGGGGCGGGCACCGTCGAGTTCCTGGTCGCGGACGGCCGGACGCACTTCCTGGAGATGAACACCCGCCTCCAGGTCGAGCACCCGGTGACCGAGGCGGTCTTCGGCGTCGACCTGGTCGCCCTGCAGCTGGCGGTGGCGGAAGGCACGCCGCTGCCCGCCGAGCCCCCCGCCGACCGGGGCCACGCGATCGAGGCCCGCCTCTACGCGGAGGACCCGTCCCGGGGATGGACCCCGCAGACGGGCCGCCTGCACGCGCTGGAGTTCCCGGACGGCGGGCCGGGGCTCCGCGTCGACACGGGGTACGTCTCCGGTGACACCGTCGGCGTCCACTACGACCCGATGATCGCCAAGGTCGTCGTCCACGCGCCCACCCGCGCCGAGGCCGTCCGCAGGCTCGCGCACACCCTCGCCCGGGCCCGGGTGCACGGGCCCGTCACCAACCGGGATCTGCTCGTCGCCTCCCTGCGGCACGCGGAGTTCACTGATCCGGGGCGGTTGGACACCGGTTTCTACGAGCGGAACCTGGTCGATCTGACCCTCCCCGCGCCCGGGGAGGCGTACGCCGCCGTCGCCGCCGCGCTCGCCGAGGCGGCCGCGCGGACGAGCCGCTTCGGCGGCGGGTGGCGCAATGTGCGCTCGCAGGACCAGAGCCGGGCCTACGGAGAGCATGAGGTGCGCTACCGGCCCGCGAAGGACGGCGGCTACACCGTCACCGCGCCCGAGGGCGTCCGTGCCGTCGCCGTCACCCCGCACCGCGTCCGGCTCGAAGTCGACGGAGTCGTACGGGACTTCGACGTCGCCCGGTACGGCGACACCGTCCATGTCGGCGCCCACCGGCTGACCGCCCGCCCCCGGTTCCCCGACCCTCGCGACCAGGCCGCTCCCGGCTCGCTGCTCGCGCCGATGCCGGGCACCGTCGTCCGGGTCGCGGACGGTCTGGCGGTCGGCGACGCGGTCACCGCCGGGCAGCCGCTCCTCTGGCTGGAGGCCATGAAGATGGAGCACCGCATCACCGCCCCCGCCTCCGGCACGCTCACCGCGCTCCACGCCGCCCCCGGCCGCCAGGTCGAGGTCGGCGCCCTGCTCGCCGTCGTAACGGCCGAAGCACCCGGCGACGCCCCGGCAGACGCACCGGGCGGCCCAACGGCCGACGTACGGGACGACGCACCGGCCGCAGCCCCGCACGCCGTACAGAGCGACGCACCCACCCACGCACAGGAGGAACAGTCCGCATGAGCACCCTCATCGAGTCTCCGGAACACACCGCCCTGCGTGCCGCCGTCGCCGCCCTCGGCCACCGCCACGGCCGCGACTTCGACCGGGCCGCCCTCTGGGCCGAGGCCGGGAAGCTCGGCTACCTCGGCGTGAACCTGCCCGAGGAGTACGGCGGCGGGGGCGGCGGCATCGCCGAACTCTCCATCGTCCTGGAGGAGGCGGGCGCGGCCGGCGCGCCCCTGCTGATGATGATCGTCTCCCCGGCGATCTGCGGCACCGTCATCGCCCGGTTCGGCACAGAGGGGCAGAAGCGGGAGTGGCTGCCGGGCCTCGCCGACGGCACCCGCACCATGGCCTTCGGCATCACCGAGCCCGACGCGGGGTCCAACTCCCACCGCATCACCACCACCGCCACCAGGACCGGGGACGGCTGGGTCCTCAACGGCCGCAAGGTCTTCGTCTCGGGCGTCGACATCGCCGACGCCACCCTCATCGTCGGCCGCACCTCCGACGCGCGCACCGGCAGCCTCAAGCCGTGCCTCTTCATCGTCCCGCGCGACGCCCCCGGCTTCGGGCGTCAGGTCATCGAGATGGAACTCGCCGCCCAGGAGAAGCAGTTCGAGCTGACCCTCGACGACGTCCGCCTCCCGGCGGACGCCCTGGTCGGTGACGAGGACGCCGGGCTCCTCCAGCTCTTCGCCGGCCTCAACCCCGAGCGGATCATGACCGCCGCGTTCGCCATCGGCATGGGCCGCTACGCCCTCGCCCAGGCGGTGGCCTACGCCAAGGAGCGCCAGGTCTGGAAGAGCCCGATCGGCGCCCACCAGGCCATCGCCCACCCCCTCGCCCAGGCCCACATCGAGCTCGAACTCGCGAAGCTGATGATGCTGAAGGCCGCCCATCTCTACGACGCCGGCGACGACATCGGCGCGGGCGAGGCCGCCAACATGGCGAAGTACGCGGCCGGTGAGGCGTGTGTGAAGGCCGTCGACCAGTCCGTCCACACCCTCGGCGGCAACGGCCTCACCCGCGAGTTCGGCCTCGCCCGGCTCGTCACCGCCTCCCGCGTCGCCCGGATCGCGCCCGTCAGCCGGGAGATGATCCTGAACTACGTGTCCCACCAGTCCCTGGGTCTCCCCAAGTCGTACTGACCGGAGGATTCTGGCGACCACCTTCCACCTCTCCAGGGGGCACGCATGGTGTTTCACAGCGAGTACGCGGATGTCCGGCCCGTCTCCCTCCCCATCCACGACGCCGTCCTCGGCAGGGCGGCCGAGCGCGGCGACACCCCGGCCCTGATCGACGGGGCCGGCGGGCTCACCCTCACGTACGCGCAGGTCGACGCGTTCCACCGGCGGGTCGCCGCCGGGCTGGCGGAGACCGGTGTCCGCAAGGGCGACGTCCTCGCCCTGCACAGCCCCAACACCGTCCTGTTCCCGATCGCGTTCTACGCCGCCACGCGGGCCGGGGCGTCGGTCACCACCGTCCATCCGCTCGCCACCCCTGAGGAGTTCGCCAAGCAGCTCCGCGACTCCCGCGCCCGCTGGATCGTCACCGTCTCCCCGCTGCTCGCGGTGGCGCGCCGGGCCGCCGAACTGGCCGGCGGCGTCGAGGAGATCCTCGTCTGCGACGAGGCGGCCGGGGGCCACCGCTCGCTGCGGTCGATGCTCGCCACCACGGCCCCCGAGCCGGCCCCCGCCATCGACCCGGACGAGGACATCGCCGCCCTCCCGTACTCCTCCGGCACCACCGGCGTCCCCAAGGGCGTGATGCTCACCCACACCTCCATCGCCACCAACCTCGCCCAGCTCGAACCGTTCATCCCGATGGGTCCCGGCGACCGCATCCTGGCCGTGCTGCCGTTCTTCCACATCTACGGCCTCACCGCCCTGATGAACGCCCCGCTGAGGCAGGGCGCCACCGTCGTCGTGCTGCCCCGCTTCGAGCTCGACCAGTTCCTCGCCGCCATCGAGGAGCACCGCATCAACGGCCTGTACGTGGCGCCACCGATCGTCCTCGCCCTCGCCAAGCACCCGGCGGTCGCCGACCACGACCTGTCCTCCCTGGAGTACATCGTCAGCGCCGCGGCCCCGCTCGACGCCTCCCTCGCCGAGGCGTGCTCGGCCCGGCTGAAGCTGCCGCCGGTCCGGCAGGCGTACGGCATGACCGAGCTGTCCCCGGGCACGCACGTCGTCCCCCTCGACGCCGTGAACCCCCCGCCCGGCGCGGTCGGGAAACTCCTGCCGAGCACCGAGATGCGGATCCTGTCCCTGGACGACCCGGAGAAGGACGCCGCACCGGGCGCGGAGGGCGAGGTGGCGATCCGGGGGCCGCAGGTCATGAAGGGGTACCTGGGCCGCCCCGACGCGACCGCCGCCATGATCGACTCCGACGGGTGGCTGCGCACCGGCGACATCGGCCGGGTCGACGAGAACGGCTGGCTGTTCGTCGTCGACCGGGTCAAGGAGCTGATCAAGTACAAGGGCTTCCAGGTCGCCCCGGCCGAGCTGGAGGCGCTGCTGCTCACCCACGAGGGGGTGGCGGACGCGGCGGTGATCGGCGTGTACGACGAGGACGGCAACGAGGTGCCCAAGGCGTACGTCGTCCGGCAGCCGCACGCGAGCGGTCTGTCCGCCGAGGACATCATCGGCTTCGTGGCCGGGCAGGTTGCTCCGTACAAGAAGATCCGGCGGGTGGAGTTCGTCGACGGGGTGCCGAGGGCCGCGTCGGGGAAGATCCTGCGCCGCGAGTTGAGGGAGCGAGAAGGCTCATGACCCTGGTCTCCGTCGCCGAGGAACGCGGCATCACCACCCTGACCCTGGACTCCCCGGGGAATCGCAACGCGCTCTCGGCGGCCCTGGTCGCCGAGCTCGCCGAGGCGCTGAAGGCGTGCGGGAAGGATCCGGGTGTACGGGCGGTGGTGCTGACCCACGCCGGTGCCACGTTCAGCGCGGGCGCGGACCTGAAGGCGCCGCCCAACCCGTACACCTTCGTGTCGCTGCTGCGGCAGATCGTGGAGCTGCCGAAACCGGTGGTGGGTGCCGTGCGCGGCCATGTACGGGCGGGGGGTCTGGGGCTCCTTGGCGCCTGCGACATGGTGGTCGCGTCCCCGGAGGCGGACTTCGCCCTGACGGAGGTACGGATCGGGGTGGCCCCGGCCGTGATCTCGCTGACGCTGCTGCCGAAGCTGGAGCCGCGCGCGGCGGCGCGCTACTACCTGACGGGTGAGCGTTTCGGTACGGAGGAGGCGGTGCGGATCGGTCTCGTCACGGCGGGGGAGGACCGCCTGGAGGCGATCCTGGACGGGCTGCGCCGGGGCTCGCCGCAGGGCCTGGCGGAGTCCAAGCGCCTGGTCACGGCTAAAGTCCTGGAGACCTTCGAACAGCACGCGGAGGAGCTGGTGCAGCGCTCGGCGTCGCTGTTCGCCTCCGCCGAGGCGCGCGAAGGGATGACGGCCTTTCTCGAACGACGGGAACCCGAATGGGCGTTGTGACCGCTCCCAAGCAGGACCGCAGCCGGGCCACCCGGCAGCGGCTCCTGGAAGCGGCGGTGGCCTGCCTGGCCGAACACGGCTGGGCGGGCTCCACCGTCTCCGTCGTGGCCGAACGCGCGGGGGTCTCGCGCGGCGCGGCCCAGCACCACTTCCCGACCCGGGAGGACCTCTTCACGGCGGCCGTCGAGTACGTCGCCGAGGAACGCTCCCAGGCCCTGCGCACCCTCGCGGCCCGCGACCGCCGCGAGGTCGTCGCCGCGCTCGTGGACCTCTATACGGGCCCGCTGTTCCGCGCCGCGCTCCACCTGTGGGTCGCGGCCTCGGACGAGGACCAGCTCCGCGCCCGCGTCACGGACCTGGAGGCCCGCGTCGGCCGCGAGTCCCACCGCATCGCCGTGGAGCTCCTGCGCGCCGACGAGTCCGTCCCGGGCGTCCGCGAAACGGTCCAGGGCCTCCTCGACATGGCCCGCGGCCTGGGCCTCGCGACGCTCCTGACGGACGACCGGGCGCGACGGGAACGGGTGGTGGCGCAGTGGGCGGCTCTTCTGGATGAAGCGCTGGGCTGAAACGTCTCTGCATACTCCAGGTATGCATGATGGCGGTACGCTTTTCACATGGCCGAGACGACCCGCA
The DNA here is from genome assembly GCF_044764755.1 of Streptomyces sp. NPDC093600. Classification (NCBI taxonomy): domain Bacteria; kingdom Bacillati; phylum Actinomycetota; class Actinomycetes; order Kitasatosporales; family Streptomycetaceae; genus Streptomyces; species Streptomyces sp. NPDC093600. Next base: position 243,260 of record NZ_JBIWIU010000001.1, read on the forward strand.
TCACGGTGACGATCCCCACGGAGCACGTGGAGGCGATGAAGAAGCTGACGGACAACGTGTCCGCGTACGTGGCGGAGGCGGTGGCCCGGCACATCAGGCACCAGCTCCGCGAAGAGGAATTCCAGCGGTACGAGGACGAGCACGGCGCCTTCACCGAGGAGGAGATGGCCGCCGCCTACGCACGCATCGAGGAAGCCCTGAACCCCGACGTCCGGATGGAGCGCGCCGCGTGAAGCGGAACATGAGCGTCGAAACGCTCGTCCTCGATTCCGAAGGGCTCTCCGCCTGGATCGACGCCAAGAACGTCGAAACGACCGCCGTCCTCAAGGCGTTCGACGCGATCGGGGCCGAATTCGTCGTGTGCGCCAACACCATCGTCGAGGTCATGCACGACAAGGTGAGGCTGCCCCGACTGGACTGGATCCTCTCCCGGGTCAAGGTCGAACCGGTCACCGAAAAGTCCGCCCGGGCGGCGGCCAAGCTGCTCAAGAACACCGGCCTTCACGGCCACAAGCACGCCATCGACGCCACCGTCGCCGAGATGGCGCTGCGCCAGCCCGGCCCGGTGGTGATGCTCACCTCGGACGTGGACGACATGTCCCGCCTGTGCGGCGACAAGGTGCGGCTCCTGCCGCTGTGACCGCCGCCACGTCCGTGCCGGCCGCCCCGCAGTACGCTGGGCACATGCTCGCGCTCGTACGCCGCCGTCACGTGGACCTCCTCCGTGTCGCCGGCATGGGCTGTCGGTCCGCGCTCTGACCCCGACGCCCCCTCCCGGTGGACCGGCGGCGACCCCGCCCCCACGGGCCCCGTACACGACCCCGCGGACGCACCCATGTCGTACTACTCCCAGCTCCCCATCGTCGACCTCGCCGCCGCCCGTCGCGGCCCCCAGGCCCGACGTCTGCTCCACGCCCAGCTGCACTCCGCCGCCCACGACGTCGGCTTCTTCCAGCTGGTCGGGCACGGCGTCACCGAGGCCGACACCCAGGCGCTCACCTCCGCCATGCGGGCCTTCTTCGCGCTGCCCGAGGCCGACCGGCTCGCCATCGACACCACGCTCTCGCCGCACTTCCGCGGCTACACCCGCGTCGGCGACGAACGCACCGGCGGCACCCGCGACTGGCGCGACCAGCTCGACATCGGAGCCGAGCGCCCCGCGCACATCCCCGCCCCCGGCGAAGCCCCCTACTGGTGGCTCCAGGGCCCCAACCAGTGGCCCGCCGCGCTCCCCGAACTGCGCCTCGCCGCCCTCAACTGGGTCGAGCGGCTCAGCGGCGTCGCCGAGCGGCTGCTGCACGAACTGCTCGCCTCCATCGGCGCCCCCGCCGACTTCTACGACGACATCTTCGGCGCCCGAGCCCACCCGCACCTCAAGCTGGTGCGCTACCCGGGCAGCAGCGGCGACGGCGACGACCAGGGCGTCGGAGCCCACAAGGACTACGGCTTCCTCACCCTGCTCCTCCAGGACCACGTCGGCGGGCTCCAGGTCGAGCGGGAGGACGGCGTCTTCCACGACGTACCCCCGCTGCCCGGCGCGTTCGTCGTCAACCTCGGCGAACTCCTCGAAGTGGCCACGAACGGCTACCTCCGCGCCACCCACCACCGGGTCGTCTCCCCGCCCGGAGCGACGGAACGCTTCTCCGTCCCGTTCTTCTACAACCCGCGGCTCGACGCCCGCATCGCCCCGCTGCCCTTCCCGTACGCCCCGTACGCGCCCGGCGTGACGGCCGACCCGGCGAACCCCCTGTTCGCCGAGTACGGCCGCAACGAGCTCAAGGGCAAGCTGCGCGCCCACCCCCTGGCGGCGGCCCGCCACCACGCGGACCTGCTGCGCGACGAGAGCCGGTGGGCTCAGCCCACGATGTCGGCGTAGCCCTCGATGTCCCGCGGGTCGCGCTGGCCAGGGCCGATGTAGCGCGCCGAGGGGCGCACCAGGCGGCCCGTGCGCTTCTGCTCCAGGATGTGCGCCGACCAGCCCGCCGTACGGGCACAGGTGAACATCGAGGTGAACATGTGCGCCGGGACCTCGGCGAAGTCGAGGACGATCGCGGCCCAGAACTCCACGTTCGTCGCCAGGACGCGGTCCGGGCGCCGGTTGTGCAGCTCTTCCAGGGCCGCCTTCTCCAGCGCCTCCGCGACCTCGAAGCGCGGCGCGGCCAGCTCCTTGGCCGTACGGCGCAGGACGCGGGCGCGCGGGTCCTCGGCGCGGTAGACGCGGTGGCCGAAGCCCATCAGCCGCTCGCCCTTGTCCAGGGCCTGCTTGACGTACGCGGTGGCGTCGCCGGTCCTCTCGATCTCCTCGATCATGCCGAGGACGCGGGACGGGGCCCCGCCGTGCAGCGGCCCGGACATGGCGCCCACCGCGCCGGAAAGCGCCGCGGCCACGTCCGCGCCCGTCGAGGCGATCACGCGCGCGGTGAAGGTGGAGGCGTTCATGCCGTGCTCGGCGGCCGACGTCCAGTACGCGTCGACGGCCTTGACGTGCTTCGGGTCCGGCTCGCCGCGCCAGCGGATCATGAACCGCTCGACCACCGACTGCGCCTTGTCGATCTCGCTCTGCGGCACCATCGGCAGGCCCTGCCCGCGCGCCGACTGGGCGACGTACGACAGCGCCATGACGGCGGCCCGGGCGAGGTCGTGGCGGGCCTGCTCGGCATCGATGTCGAGGAGCGGTTTGAGGCCCCACACCGGCGCGAGCATGGCGAGCGCGGACTGCACGTCCACGCGGATGTCGCCGGAGTGCACGGGGATCGGGAACGGCTCGGCCGGCGGCAGACCGGGGTTGAACGCCCCGTCGACCAGCAGGCCCCAGACGTTGCCGAACGAGACGTGACCGACCAGATCCTCGATGTCGACGCCGCGGTACCGAAGAGCGCCGCCTTCCTTGTCGGGTTCGGCGATCTCCGTTTCGAACGCGACGACTCCCTCGAGTCCGGGTACGAAGTCGGACATCAGGCGGCTCCTCTATCGATGATCAATCATCCAGTTGGGACGGCATGGCGGGAAGTAACAGTCATCCAGCCGAAGAGTCTGTACGGTTCCGATGATGCGGGGAAGCGTGACATCCGGCACACTCCGCCGATCCGGCGAGGAAGGATTAACGGCACGCGGTGCCGGGCAAACTCCGTCGCTACGGCAGGATGAACCCGTGACCGACGCTCTCGATCCCGCCGACATGCGCGAGCAGTACCGGACGCCGCAGTTGTCCGTGGCCGACCTCGCCCCCGAACCGATCGAACAGTTCGCGCGCTGGTTCAAGGAGACCGCCACCAACCCGGCGATCCACGAGCCGAACGCCATGGTCGTCTCGACCGCCACCCCCGACGGCCGCCCGTCCGCCCGGACCGTCCTGCTCAAGCACTTCGACGAGGCCGGATTCGTCTTCTACACCAACTACGGCTCCCGCAAGGGCGGCGAGCTGGCCGCCAACCCGAACGTCGCGCTGCTCTTCCCCTGGCATCCGCTGGCCCGCCAGGTCATCGTCACGGGCCGGGCGGCCCGCACCGGCCGCGACGAGACGGAGGCGTACTTCCGCACCCGCCCGCACGGCTCCCAGCTCGGGGCGTGGGCCAGCCACCAGTCGTCGGTGATCGAGTCGCGCGAGGAACTTCTCGCGCGGTACGCGGAGTTGGCCGCGCGCTACCCGGAGCACGAGCAGGTGCCGGTGCCGGTGCCGCCGGAGTGGGGCGGCTTCCGGGTGGTCCCGGAGACGGTCGAGTTCTGGCAGGGGCACGAGAACCGCCTGCACGACCGGCTGCGGTACGTGAGGGCCGGGGAGGGCTGGCGGGTGGAGCGCCTGTCCCCCTGAGGCCGCCGCGCCCCGAGGTCGGGAGCGCCCATGGCCCCGAGAACGCGAACGACCCGTGGGCCTTGGTCCCGTCCGCTCGAGTTCGGACGAGAGCCGGCCGGACTTACCGGCGGCCCACGGGTCGGGTGACTGCTTGGGTTTCGGCAGCTGACCTGCCGAGGCACAGAGTGCGACGGCAGGCGTTAGCCCGCAGTCACCTCACGAGTCCGAAAAGAAACCATTTTTTCGGATCACCTCCTTTCGCGTGTACCCACACCCTAGGAACCCCGTCGCGCGCGCTCAAGTGTTTTTCCCGGGCTGATGTTTCCGGGGCGCGAAGATTTCAGCGAAGGGGGTGTGTCCTGCGTCACGTTCCAGTTGAATTGGGCCGGGGCGTGCGGGTAGCACGCGCTTACACCGTCCTGCCAGGGGGTCCGGGATGAGTGCTTCCACGAGCGAGACCGCGGAACGGGCGGCCGACGGGCACGGGCCCGGGTCGGATCTGCTGGCCGCGCTGCTCGACGGGATGGACGCGGCGCTCTGCGCCTTCGACGCCGACGGCATCGTCACGCACTGGAACCGCGAGGCCGAGCGGATCCTCGGCTGGTCGGCCGAGGAGGCCGTCGGGCGGCGCGGATTGGCGGGATGGGCGGCCCGGAGCGCGGACGGGGCGGAGGCGCTCGGGCGGCTGATGGGGGCGATGGGGGCTCCGGGCCGGCAGGTGCACGAGTTCGCGCTGCTCCGCAAGGACGGCGGCCGGGTACTCGTACGGACCCAGTCGGCGGGCGTGCGCGGACCGGACGGCGCGCCGGCCGGGGTGTACTGCGCCTTCAGCGAGGTGCACGCGCAGATCGACCTGGAGCGGTCGATCGCGCTGAGCGAGGCGCTGTTCGAGGACGCGCCCTGGGGGGTCGTCGTCGTCGACGTCGATCTGCGGCCGGCCGTGGTCAACGCGCACGCGGCGCGGGCGATGGGCGTGGGCCCCAGGGCCCCGCTCGGTCGGCCGCTCGGGGAGCTGGTCGGCCAGGGCGTGGAGGAGTTGGAGGGCGCGCTCCAGCACGTGCTGGCGGAGGGGGCGCCGCGGGCGGCGGCCGATGTGTGGGTGACGCTGCGGACGGCGGCGGGCGAGCGGAGGTGCTGGCGCAGCGGGTTCGTACGGCTGGCGTCGCCGCTGGCGGAGGAGCCCGTACCGCTGGGCGTGGGATGGCTGTTCCAGGACGTGACACAGGAGCGGCTGGCGGAGCAGGAGGCGGACCGCCTGCGCTTCCGGTACAGCCAGCTGCACCGGGCGGGCGCGGCGGCGGCGGAGTGCGAGGACCCGATGGAGGCGGCGACGGTGCTGCTGGACTTCGCCCTGGCGGGTTTCGCCGACCACGCGCTGATCGACGCGGCGGCGGGGGAGCGGCGCCTGACGCGCGCGGCGGCGACCCCGGAGGGCGCCCCGGGCCCGGTCGCCGCGGTCGCGGGCGGCGGCATCCCGCTCCGCTACCCCTCCGGCCACCCCGCCCTCCAGGCCCTCTCCCGCACGGGCCCGGTCCGCGCCTCGGCGACGGCGTCCCGGCAGGCCGCCGAGGAGTGGGCCGCCGAACGCCACTGGCCGCGCGACGCCGTCCACGCCCTGTGCATGCCGCTGCGCAGCCGTGGCCGCACGGTGGGCGTGGCGACCTTCCTCCGCTCGGCCTCTCGCCCTCCGTTCGAGCGCCCGGACGCGGTGTACGCGGAGACGGTGGCGGTCCGCGTGGCGGCATCGCTGGACCTGGCGAGCGGGGCGGGGGCGGTCGCTGACGGGGACTGAGCCGACACCCGGAGACCGCCGTCCCGGGACGCGGACCGAAGACCCCCGGGGAGCCCGTCGTCTTCCGACGCGCCCCCACCGCCCGCCCCGCCGCCCGCCTCCCTACGCCTGCAGTGCCAGCGTCGGGGACAGCCGGGACGCCCGGACCGCCGGGTAGAGGCCGGCCACCGTGCCGATCAGCAGCGTCGCGGCGAAGCCGCCGGCCACCGCCCACGGCGGGATCACCCACGGCAGCCCGCCCGCGTACGCGTACACCGCCGTCGCCGCTCCGCCGAGCGCCACGCCCGCCAGGCCGCCGAGGCCGGAGAGCATCAGGGACTCCGTGACGAACTGGATCCTGATCTGGCCCCTGGTCGCGCCGAGGGAGCGGCGCAGGCCGATCTCGTGGCGGCGCTCCAGGACCGAGATGATCATGGTGTTGGCGACGCCGACGCCGCCCACCAGGAGCGCGATCCCCCCGAGCCCGAGCAGCAGCGACGAGAACGCCCCCTCGGTCGCCGCCTTGGCCTGGAGGGCCGAGGACGGGTCGCCGACCGCCACGTTCTGCGGGTTCCGCGGGTCGATCGTGGAGGCGAGGAGCTTGCGCACGGTGTGGACGGACGCGTCCGTGGACCTCTCGTACACCGCCGTCGGATGCCCGTCGAAGCCCAGCAGCTTCCGCGCCCCCTCCCACCCCACCAGCGCCGCGCGTTCGATCTCCGGCGCGAGCGGGAGCGGGTCGAGGATGCCGACGACGGTGAAGTACCGGTCGTCGATCCAGACCTGCCGGCCCGGTTCGGTGATGCCGAGCCGCTCGGCCGCCACATGGCCGAGGACGACGGACGGATAGCGGCCGTTGGCCCGGTTCAGCCAGGTGCCGGCGGCCATGCCGCCCCGCAGGACGTCGAGCATGCCCTCGGTGGCGGCTTTCACCGCGATGCCGCCGGTCTCGCCCTCGGGGATCTTCTCCGAGCGCCGGACCGAGCGCTTGAGGTCGCCGGTCGCGCCGACGTCCTCGACGCCGTCGATCCGCCCGACCATCCCCACCGCGTCCTTGGGCAGCTTCACCTCCTGACCGCTGAACATCCCCTCGCCGGGCTTGGCGACCAGCATGTTCGTGCCGAGGGCGTCGAGCTGCCGGAGCAACTGCGCCTGGCTGGACGCCGAGATGCCCACGACCGCGATCATCGTGGCGATCCCGATGGCGATCCCGAGCGCCGACAGCACGACCCGCACGGGACGGCTGCGCAGCCCGGCCGAGCCGACATGCACGACGTCACGCGGCCCGAGCCGCGCCGCCCTCAGGGCGCGTGCGCGTGTACGGGGCATCAGGCGGCGACCTTTCCGAGCGCCGTGTCCGCGACGACCCGGCCGTCGCGGAGGCGGACCTGCCGTGGCAGCCGTCCCGCGATCTCCGTGTCGTGCGTGATGACCGCGATCGTCGCGCCCTGCGCGTTGAGTTCCCGCAGCAGGTCCATCACGGCCTCCCCCGACGCCGAGTCCAGCGCGCCGGTCGGCTCGTCGGCGAGCAGCAGGTCCGGTTCGCCGATCACCGCGCGCGCGATGGCGACGCGCTGCTTCTGCCCGCCGGACAGTTCGTGCGGCCGGTGCCGCATCCGGTCGGCGAGCCCGACCCGGGCGAGCGCGTCGGCGGCCATCGACAGCCGCCTGGCCCGGGGCAGCCCGGAGTACAGCAGCCCTTCGGCGACGTTCTCCAGCGCGCCGACCCCCGGCACCAGATGGAACGCCTGGAAGACGAAGCCGATGTGCCGGGCGCGCAGCGCGGACAGCCGGCGGTCCGTCAGCGAGGCCACGTCGTGCCCGGCGATCTCCACCGTCCCGGTACTGGGCCGGTCCAGGGTGCCGACGATGTGCAGCAGGGTGGACTTGCCGGAGCCGGATGGGCCGACGATGCCGAGGAGTTCTCCCTCGCTGACGAGGAGGTCGACCCCGTCGAGCGCCCGGACGCCACCCGCGTACTCCTTGGTGACCCCGGAGAGTCGTACGACCGTGGTCATGCGGACGGCACCCCGACCTTCATGCCCTCGCGCAGCCCGTCGCCGCTGACCTCCACGCGGCCCTGGCCGAACATGCCGAGTTCGACCTCGACGTCCCTGGCCTTCCCGTTCTCGACGACCTGGATGCCGAAGCCGCCGCCGGGCAGGGCGAGCAGCGCGTTGACCGGCACGGAGAGAACGTTCCTGCGCGTCTCGCCGGTGAGGTCGACGGTGACGGGCGACTGGTCGACGCCCTTGACCTTCTCCGGGGCGTCGAAGGAGACCGTGATGTCGATCTTCGGGCTGGTGTCCTGCGGATCGTCGCCCGGGGAGGCGGTCCTGCCGACCGACGACACCTTCCCCGCCGCCCGGGCCCCGTCCGGAAGCTGTACGGAGACCCGGGTTCCGGTCTTCACCGTCCCGGCTTCCGCGACCGGGAGCTTGAACCGTACGACCCGCTCCGAGCCCGTGACGGTGAGCACCGGACGCCCCGGGCCCACCTGGTCGCCGGTCGCGGCGCCCGCCTCCTTCACCCGCAGCGCGCTGCCCGCGAAGGCGATCGCGTCCGGGCCGATGGTGCCGGTCCGCTTCAGGTCGTGCGACTTCTGCCAGCGTTTCACGGCGGCGGCGGTCTTCTCCGTGTACTCCTCGTCGACGGTGAAACCGGTGTACCCGAGGGCGGCGAGGTTCTCCTCCACCTGCCGGACGTCCTTGCCCTCGTCGCCGGCCTTCAGGGTCCGGTACATGGGCTCCGCGCCGTACATCAGGCGGACGGGCCGGCCGTCGACCTCGTACAGCCGCTCGTCCCGCTCGACGGTGGAGCCGGTGGGAGCGATCCAGTTGAGGGTTCCGGCCGCGCCCGCGTTGATCTTCCGCTCGCCGAGGTGGCCGAGCGTGCCCTCCCGCTGGGAGCTGTCGCTGAGATCGCCGCGCGTGAGGGAGGCGGTGGCGGGCGGCAGCCCCTGATCCGCCACGACCCGCTGCTTCTCGGGCCCGGTCATGGCGGTCACGGAGGTGACGGCCGCGCCCGCTCCGGCGACGGCGACGATCGCCGCCAGGGCGAACACCAGCCTGCGCCGGCTCATCGCGACACGCTCTCGCAGGCCTTGTTGGCCTTCTCGAACTTCTCCTTCTCCGCGCCCTGCGGCATCGGCCGCGCGGGCGCCATCGCGCCGCCGCCCTCGAACGTCGGGTCGGGCATGTCGACGCCGTTCTTGCGCATGCACTGCGCGTACTTGATCATCTTGTCCTTGTCGGCCTGGGTCATCTCCTCGCCCATGCCGGCGCCGCCCTTGCCGCGGCAGGCCTTGAACGCCTTCTCCAGCTTCTCCTTGGACACGTCGCCGCCGATGGCCATTCCGCGCCCGTCCTGGCCCGGCTCGGGCTCGGGCACGTCGAGGCCCTGCTCGCGCAGACACTTCCGGTGCTCAAGGGCCTGGTCGGCCTTCTTCCCCTCGTCGCTCACGCCCGTGGCTTCCGGCTTCTCGCCGGAGCCGGAGCCGGAGCAGGCGGAGGTGAGGAGGAGGGTGAGGGCGGCAAGGCCGGTCGCGGCGGCCAGTTCGATCTTCTGTCGGGTCGTCATGGCGCGAGCGTGCCGGGAGCGGGTGTTTCGTCTCTCTCAGCGGATCGGTTAACAGAGACGAAAGCCGCCGTCCGGTACACAGGGCCCATGCGCGTACTGGTGGTGGAGGACGAGGCGTTTCTCGCCGAGATGATCGCCGAGGGCCTGCGCCGTGACGCGCTCGCCGTGGACGTCGCCGGCGACGGCCCGGAGGCCCTGCGGAAGCTCCGGTTCGGGGAGTACGACGTCATGATCCTGGACCGTGACCTGCCCGGGATGCACGGCGACGACGTGTGCCGGCAGGTCGTGGCGCAGCGGCTGCTGACCCGGGTCCTCATGCTGACGGCGGCGGGAACGGTACGCGACCGGGTCGACGGTCTGGGCCTGGGCGCCGACGACTATCTGACCAAGCCGTTCGCCTACGACGAGCTGCTGGCCCGCGTCCTGGCCCTCGGGCGGCGAGCCCGGCCCGCGCTCCCTCCCGTGCTCGAACGGGCCGGCATCGTCCTGGACACCGCCCGCCGCCAGGCCGACCGTGACGGGCGGCACCTGCACCTGTCCCGGAAGGAGTTCGCGGTCCTGGAGGCGCTGCTGCGGGCGGAGGGAGCCGTCGTCAGCGGCGAGGACCTCATCGAGCAGGTGTGGGAGGAGCACACCAGCTATCGCACGAACGCGGTACGGGTGACCCTGAGCAAGCTCCGCGCGAAGCTGGGCGACCCGCCGGTGGTGGAGACGGTGCCGGGCGCGGGCTACCGGATCGCCTCGTGAACCTCGTGAACCTCGTGAATCGCGTGCACCTCGTGAACCTCCTGAACAGCGAACGGGCCCGGCTGACGGGGCTGTACGGCGGCCTTCTGGTCCTGGCGGGCGGACTGCTCACGGGAGTGGTGTACCTGCTGGTCAAGGAGGGCCTGTACTCGTCGATCAGCGGCGCGGTCACCAGCGCCGTACCCGCCCGGCGGATGGACGGACTGCCGTCGCAGACCCCCCTCCCGACCTGGTCGCCGGCCGCGACGACGAGCCCGGGCCCGCTGCCGCCCGGGATGGACCGCGGACTCGCGATCACCACCCGGGTGAGCGACGCGGCCGAGAGCGCCGCCCTGGAGCGGCTCCTCACGGTCTCCGTGATCGTCCTCGCGGTGTACGTCGTCCTCTCCGTCGTCCTCGCCTGGTGGATGGCGGGCCGCGTGCTGCGCCCGGTCGCCGTGATCACCGAGACGGCCCGTCGGCTGTCCGGGGAGAACCTGCACGAGCGGATCGCCCTGGACGGGCCGCCCGGGGAGCTGAAGCGGCTCGCGGACACCTTCGACGCGATGCTCGGGCGCATGGAGCAACTGGTGACGGCGCAGCAGCGGTTCGCCGCGAACGCGGCGCACGAGCTGCGGACCCCGGTCGCCGTGCAGCGGGCCGCGGCCGAGATCGGGCTCGCGGGGGAGCCGGGCCCGGAGCGGGTCGCCCGGATCCGGTCGAAGCTCATCGAGGTCGCCGACGGCAGCGAACGGATCATCGAGGGGCTGCTGCTGCTCGCCGCCTCCGACCAGGGCCTGCGGGAGCGGCGGCCGGTGGCGGTCCACGAGGTCGTCCGGCGGGCGGTGGAGGCGCTGGCGGCCGAGGCGGCGGAGCGCGAGGTGACGGTCTCCGTACGGGCCCGGCCCCTGACGGTCTCCGGCGACGCGGTCCTCCTGGACCGGCTGGTCCACAACCTGCTCGCGAACGCGGTACGGCACAACGTTCCGGGCGGCCGTGTGGAGGTCCGTACGGGCCCCGGCGGTGTGGGGGTGTCGAACACCGGCCCCGTGGTCCCGGCCGCCACCGTCCCGCTGCTCTTCGAACCCTTCCGCCGTCTCACCGAACGCACCCACGTGCCGGGGGAGGGGGCGGGCCTGGGCCTCTCGATCGTCGACTCCATCGCCCGCGCCCACGGCGCCACGACCACCGCGTCCGCCAACACGGAGGGCGGCGGCCTGACGGTCCGGGTCCGCTTCGACGAAGAGCGGTAGCTGGTGGCTGGGTGGGCGTACGGGGTTCAGTGCCGGTAGAAGATCCGGTCCCGGTACTCCGTCATCACGCGGCCGTTCCACTCGTGCCCGCCGTCGACGTTCCCCGACCGCAGCAGCGGCGGCTCGATGCCGAGGCGGACCAGCTCCTCGGCGGCCGCGGCCATCGTGGCCTGCATCAGGGCGCTCGTGACGACCGTCGAGGTCGGGGCGAAGGGCGCCTCGATGGACTCGTGGGTGAGTTCGGCGTCGCCGACGGCGATCTTGGAGTCGAGGACGATGTCGCAGTGGTCCTTCAGATACGTGCCCGAGACGTGCCGGGACTTCGTCTCGCTCGCGTACGCCACCGACGTCACACCGATCACGGTGAGGCCGAGCGCCCGCGCGTTCATCGCCATCTCGACGGGCAGGGCGTTGCGCCCGGAGAGGGAGATGATGATCAGGACGTCGCCCGAGGTGGCGGGGGAGGAGTCGAGGACCGCGCCCGCCAGGCCGTCGACCCGTTCCAGGGCCGAGCCGAGGGTGGCCGGCATGACGTCGACGCCGACGACGCCGGGCACCGTGAGCAGGTTCATCAGGGCCAGGCCGCCCGCCCGGTAGACGACGTCCTGGGCGGCCAGCGAGGAGTGTCCGGCGCCGAAGGCGAAGAGGCGGCCGCCCGCGGCGACGGCTTCGGCGATGGCGGTGCCGGCCGCGGCGATGTCCTCGGCGTCCTCGTCGCGGACACGTCGCAGCAGGCCGATCGCGGCGTCGAAGAACTGCCCGGCCAGCTTGCTCTCGCGGCTGCCCTCGCGCGCGCTGTCGCCCATTCCCGAAGCTCCTTGTCGTCGTGTCGCGGATCACGTTGCGGTCTGGACCATTGCGCTGTCAATACCGCCTTGCCTCGGCACGACCCGGTTGTCGTCGCGATGCGTCAGAATTGGGTCAGGGCCAGCGCACGACTCATCGAGGGGCACGTATGTCCGGACTGATCGACACAACGGAGATGTATCTCCGCACCATCCTCGAGCTGGAGGAGGAAGGTGTGGTCCCTATGCGCGCCCGGATCGCCGAGCGGCTCGACCAGAGCGGCCCGACGGTGAGCCAGACGGTGGCCCGTATGGAGCGCGACGGCCTGGTGGCCGTGGCGAGCGACCGCCATCTGGAACTCACGGACGAGGGTCGCCGTCTGGCCACCCGCGTCATGCGCAAGCACCGCCTCGCCGAGTGCCTGCTCGTCGACGTGATCGGCCTGGAGTGGGAGCAGGTCCACGCGGAGGCGTGCCGCTGGGAGCACGTGATGAGCGAGGCCGTGGAGCGGCGCGTCCTGGAGCTGCTGCGGCACCCGACGGAGTCGCCGTACGGCAACCCGATCCCGGGTCTGGAGGAGCTGGGCGAGAAGGCGGAGGCGGAGTCCTTCCTGGACGACTCGATGGTCTCGCTGGCCGACCTGGACGCGGGCCAGGAGGGCAAGACGGTGATCGTCCGCCGGATCGGCGAGCCGATCCAGACGGACGCCCAGCTGATGTACACGCTGCGGCGGGCGGGCGTGCAGCCCGGCTCCGTGGTGAGCGTGACGGAGTCGGCGGGCGGTGTCCTGGTCGGCAGCAGCGGCGAGGCGGCCGAGCTGGACGCGGACGTCGCGGCGCACGTCTTCGTCGCCAAGCGCTGAGCCCCACCCCCCTCGCCCCCGGAACCTGTCGGCCCGATTTACGTCGGAATCACCACGGCCGGACTCTCGCCGTGCCACGCTGGGGTCAGCCGTGCGAGGCCGGGAGGGGTGTGCGATGCGGGCGTCGGGGGCGGTGCGACAGAAGACAGAGGGCCCCGGCGCCCATGGGCGCCGGGGCCTGTCCTCCCCTGTGCTGACCCGGAGCCCCGAGCTCTCAGGGTCATTCCCCTCGGACCGTTTTCCCCGAGCGGTCCGCCTCCCGCTGAAGATCTCCCCCCGGCAGCGCGCGTCAACCCTTGAAGCCCGTCACTCGAACGAGGGGTGTTACGCGGCAGAACCCGATTTTCGAATACAGGTTCGATAGTCTGGCGGGGCTCGACACGCTCGATGGGAAAGAGGGGGTGCCAGGGAACATGGTGCGACGTCTGGACGTCACCGGAGCCGCCGGCGTACGCCTGGCTGCCTGGGAGTTCACGAATGAGCGGGCGCGGGGGGAGCGGCGCGAGCAGGCTCCGCACGCCCCCGAGCCCGGAGTGTTACTGCTCCACGGCCTGATGGGACGCGCCTCCCACTGGGCCCCGACCGCCCGCTGGCTGGCGGACCGTCACCGCACGGTCGCCCTCGACCAGCGAGGCCACGGCCTCAGCGACAAGCCCCCGGCCGGCCCCTTCACACGGGAGGCGTACGTCGCCGACGCGGCCGCCGCCGTCGAACAGCTCGGCCTGGGGCCCGTCACGCTCATAGGCCACTCCATGGGCGCCCTCACCGCCTGGCAGCTCGCCGCCGAACGCCCGGACCTCGTCCACGCCCTGGTCATCTGCGACATGCGGGCCTCGGCCCTCGGCGCGGCCACCCAGCGGGAGTGGCAGGACTGGTTCCGCCGCTGGCCGGTTCCCTTCGCCTCGCTAGCGGACGTCCGCACCTGGTTCGGCCAGGACGATCCCTGGGTCGAGCGGCCCAACCCCGCCCGGGGCGAGTTCTTCGCCGAGGTGATGACCGAACGCCCCGACGGCTGGTACCCGGTCTTCGACCCGGCCCAGATGCTGACCTCGCGCGAGACCTGGGTGCACGACGCCCACTGGGAGTCGCTCGCCCAGGTCCGCTGCCCGACCCTCGTCGTCCGCGGCCTGGACGGCGAACTGGGCCGCGCGGAGGCCCAGGAGATGGTCCGCGTCCTCCCCCACGGCGCCTACGCCGAGATCCCGGACGCGGGCCACCTCCTCCACTACGACCACCCGGAAGCCTGGCGGGAGGCCATCGAGCCGTTCCTGAACGGCGTCCTGACGTCCTGACGGTCGCCGGCTCCTCACATCGCCGAGAGGAAGGCGGACCAGGCGGTGGGGGAGACGGTGAAGGGGGGGAGGGTGGTGTCCTTGGAGTCGCGGACGTGGACGGTGTGGGGGCAGGCGGCGATTTCGACGCAGTCGCCGCCCTGGGGGCCGCTGTACGTGGACTTCGTCCAGGCGACGGCGACCTCGATGCAGTTGCCGCCCTGCTCGCTGCTGTAGCTGCTCTTGAACCAGTTGAGATCGTTGCTCATAGCTCTCGTGCCACCTGTTCGATGAGTCGTGCGGAGTCTTCCGGGGTAAGGGCCTGCGCGCGCAGAGTGCCATATCGCGCGAACGCGTCGCCCAGCTCGGGCTGTTCGCTGAGAAAGTACCGGCCGCTCAAGCCTTCGACGTAGACGAGCTGGCTGCGACGCTTGGCGGTCTCCAGCAAGATGAACGGACCGCTGAGACCGGCATGAGACGTGCGGTCCTCCGGCATGACCTGGATCTCGACGTTGCGGAGGCTGGCGACGTCGAGGATGTGCAGCAGGTTGCTCTTGAGGACCTCAGGCCCTCCGATGGGACGGGTGAGCGCGATCTTCTCCAGGACGAATCCGATGAGGGGTGCGGGCTTGCGGTGGAACACCGCGTGCCTGGCCATACGTGCCGCCACCATGGCTTCGAGCACATCGTCTTCCCACGGAGGGCTGGCGCAACGGAACACTGCGCGCGCGTAGTCCGGCGTCTGGAGCAAACCGGGGATGAGGTGGTTCTCGTACGAATAGATGCCGGCTGCCTCGGCCTCCTCCTCCAGGTAATCCTCGAACCACGCGGCAACCGCGCTGGCCGTGAGCTCCTCCGCGACCTCCAGAAGTGCACCTTGTGCACCCAGCCACGCGTCCGCGATCTCGACGAACTTGCCCCTTGGCCGGCGTTGGCCACGCTCGATCATCGCCACCTGGGACTTGGAGTATCCAGTCTCCTTGCCCAGCGTCTCCTGCGAGACAGCCGCCCGCTCGCGGTAGAAGCGCAAGAGCCTCCCGAAGGCCTTCGCCGCCCCAGGCATTCTGCTGTTTCCGACCTTCACACCTGACCTCCCCCAGTGCACAGTCCGCCACAAACAGTCTGTGGCGCTGGTCACAGTAGAGCGGGGCCGGAAAGCTGGTGTCATGAATTCGCGCAAGTCACTTGACAGCGTTCCCTCTTGGGTGCCAGCGACCGGGCATGCCCTGCGTCACGCGGGCGTGCACTTCGACGCCGTACGGATCGGGGGGTTCCTCGGCGAGGACGTGGCGTACCGGCTCATGGAGTTCACGGACTTCCAGGCGGGGCCGATCGTCCGTCAGCTGACGGGGGAGCGGAACTCGTACTTCCTACTGCCCCCGAAGACCGCCGCCGCGTACGCCTGGCCGGCCCCCGCGCGGGCGCTGAGCCGGGAGGGGCGGAGTGCGGCCTTCGTCGGCATCCCCGCGCTCGACGGCCTGACCTGGCCCCTGGACTGGCGCTCACGGCCCACGGCCGAAGGCCCCTTCGTGGAGCCGGACTTGTTGCACAGGATGGTCATCCATGCGGTACGGTGACCGCGTCATCACGCTCCGTGAGAAATGGGGCGGCCCCCGGCGGTGCGCCAACACCGGTACCGAGGGCCTTCACCTCTAGTGGATAAACTAGGAGTCCACCAGAAATGCTCCGGCATGCTATCGCGCCTGCTCGCTGCTTCACGAAGGTCTCGCACGATGTCGTGCGCCATCCGCGGCTCAACAGCGACGCCAAGCTCCTGATCATCTACGTGCAGGGGCTCCCCGAGAGCCTGGCCGCCAAGCCGCTCGGCGAACACGCCACAGCCCTGGGGATGAAGCCCCGGGCGTACCAGCGGGCCAAGGAGTCCCTGACCGCCTGCGGCTTCCTCCACGAGTGGAGGTGGCAGGGCGGGCGCGGGCACTGGATCACCGACCAGCTGCTCTCCAACGTCACCCTCACGCGTGAGGAGGCGAGCGCCACTCGTGACGGCCGGTCGCCGACTGCCGTGGATCCGACGGTCGGTTCTCCGAGCGGCCCATGTCTCGGCTGTCCTCCTCCGGAAGAGAAAGACGGTGGGAAGAAGAACCTTCCCCACCCACCCCCCGAAAAGCCGGAGCCGGAGCTGGAACCGGAGCCCGACCAGGCACCGGCTCCGGCACCGGACCCGGTGGCCGTACCCGCCGTACCCGACGCGGCACCGGAACCGGCTCCCGCGTCCGAAGTCGTCCTCGCCGAGCGCGTGTTGCTGGAGCTGCGCCACCACAACCGGGATCTGCTCCTCGGGGCCCGGGAGGCGCGCGGTCTCGCCGAGGTGGCGGCGGAGTGGCTGCGGCGCGGGGTCTCCGTGGCCGATCTGAGGCATGCGCTGACGAACTCCCCGCCGCCCGCCATCCGCTCGGCGGTGGGCTTCCTGCGCCACCGCCTGACCGTGAAGCTCCCCGCGCCGGTGCCACCGCCCGCGCCGGTCGAACCGGACGCCTCCGCCGCCGCTCCCGCCCCGGGGGCGCTGGTCATCTGCGACGGGCCCGGTGACGACCACGTGTTCCGGCCGGTCGCGGGCGAGACCCGCTGCCGCCGTTGCCGTACCGAAGCCGCCCGGCCCCGGACAGCCGAGCCCCGGCCGGCTACCGACCGGCCCTCCTGGCGCGCCCTCGTGGCCGGGCTGTGAGGGTTACGCCCGCATCCTCGTCACTGGCCGACCCGCCCGTCGACGCACTCGCGCAGCAGGTCGGCGTGGCCGCAGTGACGGGCGTACTCCTCGATCCGGTGCACCATCAGCTCCCGGACCGCGATCCGTTCCCTGCCCAGGCGCTCACCCAGGTCGGGGTGTTCGGCCAGTACGGCGTCGACCTCGGCCTGCTCGCGGGCCAGGGCGGAGTACGCCTCGTCGACCACGGCCTGGTCGGCCACGGCTCCGTCGAAGTCGCCGTCGTCCTCGCCGTACAGCGTCGGCAGCGGTTCGTCGTCGCTGATCCAGTTGCGCCAGTCCCGCTCCACCTCGGCGAGGTGCCGGATCAGGCCGAGCAGCGACATCGTCGACGGCGGGACGGAGCGACGGGCCATTTGCTCCGGGTCCAGGCCCTCGCACTTCATCAGCAGGGTCGTGCGGTAGTCCGTCTGGAACTCCAGCAGCGTCGCGAGCTCGCCGTCGGGGCCGTCTCCCTCTCTGTGGCGGGGGTCGTCGTCGGGGTCGGCCCACATGTCGGGGTAGACGGTGGCCTGGGTCCATCGCGCGGGTCGGTCGCTCATGCGCGCCATGGTCGTTCGGGTGTGCCCGGGCCCGCAACGGCTTTAGCGATGACTTCCGCGGGTCCCGGGAGTCTTCCCTTTGTCGCTTGTCGGTGACAACAGAGGAGGAACACGTGGCTCAGCTCCTGCGGGTCCAGAACTTCAACGTCTCCAGTGACGGAATCGGCGCTGGTGAGGACCAGACCCTGGAGAGGCCGTTCGGCCATGTGGATCCCGGGAAGATGTTCGCCTGGGCCGGTGCCACGGCGAGCTGGCCCATGCGCACCGACCCCGGCGGCAGCCGGGGCCTCGACGACTACTTCACGCGGGACTTCACTCACAACATCGGCGCCGAGATCATGGGCCGCAACAAGTTCGGTCCCCAGCGCGGGCCGTGGCAGGACCATGAGTGGCAGGGCTGGTGGGGGGACGAGCCGCCGTTCCACACCCCGGTGTTCGTCATGACCCACCACGGGCGTCCGTCGTTCACGCTCTCCGACACGACGTTCCACTTCGTCGACGGCGACCCGGCCACCGTTCTCGAACAGGCGCGGGAGGCGGCGCGGGGCAAGGACGTCCGGCTCGGCGGCGGGGTCACCACCGTCCGGGAGTTCCTCGACGCCGACCTCGTCGACACCCTCCACGTGGCCGTCTCGCCGGAGAAGCTCGGGTCCGGGCTTCGGCTCTGGGAGTCTCCCGAGGAACTGCTCGACCGGTTCCACCTCGACGTCGTGCCCAGCCCGAGCGGAGTGACGCACCACCTGTTCTGGCGGAAGTGACCCGAGGCCCCGCTCGCTCGGGACCGATACCCCGGCCGGGCCCGCAACGGCTTTAGCGCCGGACGCGGAGAGCCGCCACGAGCTCCGGACGGCGGAAGGCCGCCCGGTGGGTCCGGGCGGCCTCCGTGTGGGTGTGCGGTGTCACCGCACCGGGTCAGACCAGAGGTACGGCGTCGATCACCCGCTGCGGGACCGTCCACACTCCGGTGGTCACGTCCGTCGGGGTCCGACGGCCCTCGGTGATCAACCAGAGGTCCGGCGAGTCCGGGGACTTCAGACGGGTGCCGTCGGCGAACTCTGTGGACAGCGACTGCCAGACACGGTTCGGCACCACCTGCATGGGATCGTCCGCGTACCCGCTTGCCGTCAGCTCCTCCATGCTGTGGAACGGGACCTTCGCCCCGCCCACGACCGCCGCCTGGCTCAGCGAGCCGGCGTCCTTGATCCGGGTGCCGTCCGCGATCTTCGTGGTCATGCCGTCCCAGACGCGGACGGGGATGACCAGGCGCGGCTTGGCGCCGTAACCGGCGGCCTGGAGTTCGTCCATGGAGTGGAAGTCGACGCGTGCTCCGCCGACCACCGCCGCCTCGGACGTGGCCCCGCTCTTGGCGATCCGGGTCCCGTCCGCGATCTTCGTCGTCATGCCGTCCCAGACGCGGACGGGGATGACCAGGCGCGGCTTGGCGCCGTAGCCCGCCTCGTTGCGCTCGGCCTCCGTGTAGAAGTCGACGCGCGCTCCGCCGACCACGGCGGCCTCCGACGAAGCCCCGCTCTTGGCGATCCGGGTCCCGTCGGCGATCTTCGTGGTCATGGCGTCCCAGACCCGTACGGGGATGACCTCGCGCGGCTTGCCGCCGTAACCGGCGTCGTTGCGCTCGGCCTCGGTGTGGAAGTCGACCCGGGCTCCGCCGACCACCGCCGCCTCCGACGACCAGCCGCTCTTGGCGATCCTGGTGCCGTCCGCGATCTTCGTGGTCATGGCGTCCCAGACCCGTACCGGGATCACCTCGCGCGCCTTGCCGCCGTAACCGGCGTCGTTGCGCTCGGCCTCGCTGTGGAAGTCGACCCGGGCTCCGCCGACCACGGCGGCCTCCGACGGGGACCCGCTCTTGGCGATCCGGGTACCGTCGGCGATCTTGTTCGGGAGCGCGTCCCAAACGCGGTCGGGGATGGTCCACATCCGCTTCTCGCCGTACCCGCAGGCGATCAGCTCGTCCATCGACATGAACGGCACCTTCGCCCCCCCGACGATGCCGGCCTGCGAGCTGCTGCCCGCCTTCTTCACGCGCGTGCCGTCCGAGATCCGGTCCGGGATGAGGCTGAACGCCCGTCCCGGCAGCGCGCGGACCTTCGACGCCCAGTCCGTACCGAAGCCGGAGTCGATGACTTCCTGCGGTGAGGCGAAGTTGACCCGCGCACCGCCGATCATCGCGGCGACCGGCGTGCTGCCGCCGGTGCCCTGGATCAGGATGCCGTCGTCGGGCACGTCGGCCCGGATCATGTTGAACGCGCGCGTCGGGACCGTGCGGACCTTGCTCGCCCAGTCGGTGCCGAAGCCGGCGTCGATGACCTCCTGCGGGGAGGCGAAGTTGATCCGGGCGCCACCGAGCATCATCGCCACCGGTGTCGGCACGCCGTTCGCGATGCCCTGGATGAGCGAGCCGTCCGGCGGGATGTCCGCGTGGAACTCGTTGAAGGCGCGGCTCGGGATCGCGCGCACCTTCTCACGCCAGTTGGTCCCGTATCCGGTCTCGACCACTTCCTCCGGCGAGAAGAAGTTGATCCGCGACCCGGCCACGAACATGGCGACCGGCGTCGAGGAGCCGCCGCCCGTGCCCTGGACGAGCGTGCCGTCCTTCGGGATCGTCCCGAGGTTGTTGAACGAGTAGTCCGACACGATGACGACCTTGGAGGGCCAGTCCGTGCCGTAGCCCGTGTCGACGACCTCCTGCGGGGAGGCGAAGTTGATCCGCGCCCCACCGACGGTCTGAGCGACCGGTGTCGCGTTGCCGGCGTTCCAGCCCTGCACGAGGCTGCCGTCGGCCGGGGCCAGGTTCATGTGGTCACGGGCGTCGATCGACCAGTCCGAGATCTTCGGCGGCCGGCCGCAGTTGACCGGCGAGTTGCAGTGCGACTGATGCAGTGGCGCACCGCCGACGAAGATGTAGATACGGCCGCGCTGGTCGATGGCCGACGAGCCGTTGCGCGGTGCCTTCGGACCCGCGTCGATGACCGACTGGTACGTGGGACGGGGCGTGGAGTCGCAGATGCCGCTGTCGCACGTGGCCTGCCAGACCGGCGCGCCGCCCACCATCTTGTAGATGCGCTTGGTGTCCGTGGTGTGCAGGATCGTTCCGTCGGCCAGGCCGTGGACCGAGGTCACCGGCTGCGGCTGCGGCGGGGCGGGCGGGTTGGTCGCGCCGGGTGTCCCGAGGCCGCCCCGGCCCGGGGCCCGGGTCTCCTTCTTGAATCCCTCGCTCTTCGGGAGCTGCACCCACATGGAGCTCGCGAAGCTCTGAAGCGTGTACGGCCATCCCACGTTGCACCCGGCCGGGGACCAGTTGCGCATCATGAAGACGCGCTCGGTGAAAACGCCGTAGGAGACGTAGGTGATCTCGTGGGCCGGGGACACGGTGTTGGTCTTCAGACCCACCGAGCTCGTCCACTGGGCCTTCGCGCTGATGCTGATCTCGGCGTTGATCTTGGCTACGAGCTTCTCGGCCGATATGCCGGCGGTGAACTGGGCGCCCACCTCGATGGTGCGGGACTTGGTGACGGTCACCTCGAGGTTGTCGCCGGGCGCCACCCGCCAGGGTCCGTCGGCCGGTGCGAACTCCTCGTAGTGCTTGCTCACATACCAAGGGCCCGGTTCACAGGAGGGGACCGGGAACGGCAGGGGTGGTGGATCGGCCTGTGCGACCTGTGGCGTCGTCGCCACAAGACCGCCGGCCATCAAGATGCCGACCAGCGCGGTGAGCGCCGGCCTCAGCCTCTGTCTGAGCATCGTGTCTTCTTTCTCTGTCGAGGTATGACGAACCGCCCGCTCGGGCATGCGGGTGTCCGGTACATGTCATGAGGCCGAGTGGCCGAGTACTGGCTTTTCCAGGCTCAGTTGCGCGATTTCCCCGTACGGGCGGCCCACTGCCGGTCATGCGACGTCACATCAGTGGACGTCGTACTCAGGGCAGTTGCCGGGAACCCGTTCAGCGCGCGTGTGGGTGGCCGCCCCGGTCGGCCAGGGCAGTGGGTTTCATGTGAAGCCGCATCCGGTGCCGGCTTGTCGAGGCTGCGGTCAGGGCAGCACACATCGCCATACAAACGTTCCCCCCGTGGAGAGCCGCACCCGTATGACCCCGTGGGTGTCGGCTCCTTTGGCGCAGTACAGCTCGGAGGTTAGACCTGGCCGCTCCTGGTCTGTCAATGCCTGTCGACAAACTGAAGCAATGGCGCGGCCGGCCAACCGGTCTACGAGGAGCTCTCCTTCCTACGAGGAGCTGTCCTTCGGGTCCTCGGCGTTGCGCCAGATCGTGAGGTCGACGGTGATGTACGTGCTCGGGTCCTTCACGCCGGACTTGCCGCGGAAGGTCGCGACCGCGATGTGGCCCGCGTCGCTCAGAACGCAGACCTCCGAGCCGTTCGTCAGCTGGTCGAGGCGGATCTTCTCGGTGAAGCGCGTCTCGCTGCGGCAGGTCTCCAGCGAGCCCTTCTGCGTGTTGTTGAGCAGGACCAGCTTGCCGTTGGCCGTGCCGACCCTGTCGTCATCGAACAGCGTGTCGTGGTAGTAGTACAGGTCGCCGTTGCCGTAGGCCACGCCGCTGCCGGTGTCCTCGGCCGGGCGCGGCGGGTTGTCGGCGAGCATGAGGGAGTAGTTCCCCGTCACGTCGACGTTCTTGTACGAGACCGGCTTCGGGTCGGTCCTCGGCTGGGCCTTGCCCGAGGAGCCGCTCGAACCACTCGAACCGCTCGAAGCGCCGGCGCTCGTACTGCCGCTGGACGACGCCGAGTTCTTGCCGTCCGGAGTCTCGGGCAGCAGCGATCCGATGATCACCAGGCCGATCACGCCTGCCGCGATGGAACCGCCGACGATCAGCCCCGTCCGCTTCGGCTTCGGCGGGGCGGGCGCGAAGCCGCCGGGGTGGAACGGAGGCGGCGTGTGGTAGCCCGGCGGCACGTAGCCGGGCGCCGGAGTCCGGTAACCGGGCGGCATCGCGCCGGGAGCGCCGGGGGCTCGGGGCGGCATCATGCCGGGGGCGCCCGGGTATCCGCGGGGCGGCATCCCACCGGGGACGCCCGGAGCGGCCTGCGTCGGGGCGTGGGACACACCGGCGCTGGTGGGCGCGTACGGGTGGACGCCCCCCGGCGGCGTCGGAGCCTGCGGGGAGCGCTCGGTCGGTGTCGCGGTCGGCGGGGCCGTCGGCGCGGGCGGCTGCGTGGCGGGCGCCGTCGGCGGCGGGGTCTTCGCCGGCTCCGGCAGGACAAGACGCTCGGTGATGGAACCGGCGATGGCCCGGGGCAGCCAGTCCTCGCCCTGGCGCAGCGGGACGGGCGAGACGGCGTGGCACAGCTCGATGACCTCGCTCAGCGCCGGGCGATCGGCCGGGTCCCGGCTGAGGCACCGCGTCACCAGCGGCCGCAGCTCCTCCGGCAGCCTGCTGAGGTCCGGGTCCTCGTGCACGATGCGGTAGAGCACGGCATGCGAGGGACCGTCACCGAAGGCGGGGGCGCCGATCGCCGCGTAGGCCGCGATCTGGCCGAGGGCGAAGATGTCCGTGGCCGCCGTGACCGTACCGACAGACGCCTGCTCGGGCGCCATGAACGCGGGCGTACCGACGCTGACGCCGGTGCTGGTCAGAGAGGTGGTGTCGGCGGCGCGGGCGATGCCGAAGTCGATCACGCGCGGGCCGTCGGAGGCCAGCAGGACGTTGGCGGGCTTCAGGTCGCGGTGGACGATGCCCGCGCCGTGGATGACATGGAGGGCCTCGGCCACCCCGACGGTCAGCAGCAGGACGCTCCGCAGCGGCAGTCCGCCGTGCTGGGCCACCGCGAGCGCGAGGGACGGACCCGGCACGTAGGCCGTGGCCAGCCAGGGCTGCGAACCGTCGGTGTCCGAGTCGATGACGGGCGCCGTGTACAGGCCCTGCACCCGCTCCGCGGCCCGCACCTCCTGCTGGAAGCGCCGCCGGAACTCGGGGTCGCCGCTGAACTCGGGGCGGATCACCTTGATGGCGATGGGCCGGCCGCCCGGCGTGTACGAGAGGTACACCTTGCCCATGCCGCCGGTGCCGAGCACGGCCGCGAGGCGGTAACCGCCCACGACGGCCGGGTCGTCTTGCTGGAGAGGCTGGAAAAGGTCGGCCGAAGGCACATTGCTCATCTGGAATCATCCCCCTGCTAGCGGTGATCCGGAGGCTGCCGACGCCCTGCCGACGCCCCGGAGTCGAGCGAGAGCGTACCGAAGAACCGGCCCGCCCAAGCCGCCCAGGGCCAACCCCCGTACAACGCGCAGGCCCCCACCGGGAGGTGGGGGCCTGGAGCCGACGCGCCGGGGGTGCGGTCCCGCCGCCCGGGAGGAGGCTCAGAACGAGAGGACGGCGCTTTCGGCCACCCGCGTGCGCATCTCGCACGTGTTGGAGTACGTGGCCGACCAGCTGACGCGCTTGCCCTGCCACACGCCGTCACCGGTCACCGTGACCGGGTCCCACTCGCGGGTGCAGGGGCGGTCGCCCGGTAAGGCCGTCAGCCGGTCCAGGTCACCGTTGGCCGCGGCCAGTTCCTCACAGGCGGCGGCGGGGGAGGGGTGGCTGCCTCCGGGGACGGGTGCGCAGTGCAGGGTCACCGCCCGCTCGACGGTGGCCGTCCCGGCGGCCTCGCCCCTGGCGACCGTCAGCACGAGGGCCGACGGCGAGTAGAGGGAGGCAGGCTGGGCGGCCCCGGCGTACGCGATGCCCGAGGTCGCCGTGCCGACGCAGGCGAGGCCGGTGGCGACGGCGATGGCGCCGAGGGTCTTGCGGAGGTAACGCACGAATGACTCCTTTTCGGATAGAGGTGCGATTGCGGAATGGAGTCTTGTCGGAGCGCACCGTGATCGCACATCCGCCGCCGTTTTCCGGCCGCATACACGTATAAGCGACTGACCGATCGGTCGTTCGGGCAGTTCGGGGCGTATGCGCACCCTTCCCGAAGGGGGCCCGGGGCGAGGTGAGCTGACGGCCGTTCAATGCGAAACGACCCTCTGACCTGCGGAGTCGTGAAAATGGTTCTGTCTTGGAGTACTCGCGGTGCCGCCTGGTCGACCGGAAGACTCCGCTCCCACCGCGTGTCGCGTCAAGGCGCGGGCTCGATGACGAACACCTGACCGCCCTTGCCCACGCACCGTTCCATCACGGCTTCCGTGCCTTCGGACGTGTCCGAGCCCCTGATGCCCACGCATCCCTGGCCGTCCACGCGCAGGACGTACCTCCCGCCCGTGTACGAACCGGACGGCTCCAGGTGGAACCGGCTGCCCTGCGCGCAGTCGTCGTACGGCTCCAGCAGCCGCGTGCCGTCGCCCTCGGCGAGGGCCTTGAGGCAGCCCTTGCCGTAGTCGGGGTGGTGCCACTGGATCCTGTACGTGTCCCCGCCCATCGGCTCAAGCCGGGTGCCCTGCGGCGCCACATCGGCGCACGGCCGCTGCACCGCCACCAGCGGGGTGTACCGGCGGTCCCGGACCCTTCCGTCGGTCAGGCACAGCTCGGGAGCGGTGACCGGCCGGATGCGTATCCAGCCGGTCGGTGGCTCCGGCACCACGGCGGAGGCGGTGGCCGCGGCCCCCTGTGCTTGGCGGGCCTCCGGTGCGTCGGCGGTGGCCAGCATCCAGACACCGGCGGCGGCCAGCAGGGGGGCCGCCACGGCCACGGCGAGCACCGCGCTTCGGCGGGGCGGCCTGAAGAGGGGGCTTTTCCGCGCGGCTTGAGGGGCCGGGCCCGCTCCCGGGACCGCCGAGACCGCCCCCGGCTCCGAGACCGCCCCCGGCTCCGAGACCGCCCCCGGGCCCACCGGCTCCGTCCCGGGCCCGGCCGGCTGCCCGTCGGCGATTCTGTCCCGGGCCTCCAGCCACGCCGCCACCCGCTCGCCCTCCCCGCAGGCCGTGACGAAGGCGGCCAGTTGGTCGGGCCGGGGGACGACGTTCCGGCTCAGCATGCCGGAGGCGGTGCTGCGCGGCAGGACGTCCCGCACGGCCGCCGCGCGCTCCTCCAGTTGCCGGTACGAGAGCCCCGACTCCCGCTTCAGCCGGCGCAGCGACTCCATGAACGCGGTCAGGTCTTCGGCCTCGCCCGGTCCCCAACTGCCCTGATTCTCCATGCCGTTGATCCTCATGGCGGACGCCGAGCGGGGACAACGGCGATCCCCGCCAATAACGCTGCCCCCGGACGCCGGGCGACGGCTCGATCACACGCTCACGGTCAGGGTCAGGGTCGCGGTCCCGGACAGTCCGGGACACCCCCGAGCCCGTCCCGGACGTCCGGGACACCCGATCACCGTTCCCCTCGGCTCCCTCCCGCCGCAGGATCGGTCGGGCCGAGAGCAAACGCTCCGACCTGAAGGGGAATCATGCGTACTCGACTCGTGCTCGCCAGTGCCACGATGGGAGCCGCCCTGCTGACCGGCGGGACCGTCGCCACCGCCCAGGCGGCACCCGCGCCCTCCGGAACCGGCACGGCCACCGTCGCGCCGATCGCCAACACGTGGGTCTACTACGGCACCTACAGCACGCACAGGGCGTGCTACAACGACGGCGTCAACGTCCCCTACTCCGAGTGGGACTGCAAGCAGACCAGCAGCGGCAAGTGGCAGCTCTGGGTGAACGACGCGTCGTAGGGACGGGACGAAGACAGACCGCCGCTACCTCCCGGGAAGCGGCGGTCTCCCCCCGGCTGAGCCGCCTCAGCCTTTGCTGACCGCCGCCAGGATCTCCGGCAGCCGCGCCGCCGTGCGAGGCGCCGCCAGCTTCAGGCCGCCCCAGGCGATCAGGGCGCCGTACACCGCCCCGGCCGGCAGCAGCAGCCACGCCAAGGACCGCTCGTCCGCCACGTGGAGGTAGATCGCGGTCCCGATCAGCGGGGCGCACATCAGCGCCGCCACGATCACCCCGCCGAAGATCGAGATCCAGGCGAGACCGCCCTGCCCCGGTGCCACGTTCTTGAAGGCGCCGTCCTGCGGGATCGAGTACGGGAACATCGCCGAGGCCAGGGCACCGACCGCCACCATCGCGCCGAGCAGCGCCAGCGCGAGGCCCAGCGCCTCCGGCAGCGCCGCCCAGTCGCCCGAGACCGCCGCCGTCCCCGACGTCACCAGGACCGTGAACGGAACGGTGATCAGCAGCAGCGCCAGCGCCCGCGCCCGCAGTTCGGCGTACGCGTCGGCGGGCGTGGAGATCGTCTGCGCGACCATCCAGAACGCCGAGGTGTCCTGACCGAACTGGTTGTACATCAGCATGCCGAGCATCCACGAGGCGAAGCTGGCCCAGTAGACGGAGCCCGTGCCCTGGAGCGCGTTGAACATCGGCACGATCGCGCCGATCACCAGCGACGTCGTCCACGCCGCCTTCGTCTTCGGGTCGCGCCAGATGTAGCGCAGACTGCGCTCCATCACCGTTCCCGTACGCCCGCCCGGCAGCAGCCGCCCGAGGAGGCCCGTACCCGCCCGGTCCCGGCCCGGCTCCGGGGCCGCGCCGATCGTCGAACCGTCCGGCGTCGTCATCAGCTTCACCAGGCTCCGCTGCCACCAGTACAGCAGCCCCCCGAGGACGACGACCGTCAGCAGCAGCCGACCCGCCGCGAGCGCGTGGTCACCCCGGCTCGCCGAGTCCACCGCCGCGACCGCCGAGGCGGGCGGCAGCCAGCTCACCACCGCCGCCACCGGTTCGAGCACCTCCAGGCCCCCGGCACGGCTCAGCCGCTGCGCGCCGAAGTTGACCACCTGGATCCCGACGGCGATCAGCAGACCGCTCAGCACCGCCAGGTCACGGCCCTTGCGCGAGGTCAGCAGCCGTACGTTGGCGGCGGCGACCGCCCGCGAGAGCGCCACGCACACCAGGACCAGCAGCGGCACGGCGAGGACCGACGCCACGACACCCGCCGCGCCGTGCGCCAGCGCGAGCGCCGCGCCCACGGCGACGATCAGGGTGAACGCGGGGCCGGTGCCCACCAGCGAGGCCACGAGCAGCGACCGCACCAGCGGGCGCGGGCGCAGCGGCAGCATCACGAGCCGCGACGGGTCGAGCGTCTCGTCACCGCCCGGCACGAAGAGCGGCATGACGGCCCACGACAGGGCGAGGAACCCCGTCAGCAGGACGGCGACCGAGCCGGCGTCCGCGTGGCCCCGCAGCAGGACGAACGCGAGCAGCACCGCCGCGCCGAAGAGGACGGAGACGACGATCGAGGACACATAGGCGGCGGTCCGCCCGGCCGACTGCCGCAGTCCGTTGCGCAGCAGCGACAGCTTGAGCCGTACGAAGACCGAGGTGAGGGATTCGGGCGCGGGAGCCGTGGCCGTCATCGGTCCGTCCCCCCGCCCAGCCAGTCCAGCGAGTCCCCGGTGTCCCGCCCGTTCGCCCCGACCAGCTCCAGGAACGCGGCTTGCAGGGACGGCGCCTCACCCCGTACGGCGGCCAGCGGGCCCTGTGCGCGGATCTGGCCGGCGGCCATCACCGCGACCCAGTCGCACAGCGACTCCACCAGCTCCATGACATGGCTGGAGAAGACGACGGTCGCGCCCGAGGAGGTGTACCGCTCCAGGACGCCCCGAATGGTCTGCGCGGACACCGGGTCGACGCCTTCGAACGGCTCGTCGAGGAAGAGCACTTCGGGGTTGTGCAGCAGCGCCGCCGCGAGCCCGATCTTCTTGCGCATGCCGGTGGAGTAGTCGACGACCAGCTTGTGCTGCGCGCCCGCCAGGTCCAGTACGTCGAGGAGCTGCGTGGCCCGCTTGTCGACCTCCGCACCGGGCAGCCCCCGCAGCCGCCCGCTGTACGCCAGGAGCTCGCGCCCCGAGAGCCGCTCGAAGAGCCGCAGCCCCTCCGGCAGGATGCCGATCCGGGCCTTGACCTCGGCCACCGATTCGGCGTCGGCCCAGACGTCGTGTCCGGCGACCAGGACGCGCCCCTGATCGGGCCGGAGCAGACCGGTGATCATGGAGAGGGTGGTGGTCTTGCCGGCGCCGTTCGGCCCGACGAGGCCGATGAACTTCCCGGCGGGCAGCACGAGATCGATGCCGTTCACCGCGATCTGCTGGCCGAAACGCTTCCACAGCCCCTCGACACGAACGGCGGGCGTCGCACCACCGTCCGGTGCGCTGCCCGCCTGTTCGAACGCTCCGTCAAATGCCTGGTCAGGCATATCCCTTCAACCCTTCGGTTGTCCCCGTACCTAGGGGAACAACCTTACGGCCGCGGCCCTGGGAGCCGCCCCGTCACGGGCGCCGGGCCCGCGCCGCCGCCGCTTCCCGGCCACACGCGTACGCGAGCGGGCTGATCAGCTCCTCGGCGTCGGGCAGCCAGCGGTTGGCCGGGGTGGGCCGCCGCGCCCACTGCACGGCCCCGTGCCCGCCGACCCGGGTGGGCGGCGCCGCCACGTAGTGCCCCTCGCCGCGCGTGACCAGGTCGATCGAGGTCGGGGCCCAGCCCAGCTTGCGGACCAGATCGGGCACCTTGGCCGCGGCGCCCGGCAGGACGAAGAAGAACATCCGCCGGTCCGGGGCGCAGGTCACCGGGCCGAGCGTGAGGTCCATGCGCTCCATCCGGGCCAGGGCCAGGAAACCGGCCGACTCGGGCACGTCGATCGCGTCGAAGGTGCGTCCGGTCGGCAGCAGGATCGACGCCTTCGGCTGCTTCGACCACATCCGCCGCGCCCCGACGGCGCTGCCGGTCGCCTGGGTCGACCAGTCGGGCCGCGCCGGGTGGGCGCCGGGAGTGGCACAGCTCTCGACGCCGCAGGAGCAGCGTTCCCTGCCCTCCACAGCCTCCAGCCAGGTCCCGGGGAACACGTCCCAGTGCCGCTCTTCCGCGTACCGCACGGCGCAGTCCAGCAGCTGCTCGCCTCGCTGCTTGGGGATGTGTGCGGCTTCCGTGACTCCGATGGTCTCTTCCACGCTGAACTCAACTCCCGCCGTCACCGGGGGTTACGGGCGTGCGCGAAGAGCGGTGTGGAGCATCGATCCTGCATGCGGGGCGCATGGGTGCACGGGCGGGGGCGCGCGGGGGGCCGGGGAGCGGAGGCGGGGTAGCCAGGGGCGGGGGCATCGGCAATGGTGACATCGCCGACGCGTCCGGTTTCGCGTGTTCACATCGGCATTGACCGGATATCCGTCGGGCAGTGATCAGTGCGATTCAGTCCAGTTCCACTGATCGCTCACGGCCTCAGGGGGTAGTCATGGCAGCCAGGCCACTCGTTGCCCGTCAGCCGAACGAACGGCTGCAGGCACTCATTCAGGAGGCCGGGTGTTCCAACGCCGGCCTCGCTCGCAGAGTGAACATGGTCGGAGCCGAACGCGGCCTCGACCTGCGGTACGACAAGACGTCGGTGGCGCGCTGGCTGCGCGGGCAGCAGCCGCGCGGCCGGGCACCGGGCGTCATCGCCGAAGCGCTGGGCCGCAAACTGGGGCGCACGGTCACGATCGACGAGATCGGCATGGCGAACGGCAGGAACCTCGCGTCCGGCGTCGGGCTCCAGTTCTCGCCCACCGTGCTGGGCGCGATCGAGCAGGTCTGCGAGCTGTGGCGCAGCGACGTGGGCCGCCGCGACTTCCTGTCGGGGTCGACGGTGGCGGCCTCCGCCCTTGTCGAGCCGAGCCGGGACTGGCTGATCACCGGCGCGGACGCGCAGGTGGCCCGGTCGGCCGGGGCCCGGGTCGGCACGGCCGACGTGGAGGCGGTCCGGGCGATGACGGCGGCGCTGGTCGACCTCGACCGCCGCTTCGGCAGCGGGCACGTACGGCCGGTGGTGGTGCACTACCTCAACAGCGTGGTGTCGGGGCTGCTCTCGGGGTCGTACCGGGAGACGGTGGGGCGGCAGCTGTTCGCGGCGGTCGCCCGACTCACGGAACTGGCCGGGTACATGGCGGTGGACACCGGTCAGCCGGGGCTCGCCCAGCGCTACTACATCCAGGCGCTGCGGCTCGCGCAGGCGGCGGGCGACCGGGGGTACGGCGGCTATGTGCTCGCGGCCTCGATGAGTCATCTCGCGGCGCAGCTCGGGACCCCGCGCGAGATCGCCCAGTTGGCGCGGGCGGCGCAGGAGGGGGCGCGGGGGCGGGTGACGCCGAGGGCGGAGGCGATGTTCTACGCGGCGGAGGCCCGGGGCCACGCGCTGCTCGGGGACGCCCGCACCTTCGAGGTGGTGGCGGGACGGGCCGTACGCGCCCTGGAGCAGGCGGACCCGGAGTCGGGCGACGACCCGGACTGGATCGCGCACTTCGACCACGCCTACCTCGCGGACGAACTGGCGCACTGCTACCGCGACCTGGGCCGGCCCGACGAGGCGGCCCGGGCGGCACGGGAGTCGCTCGACGGGCATCCGGAGACCCGGGCGCGGCGGCGGGCGATCGGACTGGTGCTCCTCGCGTCGGCGCAGGTCCAGCGGCGTGAGGTGGAGCAGGCCTGCCACACGGGCACGCGCGCGCTGGAGCTGCTGGCCACGCTGCGGTCCTCGCGGGGCGCGGAGTACCTGGACGATCTCAAGGAGCGTCTGTCGCCCTTCGCGCGGGAGACGGCGGTACGGGAGTTCGGGGCGCGCCTGGAGACGCTCGCGGCGTGACGCGGGCGGGCGGACGCCGTTGTCACGGGTCTCACACGCGTGTGCGGAGCGCTGGACGTACCCGGTAGCGTGAGCCGACGATTCCGTAGGTCCATCAGTAGGAGTCCCGGTGACGCAAAGCGGACAGGGTCCGGAGCCGCAGTATCCGCCGGCGGTTCGGCCCGCGCACGAAGGTGTCGTGCTGCCCGCCGAGGGCAGCGCGGAGGGCGGCCCCGCCGCAGGCCCGGCCGGTGGCCAGCCGTGGGGCGGCGCGTGGGGCCCCGGCGGTGGACAGCCGGGCGGTGCGCAGCCCCTGCCGCCGGCGCAGCCGCTGCCGCCGGAGGCGGTACCGGGCGGAGCCGCGGACATGCAGGCGACGCAGTACCTCGCCCCGGTCCCGCCGACGCAGGGCGGCCCGGGCCCGATGCCGGGTCAGTACCCGGGGCAGGGTCAGGGGCCGTACCCGGGCCAGAGTCAGGGGCAGGGTCAGGGCCAGTACCCGGGCCAGGCGCAGGGCCAGTTCCCGGGGCAGAGTCAGGGCCAGGGGGGCCAGTACCCGGGTCAGGGTCAGGGGCAGTTCCCCGGGCAGAGCCAGAGTCAGGGCCAGGGGCACCACCCCGGGCAGGCACAGGCTCCGGGGCCGATGCCGGGGGCTCCCGGGCAGATACCGGGGGCGCATCCCCTGCCGGCTCCGCTGCCGCCGCAGGGCGGTTACGGCTATCCGCCGGTCGCCTCCGCCGCCGACATGCAGGCCACCCAGCATATCCCGCCGGTCGCGCCCCAGGGCGGCGGCTCGGACACGCAGTTCCTCGGCACCGGGCCGCTGAGCCGGCAGCCGGGCGCGCCCGCTCAGCCGGCGGGCGCCTCCGACGCGACCCAGTACATCGCTCCCGTACCGTCGCAGACCCCCGGTGAGCGGCAGCCGCCCGCCGAGTTCGACAACCTCTTCCGCAGCGACTCGACGCGGCACCTGCCCCAGCCGCCCCACCCGCAGCACCGCCAGCCCCAGTACGCGCCCCAGCCCCAGGCCCCCCAGCCGCCCGCACCGCCTCAGCAGCAGGGATACGGCTTCCAGGACGCCTACTACGACGACGGCGACGAGCCCGCGCCGCGCCGCAAGTCGCCCGTCGCCCTCATCACCGCCGTCGTCGTCGGCTGCGCGATCGTCGGTCTCGGCGCCGGAGCGCTGCTCAGCGGTGGCGACGAGGAGAAGAAGCAGGGCCCCGGACAGACCGTGGCCGCCAGTTCGAGCGCCCCGTCCACCGCCCCGACCGAGGAGCCCGTCGACCCGGCCGAGACGCAGGCGCAGGCGCTCGACAAGCTGCTGGCGGACAGCAGCAACAGCCGGGACGCGGTGATCCGTTCGGTCGAGTCCATCAAGCAGTGCAAGAACCTCGACCAGGCCGCCACCGATCTGCGCGGGGCCGCCGCCCAGCGCCGCGAGCTGGTGACCCGGCTTCAGGGCCTGTCCGTCGACAAGCTGCCGAACAACGCGGCGCTGACCACCGCCCTCACCAAGGCGTGGCAGGCGTCGGCCTCCGCCGACGACCACTACGCCGCCTGGGCGGTCGAGACGAAGGACAAGAAGGCCTGCAAGGAAGGCGAGGCCCGCAGGACCAGGCAGACGGCCGCGGCGGGCAAGAAGAGCAGCGAGGCCACTATCGCCAAGCGCCAGGCGGCCGGGCTGTGGAACCCGACCGCCAAGAAGTACGGACTGTCGGAGCGGACGCCCACCCAGCTCTGACCGGGCCGGCCCGCGCTAAGGCGCTAAGGCGCGCTGAGCACGGTCTCGCCGACATCGACGAAACCCGGCTTCTGCGCCACGAGCCGCCCCTGGCGGACCACTTGGAACGTCACCTCGCCGTTGACGATCCGCGGGAAGCCGGGGGCGCCGAGCATGTCCTCGTAGTGCCAGCGCAGTTCGGGCGTCAGGCCGCCGGTGTCGATCCGTACCCCCCGGTCGAGGGCGTGCGAGACGGCGCTCGCCGAGACCGATTCGCTGTCGAGCGACTCGATCACCTGCCGCAGGACGGTGTAGGCGATCCAGGTCGTCTGGACGCCCGCGTCGGCCGGGTCCACGCGGTTGTCGGCGAAGGCGTGCTCCTGGATGACCTTGCGCATCGGCGTCCAGCGGGCGTCGTTCGCCTCCGGGTACCAGCCGGTGACGTACGCCCCCTCGAAGGGGCTGCGCGCGCCGCCCGTGCGGTCGATGACCGGCTGGCTGACACTGCCGAGCACCGAGGAGATCCGTACGCGAGGCGTGTTCTCGTAGCCCTGGCCGCCCTGACTGGCCTGTCCCCCCTGGCCCTCCCCGTCGTCGTCCGAGGGCAGCCGGCGGAAGGAGTCGAAGAACGTCTGGGTGCGCTCGCCGAGCACGGCGGCGACGCAGCCGTTCTTCCCCCCTGCCTTGCTGCGGGCGCGCCCGGCCGGCTGGGTGTACTCGGCGGCGTCCTCCAGCGCCGGGATGTCCGTGGCGCTGGCGTGCCGGGCCGTGCGCAGGCCGGAGTTGAGGAGGTCGGGCAGCTTGTCGCCGGCGATGGTGTCGGGGCGGACGAGCGAGACCTTGCGGCAGGACTCGGCGAGTTGCATGCCGTGGCCGGCGAGGAGGGACGCCTGGCCGCCGTTGACGGGGTAGGAGAGCGGGCTGGTGAACTCGTCCTCGGAGATGCCGTAACCGCCGATGTACGGGATTCCGGCCGCCTCCAGGGGGGCCATGAAGGCGCGCCCGTTCTGGCTGTAGGAGCCGACCACGGCGACGACCTTCTCGCGGACGGCCCGGCGCGCGCAGGCCGCGGCGCCGGCGGAGGTGTTCTGCTCGTTGCAGGTGAGGATGCGCAGCTCGTGGCCGTCGATGCCGCCGTGGGCGTTCGCCCAGCGTGCGTACGCCTGCGCCATGGCGGGCATTCCGGGCATATTGGTGGCGCGGGTTCCGTCGGGGGCCCATGTCATCACCGTGACGGGCTCCCTGGAGCCCCCCGTGGTCCCAGGGAGCACGCCACAGCCGGCGAGCAGCGACGCCCCGGCCGCTGCCGTCGTGACATACGCGAGGAGTGAGGTCAGTCGCCTACCGGTCATGGGCATGCACAATTCCGCCTCACGGGTAACGCGGGAGTGAGCATGGTTCAACGGTCGGTGACGTGAAGGTGAATTACGGGGGCCGGTCCGTCCGTGGGGGTGGGGAACGTACGATCGAAACGTGTCCAGTCCACTCTCCAGTTCGGTGAACTCTTCCCGTCGCGGCCGTCGCTCCTCCACCATGGGCGGCATGCCGCTCAATGACATGCCGTGGTGGCGCTGGCGCAGCAATGTGCGCTCGGCGCTGCACATGCTCTCCGACCCCGGGTTCCACGAGACGACCTGGCTGGCCGGCCACGAGGGGTACGGCGACGTCACCGACGCCGTCTACCGCCTGGTCGAGGACACCTGGCTGGACAACTGGTCCGCCGAGAGGTACGTCGGGACGATCTTCCGCGACTCCGGTGAGGCCGCGCTGGTGGACGTGGCCGTGCTGCGCGTGCTGCGGATCATGCACCAGGTGGGCCCGGACGCCCCGGTCTCGGCGTACATGGAGCACCACGGCTGGCCGGAGGCGGTCCGCGCGGCCCGCGAGGCACACGTACGGATGGCGTCGGCGGACGGCGAGGACCCTGACGTACCGCCGCGCTCCCTGGACGTGCTCCGCATCATGACGCGGTCCGCCTGACGGACGCCGTCCCGGGCGGCCCCGCGCCGTGTGGCAGGCTAATGGGATGACCGACCAGTACGTCCTCACTCTTTCCTGCCCCGACAAACAGGGCATCGTGCACGCCGTGTCGAGCTACCTCTTCATCACGGGTTGCAACATCGAGGACAGTCAGCAGTTCGGAGACCGGGACACGGGTCTCTTCTTCATGCGGGTCCACTTCTCGGCGGAGGCGCCGGTCACGGTGGACAAGCTGCGGGCGAGCTTCGCGGCGGTGGGCGACTCGTTCGGGATGGACTGGCAGATCAACCGGGCCGACCAGCGCATGCGGGTCGTGCTGATGGTGTCGAAGTTCGGGCACTGCCTGAACGACCTCCTTTTCCGCTCGCGGATCGGGGCGCTGCCCGTCGAGATCGTGGCGGTCGTCTCCAACCACACCGACTTCGCGGAGCTGGTGGGCTCGTACGACATTCCGTTCCGGCACATTCCGGTCACGAAGGACAACAAGCCGCAGGCGGAGGCGGAGCTCCTGGAGCTGGTCCGCTCCGAGGAGGTCGAGCTGGTGGTGCTCGCCCGCTACATGCAGGTGCTCTCCGACGACCTGTGCAAGCAGCTGTCGGGCCGGATCATCAACATCCACCACTCCTTCCTGCCGAGCTTCAAGGGCGCGAAGCCGTACCACCAGGCGCACGCGCGCGGCGTGAAGCTGATCGGCGCGACCGCCCACTACGTGACGGCGGACCTCGACGAGGGCCCGATCATCGAGCAGGAGGTCGAGCGCGTGGGCCACGAGGTCACGCCGGACCAGCTGGTGGCGGTCGGCCGCGACGTGGAGTGCCAGGCGCTGGCGCGCGCGGTGAAGTGGCACGCGGAGCGGAGAATCCTCCTGAACGGCCGCCGCACGGTGGTCTTCGCGTAGCCCGCCGCCCGGTGGCGGGGACCGGGCCCTCCGCTCCGGTTCCCCTCTCTCGCCCTGCCCTCGGCGGCGCTATCGTTCCCCTCAAGATCGCTTATACCTGAGGGGGACCACATGATTGGAACGCGCACCATAGGTTCCGCCCTGGCCACCGCCGCGCTGGCGGCCACGACCGTCGTCGGGGCCTCCGGAGGCGCCTCCGCCGCGGAGGAGCCGGCGTTCGGTGTCAGGAACGCCAACAGCGGGCAGTGCCTGCTGGTCCAGGGCTTGGAGAACGGAAACACCGCCGTGCAGTACGAGTGCGGCGACTGGGCCGATCAGAAGTGGGTGCTCGACGAGACCTATGTCGAGCACCCCGGCGGCTACCGCCTCAAGAACGTCAACAGCGGCAAGTGCCTGGTCGTCCAGGGCATGGAGAACGGCAACGCGGCCATGCAGTACGACTGCGGCGAGTGGCGCGACCAGCTGTGGCAGAAGATCGCCGTCACGGAAGACACCTTCAAGTTGCGGAACCTCAACAGCCGCAAGTGCCTGGTCGTGCAGGGCTACGACTACGGCAGCCGGGTGTTCCAGTACGACTGCGAGGACTACGCCGACCAGAACTGGTACATCCGCTGACGCACGATGTCACGGTGCCCGACGCGGGACCTCGGGCACCGTGACATCGAGCGTTCTGCCGGACACCACCTAGAGGCGGCTCAGGTTGGCGGCGGCGAACAGGACGTCGCGGATCGCCTCCCGGTCGCCGTCCTGGCCCGCCGCCGCCTCTTCCGGAGGGACGTGGCCCGCCACGAGCTGGCAGAACTCGACGCCGTCCATCGCCACCTGTGCCACCGCGTGGTCCGGTGAGCCGACGGCCGCCGGGGAGTCCAGGGCGATGTACCAGTGGCCGCCGCCCGCTCCCTCGACCTCCAGATGGAGCGAGCGGCCCGGAGCGCCCGCCGCCACCAGATGGCGGGGCGGTCCGGCCAGGCCCGAGCGGCGGCGGTCGGCCAGGGCCGCCGGAAGCAGCCGGGCCGCCAGGTCGATCATGCCGTGCAGATGCGCCCCGCTGGGCGGCTCGTACGGATAGTCCACCGCGTTCGCGATGTCGTCCGCGTGCACCCAGCACTCGAAGGCCCGCTCCAGCAGCGAGTCCCGCAGGGGCAGCGCGAAATCCCCGTACGTCACCGTCAGGTCCGCGACGCCCCGGCCCGCGAACGACACCGTGCGGATCAGGGTGTGCGTCTGCTCCCGCCACGGCTCGCGGATCCGGCGCGTCGGCGGGTGGTACGCGCCCCGCCAGTACGCCTCCGTGCGCTCCGTCGGCGTCAGATCCCGGCCTGCCACGCCCAGCGGGTCGTCCAGGCCCAGCGCCGTCGACACCAGGCCGTCCACGGTCAGCAGATGTCCGATCACTCCGGCCACGGTCGTCCTGCGGCTCACCGGGCCGTCGCCCTCGAACCACTTCAGGCGCACCGGAGCGTGCCACTCCGATTCACCGATGTCCCGAAGCAGCGCGTCCAGCCGGGCCGACTCCGCGTCGTACGGAGTCGCCCAGACGGGCACCGGGATACGGGCGGGGCGGCGGCCGAGGCAGTTCTCCAGGACCCGGGAGCGCAGCAGCGGATCGAGGTCCAGGTCCCGCTCGGCGTGCAGCAGGCCGACCGCGTCACGCAGGCGCAGCGCCTCGTCCGCGCACGGGGCGCACTCGGTCAGGTGCTCCTCCACGGCCTGGGTCTCCTCCGCCGAACACGCGGACAGCGCCCACGCCCCGAGGAGGGACTTGAGCACGGCGTGCGTCAGCAGGGACGGCGGCGGGGACGGCGGCGGTGGTGGAGGGGGCGGAGGCGGGGGCGCGACGGCCTCGGTCACCGGCTCGGCCTCGGTGTCGGGTCCCGCCTCGGTCACCGGCTCGACCACGGCCTCGGCCTCCGGCCGTACGTCCGCCTCCGGCCCCGTCCGTACCGCGCCCGACAGGTCCGCGTGGTCGTCCGCCGCCCACCGCGGGCCCGGTATCCGTGGAGCGCGTGCGACCTCGTCCGGGTCGTCGTTCGCCCCGTTCACAGCGAGCGTCCGTAACCGGGCGGCGAGGACCCCTCCAGCGGGCGGGTGTTAGCCGTCGACAGCAGCTGCAGGCCCAGCCGCAGCCGGCGCCGCGCCTCGTCCTCCGTGACCCCGAGGTCGGCGGCCGTCTGGCGGTAGTCGCGCCGCTGGAAATAGGCCAGTTCCAGCGCGGCGCGCAAGGGAGCCGGCATCGACGTGACGATGTAG
Source organism: Streptomyces sp. NPDC093600 (assembly GCF_044764755.1). Taxonomy (NCBI): domain Bacteria; kingdom Bacillati; phylum Actinomycetota; class Actinomycetes; order Kitasatosporales; family Streptomycetaceae; genus Streptomyces; species Streptomyces sp. NPDC093600. Next base: position 280,947 of record NZ_JBIWIU010000001.1, read on the forward strand.
TCCGCGCGGGCCGCGACCGAGGCCCGCCGCACCTTCTGTTCCAGCTCCTCCGCCGAACCCTCGCCCGTCTCCGCGTACGCCGTCGCCTCCGTCTGCCGCAGCCGGTGCACGGCCTGCCGCTGGGTCAGCTTGGCCACCCAGGAGCGCATGTTGCCCTGCCTGGGGTCGTACGCGTCGGGGTTCTCCCAGATGTAGCCGAAGACCTCGCGGGTGACCTGGTCGGCGGCCGCGTCGTCGTCGAGCACCCGGTGGGCGAGGCTGTGCACCAGGGAGGCGAACCGGTCGTACAGCTCTCCGAGCGCGGCCGCCTCACCGCGCGCCAGCCGCTGCTGCATCCTGCGGTCCCAGCGCGGTGGTGTGTCCTTCGCCATACGAAGCCCTCCGGAGCTCTTCGGCTGCCCTCCCGACCCGAGTTCACCGTCCAAAGTAATGGGCTGCGCCGTTGTGCACCCCCCTTTGCGGCAAGTGCGCCCCCTGGCGGGGCTGGGATGGTAAGGAAACCGTCAAGCCGGGACCAAGGGGTTTCGGGGCGTCGAGGCAGGGCAGCGGGAGGGGATAGGAAGGCCTGCCTCCGCTTGAAGGGCGCGATGCGTGACGCTCCATGTCGACGAAGACGAGCAAGGCCCGTGGACCGTGCTGCGCGTCCAGGGCGAACTGGACCTGGTCACCTCGCCGCAGGTCCGCAGACATGTGCATGACGCCGTCGCGGGTGGGCGGCACCACGTCGTCCTGGACCTGTCCGGCGTGCTGTTCTGCGACTCCAGCGGGGTGGGTGTGCTGATCGCCTCCCGCCGGCTGATGCGTTCCTGCGGCGGCCGGCTGCGCATGGTGCTCCCCGCGCGCGGTGAGCTGGAAGGCTCGCACGTCAACCGGGTCATGGCAGCGCTCGGCGTCCGGCGCCTCTTCGATGTGTACGCGGACGCCGCCGACGCGGTCGACGAGCGGGCGCGCCCCCTCCCCGTGGACTCCCTCGCCGGACAGACCGCCTCCGTGCCCGAACAGTCCTCCCCGTCACGGCGGCTGGCCGCGCCGCCCCTCTCGGCATAGCGGCCCACCCCGTCGTAAGGTCCGCACATGCAGCCCATGGAACCCGAGCAGCAACCTGTGCAGCATCTCCACCAGCGCCGGATCGCCTCCCGCTTCGCCGCGTTCGATCAGGACGGTGACGGGACCATCTCGCGCGAGGACTTCAGTACGGCGGCGAAACGGCTCCTCACGGAGTTCGACACGTCCTTCCGCTCCGACAAGGGCCAAGCGCTGGTCACCGGCGCCGAGGCGTTCTGGCAGGGCATGGCGGGGATCGCGGACGTCGACGGGGACCAGCGGGTGAGCCAGCAGGAGTTCGTCGGCGGCGCGATCAAGCGGCTGCACGACCACCCTGACCGCTTCGCCGAGATCGCCCGCCCCTTCCTGCGCGCCCTGCTGGTCCTCGCCCCCACCCCGGCCGAGGTGGAGCGCGCGCTGCGCGCGCTCGGCATCGCCCCGGAGGCGGCGGCGCTCAGCGCCCGGTCGCTGTCGACCGACGACGCGGGACGGGTCGAGGAGGAGGCGGCCGTGTCCGCGTTCGCCCGCTACTTCATGACCGAGGACCGGCCGGACGCCTCCTAGGGCTCCGAAAGCCCTGGGCGCCGTACCGCTCCCGTAGTCGGTACTTCAGGACCTTGCGCAGGGTCTCGTTGCGCGGCAGGGCCTCCACCAGCTCCAGTTGTTCCGGCAGCTTGTGCACGGAGAGGCCCTCGGCGCGCAGGAAGTCCGTCAGCGTCGCGAGGGCCAGCGGCCGGGCCCCCGGTGGCTGTTCGACGACCGCGCACACCCGCTCGCCGCGTTCGGGGTCCGGGAGGCCGATGACGGCCACGTCGCCGACCTCCGGATGCCGGTGGAGAAGGTCCTCGATCTCCTTCGCGGAGATGTTCTCGCCCTTGCGGATGATGACGTCCTTGAGCCGGCCGGTGAGCACCAGGTGCCCGCTCGCGGTCAGGTGCCCGAGGTCGCCGGTGATCAGGAAGCCGTCCTCGTCGAAGGCGGCCGCCGTCTGCGCCGGGTCGAGATAGCCCTGGCAGACCGCCTCGCCGCGCAGGCGCACCTCGCCTCCCTCCGTGATCCGTATCTCCATGCCCGCCGGTGGCCGGCCCTCCGTCGTCGCCAGGTTCTCCGCGGTGTCGTCCGGCGACCCCATCGTGATCATGGGGACCTCGGTCATGCCGTAGCCGTGGGTGAGCCGGCAGCCGAGCTCCCGCACCACCGCGTGGTGCAGCTCCGGCGGCTTGGGTGCTCCGCCGCCCGCCAGGAGCCGGAGGGTCGGGATGATCGGCTCGCCGGGTTGCTTGCGCTGCTCGGCCAGGAACATGGAGTAGAAGGCGGTGGAGCCGCCGGCCACGGTCACCCCGTGCCGGCGGTACTCCTCCAGCGCGTCCGGCAGCGCGAAATGCTCGAACAGGACCGCCGGGAAGCCGTACAGCAGCAGCATCACGGTGTAGTCGGGGCCGCCGATGTGCGCGTACGGGAAGGCGATGGAGCCCACGTCGTCGCCGGTCGGCCGCAGCGCGTGCGCGAGGCAGGAGCCGCCCGCGATCAGGGAGCGGTCGGTGTGCAGGACGCCCTTGGGGTCGGAGGTGGTGCCCGAGGTCCAGTAGATCCAGCGCACGTCCGTCCCCGACGCGGGCGGGGGCGGCAGGACGGCGGGGTCGCCGTCGGGCAGGGAGTCGTACGCCTCGAAGACACCGCGCGCCCCGAGCCGCCGTGCCATCTCCGTGTGGTCGAAGCCGCGCCACACGCCGGGTACGGCGAAGAACTCCGCCCGGGACGCGCTCAGCGCGAAGCCGACCTCGCGGTCCCGGTAGAAGGGGATGACCGGTGACTGGACGGCCCCCAGGCGGGCCAGGGCGAAGGTCAGCACCGCGGTCTCGATCCGGGTGGGCAGCTGCCAGGCGACGACGGTGCCGGGCCGGACGCCCCTCCCGTACAGGCCGGCGGCGCAGCGCTCGGCGCGGTCGCGCAGCTCGCCGAAGGTGAGGGTCCGGTCGCCCTGGAGGAGGACGGGCCGGCCGGGGGTGAGGGCGGCGCGGCGGTCGAGGAGCTCCCAGAGGGTGCGGGACTCGCCCAGGGCGTGTGCGGTGTCGGTCACGACGACTCCCCTAGCTGACGGTATGTCAGATCGTGCGGAGAGCGTAGAGGGCCGGTCCTTGTCGGTCCAGAGGCGCGGGGCTAGCCTGAGATCCGATCGCAATCTGACGGGTCATCAGAAATGGGAGTGGGTTCATGACCGAACTGCCCCGCATCATCAGCGTCGACGACCACGTGATCGAGCCCGCTCACCTCTTCGAGACCTGGCTCCCCGCCAAGTACCGCGACCGCGGACCGAAGCCCCTGACCGCCGGGATCGGACAGCTCGCCTATGTCGGCGGGAAGTACGAGATCACGATGGACCCCGACGGCCCGCCGGCCGACTGGTGGATCTACGAGGACCTGAAGTTCCCGTACAAGCGCAACATCGCCGCGGTCGGCTTCGACCGCGACGACATGACCCTGGAGGGCATCACCCGCGCCGAGATGCGCCCCGGCTGCTGGGACCCCGCCGAGCGTCTGAAGGACATGGACCTCAACCACGTCGAGGCGTCCCTCTGCTTCCCCACCTTCCCGCGCTTCTGCGGTCAGACCTTCGCCGAGGCGCACGACAAGGAGGTCGCCCTCGCCTGCGTCCGCGCCTACAACGACTGGATGGTCGAGGAGTGGTGCGGCGACAGCGGCGGCCGGCTCGTCCCGCTCTGCCTCATCCCGCTCTGGGACATCGACCTGGCCGTCGCGGAGATCCGGCGCAACGCCGCCCGAGGAGTCAGGGCCGTCACCTTCTCCGAGATCCCCACCCACCTCGGGCTGCCGTCGATCCACTCCGGCTACTGGGACCCCTTCTTCGCCGTCTGCCAGGAGACCGGCACCGTCGTCAACATGCACATCGGGTCGTCCTCGCAGATGCCCGCCGCCTCCCCCGACGCCCCGCCCGCCGTCCAGGCGTCGCTCAGCTTCAACAACGCCATGGCCTCGATGATGGACTTCCTCTTCAGCGGCGTGCTCGTGAAGTTCCCGGCGCTGAAGCTCGCCTACAGCGAGGGCCAGATGGGCTGGATCCCGTACGCCCTCGAACGCGCCGACGACGTGTGGGAGGAGCACCGCGCCTGGGGCGGCGTCCGCGACCTGATCCCCGAGCCGCCGTCCACGTACTACTACCGGCAGATCTTCTGCTGCTTCTTCCGCGACAAGCACGGCATCGCCTCGCTCGACGTGGTCGGCCGGGACAACGCCACCTTCGAGACCGACTACCCGCACGTCGACTCGACCTTCCCGCGCACCAAGGACGTCGCCCTCGACCACGTCGAAGGGCTCGACGACGAGACCGTGTACAAGCTCATGCGCGGCAACGCCATCCGGATGCTGGGCCTGGATCTCGTCTGATGGACCTCACGTACACCGCCGAGGAGGAGGAGTTCCGCGCGCGGCTGCGGGAGTGGCTCGCCACCGCCCTGCCGAAGCTGCCACCGAGGCCCGACCCGCTGGACTGGCCGGGCCGGCGCGCGTACGACTGCGGCTGGCAGCGGACGCTGTACGACGCCGGGTACGCCGACGTGCACTGGGACGCCTCCCCGACCCGGCGGCTGATCTTCCTGGAGGAGACGGAGCGGGCCGGGGCCCCCTACGTCGGCGCCAACTTCGTCGGACTGCTGCACGCCGGTCCCACGATCGCCGCCGAGGGGACCGTGGAGCAGCGCGCCCGCTGGCTGCCGCCCGTGCTGCGCGGCGACGAGGTGTGGTGCCAGGGCTTCAGCGAGCCGGACGCCGGCTCCGACCTCGCCTCGCTGCGCACCAGGGCGGTCCGGGACGGCGACCACTACGTGGTCTCCGGCTCCAAGACATGGACCTCGCACGCCGAGGTCGCCGACTGGTGCGAACTCCTCGTACGGACGGACGCGTCCAGCCCGAAGCACCGGGGGATCACCTGGCTCGCGATGCCGATGGACGCGCCCGGGATCACCGTACGGCCGCTGCGGACGCTCGCCGGGTCGACGGAGTTCGCGGAGGTGTTCCTCGACGAGGTCCGGGTGCCGGTCGCCAACCGGGTGGGGGAGGAGAACGACGGCTGGCGCGTGACGATGGTGACGCTCTCCTTCGAACGCGGTACCGCCTTCGTCGGCGAGGTCGTCGCCTGCCGCCGCCTCCTCGGCGAACTCGCCCGCGAGGCACGCTCCAGCGGCACCTGGGACGACCCGGCGATCCGGCGTGCGCTCGGACGGCTGGGCGCGGAGTTCCGGGCGCTGTGGCGGCTCACCCAGTGGAACGTCAGCGAGGCGGAGGCGACGGGCGGCGCGCCCGGGGCCGGCGGCTCCGTCTTCAAGCTGCGCTACTCCCACGCCCGCCAGGAGCTGTACGACACGGCCGCCGCCGTCCTCGGCCCCGACGCCCTCGACCTGGGGCGCGCATGGAACCCGGACCGGCTGTCCTCGCTCTCGTACACGATCGCCGCCGGCACCTCCCAGATCCAGCACGACATCGTCGCCGAGCGGATCCTCGGCCTGCCGAAGGGGCGGTGAACCCTCCCATGGACTTCCGGCTCACCGACGATCAACGGGCCCTCAAGAAGGGCGTACGGTCGCTCCTGGAGCGCCGCTTCGACCGCGACGCGCTCCGGGCCGCCGTCGACGGCGGCGCACTGGACCGCGGGCTGTGGCGGGAACTCGGCGCGGCCGGATTCTTCGCCCTGCGGCTCCCGGAGCAGGCGGGCGGCGTCGGCCTCGGTCTGCCGGAGGCGGTGCTCGTCTTCGAGGAGGCGGGCAGAGCGCTGCTGCCGGGTCCGCTGATCGCGACGTTCCTGGCGGCGGGCGAGGTGGACGGGGCTGCGGAGGGGGAGGTGGTCGTGACGGCTCCCGACGGGGCGCTCGTCGAGTGGCTGGAGGAGGCGGACGTGGTGCGAGGGGACGTGACGGGCGCCGTGCCGGTGCGGTCGGTGGATCCGCTGACGCCCCTGCACCGGCTGCCGTCGCCCGTGGGCGCGGCGGCGGCGGTGGGTCTGCTCACCGCCGCCGAGCAGCTCGGGAGTGCCACGTGGAGCACCGACGCGGCCGTGCGGTACGCCCGGACGCGCGAGCAGTTCGGGCAGCCGATCGGGGCGTTCCAGGCCGTCAAGCATCTGTGCGCGCGGATGCTCGTACGAACGGAGGTCGCCCGCGCCGCCGTCTACGCCGCCTCCGTGACTGGCGACCCCGTCGAGATCGCCGGGGCCAAACTCCTCGCCGACGAGGCGGCCGTCGACTGCGCCCGGGACTGCCTCCAGGTGCACGGCGGTATGGGCTTCACCTGGGAGTCCGACGTCCATCTGCACCTGAAGCGGGCCTGGGTGCGGGCCGAGCGGTGGCTGCCCAGGGCCCGCCTGGAGGAGGTGGAGGCGGCCGCCCTGTAGGGGCTGGGCCGCCACCGCGCCACCCTCGCGCCACTGTTGCGCCCCCGGCGCGCCTCCGGCGCTCACGGAGCGTCGATATCGGGTTGTGTCCTTCGGGATGGCCGTCACGGCCCGGAGTCGGGGCCCTGCTCCGGTACCCTCCGTGGGATGCGAGTGGTTGAGAGCCCGGTTCGTCCCGGTGTTGCCCGTGCGGCGGCTCCGGCGCGGGGAATGCCCGCCGCTCGCGCCCCGTGGAGGCGCTGTACGCGCCCTTGTTCGACTACCCGCAGCGTGCGTCGCACAGTATGGACCATGCGTACTCCTTCGCGCTGGAATATGCCTGAAGCGCTTGTTGCGGTGACTGTACGTCAACCATGCTGTCTCGCAAGGAATTCACGTTCCGTAAGGGCGTCGATGGCTGTGAGGCGCGAGGCGATGTGTCCGCCGGTTCGGATGGTGTGAGCGGTGCAGGTGCTTCAGGTTCAGTTGGAGGTCGGGCCCGACCCGGCAGAGGTGGGACGAGCCCGGCGATGGGCCCGTTCGAGGCTCGCGGGATCGGGCATAGAGGATGACGAGCCACTGGCCGAGACGCTGGTGCTGCTCATCTCCGAGCTCGTGACCAACGCCGTGGTGCACACCGGCTGTCCGGCCGTGCTGCGGATGCTGTTCGGCGCGGGCGTCCCGGAGGCCGGGACGGTGCGGGTCGAGGTCGCCGACCGGAGCGACCGGCCGCCGCGTCCGCGCCACGCCGAGGGCGAGGACACCAACGGGCGCGGCCTGGAGCTGGTGGACGGCCTCGCCGACCGGTGGGGCTGGCAGCACGAGGGCATCGGCAAGAGCATCTGGTGCGAGGTGGACCGGGGGGCGCCGATGGCGCCGCCGCCGGTGGTCTCGCCCCCCTCGGCGTCCGTTTCCGTTTCGGCTTGAGCGGCGCGCTGTTGACGGTTCGTGCCGATTTGTTCACCCTGGGGTAAGCGATTCGTCGCGAGGGGAGTCGAGGGTGTGAACCCCTCGGCGAGTACGGGTCGTGGCGGGGTGGCGGTCCTCGTGCCGTGCTCGGGGCGCGCGCGAGCGCGCCGCCACCCGCGAAGCCACCGCGCTCGTTCAGAGGATCGCGACCGGGGCCACCGGTGTGCCCGTGCCGCCGACGAACGGTTCGGGCATCGCGGAGAGCAGGAAGGCGTACCGCTCGCGCTGTCCACAGGCTGTGGACAGATTCTCCAGATTCCAGTTCTGGCCCTGGAGCATCCCCATCTCGACGAGGTCGAGCGCGTGCACGGGCAGCCAGAGGTTCTCGACCTCCGGCGGGAAGATCTCGAAGGTGAGCGTGTCGTTGGCGACGGCGGCGACCTCGCGGGCGTGGAACCACTCGGGCGTGCGGATCGAGAGCCCGGGGGAGGGGAACGCGTACGCGTGCTTGTCGCCGGCGAGGTACTGCCGCACCTGCCCCGTCCGTACGAGAACGATGTCGCCGGTCCGTACGGTCACCCGGCCGAACTCCGCCGCCTCGTCCAGGTCCTCGGGGGTCACGGCATGGTCGCCGGGCAGCCGGTCGAGCCCCTTCGCGGCGGCCACGTCCAGCAGCACGCCCCGGCTGACGATGTGGCGGGCGGTGTGGATGCCGCTGAACTCGGAGCGGCCGTGCGGGGTGATCGTGGCGGCCGGGCGGCCGTTGTAGATCCTGCCCGAGTGCGAGACATGGGTGAGCGCGTCCCAGTGGGTGGCCGCCTGGAGCCCGAAGGTCACGGCGTCGTCGCTGGTGGCGACCGTACCCGGGCCGAAGAGCTCCTGGTTGACCTGCACCATGACGTGCAGCGGGTTGACCCGGCCGGGGATCATGCCGGTCTGGACGCCGTCCTGCTTCAGATCGAGGGCGAGCGGGACGCGCTGCCCGGAGACGACGGTCCGTACCGCCTCCCGTACCACCTCGTCGGTGATCAGATTGAGGGTGCCTATCTCGTCGTCCCGGCCCCAACGCCCCCAGTTGTTCACGCGCTTGGCGATGTCGTGGAACTCCGGCGGGAGGGAGGAGGGAAGTGACATCGGGGCCTCCGGGGTCTTGTTCTCCGGTATCTGACGGGTCGTAGAATTCGGATCTGCGGTGAATCTAACGGACCGTCAGAAAGTGCGGGAAGGGGCCGGGCGTGGGGAACTTCTTGGCAGGCAAGGTCGTCGCCGTGACGGGCGCGGGGCGGGGCATCGGCCGGGCGGTCGCGTTCGCGTGCGCGGCGGAGGGCGCGAAGGTCGTCGTCAACGACTACGGCGTCTCCATCGAGGGAGAGGAGCCGACATCGGAGATAGCGCGCTCCGTCGTCAAGGAGATCGAGGCGGCGGGCGGCTCGGCGGTCGCGGTCGCCGACGACATCGCGACGATGGCGGGCGGACAGCGGGTGGTGGACGTGGCCCTCGCGGAGTACGGGCGGATCGACGGGGTCGTGTGTGTGGCCGGGATCCTGCGCGAGCGGATGCTCTTCAACATGTCCGAGGAGGAGTGGGACCCCGTCGTGGCCACCCATCTGAAGGGCACCTTCACCGTCTTCCGGGCGGCCTCGGCGGTGATGCGCCGGCAGGGGGCCGGGACGCTGATCGGCTTCACCAGCGGCAACCACCAGGGCTCGGTGGCCCAGGCCAACTACGCGGCGGCGAAGGGCGGCATCATCTCGCTGGTGCGCTCGGCCGCGCTCGGCCTGCACAAGTACGGGGTCACGGCGAACGCGGTCGCGCCGGTGGCACGGACCCGGATGTCGGCGAACGTCCCCATGGAGCTGAAGGAGATCGGGGAGCCGGAGGACGTGGCGGCGCTCGTCGTCTACCTCCTTTCGGAGCGGGCGCGGGCGGAGAGGATCACCGGCCAGGTGTACACGATCGCGGGCCCCAAGATCGCGGTGTGGGCACAGCCGAGGGAGCTGCGGGCGGGGTACGCGGAGGGTTCCTGGACCCCGGAACGGATCGCGGACTTCCTGCCGGGGACGGTGGGGGTGGACCCGATGCCGATGCTGGCGCGCGTGGAGGAGCTGGCGAGGGCGGCGGCGAAGGGGGCCCGCCCGAACGCGTAGGGGTGCGCGGGGGGCCGTGCCCCGCCGCCCACAACCGGTAGGCGGGGTGAGGCAGGCGCCTGGCCCCCGAGACGAGGGAGACGTACATGCGTGGAGTCGTGTTCGACGGCAAGGACGTCCAGGTCGTGCACGACCTCGTCGTGCGGGAGCCCGGGCCCGGGGAAGTCGCCGTCGCCGTACGCGCCGCCGGGCTCTGTCACAGCGATCTCGCCGTCGTCGACGGCACCATCCCCTTCCCCGCCCCCGTCGTCCTCGGCCACGAAGGCGCCGGCGTCGTCGAAGCCGTCGGCCCCGGCGTCACCCATGTCGCCCCCGGCGACCACGTCGCCCTCTCCACGCTCGCCAACTGCGGCGCCTGCCCCGACTGCGACCGCGGCCGCCCCACCATGTGCCGCAAGGCGATCGGCCGGCCCGGGCAGCCCTTCTCCCGGCCCGGCGGGCAGCGCCTCTTCCAGTTCGCCTCGAACTCCTCCTTCGCCGAACGGACCGTCGTCAAGGCCGTCCAGGCCGTGCGGATCCCGCCCGACATACCCCTCACCTCCGCCGCCCTCATGGGCTGCGGCGTCCTCACCGGCGTCGGAGCCGTACTCAACCGGGCCAAGGTCGACCGCGGCGAGACCGTCGTCGTCATCGGCACCGGCGGCGTCGGGCTCAACGTCCTCCAGGGCGCCCGGATCGCCGGCGCGCTCACCATCGTCGCCGTCGACACCAACCCCGCCAAGGAGGAGGCCGCCCGCCGGTTCGGCGCCACCCACTTCCTCCCCGACGCGGCCGGCGTGCGGGACATCCTGCCCCCCGGCGCCGACCACGTCTTCGAGTGCGTCGGCCACACCGGCCTCATCCGTACCGCCGTCGACCTGCTCGACCGGCACGGCCAGGCCGTCCTCCTCGGCATGACGGCCCCCACCGCCGAGGCGAGCTTCCCGCCCGCCGCGCTGTTCCTGGACAAGTCGATCCTGGGCTGCCGCTACGGCTCCTCACGCCCCCAGAAGGACATCGCGCTCTACGCCGAGCTGTACCGCCAGGGCCGGCTCCTCCTCGACGAACTCGTCACCGCGACCTACCCGGTGGAGGACTTCGCCGAGGCGGTCGAGGACGCCGAACAGGGGCGGGTCGCGCGCGGGGTGCTGACGTTCGCCTAAAGCCCGGCCCCCCAACCCCGCCCGCCGCTCAGCCCACCGCTCCCGCGCGGAAGGTCCGGCGGTAGGCGCTCGGCGTCACCCCGATCGCCGCCTGGAGATGGGAGCGCAGCGACTGCGAGGTGCCGAAACCGGCGTTTCGCGCGACCTGGTCGACCGGCAGATCCGTCGACTCCAGGAGGTGCCGGGCGCGTTCCACCCGCTGCCGGGTCAGCCACTGCCCCGGGCTGACCCCCACCTCCTCCCGGAAGCGGCGGGTGAACGTCCGTACGCTCATCGACTCCCGGGCCGCCAGGTCCCGGAGCTGGATCGGCTCGTGCAGCCGCGCCAGCGCCCACGCCCGCGCCCCCGTCGTGGTCGCCGTCCCCGGCTCCGGCAGCGGGCGCGCGATGTACTGCGCCTGGCCGCCGTCCCGGTGCGGCGGTACGACGGTCCTGCGGGCCACCTCGTTGGCGACGCCCGTGCCGTGGTCCTTGCGCACGATGTGCAGGCAGAGGTCGAGCCCGGCGGCCACGCCCGCCGAGGTCAGCACGTCCCCGTCGTCGACGAACAGGACGTCCGCGTCGACCCGCACGCTCGGGAAGAGCCGCTGGAAGTGCTCGGCCGAGGCCCAGTGCGTGGTGGCGGGCCGGCCGTCGAGGTATCCGGCGGCGGCCAGGACGTACCCGCCGGTGCAGATGGAGACCAGCCGGGTGCCGGGCCGGATGTGCGCGAGGGCGGCGGCCAGCTCGTCGGTCAGCCGTCCCTCCTCGTAGACCGGCCCGAGTTCGTAGGAGGCCGGGACGACGACGGTGTCCGCCGTGGCGAGCGCCTCCGGGCCGTGGTCGACGTGGATGGCGAAGTCCGCGTCCGTGGGGACCGGCCCGGCGACCGGGGCGCAGGTCACGATCGTGTACAGCGGACGGCCCGCCGGGTCCTTGGCGCGGCCGAAGATCCGGTGGGGAATGCCCAGTTCGAAGGGGAGGAGACCGGGCAGGGCGAGGACGACGACGCGATGCGGCACAAGAAATTCCCTTGGTGGTCCAGACCAGTTGCTGCTACAAGTCGGGTCCGTGACGGACAAGCAATCGGAGCACTGCTCGTACAAGTCTGAGGTGCGGGCGCCCATTCCCGCGCCGGTCGGGGCACCCGCCCTCTGGAACCGCAACTTCCGCCTCTTCTTCACCGCCCGCGCGGCCGCCGTCTTCGGCGAGGGCATGGTGCCCGTCGCCCTCGCCGCCGGACTGCTCGGGGCGGGGCACTCCGGCTCCTCCGTCGGATACGCGCTCGGTGCCTGGATCGGCCCGTTCGCGCTCTTCGTGGTCTTCGGCGGCGTCCTCGCGGACCGTTTCACCGCCCGCCGGATGATGATCCTCGCGGACGTGCTGCGGTTGCCCGGCGCGGCCGTCCTCGCCGTCTCCTTCGCCGCCGGCGGCCCGCCCCTGTGGAGCGTGTACGCGCTCTCCGCCGTCAGCGGCGTCTGCGCCGCGCTCTTCCAGCCCGGGGTCGCCTCCACGATCCCGCGCGTCGCCCCCGACGTGCAGCGCGCCAACGCCGTCCTGCGGGTGGTCGAGTCCCTGATGACCATGGCGGGACCGGCCGTGGCCGGCCTCCTCGTCGCGCTCTCCGGCGCGGGAGCCGCCTTCGCCGCCAACGGCCTGACCTTCGCGGTCAGCGCCCTCTGCCTCGGCCTGATGCGGATCCCCCCGGTCCCCGGCGACACGGCGGTACGGGGCTCGCTCGGCGCCGAGATGGCAGTCGGCTGGCGGGAGTTCAGGGCCCGGAGCTGGCTGTGGGGAGTGATCGCGATCTGGACGGTGTACGGGCTGACGGTCGCCGGGCCGATGGTCCCGCTGACCGCCACCCTCGTCACCGGGGACCACGGCTCGGCGGCGTACGGCGTGCTGATGGCGGTCCACGGCGCGGGCAGCGCGGCCGGCGGTCTGCTCGCGCTGCGGCTGCGTCCGCGCCGCCCGCTGGCGGCCGGAGCGGTGGCGCTGCTCGGTCTCCCGGTGAACCTCGCCCTGCTCGGTTCGGGCGCGTCCGTGGCGGTCCTCGGCGTGGGGCAGTTCCTGGGCGGGGCGGCGTTCGCGTTCTGGCTGGTGATGTGGTCGACCTCGGTCCAGACGCATGTGCCGCAGGACGCGCTGAACCGCATGCACGCGTACGACGTGGCCGGTTCGCTGCTGATGATGGCGGCGGGCCGCGCGCTCGCGGGGCCGGTGGCCGAGGCGGTGGGCACGGAGGAGGTGCTGCTGGCGGGCGCGGGGATCGCGGTGCTGGTGGTGGTGGCGTTGCTGGTGGTACGGCCGATCAGGACCCTGCCGAGGGTGTGAGGCGCGGGTCGGTCCCCGGGTCGGTCCTGACCCTGGCCGGCCCCCGATCCGTCGCCGCCCCGCGCCATGGCCCGATCCTTGCGAAAGCTGTCATCCGGGCCAGTGGTCCGCGCGGCCGCCGCTCACGATGCTGTGTGACGTGACCCAGACAACCGACACCACCTCCTCGCCGCCCGCCCCCCTCCGTACCCCGCGAGTGCACCGTGCCTGGTTCGTCGCGGCCGTCACCTTCGTCACGATCATCGGCGCAGCGGCCTTCGCCTCGCTGCCCGGACTGCTGATCGAGCCGCTGCACCGCGACTTCGCCTGGTCGCGGGGCACGATCGGCTTCGCCGTCTCGGTGAACCTCGCGCTGTACGGCCTGACGGCGCCGTTCGCCGCGGCGCTGATGGACCGGTTCGGCATCCGCCGGGTCGTCGCGGTCGCGCTGAGCGTGATCTCCCTAGGCTCCCTGCTGACCGTGTGGATGACGGCGGCCTGGCAGCTCGTGCTGTTCTGGGGCGTCCTCGTCGGTCTCGGGAGCGGCTCGATGGCGCTGGCGTTCGCCGCGACGGTGACCAACCGGTGGTTCGTCGCCCGGCGCGGCCTGGTGACCGGCATCCTCACCGCCGCCGGTGCCTCCGGCCAGCTCGTCTTCCTGCCGCTGCTGGCCTGGCTGGTGGAGGACCACGGCTGGCGCCCGGCCTCGGTGACCGTCTCCCTGGCCGCCCTCGTGGTCGTCCCCTTCGTCTGGCTGCTGCTGCGCGACCACCCGGCCGACGTCGGCCTCGCGCCCTACGGCGGCGCGTACACCGAGAAGCCGGCCCCGGTGCCGGGCGCCGCCCGCCGGGCGGTGACCGTACTGCTCAAGGCCGCCCGCACCGGACCGTTCTGGCTGCTCGCCGGGACCTTCGCGATCTGTGGCGCCTCCACGAACGGCCTGGTCAAGACCCACTTCGTGCCCGCCGCCCACGACCACGGCATGCCGATCACGGCGGCGGCCTCGCTCCTGGCCGTCATCGGCGTCTTCGACGTCGTCGGCACGATCGCCTCGGGCTGGTTCACCGACCGCTTCGAGTCCCGGCGCCTGCTCGCCGTGTACTACGCGCTGCGCGGTGTGTCCCTGCTCTTCCTGCCCCTGCTGCTCGCGCCCTCGGTCCACCCGCCGATGGTGTTCTTCATCGTCTTCTACGGCCTCGACTGGGTCGCCACGGTCCCGCCGACGATCGCCCTGTGCCGCGAGCACTACGGCGAGGACAGCGCGATCGTCTTCGGCTGGGTCCTCGCTTCCCACCAGGTGGGCGCGGCCGTGGTCGCCTTCGCGGGCGGTGTCGCCCGGGACGTCTTCGGCTCGTACGACGTCGTCTGGTACGCCTCGGGCGGCCTGTGCGCGGCGGCCGCCCTGATGGCCCTGGTGATCCGGAGGCGGCCGGCCACGGCGTGAACCGCCCTAACCGGCCACGGCATGAACTGCCCCAACCGGCTACGGCGTGAACCGCCCGAACCGCCCCCGGTGGAAGAGCAGCGGCCCACCCCCGGCCTCGGCCCCCAGGGCCTCCACCCGCCCCACCACGATCAGATGGTCCCCGCCCGTGTGCACCTGGGCGATCGTGCAGTCGATCCAGGCCGGGGCGCCGTCCAGGCGTGGCGAGCCCGTCACCGGGGCCGGGGCGTGCGCCACGCCCGCGAACTTGTCGGCCCCGCTCCTCGCGAACCCCAGGCAGAGGTCCTCCTGTTCCGCCCCCAGGATGTTCACGCAGAAGGCGCCGGCCCGGGCGATGTGCGGCCAGGTCGTCGACGTACGGGCCACCATGAACGCGACCAGCGGCGGGTCCAGGGACAGCGAGGCGAAGGACTGGCAGGCGAAGCCCGCCGGTCCCTCCGGGCCCTGGGCGGTCACGACCGTGACCCCGCTCGCGAAGTGGCCGAGCACCCGCCGGAACTCGGCCGGGTCGACCGGCAGCCGCTCGTCGTCCCGTACGGCCCGGAGCCGTGGCCCCGGGCCGTGCTCCACGGCCGTGGCCGCCCCGGCCGACCTGAGGTATCGGACGGCGGTGGCCGCCATCCCCGCGTGTCCCATCACCTCACCATTGAAGCTGACGGAGTATCAGATGGAAACCCGTGCGGAGGAACCCGCGCGGTCAGACCAGCGCGTCCTTGTACGCGATGTTCACCCGGCGGTCGCCCGACTCCCCGGACGCGAAGCCGAAGGTCAGCCGGGGCAGATAGCCACCGGGCCGCGCCGGGTCGGGGAGGAGCATGATGTTCATGCCCTCCGGCTCCCGATAGACCAGGCTCTTCAGGGCGCGGGTGAGAGCACGCTCCGAGGTGCCGGTGTTCAGGTCGACCTTGGTGATGTACGTGGTGCCCACGTCCGTCGTGTCGGTCGGCCCGCCGCTGGTGTACGCCCCGCCCTCCAGCATGTACATGTACGAGCCGTAGAGGCAGAACCCCTGCGAGGAGTACACCGGCCTGGGCAGGTCCGCGAAGTGGTGCAGCGGCGCGCCCAGCGGGGCGGCGACCGCCGCGTCCAGGTCCCAGACCGCGCACTGCAGCTGCCCGTTGCGGTTGAACCGCACCATCACCCGGCGGTGGTGCATGTCGACGACCGGCCGCGGCGCGGACAGCGTCGTCCCGGCGCCCGGCAGCTTGAGCGGGTCGGGCGTGCGGTCCTTGAAGTCCATCGCCGTACGGTCCGCGGCACTGTCCCAGTGGAAGCTGCGCGGCGGCTGGTCGGCCGCCGGGCCCATGTACTTGATCCGGCACAGCTTGGTGCCGAAGCCGGTGTCGCCCGCCGCGTTCGGCTCGGAGTCGTACTCGATCCAGATGTACGGAGCGGAGCCGGCGGCCGTCGGCTCGATGCCGATCTGGGCGGCGTGCCCGAAGCCGCGCAGATACATCCGGCCGAGCTTGGTCGAACCGTCCGCGCTCAGCTTGGTGATGGCTATGTCGCCCTCGCGCTTGCGCGTCGCGTAGGACACGCCGTCACCCGGGTTGTACATGACCTGGGCGACGTACCAGTGCTTGTTGACGTGGTCGTAGCCCGCGCACTGCATCACCGTGGGGCACCAGGCCGGCTTGTGCATGAACACGGCGTTCGATCCGTCGGCGAGGTCGAAGGACAGCGACCCGGGCAGCGCCGTGGCACCGGCTTCCCCGGTCAGGCTCCGCGCCTGAGCCGGCGAGGCCGCGGCGGCGCCCAGCACAAGCGCGGCGGCGGCGCCCCCGCCGAGCCGTATGAGCCCTCGTCGACTGACCGGATCCGTACCGAAAGCGCTCATCATCTTCCCCTCGTGTCACAGACGTTGAGGGGACAACCTACGTCGCCGCCCGCCCGCCCGCACGCGGGGAACGGGCCTTACCGGCCTTCGTACCGAGGAGTCCGCCGCTCCACGAAGGCCGCCACGCCCTCCTTCGCGTCCCGCGTCGCCATGTTGATCTCCTGCGCCGCCGCCTCCGCCGCGAAGGCGGACGCCCGGTCCGCGTCCAGCGAGGCGTTCACCAGCTGCTTGGTGAGCGCCAGCGCCCGCGTCGGGCCCCGCGCCAGCCGCTCGGCCCACTCCCGCGCGCTCTGCTCCAACTCCTCCGCCACGACGACCCGGTTGACCAGCCCCAGCGCCAGCGCGTCCGCCGCCGGAAGGGCGTCGCCGAAGAACATCAGCTCCTTCGCCCGCTGCGGGCCGACCAGCCGGGGCAGCAGATAGGCCCCGCCGCCGTCGGGCACCAGGCCCCGCCGCACGAACACCTCGATGAACCGCGCCGGCTCCGCGGCAAGCACCAGATCACAGGCGAACGCCAGATGCGCCCCGAGCCCCGCCGCCGTCCCGTTCACCGCCGCGATCACCGGCTTCTCGCAGTCCAGGACGGCCCCGATCAGGCGCTGCGCCCCGAGCCGGATCGTCCGCGCCACATCACCGGGCACGCGCTCCCCGGCGGCGGACGTTCCGCGCAGGTCGGCGCCCGCGCAGAACCCGCGCCCGGTCGCCGTCAGCACCACCGCCCGTACGCCGGGGTCGGCGGAGGCGTCCCCGAGCAGCGCGATGATCCGCTCCCGCTGGTCCCGGGTGACGGCGTTCATCGCCTCCGGCCGGTTGAGCGTGATCCATGAGACGCCGTTCTCGACGGCGTGCAGTACGTCGTCCACCCGGAAGCCTCCTCAGCGGCAGACCGCGAGCGCGTCCAGGGCCACCGCACCCTGCCCGCGCTCCAGCACCATCAGCGGGTTGATGTCCAGCTCGGCCAGGTCGCCGTCGAGTTCGAGCGCCATCCGCTGCACCCGCAGCACCACCTCCACCAGCGCGTCCATGTCCGCCGCCGGCGCGCCCCGTACGCCGTCGAGCAGCGCCCGCCCGCGCAGCTCGTCGAGCATGTCCCGGGCCTGCCGCTCCCCGAAGGGCGGCACGCGTACGGCCGTGTCCCGCAGGACCTCGACCAGGACGCCCCCCAGGCCCACGGTGACCGTCGGCCCGAAGAGCGGGTCGCGGGCCACCCCCACCACCATCTCGACCCCGCGTCCGACCATCTGGCAGACCAGGACGCCGTCGAGGTCGACGCCTTCGTAGCGGGCGATGTCGGTCAGCTCGCGGTACGCGTCGCGGACCTGGCTCGCCGAGGTCAGCCCCACCTTCACCAGACCCAGCTCGGTCTTGTGGGCGAGCCGCGCCCCGGACGCCTTCATCACCACCGGATAGCCGACCAGGCCGGCCGCCCGGACCGCCGCCGCCGCGCTGGTCACCAACTGCTCGCGCGGCACCCGGATCCCGTACGCCCGCAGCAGCTGCTTGGCCGCGTGCTCGCTCAGCTGCCGGCCCGGCCGCAGCAGCGCCCGCGCCTTGCGGAAGGAGGGGGACGGCGTGCGCGGGGCCTCGTCGAAGGGGGAGCGGTAGGCGGTGGTGAAGCGGTGGTGGTCGAGGTAGGCCTTCACGGCCCCGATGCAGTTGGAGAACGTACGGAAGGTGGCGACGCGCGAGGAGCCGAGCAGCGTCTCGCGGTAGGCCGCCTCGGTCCCCACCGGCGAGCCCCACACCACGCACACCAGCTTGTCGGTGGTCTCGGCCGCGTCCACCAGGTCCTGGGCCAGCTTGTCGCTCATCGGCGGGAACGGGCCGGTGATCGGGCAGATGAGGACGCCGACGGCCGGGTCGGCCAGGATCGCGTCGATGATCTGCCGGCCGCGCCGGTCGCCCACCGGATGCCCGCCGTTGTCGACGGGGTTCGCCACGTGCAGATACTCCGGTATCCACTGGTGGAGCTCGGCCTGCCTGGCCTCCGACAGGGTCGGCAGCCGCAGCCCGGCGGCCGTGGCCAGGTCGGCGAAGTGCGCGCCGGTGCCCCCCGAGATGGAGTACACGACGACGCCTTCGGCGACGGGCTTACGGGCGCGGGCGAGGAGGGCGGCGGTGTCCTGGAGCTCGTCGAGGCCGTCGACCCGGATCACCCCGAACTGCCGCATGGCCGCGTCGACCACCTGGTCCGCCCCGGTCAGTTTGCCGGTGTGCGAGGCGGCCGTCCGCGCCCCGGTCTCGGTGCGCCCGACCTTCACGGCCACGACCGGCACCCCGTTGCGCGCGGCCCGGTCGGCGGCGAGGAGGAAGGCCCGCCCGTCCTTGAGCCCCTCGACGTAGCAGGCGATGGCCCCGACCTCGGGCCGCTGGGAGAAGTACGAGATGAAGTCGGCGGTCTCCAGATCGGCCTCGTTGCCGGTGGGCGCCCAGTGGGAGAGCCGTATGCCGAGCTCCTGGAGGGTGTGGACCGGCCGGCCCTGGTGCCCGGACTGGGTGATGAGCGCGATGGCCGGCCCGTCGAGGTCGTCGCGGAACCGCTCGAAGACGTTGAGATTGGTGTTCGGCCCCAGGAGCCTGATCCCGGAGCGCCGCACCGCCTCGGCGAGCCGCTCCTGCGCGGCGGCGCCCTCCGGCCCCGTCTCGGCGAACCCGGAGGCGAACGCGACCGCGAACCGCACCTTCGCCTCGGCGAGTTCCCCGATCAGGGGCAGCGGGTCGGCGACGAGCAGGACGGCGAGGTCGACGGGCTCGGCGAGGGTGGCGGCGAGCGCCCCGACGGACGGCACGCAGGGGATGCCGAAGACGGTGGTACGGGTCGGGTGCACGGGCACCAGCTCGGCGCCGACCCGCTCGGCCCAGGCGACGAGCCGGCGGGTGATCCCGGTGTTGGGCCGCCCCTCGGCGTCGGAGGCCCCGACGACGGCGACGGACCGGGGCCGGAAGAACCGGTCGAGATCGGGCACGGGGGCGTGCAGCGGCCGGCCGCTGACGTCCTGGTCGCCGTCCACAGCGGTGACGCCGTGGACGGCGGTGCCCTGGGTGCCCGGGTGCTCTCCGCAGGCGACCACGCGGGCGCGGAGATCGGTGGTGAAGGTGCCGTGAGTCGATCCAAGCATCGTTCCGCCCGTCCCTCGTCCTGACCTGACGCACAGTCAGATTACAAGTCTGATGCTTCGTCAGGAACAGTCGTGCGGCAACGAGCGAGGACGTCGTCCGCCGGAGCGGGCGCCGACCGTGGCCGTGCCCGCGTCGCTCAAGGCCTCGCGGACGGCTTCGCGGCCCGGCGGGCGATGGTCCGGGCGATCTTCTCCGCGTCGATCGCCATCTCCCGCAGCATCCCGCTGATGGGATTGGTGAACCCGGTGAAGTGGAGCCCCGGCGCCTGGCGCGATGTCCGGCCGCCGTGCGTCATCGGCAGCCCCCGGTCGTCGAGCACGCCCAGGTGGCCGACGAGGGGTTCCAGGGCCCGGCGGTACCCCGTCGCGGCGATCACGGCGTCCGGGCCGATCCGGGACCCGTCCGCGAGCACGACCTTGTCCCCCTCGAAGGACTCCACCGCGGCGACCACCTCCACCTTCCCGGCGCGTACGGCGTCGATCAGGCCCACGTCCTGCACCGGGATCGCCCCCTCGCGCACCCGGGAGTACAGCCCCGTGTCCGGGCGCGGAAGGCCGTGCTCCGACAGGTCCGGTACGGAGATCCGGGCAACCAGCGCGCACGCCCGGTCCACCAGGCGCACCGGCAGCCGGCGCACCAGGATGCCCGTGCGCTGCGCGGGCCAGCCCACCGTGGAGCGGCGGACGATGTGCGGCACCGTGCGCACCGCGAGCCGCACCCGCCCCGCCCCGCCCTCGGCGAGGTCGGCCGCGATCTCGGTGCCGGTGTTCCCGGCGCCGACGACGAGCACGTCCCGGCCCGCGTAGGGCGAGGGGTCGCGGTACGCGCTCGCGTGCGCGAACTCCCCGGCGTACGAGGGGAGGCCCGGCCAGTCGGGCAGGCGCGGGCTGTGGTTGTAGCCGGTGGCCACGACGACGGCCGCGCCGGTGAGCCGGCGTCCGCCGGTGGCGTGCAGGAGCCAGCTCTCGCCGTCCTCGGCGCGCTCGACGCGGGAGACCTCGACGCCCGTCACGATCTCCAGGTCATGGAACTCGGCGTACTTCTCCAGGTACCGCACGACGTCCGCGCGGGCGACCCACCGGCCGAAGGAGCGGGGTATCGAGAGACCCGGGAGCGCGGACAGCCGGCGGGTGGTGTGCAGCCGCAGCCGGTCGTAGTGGGAGCGCCATGACGCCCCGACGGCGTCCGACCGCTCCAGGACGACGGCCCGCACGCCCCGCCGGCGCAGGGCGGCGGCGACGGCGAGCCCGCCGGGGCCGCCCCCGATGACGTACACGGGATGGGCGGGTCGGGCGTGGGGGGTGTGGTCCATGACTGCTGAGCGTAATGACGTGCTCACTTGTTGGGTCTCGGTCAAGAGGGGGTTCGGTTGCGAAATGGTCACGCGTGCAAGGGGCTTGCGCGGGCCGTGTGAAGTCGGCTGAACTGACGTACCGTCAGTTATGTCGTCGGGGAGGAGTCCGGCAGAAATGCAGACCATCTGGCTCACCGGCGCGGAATGGCTCGCCGTCCTCCGGATCGGCCTCGGCCTGTGGTGGCTGGAGAGCTGGCGCCACAAGGACAGGAAGGGCTGGTTCGAGCGCGGCACGGGCATCGCCTGGGCGGCGGACGTGGCGGCCGCCCACCGCTGGCGGGCCGTGCGGACGGGCTTCGACAGGGTCGTCGCCCCGCGCCCGAAGCTGATGGCGTACGTCGTCGTCCACGCCGAACTCGCCCTCGGCCTCGGCCTGGTCGCCGGTTTCCTCACGCCCGTGGCGCTGGCCGGCGGCCTGCTCCTCAATCTGCTCTACCTCGTCCTGATGATCCACGACTGGGCCGAGCAGGGGCAGAACGCGATGATGGCGCTGATCTCGCTGGTCGCCCTCTTCGCCATGTCCTGGCAGACCTGGTCCCTCGACCACGCGATCGGACTCTTCGGATGACTGCCGCCACCCCGGACGTCGACGCCTTCACCCGCGCCTACTGGGACGCGGCCGCCCAGGGCCGCCTGCTGCTGAGGAGGTGCGCCGCCTGCGGCCGGGCGCACCACTACCCCCGCGAGTTCTGCCCGCGCTGCTGGAGCGACGACGTGCGCTGGGAGCGGGCGAGCGGCCGCGCCACGCTCTACACCTGGTCGGTCGTCCACCGGAACGACCTCGCGCCGTTCGGCGAACGGGTCCCCTACGTGGCGGCGGTGGTGGACCTGGCGGAGGGCCCGCGCATGATGACCGAGGTCGTGGACTGCGCGGAGGGGGAGCTCCGGATCGGGATGGACCTGGAGGTCACGTTCCGCGCGGAGGGCGAATTCCGGATCCCGGTCTTCACACCGCGACGACGGTGACCCGCTCGCCGCAGAGCCGGCCGGTCGTCCGCGCGGCTCCGAACGAGTGGACTCGCCGGAACGCGCCGGGCGGACGCCTCCGCGACGGGTACCCGTGGTCATGCCGCCTCCGCGCCCGTGACCTGGAAAGGCAACCCCGCCGTGCGACGACGTAGCCCCCACCGCCGACCGCTCGCCGCAGCACTGCTCGCGGCGGCCGTGCTGACGCCGATGACGGCGGCCCCCGCCACGCCCGTCCACGCCGCGACACCCCCACCCGCCCCGCAGGCCACGACCGCGCCACCCACCCCGCTCGCCGCGACACCCCCGCCCGCCACGACCGCCGACTGGTACGACCACGACGACTGCCACCGGGACGGGTTCAGCGCCGAGCTGATGGCCCGGCTCGACAAGACGATCGAGGACGTCCGCCGGCAGGCGAAGATCCCCGGCGCGGTCGTCGGGCTGTGGATGCCGAACAAGGGGTGCTACGTCCGCGCGTCCGGCGTCGCCGACACCGCCACCCGCAAGCCGATGTTCGCCGACACCTTCGTCCGGATCGGCAGCGAGACCAAGACCTTCACGGTCACCGCGCTCCTCAAGCTCGTGGACGAGCGCCGCGTCCGCCTCGACGACCCGATCGCGAAGTACATCCTGGGCGTGCCGAACGGCCACCGGATCACGCTCCGCCACCTCGCCGAAATGCGCAGCGGACTGTTCCCGTACACCTCCGACCCGGACTTCCTCCGCGACCTGCTGAGCGACCCCCGGCGCACCTTCACCCCGTGGGAATCGCTCGCGTACGGCTTCAAGCACCCGAACGCCTTCGCACCCGGCAAGCGGTTCCAGTACTCCGACACCAACCTCGTCCTGCTCGGCCTGGTGATCGAGAAGGTCAGCGGGACCAAGCTCGCCGACTACATCGGCAAGCGCGTGCTCGGCCCGGCCCAGCTGCGCCACACGCTCTTCCCGGAGGGCGCCGAGTTCCCCGAGCCGCGCGTGCGTGGCTACACCGACCGGACCCGCAGCGGTGCGGTCGCGGACGCCACGGACTGGAACCCGAGCTGGGCGTCGGCGGCCGGGGCGATGATCTCCAATCTGCAGGACCTGCACCGCTGGGCCAAGATCCTCGCCACCGGGGAGCTGCTCAACCCCGAGATCCAGGCAGAGCGCCTCAAGACACTGCCGACCGGCTCCCCCGGCACCACCTACGGCCTCGGCATCTTCCAGACCAACGGATGGCTCGGGCACAACGGCTCGATCCCGGGCTACGAGACCGTCACCGTCTATCTGCCCTCACAGAAGGCCACCCTCGTCATCATGATCAACACGGATGCCGAGAGCCAGGGCCAGGAGCCGTCCACGCTCCTGGCCCGGGCGATCACAGCGGTCGCCACACCGGGCAACGTCTACGACGGCGCGGTCGCCACCCCGTAGGCCGCCTCCGATGCCGACCCGGCGAAGGCCAGGATGGCGGGCGCCGCGTCGGACAGCGTCGTGAAGTGCCGGTGCGAGCCCTCGGCCGGGAGGGGCGTGTTCACCGTCCACACCGTCATCCCGGCATCGAGACCCGAGCGGACGCCGGAGGGCGCGTCCTCGATCACCAGACAGTCGGCCGGGTCCGCGCCCAGCTTCTCGGCGGCCAGCAGGTACGGAGCCGGGGACGGCTTGCCCTCGGCGACGGCCGCCGCGTCCACGACGAGGTGGGGGAGCGGCAGCCCGGTCCGCTCGAAACGGCCCCGCACCCGGTGCTCGTAGTTCGACGTCACCAGCGCCCACCGGCCGACCGGAAGGGCGGCGAGCAACTCCGCCGCCCCGCCGAAGGCCGCGTACGAGCCCGTCCGTACGTCCGCGTCCTCCAGCTCGTGGAGAAGCGCGAGGCACTCGGCCGGATCGCGCTCCGGCACGACGGCGGCGAACGTCTCGACGGGCCGAGTGCGCCGCGCGACGGCGTACACCTCGTCCCCGTCGAGCCCGTACCGCGCGGCCCAGGTGTGCCAGACGCGGCGCTGGTTGTCGACGGCGTCCATGAGGGTGCCGTCGACGTCGAAGAGTACGAAGTTCCTACCGGTCACGCAGCGGATGCCACGGCCACGAACGCCGCCCAGGCGGAGGGGGCGACGGCGAGCTGGGGGCCGTGGGGGTTCTTGGAGTCGCGGACGTGGATGGTGGTGGGGTGGGCGGCGACCTCGACGCAGTTGCCGCCTTCGGCGCTGCTGTAGCTGGACTTGCGCCAGTGGTAGGCGACTTCGATGCAGTTGCCGCCCTCGGAGTCGCTGTAGCTGCTCTTGAACCAGGCCAGTTCGGTGGTGTTCATCGCTCTCCCAGCAGTTTCTCGATCCAGGCCAGGGACTCCTGTTGCGTGAGTGCCTGCGCCCGGATGATCCCATAGCGCTCGGCGTAGGTACGCGTCTCTTCCGGATCGGTGATCAGCCGAGCGTGCCCGTAAATCTCGGTGTACGCGACCTCCCGACGCCCTCTCGGCGTGAGAAGGGTGAACGCGCCTCCCAGGTAGGGGTGCTCGTACTGATCTTGTGGCATCACCTGGAGGTCGATCGTCCGGCGCATGGCCACCTCTCGGATGCGGCGCAACTGCTCCCGGTGGACCTCCGGGCCGCCGAACGGTCGCAGCAGCACTGCCGCCTCCAGGACGAAACTCATGGTCGGCGCAGGCCACTTGTCGAGGATGACCTGCCGCGCCAGCCGGTCGGCCACCCGCTTCTCGACCGTCTCCTCGTCCAGCATGGGACGGCGGCGAGCGAAGAGCGATCGCGCGTACGCCTCCGTCTGCAGAATGCCCGGCACGGCCTGCACCTCGTAATAGTGCAACGCCACCGCCTCCGCCTCCGCCTTCGCGAAGTCACGGAACCAGTCCGGGTGCCGCGTCCTCGCCCGCGCCAGTGCCTCCCGTACGTCGTCCACCGCCGCCGTCAGCACGCCCCCCGCACCCAGCGCCCGGTCCGTCCGGAGGAGGAAGTCCGGTTGAGGCGTGCGTACCCCGCGCTCGACCGACGAGACCAGGTCCTCGCTACAGTGCGTGGCCTCGGCGAGTTCCGCCTGGCTCAGGCCCGCGTTTCTCCGCAGGACCTTGATGATCTTTCCGAGCGCACTGAACAGGTGCGCCGTTCCGTCGACTTCGGACGGCCGTTCCGGCCGTTCCTCCCGGTTCCCCGACATCCGTACCGCCTTCTGGGCGTGCTCGTACCACTACTCAGCGTCGTGCCGTCGTCGCTGGTCAGCGTACGGCCGGGACGCCAGGCTCGACCTCATGAAGTCCGAAATCTCCACTCCAACCGGTGAGTTCGCGCAGCGTCTCTCGGCCACCCGCCGTGGCGCCCGCCTCGCCCGTCTCCTCGCCGTGCGGCAGCTCCACGACTGGGGCGTGACCGCCACCGAGGCGGCGGAACTGGTCGTCGCCGAGTTCGCCAACAACGCGGTCACCCACGGCCGCGTCCCCGGCCGCGACTTCGAGGTGCGCCTCGCGCTGGCCGCCGACCACCTCCGCGTCGAGGTCTCCGACGCCCGGGGCGAGCGGGAGCCCGAGCCCGTCTCCGTACCGGACGAGGGTGGCTACGGACTGCTGCTGGTCTCGGCCCTCGCCACCGCGTGGGGCGTCAAGGCCCGCTGCGTCGGCAAGACGGTCTGGGCCACGCTCCCGCTCTCCCCTCCTCGGCCCGCCCGGCACGATGCCGAGCGGGCCGCTCCGGGCAGGTCGGTCTGACCGTCACCAGGCCCGGAGCTTCGGGCTACCGCCGCTCCACCAGCCCTCGTACGTACGCCGCCTGGCCCGCGTGCTGGTTCTCCTCCGAGATCACGCTCACGAGGCGGACGCCCAGGGTGACCGGCGGGTCCCAGGAGTCGTCGACGATCCGGTCCAGGTCCGCGTTGGTCACCGAGGCGAGGTGTTCGAGGGAGCGCTCGTGCACGGCGTCGTAGTAGCCGAGCAGCAGCTCCGCCGGGGCGCGGACCTGGCCGACCTGCTTGCTGGAGTGGCCGTAGCCGGTCGCGTTCTTCGGGAAGGGGAGGCCGAAGCGGGACGACCAGTCGCCGGCGGTCCACAGCTGCTCGGTGCCGAAGGCTCCGGCGATGTGGTCGTCCTGGATGCGGGTCAGGTGCCAGACGAGCCAGGCGATCGAGTTGGCCTCCTCGTCGACCCGGACCGCGAGCTCCTCCTCCGACAGACCCTCGACGGCCCCGTGTACCGCGTCCTGGACGCGTGCGAACAGATCCAGCAGCAGGTCGGCACTCTTCATGTCGGTCACTCCTCGTCGATCGGGTCATCGGTCAGCGCGTTCAGCTCGGCCAGGGCCTCGTCGTCGAGGCGGAGGCCGGCCGCCGCGATGTTCTCCTCCAAGTGGGCCACCGATGAGGTGCCGGGGATGGGCAGAACGGCCGGGGACTGGGCCAGGAGCCAGGCCAGTTTCACCTGGGCGGTGGAGGCGTCGTGCCGTGCGGCGATCCGGGCGAGCGTGTCGACGGGCTCCGGGCGGCCGAGCGGGTCGAGGGAGAAGAACGGCACGTAGGCGATCCCCCGCTCGGTGCAGACGTCGAGGACCGCCGGCTCGGGGCGGTGGGCGACCGCGTACATGTTCTGCACGGCGGCGACCGGCGCGATCCGCAGGGCCTCGTCGAGATGGGCGGTGGTCACGTTGCTGATGCCGAGGTGCCGTATCAGGCCCTCGTCGCGCAGCTCGGCGAGCGCGCCGAACAGCTCGGCCATCGGGTTCGCGGCCAGCTGGGACGGCAGCAGCCGCAGATAGACCAGGTCCAGATGGTCCCGGCCCAGCTCGCGCAGCGAGCGGTGGACGTCCTCCCGGAGCCTGCGCGCGTCGGCAGGGTCCATCCAGCTGCCGTCCGGGTTCCGCCCCGGGCCGACCTTGGCCGCGATCACCAGGTCGTCGGCGTAGGGGTGGAGCGCCTTGCGGATCAGGTCGTTGGCGGCGATGTCCTCGTGGAAGTAGAACCACGCGGTGTCGATGTGGTTCACGCCGAGATCGACGGCGCGCCGCAGCACCTTCACCGCCGTCTCCGGGTCGTTCGCGGGGCCTTCCCATCCCCGGGCGGGGAGCCGCATGGCGCCGAAGCCCATCCGGGCCACCGGGAGATCGCCGCCGAGAAGGAATCGCGTGTCGCTGGTTGTCGTCATGAACGAGATCGTGCGGGCTGCTCGCACACAAGGGCGAACAACCCGCGATCCGAACCGGGGCCGGTCACCGGTCCCGGCGTCCCGCCCGCCACTCCTCGGCCGTGGCCTCGACGTCGAACGGCTTCAGGTGCAGCGGCGGCCCCGTAGGCGGGCGCTTCAGCGCCTCGGTGATCTTCTTGTTGATCTCGTTGACGATGCGGCGGACCTGGGACTCCGAGACGGCCCGGCCGATCGCCTCCTTGGCGTCCTCGGCCTCCTTGCGGAGGGCGAGAGAGGGCGGCAGGACGGACGCGCCCTCGCGGTGGAGCTTTCCCTTGATCCACCACAGCTCGTCATAGGGAGCGCGGTCGTCGTCGAGGGGCCGTCCGAAGCCGGCCAGCCGCTGGAACTCGCCCCGTTCCTCCGCCTCGCGGATCTGCTTGTCCACGAATGACTCGAAGCTGACGCCGGGCGGTTTGCGTTCGGTCATACGTCCAGCGTAAAAGGCAGGAGCCCCGCTCGTGCCCGAAGGCGCGGAGCGGGACTCCTTGGGTACTTCTCTAGCCGTGCGCGATTACCGCCGACCCGGGCAACTTAGGCCGGGGTGACGTTCTCCGCCTGCGGGCCCTTCGGACCCTGCGTGACGTCGAAGTTCACGAGCTGGTTCTCCTCGAGGGAGCGGAAACCAGACGCGTTGATCGCGGAGTAGTGGACGAAGACATCCGGGCCGCCGCCGTCCTGGGCGATGAAGCCGAAGCCCTTTTCAGCGTTGAACCACTTGACGGTTCCGGTAGCCATAAGCCCTCCTTGGGCCAAAGGGTTGCCCTGCTCCAGAACCTGCAAAGAAGTCTGAAAACTACAAAAGCCTGCGGGTCACATGCTCCGCAGGCTCTGTACTGCAAGGGAAACCAAACTGCAACTTGCGACGAGCGTAGCACGCAGGGTGCGTCACGCACTAGAGGGAAAGATCACGTCACTCGCATGTTTGAAACGCTCCCCATGCGCTGACGCGCCGAGGCCCCGCCCCCGGCGATGTCCACCGTACGAGACGGGGCTAGCCTCGCGTTGTGGACAGAGCCAACGACGACCACCAGCGCAGCCGGCCCCGCGTCGGACACATCCAGTTCCTGAACTGCCTGCCCCTCTACTGGGGCCTGGCCCGCACGGGAACGCTTCTCGATCTGGACCTGACGAAGGACACCCCGGAGAAGCTCAGCGAGCGGCTGGTGCGCGGCGACCTCGACATCGGCCCCGTCACGCTCGTCGAGTACCTCCGCAACGCCGACGATCTCGTCGCGCTGCCGGACATCGCCGTGGGGTGCGACGGTCCCGTGATGTCCTGCGTGATCGTCTCCCAGCGTCCGCTGGAGCACCTGGACGGGGCGCGGGTCGCGCTCGGTTCCACCTCCCGCACCTCCGTACGCCTGGCGCAGCTGCTGCTCGCCGAGCAGTACGGCGTCCAGCCCGACTACTACACGTGCCCGCCCGACCTGGGGCTGATGATGCAGGAGGCGGACGCCGCCGTCCTGATCGGCGACGCCGCCCTGCGGGCCTCGCTGCACGACGCCCCCCGGCTCGGTCTCCAGGTCCACGACCTGGGGCTGATGTGGAAGGAGTGGACGGGCCTTCCGTTCGTCTTCGCGGTGTGGGCGGTGCGCAAGGACTATCTCGCCCGTGAGCCGGAGACGGTCCGCGAGGTGCACGAGGCCTTCCTCGCCTCGCGTGATCTGTCGCTGGTCGAGGTCGCGAAGGTCGCCGAGCAGGCGGCCCGCTGGGAGTCCTTCGACGCGGAGCTCCTGGAGCGGTACTTCCGGACGCTGGACTTCCGCTTCGGGCCGGAGCAGCTGGCGGGCGTCCGCGCGTTCGCCCGCCGGACCGGCCCGACGACCGGCTTCCCGGCGGACGTACGGGTGGAACTGCTCGGCGCCGCCCGCTAGGGAGTCCGGCCCGTAGGGCTCGCCCCTACGGTGCGGGGACCGGCCCCTGCATGTGCTGGCTGATCCAGGCGATCGAGCCTTCCTCCATGCCCTGCATATACGTCTTGGCGTTGTGCCCGCCGCCCTGGATGACCTGGAGGCGGGTCTTCACCGGGCCCTTGGTGTAGTTCTTCATGAACGCCTTGAGCCGGGCCATGCCGGATTCCTTGGTGCCGATCTGGAACGCGAGATACGTCGCGTTGGCCTTGGTGTCCGGCTTCGCGCCGAGCGCCTTGGCGAGCTTCTCCGGATTGTTCGCCTGCCGCTCGGCCTCGTGCCCGGCCCACAGCGGCGAGTCGGGGACGGTGTCCGGCCCGGACGCGATCACGGCCTTGAACTTGTCCGGGTGCTGGAGAACGGACTTCAGCCCGACGAAGCCGCCCGAGGACGAACCCATGAAGGCCCAGCCGTCACGGGACGTGAAGGTACGGAAATTGGCGCGCACGAAATCCGGCACGTCCTCGGTCAGCCAGGTGCCGATCCTCGGCTGGCCCGGGATATCACTGCCGTCGTAGTAGTACTTGTCGTCCGGATTGAGCACGGGCATCACGACGATGAACGGAAGACTCCTCCCCTCCTCCGACCACCGGCTGATGCTCGACTGGAGTTTGAGGTCCGTACCCATCCAGTAATTCGTCGGATAGCCCTTTCCGCCCGGCAGGGCGATGAGCACCGGGAAGCCGCTGTCGGCGTACTTCGGGTCGAAATACTGCTTCGGCGCCCACACCCACACCTTGCCGGTGAACCCGGACTTCGCACCCGCGAGCGTGGTGACACCGATCTTGGTGCCGTCCTCAAGGGTGTTGGCGGTGGTGAAACTCGCCGCCGGACCGGTGGGGAGCAGCGTTTCCGGGCCGCTCGCGCGCTTGGTCTGCTTCGGGGGCCGCTCCGGCTTGTCGGCCGTGGCCGTGGCCCTCGGGGTGTCGAAGGTGAGCGGCGCGCCCTCGTCGGAACAGCCGGTGACCAGAGCGGCCGCGGAACCGAGGGCGAGGGCGGCGGCGACGAACCTGGGCAGGCGCTTCGGCGGACGCGTCGGCAGGCGTTTCATGGTGGGGCTCCGGGTGCTTCGGGACACGACGGGTGATTACGGAAGGAAGGAGGGGCGGGAGAGGGGATCGGTTGACTCGGTACCGTTCCGAATCGTCGTGATCCGGCCCACGAAGCGCTCCGCGCTGCTAGAAGGGAAGACATGCAGCCGCTCGAAGCAGGGGAACCGAGGACCATCGGCGGCTACCGCATCCTCGGCCGGCTCGGCTCCGGCGGCATGGGGCGCGTGTACCTCGCCCGCAACGAGGGCGGCCGGACCGTGGCCGTGAAGATCGTCCACCCGCACTTCGCGCTCGACGAGCAGTTCAGGGCGCGGTTCCGGCGCGAGGTGGAGGCCGCGCGGAGGGTCGGCGGGCGGTGGACCGCGCCCGTCCTGGACGCCGACCCGGAGGCGGCCGTGCCGTGGGTGGCGACCGGTTACGTCGCCGGTCCGACGCTCGACCGGGCCGTGGCGCGGATCGGCCCGCTGCCCGAGACGGCGGTACGGGCCCTGGGCGCCGGACTCGCCGAGGCGCTGGCGGGCGTCCACGCGCTGGGGCTCGTCCACCGTGACGTGAAGCCGTCGAACGTGCTGCTCACCCTCGACGGGCCCCGGCTCATCGACTTCGGCAGCGCGCGCGCCATCGAGGGGACGGCGTCCCTCACCGCGACCGGCGCGTCCATCGGCTCGCCCGGCTACATGGCGCCCGAGCAGGTCCTCGGCCGGGACGCCACGGCCGCCGCCGACGTCTTCTCGCTCGGCGCGGTCCTCGCGTACGCGGCGACCGGAACCCCGCCCTTCCGCGGCGACACCTCGGCCGCGCTCCTCTACAAGGTCGTCCACGAGGAGCCGGAGCTGGGCGATGTGGGGGAGCTACGGGAGCTGGTGACGGCCTGCCTGTCCAAGGACCCCGCTTCCCGCCCGACCCCGGCCGCCGTCGCGACCCGCCTGGCCCCGACGGGCGCGGCGTCCCTGATGACGACCGGCTGGCTGCCGGCCCCGCTGGTGGAGGAGGTCAGCCGCACGGCGATCCGCCTCCTGGAACTGGACGCGGACGGTCCGTCCAAGGACGGGGATCGCGCGGGCGCTGCGGGGCCGGCTGCGGACGGGGTGGGTTCGGGTGCGGCGGGGCCGTCTGCCGGCGGGGGCCTTTCGGGCGCCGGGCCGGGCGCTGCGGCGCCGTCTCCGGAGGCGGTGGGTTCGGGTGCGGCGGGGCCGTCTGCGGACGGGTACCTCTCGGGCCCTGTGGCTCCGCCTTCCGACGCGGTCGACGCCCGCGCGGATGATCCGTACGCCTCCGGACCGGTGCCGTTCACCGCGCCTTCCGTGGCGCCGGTGGCGGGCTTCGGCCCGCCGGTGGAGCCGACCCCCGGCCTTTGGCCCGCCGCGGCCGCCCCCGGCCCCGGGCTCCCGAGCGCGTCCCCCAGCCCCCGGGACCTCTCCGCCACCGGCCCGGCGGCCCTGGCGGCCACGGGCCCCGGCCCCCGCGACGCTGCCGCGCCGGCCGTGCCAGGCGGCCCCCCGGGCACGCTGCCCGCGCCCCGCGACGCTGCCGCGCCGGCCGTGCCAGGCGGCGCCGAAGCGTCCGGCCCGGGCAGCCACGGACTCCCGCCCGCGCCCCTCCCCGGCGCAGGCGCCGGCCCCATGGCCGAGGCGGCGACGGCCACGGCACCCCGTCACCCCGCCCCGCCCGCCGGGCGGAAGCTCTCCTTCTCCCTCGCCGCCGGGCGGCGGGTCGGGTGCACCGCCGCCATCACCGTCACCGCCGCGCTCGTCGGCGTCACCCTCGGCGCCGCGTACCTCTTCGACCTCATGCCCGGCGGCCGCACCGACGCCAACGCCGACAAGACCGGGAAGACGCCCAGCGCGAGCCCGCCCGCCGCCACCGCTCCCGCCGGCTCCGTGCCCCCCGCCTTCCTCGGCACCTGGACCGGCCCCACCACCGAGCGCAACGGCTCCCCGCACGGCGACTTCACCGCCGTCATCGGCAAGGGCAGGACCGGCGAGGACGTCGTCCGCACCAGCCACGTCATCAGCGTGCTCGGCACCACCGTGAAGTGCCACGGCATCGGCAGGCTCACCTCCGCCACCGCCCGCGAACTCCGCATCGCCGACCGCACCGACCCCGAGCGCCCCGGCACCGCCGGCCTCTGCACCGGCGGCACCTCCTCCTTCACCCTCACCCTCACGGCCGACGGCACCCTCGCCTACCGCTCCCACGAGGAGGCCGCCGGCCGCCCGACCGGCACCCTGCGGAAGTCCTGAGAAACGCTGGCGTACGCTGGTTCGGTCTGCTCAGCAACCCTCCGAAGGGACTCACCCGGTGACCGAGAAGGCCGACCTTCAGTCCGTCCTCGACCGCGCCGCCGAGGGTGGCCGGATCACCCCCGAGGAGGCGCTCGACCTGTACCGCTCGGCGCCGCTGCACGCGCTCGGCTCGGCCGCCGACGCCGTACGTCGTCGCCGGTACGCCGGTACGGAGCACATCGCGACGTACATCATCGAGCGGAACATCAACTACACCAACGTGTGCGTCACGGCGTGCAAGTTCTGCGCGTTCTACGCCCCACCGAAGGACACCGCCAAGGGCTGGACCCGCGACCTCGACGACATCCTGCGCCGCTGCGCGGAGACCGTGGAGCTCGGCGGCACGCAGATCATGTTCCAGGGCGGGCACCACCCGGACTACGGCGTCGAGTACTACGAGCAGCACTTCTCCGCCATCAAGAAGGAGTTCCCGGAGCTGGTCATCCACTCCCTCGGCGCGTCCGAGGTCGAGCACATGGCCCGGATCTCCAAGGTGTCGGTCGAGGAGGCCATCCAGCGCATCCACGCGGCCGGCCTCGACTCCTTCGCCGGCGCGGGCGCCGAGCTGCTGCCGGCCCGGCCGCGCAAGGCGATCGCCCCGCTCAAGGAGAGCGGCGAGCGGTGGCTGGAGATCATGGAGATCGCCCACGGCCTGGGCGTCGAGTCCACGTCCACGATGCTCATGGGCACCGGCGAGACGAACGCCGAGCGGATCGAGCACCTGCGGATGATCCGTGACGTACAGGACCGGACGGGCGGCTTCCGGGCCTTCATCCCGTACACGTACCAGCCCGAGAACAACCACCTCAAGGGCCGTACGCAGGCGACGAT
Source organism: Streptomyces sp. NPDC093600 (assembly GCF_044764755.1). NCBI lineage: Bacteria > Bacillati > Actinomycetota > Actinomycetes > Kitasatosporales > Streptomycetaceae > Streptomyces > Streptomyces sp. NPDC093600. Next base: position 313,829 of record NZ_JBIWIU010000001.1, read on the forward strand.
CTTCGAGTACCTGCGGATGATCGCGGTCGCGCGGCTCTTCATGGACAACATCGCCCACATCCAGGGCTCCTGGCTGACCGTCGGCAAGGAGGCCGGCCAGCTGTCGCTGCACTACGGCGCGGACGACCTGGGCTCGATCATGCTGGAGGAGAACGTCGTCTCCTCGGCCGGTGCCAAGCACCGTTCGAACCGCATGGAGATCATCGACCTGATCCGCAAGGCGGGCCGGGTCCCGGCGCAGCGCGCGACGACGTACGAGCACCTCCTCGTCCACGACGACCCGGCGAACGACCCGGTCGACGAGCGCGTCGTCTCGCACATCTCCTCCACGGCGCTCGAAGGCGGCACGGCGCACCCGGAGCTGAAGCTCCTGAACGCCAACTGACGCGTTCGTGCTGACGATCCACGCGGCGGACCTGGTCCTGCCCGGCGGCGGGCAGGAGCCCGTGCCGGGCGGCGCCGTCGTCGTGCGGGGCACGGAGATCGCCGCGATCGGCCCGTACGAGGAGGTGGCGGCGGACCGTCCCGACGCGCGGGTACGCCGCTGGCCGGGCGTCCTGACGCCGGGGCTGCGCCAGTGGCACGGGCTGTGGTTGCTGACCCGGGTGTACCACCCCGATCCCCGCGAGGCCGACGAGCTGGGCACCGCACCGCTCTCGGGACCGGCGTTCGCCGCGCTCGCACCCGACACGGCCCGGATGGCGGGCAGCGTACGGCGCGGCATCCAGCGGATGCTGGCGCACGGCACCACCCACGTCGGCCTCGGCCCCGGGCCGTCGGAGGTACGGCAGGCCGTGGCGCGGGCGGGACTGCGGGAGGTGCCGAAGGCGCACGTGCTCGCCCCGCCCGTCGGGGACGGGCCCGACCTCGACCCCTTCGTCGAGGGGCACGACCTGCCCGGCACCGCGCACGGACCGCTGACCGTGGGCGGCCTCGCCGACCTCGCGGTCTTCGACGTCGCGGACGAGGCCGGCCTCGTGGCCCGGGGGGCGTCCACCTGCGTCGCGACCGTACTCGGCGGGCGCCTGCTCTACCGCGCCCGCTGACAGCACCCGCGCTCCCCGGTGCCCCTGCCCGCCCGCCGCACCGGCATGCCCCGCACGTGGGTCGTGCCGTCCGCCTGAGACAATGGGCGCGCCCGCCCGTACCCCGATTCTGCGAGGCCGAACGCCAGTGACCCGAGCATCCCTGGACAAGCAGCCGCACGAAGTCGCCTCGATGTTCGACGACGTGGCGGCGAACTACGACCTGACCAACGACGTGCTCTCGCTGGGGCAGGACCGGCGCTGGCGCAAGGAGGTCGCCAAGGCGGTCGACGCCCGGCCCGCCCAGCGGATCCTGGACCTGGCCGCCGGGACGGCGACCTCCTCGCAGCCGTTCGCCCGGGCCGGGGCGTACGTCGTGCCCTGCGACTTCTCCCTCGGCATGCTCCAGGTCGGCAAGAAGCGGCACCCCTGGATGCCCTTCACCGCCGGCGACGGCATGCGACTGCCGTTCCGCGACGACGTCTTCGACGCGGTGACGATCTCCTTCGGCCTGCGCAACATCCAGGACACCGAGGCGGCGCTGCGCGAGCTGTACCGGGTGACGAAGCCCGGCGGCCGGGTGGTGATCTGCGAGTTCTCGCACCCCACCTGGGCGCCGTTCCGCACGGTCTACGAGGAGTACCTGATGCGCGCCCTGCCCTCCGTGGCCCGCGCGGTCTCCTCCAACCCGGACGCGTACGTCTACCTCGCCGAGTCCATCCAGTCCTGGCCGGACCAGCCGACCCTCGCGGGAATGCTCGGGAAGGCCGGCTGGTCCAAGGTCGCCTGGCGGAACCTGACCGGCGGGATCGTCGCCCTGCACCGGGGGTTCAAGGCCTGACCGCCGGGGGTTACTTCGCGTACATGCCGTAGCCGCCGACGCCCGCGTAGACCGCGTCGCCCACCTGCCGGTGGACCTTCACGCCGTCCGCCGATGCCTCGTCCAGGTTCGTCGGCGGGGTACGGACCACCGTGCCCGTCATCAGCGTCGTCGAGCCGCCGCCGTCGAGGTTGAGCACATCGACCAGGGCGAGCTCCTGGGAGTCCAGGAGCGCGGCGAAGGCGCCCAGGTATTCGCCGTCCTCGTTGTCCTGGCCGGTGAGGGTGATCAGCACCGGGTTGCCGCGGACGTTGGTGCCGAGGGCGGTGCGCGAGTCGGTGCAGATCAGGTTCGTGCCGTCCGTGCCCTTCTCCGTACCACTACCGCTGCACGAGTTGGGCAGCGCCGTGGGGATCTGGCCATGGCGCAGCAGCTCGTGGAAGGAGCTCACGACGTCGACGGACGCGTCCAGCGGGATCTCCCGGCCGAGGGTGACGTCGTGGAGCTTCTGGCCGACCGTGATCTTGTCGTCGCGGACCAGGTGGGCGCGGAGCCAGTCGGCGCCGGTGCCGATGCCCTGGAGGACGCGGCCGCCGACCGGGACGGTGGTGCCGCCGCGGCCCTCCCGGGCCTCGGTGACCACGCCGTGCGCGTCGACGACGACCTCGAAGCCCTGGTCCTTGGTGGCCTCGACGCTCGGGTCGGTGCCCACCCCCGGGACGGGACGGCCGTAGTCGTCCGTGAAGGCGATGATCTCGTCGGGGTCGGTGTACACCGGGGGAGTCGTGCTCACCCGCGCGTCCCGCTCGTCTCGCGCGCAGTGCGGGGCGCGGCCGGGCGCTCGGTTGATGTCGTCGAGCCGTACGGTCTCGCCGGACGGCGCGGTCAGGCTCAGCTCCGTACGGAGCTTGGTGACGTACGGGATGCCGTACTGGATCACCGCGCCCGAGCTGCCCTTCCCCCCGCTCCAGCAACTGGAGCTGTGCAGCACGCCGTCGGTGGCGGAGACGCTGGTGTGCACCGCGTTCTCCTCGCCGCGTATCGGAGTGGGTTCCCGCTGGAACAGGCCGCCGTTGGTGCCCGCGTACGGGTGACGGTCGGCGACGGAGGAGACCCCGGAGAGCTGGGCGGCGACCGTCTCGCGGGCGGCATCGCTCGTGCCGACGATGCTCTCCAGGGTGACCGCCGAGACGGCCGGGTCGATCTCGACGACCTGGAGGATCCGTGCCTTGGCCCTGTTGTCGAGGGTGGTCTCGGTCCAGGTGGTGTGGGTGACGCCGGCGGCGACGGCGACCGGGGTGCCCTGGGTCCAGTTGAGGCCCAGCGGGCTCTTCGGCTCGTCGACGGTGGGGGCGGCGGTGGCCGAGGTGGTCAGGGTGAGAGCGGCGGCCGCGGCGGCGAGTGCCGCGAGCGGGCGGTAGGTCCTGGTCACTGGCACTCCGAGGTTCCGTTGACGAGCTCGTGCGAGCGGAAGGTGCCGGTGTACGGCTTGGGCACGGTGGTGCTGTCGCCCCGCAGGACGACGAACGCGCCGTACGTCCGCTCGGCTGGGTCGGTGGGGTCGGTGGTCCAGGTCCCGGTGTAGCCGGGCTCGGGGTAGAAGCAGACGTGCTTCCGGGTGCGGTTGAAGACCGACTTGGGCGCGGCCTCGGTGCCGTAGCTGTTGCCGTAGTTCCCGGTGACCGGGTCGGTCGCGGGCAGGTGCGCGGACATCGCGCCGCGGCCGCGCTCCTGCGTGAAGGTGCAGACCCGGTTGTCCGGACAGCGCTCGTAGCCGGTGAAGCAGTGGGCGCGGGAAGGCACCAGCTTGTGCGAGCTGATGGCGCCGTTGAAGGACGGGTCGGTCGCGTACTCGTCGTCGTTGCCCGGCTTGATGGTCTGGAGCTTGCCGCCGTACCGCGCCTCGACGTACACACAGGCCCACAGGGCGGTGTTGTTCTTGGCGGAGAGGGTCTTGTCGTCCCAGGCCGCGTCGTAGGTCTCCCGGTTCTCCCGGTCGGTGAAGTCCTCGCGCTCACCGGTGCCGCCGGTGCCGGAGTAGAGGCACAGGGTGTTCGCCGGGCAGTCGTCGAAGGGGAGCGGGTCGGCGTTCGCGGGCAGGACGAGAAACGCCGAGCAGAGGAGGGCGAGGACCGCTGTGATCAGCGAACCGCGCCGGACGGATGTACGAGTGATGGTCACGCGCCCGATGATCTCCTACGCATCTCCTGCGCATCTCCCTACGAAGGGTGGCCCTCCGGACGGTCCGGGACGGGCCCCATAGACTGCCCCTGTCCTGATCCGTGCCGTCCGGTACGCACCGTCGAGTCTTCGGGAGACCCCGCCGTGACCGAGCAGCCCCTCTCCGAGCACAGCGCAGACGTGATCGTCGTCGGGGCAGGCCCGGCCGGATCGACGACCGCGTACTACCTGGCCAAGGCCGGACTCGACGTCCTGCTCCTGGAGAAGACCGCGTTCCCCCGCGAGAAGGTCTGCGGCGACGGGCTGACCCCGCGCGCCACCAAGCAGCTCGTCGCCATGGGCATCGACATCTCCGAAGAGGCCGGCTGGCTGCGCAACAAGGGCCTGCGGATCATCGGCGGCGGCTCGCGGCTGCAGCTCGACTGGCCGGACCTCGCCTCGTACCCGGACTACGGACTGGTCCGCAAGCGGGACGACTTCGACGAGCAGCTCGCCCGGCAGGCGCAGAAGGCCGGCGCCCGGCTGTACGAGCGGTGCAACGTCGGTGCGCCGGTCATCGACGACCGCACCGGCCGGATCACCGGCGTGCACGCCAAGCTCGGCGAGGAGAAGCGCGAGGTCACCTTCCACGCGCCGCTCGTCGTCGCCGCCGACGGCAACTCCACCCGGCTCTCCCTCGCCATGGGGCTGCACCGGCGCGAGGACCGGCCGATGGGCGTGGCCGTACGCACGTACTTCACCAGCCCCCGGCACGACGACGACTATCTGGAGTCCTGGCTGGAGCTGTGGGACCGGCGCGGCCCGCAGGACCGGCTGCTGCCCGGCTACGGCTGGATCTTCGGCATGGGCGACGGCACCTCCAACGTCGGCCTCGGCATCCTCAACTCCTCCTCCGCCTTCAAGGAGCTGGACTGGCGCGAGGTCCTCAAGGCGTGGTGCGCCTCCATGCCGGAGGACTGGGGCTTCACCCCGGAGAACATGACGACGCCGATCCGCGGTGCCGCCCTGCCGATGGCCTTCAACCGCCAGCCGCACTACACCAAGGGCCTGCTGCTCGTCGGTGACGCGGGCGGCCTGGTCAACCCGTTCAACGGCGAGGGCATCGCGTACGCCATGGAATCGGGCCAGATCGCGGCCGACGTCATCGTCCAGGCCCACGCCCGGGCCACCCCGGCCCAGCGCGAGCTGGCGCTGCACAACTACCCGAAGATCCTCAAGGACACCTACGGCGGGTACTACACCCTGGGCCGCGCCTTCGTGAAGATCATCGGCAACCCGAAGATCATGAAGATCGCGACGCAGCGGGGCCTGACCCACCCGGTCCTGATGAAGTTCACGCTGAAGATGCTGGCCAACCTCACCGACCCGACGGGCGGCGACGCGATGGACCGCATCATCAACGGCCTCTCGAAGGTGGCCCCGAAGGCCTGAACGCCCGGCGGTAGTCGCTCGGCGAGACCCCGACCGTCCGCAGGAAGTGCCGCCGGAGGTTCGCCGCCGTGCCCAGGCCGCTGCGGTCGCCGATCTGCTCCACGGGCAGGTCGGTCGACTCCAGGAGCGTCTGGGCACGCGCCACCCGTTGCTGGAGCAGCCACTGCAGCGGGGTGGTTCCGTACGCCTCCTGTACGCGCCGGTGGAAGGTGCGGGGGCTCATCCGGGCCCGCCGCGCAAGACCCTCCACGGTCAGCGGCTCGGCCAGGTGCTCGCTCGCCCACTGCAGTACGGGCCCCAGGCTGTCGGCGTCGCTCGGCGGGAGCGGCGCCTCGATGAACTGGGCCTGCCCGCCGGTGCGGTGGGCCGGGACGACGAGGCGGCGGGCGAGCTGCCCGGCGACGGTCGCGCCGAGGTCCTTGCGTACGAGATGCAGACAGAGGTCGAGCGCGGCGGTGGCCCCGGCGCTCGTCAACACCGAGCCCTCGTCCGTGTAGAGGACCGAGTCGTCCACGATCACCTCGGGGTGGCGGGCGGCGAGCTGGCCGGTGTGCTGCCAGTGGGCGGTGGCGCGGCGGCCGTCGAGCAGACCGGCGGCGGCGAGGGCGAAGGCGCCGGTGCACAGGGAGACCATCCGCGCGCCGGCCGCGGCGGCCGCGCGCAGCGCCTCCACCAGCTCGGCGGGGACCTCCTCGCCGTCCTCCACGACCGCGTCCGGGACGGACGGCACGATGACCGTGTCCGCGCCGACGAGCCCTTCGAGGCCGTGTGTCGCACGGAGCGAGAGGAGCCCGCCGGGCCCGCTCTCCCCGCCCGGCCCGCACAGCCGCAGGTCGTACCACGGGTCGGCGAGGTCGGGGTGCGGGATGCCGAAGACCGTGGCGGCGATGGAGAGTTCGTACAGCTCCCACAGGGTCACGCCGACGCGGTGGTCGGGGACGACGGCGAGGGCCACGGTTCCGGCGGTCATGCCGCGAGCCTATGGCGGGAATGGTGCGGAGGCCGTCAGTCCTGCCACTGTCGGCCGGATTCCGCCGCTGCGAGCGTGGAGCCCATGAACAAGCCGAACGTCACCGTCATCGGCCTCGGACAGATGGGCTCCGCCCTCGCCGACGCCTTCCTCGCCGCAGGGCACCCCACCACCGTCTGGAACCGTACGCAGGCCAAGGCCGACGCCCTGGCCGACAAGGGCGCCACCCGCGCCGCCACCGTTGCGGAGGCGGTCGCCGCGAGCGGCCTCGTCGTGGTCTGCGTCCTCGACTACGCCGCCGTACGCGAGCTGCTCGACCCGGTGGCCGGAGCCCTCCGTGGCAAGACCCTCGTCAACCTCACCACCGGCTCTCCCGAGCAGGCCCGTGCGGAGGCGGAGTGGGCGGCCGGCCACGGCGTCGGCTATCTGGACGGCGGGATCATGACGACCCCACCGGGGATCGGCGACAGCGCCAACATGATCCTGTACGCGGGCGAGCCCGAGCTCCTCGCCGCCCACCGGCCGACCCTGAAGGTGCTCGGCGACCCCGTCGACCTCGGCGCGGACGCCGGGCTCGCCTCGCTCTACGACGCCGGACTGCTCGGGCTCATGTGGTCGGTGTTCGGCGGCTGGCTGCACGCCACGGCCCTGGCGGGCGCCGACGGGGTGACGGCCCGCGACTTCACGGCGGTCGCCACCCGCTGGCTGGGGACCGTCTCCTGGTTCATGAGCGGGTACGCGGAGCAGATCGACGCGGGCGTGTACCCCGGCGAGGACGCCACCATCGACGTCCAGGTGGCGGCGATCGGGCATCTGCTGCACGCGGGGGAGGCGCGGGGCGTCGACGGGCGGCTGCCCCGGCTGCACCTGGAGCTGATGCGCGGCGCGGTCGAGGCCGGGCACGGCGGGGACAGCTACGCCCGGCTCATCGAGGCATTCCGGAAGTAATCTCCCACGGACGGACATACCGAAGGGCCGTCGCTCCCCTGAGGAGTGACGGCCCTTCACCGCTGAAGCGCGGGAATCGAGAGCGGGGTCGAGAGCGGGATCAGAGGATGCGCACGGCGCCGGACGGGGTGTCCCAGTCCAGCGACCGCTCGACCACACCGGTCGACGGGTTCTGCGCGCCGACGTACATGCCGCCGCCCACGTAGATGGCCACGTGGTACGAGCCGCTGCGGCTGCCCCAGTACAGGATGTCGCCCGGCTGGAGGTTGCTCAGCGAGACGGAGGTGCCCATGCTCGACTGCGAGCTGGAGACCCGGGGCAGGTCGATGCCGGCCTGGCGGTACGAGGCCTGGACGAGACCGGAGCAGTCCCAGGAGTTGGGGCCGGTACCGCCGGAGACGTAGGCGTCGCCGACCTGGGCGCGGGCGAAGGCGACGATCGCGGCGGCGGAGCCGGAGGCGACCTGGGTGTCGGCGCTGTACGAGCGGCTGCCGGAGGAGTCCGAGGAGGCGGACGCGGAGAGCGTGGTGCGCTCGGCGGTGCGGGAGGCACGCTCGCGGGCCTCCTCGCGGGCCTTCTCCGCGCGCTCGGCCTCGGCCTTGCGGTCGGCCTCGTCCTTGGCCTTCTTGGCCTCCTGGGCGGCCTTCTTGTGGGCGGCCTCCTCCTGGGCCCGCAGGCTCAGGTCGAGGGCCTCCTGCTGGGACGCCTCGGCCGAGGCGGAGACGGCGCTCGCCAGTTCGGCGTCGAGCGCGCCCAGGGTGGGCATCTCGATGGTCTCGGTCACCGGCTCGGCATTCGCCGGCCCGGCAGCACCGGCCACCGCGATGGTGCTGAGGACGCCACCGGCAACTCCGGCACGGAGCGCGAGCTTGGAAGCGCTGCGGCGGGGCTTCCGGTGGCTGGGTATGTGAGCGGTGTGGGACATGAGTACAACCGCTATCAGGGGTTCACGGTTCCCATCAAGAAACGTGTGTTGCGCCACAGTTACGACCGGAACCACCCAATCCGCCGCCGTGGCCCTCTTATTGACGCCGTAACGGGCAATTCGGGCACCCCTCATCAGGGCCTTGATCACGGGTTTTCCGCGAAAGGTCCGAATTGACCGGCGCTTACCACCTCTTCACGCGGTTGGCCAAGCCCCGCAGTTGACGGAGCGTTTGGATCGTGACGCAGGTCACAAGCGGCCAACTCCCGGGCCTCCCGGGACCCTCGGGGGCCGTCCCCGCGCGTCCACTTCGCTCCTCGGGACCCCTCGGCCGGGTGGGGTGAGCCCTCTATCACCCGTGCGAGTCCGCCGCGAATTTGCCTGTAGTCACCATCGTTTGATAGGGCAAGGCGGCTCCGACCAGGGAGAACCCCCTCCGATGTCACGGCTCGTGCTCACTTGGCTACTTCTCGTATGAAGATCACCGTTCATCCGAATTCATGATCGTTCGCCTCGTGGTGGAGATCACAAAGTCCTTGGCGTACCCCGTGTCGCAGATCACAGAGCGACAGGCATAGGATGCGTGGCAAACGGGCTTGTGAACTGCCTCACATGTACGCGATCTTCGAGGCGGCGAGACGAATGCCCGCTGCGGTCCAACGGTCAAGGACGACTGGAAGGAGCGAGGAGCGTGAATGCGTACGCGCCCATCCTCGTGCTCGGCGCCCTCGGGGCAGGGTTTGCGATCTTCTCCGTGGTCATGGCCACGCTAATCGGCCCAAAGCGGTACAACAGGGCGAAGCTTGAGGCGTACGAGTGCGGCATCGAACCGACGCCCACTCCGGCCGGAGGTGGCCGCTTCCCGATCAAGTACTACCTGACGGCGATGCTCTTCATCATTTTCGACATCGAGATCGTCTTCCTCTATCCCTGGGCCGTCACCTTCGACGCCCTGGGGCTTTTCGGGCTCGTGGAGATGCTGCTCTTCGTGCTCACCGTCTTCGTCGCCTACGCCTATGTGTGGCGGCGCGGCGGCCTGGAATGGGACTGAGGGGCTGAGGGGCACCTATGGGACTCGAAGAGAAGCTGCCGAGCGGATTCCTGCTGACGACGGTCGAACAGGCCGCGGGCTGGGTGCGCAAGTCGTCCGTCTTCCCGGCGACCTTCGGCCTGGCCTGCTGCGCCATCGAGATGATGACGACCGGCGCCGGCCGCTACGACCTGGCGCGGTTCGGCATGGAGGTCTTCCGCGGCTCGCCGCGCCAGGCCGACCTGATGATCGTGGCCGGCCGGGTCAGCCAGAAGATGGCGCCCGTCCTGCGGCAGGTCTATGACCAGATGCCGAACCCCAAGTGGGTCATCTCCATGGGGGTGTGCGCGTCTTCGGGCGGAATGTTCAACAATTACGCGATTGTGCAGGGCGTTGATCACATTGTGCCGGTTGACATCTATTTGCCGGGCTGCCCGCCGCGCCCGGAGATGCTGATGGACGCGATCCTCAAGCTCCACCAGAAGATCCAGACCTCCAAGCTGGGCGTGAACGCGGAGGAAGCGGCCCGCGAGGCGGAGGAGGCGGCGCTCAAGGCGCTGCCGACGATCGAGATGAAGGGTCTGCTCCGTTGAGTGACGAGACACCCAATCCCGACAAGGAGCTCAGCGCGCAGAACCTGCCGGGGCAGCGCGGGGACCACGGCGAGGAGGTCCGGGTCCAGCGCGGGATGTTCGGTGCCCAGAGCGGCGCCGACACCAGCGGCTACGGCGGTCTCGTCCGCTCCATCCGGCTGCCCGGCCCGGCCGCCCGCCCGTACGGCGGATGGTTCGACGAGGTCGCCGACGAGCTGGAGGGCGCCCTCGACGAGCAGGGGCTCCTTCCGGAGAACGCCATCGAGAAGACGGTGGTCGACCGCGGCGAGCTGACCTTCCACATCGCCCGCGAGCATCTCCTCCGCGTCGCCCGCACGCTCCGCGACGACCCCGCCCTGCGCTTCGAGCTCTGCACGGGCGTCTCCGGCGTGCACTACCCGGGCGACAAGGGCCGCGAGCTGCACGCCGTCTACCACCTGCGTTCGCTCACCCACGGCCGGCTGATCCGGCTGGAGGTCGCCGCACCCGACGCCGACCCGCACATCCCGTCGCTCGTCGAGGTCTACCCGACCAACGACTGGCACGAGCGCGAGACGTACGACTTCTTCGGCATCGTCTTCGACGGCCACCCCGCCCTCACCCGGATCATGATGCCGGACGACTGGCAGGGCTTCCCGCAGCGCAAGGACTACCCCCTCGGCGGAATCCCCGTCGAGTACAAGGGCGCCCAGATCCCGGCTCCGGACCAGCGGAGGTCGTACTCGTGAACACTCCCTCTGCCTCCCCCCGGGAGACCACGGAAGGCACCGTCTACACGGTCACCGGCGGCGACTGGGACGAGGTCGTCCAGTCCGCCGCGAAGGCCGACGACGAGCGGATCGTCGTCAACATGGGTCCGCAGCACCCGTCGACGCACGGCGTGCTCCGGCTGATCCTGGAGATCGACGGCGAGACGGTCACCGAGGCCCGCTGCGGCATCGGCTATCTCCACACCGGCATCGAGAAGAACCTCGAGTACCGGACCTGGACGCAGGGCACGACCTTCGTCACGCGCATGGACTACCTCACCTCGTTCTACAACGAGACGGCGTACTGCCTGGGCGTCGAGAAGCTGCTCGGCATCACCGACCAGATCCCGGACCGGGCCAGCGTCATCCGCGTCCTGCTGATGGAGCTCAACCGGCTCTCCTCGCACCTGGTGTGCATCGCCACCGGCGGCATGGAGCTCGGCGCGACCACGATCATGATCTACGGCTTCCGGGACCGCGAGATGATCCTGGACCTGTACGAACTGATCACCGGCCTGCGCATGAACCACGCGTTCATCCGCCCCGGCGGCCTCGCCCAGGACCTCCCGCCGGGCGCGGTCGACGCCGTGCGCGAGTTCGTGAAGACCATGAAGAAGAACCTGCCGGAGTACGACAAGCTCGCCACCGGCAACCCGATCTTCAAGGCCCGCATGCAGGACGTCGGCTACCTCGACCTGACCGGCTGCATGGCGCTCGGCGCCACCGGACCGATCCTGCGCTCGGCGGGCCTCCCGCACGACCTGCGCAAGACCGACCCGTACTGCGGATACGAGAACTACGACTTCGACATCCCGACTGCCGACTCCTGCGACTCGTACGGCCGCTTCCTGATCCGCCTCGAAGAGATGCGGCAGTCGCTGCGGATCGTCGAGCAGTGCCTGGACCGCCTGGCGCCGGGCCCGGTCATGGTCGGCGACAAGAAGATCGCCTGGCCCGCGCAGCTCGCGCTCGGCCCCGACGGCCTCGGCAACTCCCTCGACCACATCAAGAAGATCATGGGCACCTCCATGGAGGCCCTGATCCACCACTTCAAGCTGGTCACCGAGGGCTTCCGGGTCCCCGCCGGACAGGCCTACGCCGCCGTCGAGTCGCCCAAGGGCGAGCTGGGCGCGCACGTCGTCAGCGACGGCGGCACCCGCCCCTACCGGGTCCACTTCCGCGACCCGTCCTTCACCAACCTGCAGGCCATGGCGGCGATGTGCGAGGGCGGCCAGGTCGCCGACGTCATCGTCGCCGTCGCCTCCATCGACCCCGTGATGGGAGGCGTCGACCGATGACGGACGGACACACGAGTCTCGGGATGCCCCAGCTCCCCGCCCCCGACTACCCGGCCGAGGTCCGCGCCCGGCTGGAGGCGGACGCCAAGGAGATCATCGCCCGCTACCCGGGGTCCCGCTCCGCGCTCCTGCCGATGCTGCACCTCGTGCAGTCGGAGGAGGGCCACGTCACCCGTACCGGCATGCGGTTCTGCGCCGAGCTCCTCGACCTGACCACGGCCGAGGTCACCGCGGTGGCCACCTTCTACTCGATGTACCGCCGCCGGCCGTCCGGCGACTACCAGGTCGGGGTGTGTACCAACACGCTCTGCGCGGTCATGGGCGGCGACGCGATCTTCGAGGAGCTGAAGCAGCACCTCGGAGTCGACAACCAGGGCACGACCGACGACGGCAAGATCACCCTGGAGCACATCGAGTGCAACGCCGCCTGCGACTTCGCGCCCGTGGTGATGGTCAACTGGGAGTTCTTCGACAACCAGACGCCCGAGTCGGCCAAGCGCATGGTCGACGACCTGCGAGCCGGCCGTCCGGTCGAGCCGACTCGTGGCGCCCCGCTGTGCACGTTCAAGGAGACCGCCCGCATCCTGGCCGGCTTCCCCGACGAGCGTGAGGGCGCCGTCGAGGCCACCGGAGGGGCCGGCCCGGCCTCGCTCGTCGGACTGCGCCTGGCCAAGGGCGAGATTCCGCACCACAAGATCGTCCACCCGCGCGGCGAAACGGCCAGTGGGGAGGGGGAGTGATGACCTTGGCAGCCGAGATCGACCACAGCAGCCCCGAGAAGCTTCTCGCGCCCGTCCTTTCGGCGTTCTGGGACCAGCCCAACTCCTGGACCCTGGACACGTACAAGAGGCACGAGGGGTACGAAGGGCTGAAGAAGGCCCTCGCGATGTCGCCCGACGACCTCATCGCGTACGTCAAGGACTCCGGCCTCCGCGGCCGCGGCGGCGCCGGCTTCCCCACCGGAATGAAGTGGCAGTTCATCCCGCAGGGCGACGGCAAGCCGCACTACCTCGTCGTCAACGCCGACGAGTCCGAGCCGGGGACCTGCAAGGACATCCCGCTCCTCTTCGCCAACCCGCACTCGCTCATCGAGGGCATCGTGATCGCCTGCTACGCGATCCGGTCGAACCACGCCTTCATCTATCTGCGCGGCGAGGTCGTCCCCGTCCTGCGCCGGGTGCACGAGGCCGTGCGCGAGGCCTACGAGGCCGGCTACCTCGGCGAGAACATCCTCGGCAGCGGACTGAACCTCGAACTCACCGTGCACGCGGGCGCCGGCGCCTACATCTGCGGCGAGGAGACCGCCCTGCTCGACTCCCTCGAAGGGCGGCGCGGCCAGCCGAGGCTGCGTCCCCCCTTCCCCGCGGTCGCCGGTCTGTACGCCTGCCCCACCGTGGTGAACAACGTCGAGTCCATCGCGTCCGTTCCCGCGATCCTCAACCGGGGCAAGGACTGGTTCAAGTCGATGGGCAGCGAGAAGTCACCCGGCTTCACGCTCTACTCGCTCAGCGGGCACGTCGCCTCGCCCGGCCAGTACGAGGCCCCCCTCGGCATCACGCTGCGCCAGCTCCTCGACATGAGCGGCGGGATGCGCCCCGGGCACCGGCTGAAGTTCTGGACCCCCGGCGGCTCCTCCACCCCGATGTTCACCGACGAGCACCTCGACGTGCCGCTGGACTACGAAGGCGTCGGCGCGGCCGGCTCGATGCTCGGCACCAAGGCGCTCCAGTGCTTCGACGAGACCACGTGCGTCGTGCGCGCGGTGACCCGGTGGACCGAGTTCTATGCCCACGAGTCCTGCGGCAAGTGCACGCCGTGCCGGGAAGGCACCTACTGGCTCGTCCAGTTGCTCCGCGACATCGAGGCGGGCAAGGGCGCGATGTCCGACCTCGACAAGCTGAACGACATCGCCGACAACATCAACGGCAAGTCGTTCTGCGCGCTCGGTGACGGCGCCGCCTCCCCGATCTTCTCCTCCCTGAAGTACTTCCGCGAGGAGTACGAGCAGCACATCACCGGCCGGGGCTGCCCCTTCGACCCGGCCAAGTCGACCGCCTGGGCGGACCACCACAAGGAGGTGACCGCATGACCGTCACCACGTCCTCCCCCGCGGGCGGCGGCGCGGCCGTGCCACCCGAGGACCTCGTGACGCTGACCATCGACGGCGCCGAGATCTCCGTCCCCAAGGGGACGCTGGTCATCCGCGCCGCCGAACAGCTCGGCATCGAGATCCCCCGCTTCTGCGACCACCCGCTCCTCGACCCGGCCGGCGCCTGCCGGCAGTGCATCGTCGAGGTCGAGGGCCAGCGCAAGCCGATGGCGTCCTGCACCATCACCTGCACCGACGGCATGGTGGTGCGGTCGCAGCTGACCAGCCCGGTCGCCGAGAAGGCCCAGCACGGCGTGATGGAGCTGCTGCTCATCAACCACCCGCTGGACTGCCCGGTCTGCGACAAGGGCGGCGAGTGCCCGCTGCAGAACCAGGCGCTGTCCCACGGGCAGGCCGAGTCCCGCTTCGACGGCAAGAAGCGGACCTTCGAGAAGCCGGTACCGATCTCCCCCCAGGTGCTGCTCGACCGCGAGCGGTGCGTGCTCTGCGCCCGCTGCACCCGCTTCTCCAACCAGGTCGCCGGCGACCCGATGATCGAGCTGATCGAGCGCGGCGCCCTCCAGCAGGTCGGCACCGGCGAGGGCGACCCCTTCGAGTCGTACTTCTCCGGCAACACCATCCAGATCTGCCCGGTCGGCGCCCTCACCTCGGCGGCCTACCGGTTCCGCGCCCGCCCCTTCGACCTGGTGTCCTCCCCGAGCGTCTGCGAGCACTGCGCGGGCGGCTGCGCCACGCGCACCGACCACCGGCGCGGCAAGGTCATGCGACGGCTCGCCGCCGAGGACCCGGAGGTCAACGAGGAGTGGGTGTGCGACAAGGGGCGGTTCGCGTTCCGGTACGCCCAGCAGCGTGACCGGATCACCACCCCGCTGGTCCGCAACGCCGAGGGGGTCCTCGAACCGGCGTCGTGGCCCGAGGCCCTGGAGGCGGCGGCCCGCGGGCTCGTGCCCGGCCGCACCGGCGTCCTGGCCGGCGGGCGGCTGACCGTCGAGGACGCCTACGCGTACGCCAAGTTCGCCCGGGTCGCCCTCCACACCAACGACGTCGACTTCCGGGCCCGCGTCCACTCCAGCGAGGAGGCCGACTTCCTCGCCTCCACCGTCGCCGGGCGCGGACGCGACCTGGACGGCAGCGGCGTCACGTACACCTCCCTGGAGGCCGCGCCGGCCGTGCTGCTCGTCGGCATCGAGGCCGAGGAGGAGGCCCCCGGCGTCTTCCTGCGGCTGCGCAAGGCGTGGCGGAAGAAGGGCCAGAAGACCTACGCCCTCGCCTCGTACGCCACGCGGGGCCTGGTGAAGGCGGGCGGCACACTGCTGCCGGCCGCGCCCGGCACCGAGACCGAGTGGCTGGACGCCCTCACGACCGGGGCCGGCCTCGACACGGCCGGTACGGAGGCGGCCGAGGCGCTGCGGCGGGACGGCGCGGTCATCGTGGTCGGCGAACGCCTCGCCGCCGTGCCGGGCGCGCTCACCGCGGCGGTCCGGACCGCGACGGCGACCGGCGCCCGGCTCGTGTGGATCCCGCGCCGGGCGGGCGAGCGCGGCGCGCTCGAAGCCGGCGCGATCCCCACCCTGCTGCCCGGTGGCCGCCCCGCGACCGACCCCCGCGCGCGTGAGGAGGTCGCGGTCGCCTGGGGCGTACGCGAACTCCCGCACGGCTACGGCCGCGACACCGGCCAGATCGTGGAGGCCGCCGCAACCGGCGAACTCGGCGCGCTGCTCGTCGGCGGCGTCGAGGTCCGCGACCTGCCCGACCCGGCACGCGCGCGTGAAGCCCTCGACGCGGCCTTCGTGGTCTCCCTGGAGCTGCGGCCGAGCGAGGTCACCGACCGGGCCGACGTGGTCCTCCCGGTCGCCGCCGTGGCCGAGAAGGCCGGCACCTTCCTCAACTGGGAGGGCAGGGCGCGCCTCTTCGAGGCCGCGCTCAAGCCCGAGCAGATGACCCGGCGCCTGGCACCCGCCGACGCGCGCGTGCTCCACATGCTCGCCGACGCCCTCGACGCGCATCTGGCCCTGCCCGATCTGCGGTCCGTGCGCCTTGAGATGGACCGGCTCGGCGGCTGGACCGGCGAGCGGGCGACCGAGCCCGTCGAGCCCGCGCAGCCCGCGCCCCGGCCGGGCGAGGGCGAGGCGGTCCTCGCCGGGCACCGGCTCCTGCTCGACCTGGGCAGGCTCCAGGAGGGCGACGCGGCCCTGGCGGGCACCCGGCACGCGGCGCCCGCCCGGCTCTCGGCGGCCACCGCGGCCGAGACCGGCGTCAAGGACGGCGACGTCCTCGCCGTGACCGGCCCGGCGGGCACCGTCCGGCTGCCGCTCCAGGTCACCGAGATGCCCGACCGGGTGGTCTGGCTGCCGCTCAACTCGGCCGGCGGCGGCGTCCTCTCCGACACCGGCGCCCGCCCGGGTGACCTGGTCCGCATCGGCCCCGCGGCTTCCACGGAGGTGCAGGCATGACCACGCCGCTCGCTGCCGAGGACCTGTCCATGTTCGGCACCGACCCCTGGTGGCTGGTGCTGATCAAGGCCGTCTTCTGCTTCGCCTTCCTGATGATCACCGTGCTCTTCTCCATCGTGTGGGAGCGCAAGGTCGTCGCCTGGATGCAGCTGCGCGTCGGCCCCAACCGGCACGGCCCCTGGGGCCTCCTCCAGTCCCTCGCGGACGGCATCAAGCTGATGCTGAAGGAGGACGTCGTCGTCAAGCGCGCCGACAAGGTCGTCTACATCCTCGCGCCGATCATCGCCGCGGCCCCGGCGTTCATGGCGATCGCCGTGATCCCCTTCGGCCCGGCCGGCAACGAGGTCTCGATCTTCGGCCACCGCACCACGATGCAGCTCACCGACCTGCCGATCGCCATGCTGTACGTCCTGGCCATCGCGTCCGTCGGCATCTACGGCATCGTCCTCGCCGGCTGGTCCTCCGGCTCCACGTACCCGCTCCTCGGCGGGCTGCGCTCCTGCGCGCAGATGATCTCCTACGAGATCGCGATGGGCGCCGCGTTCGCCTCCGTCTTCCTCTACTCCGGGTCGATGTCGACGTCGGCGATCGTCGAGGCGCAGGCGGACCGCTGGTTCATCATCCTGCTGCCGGTCTCCTTCATCATCTACGTGGTCACGATGGTCGGCGAGACCAACCGCGCCCCGTTCGACATGCCGGAGTCCGAGGGCGACCTGGTCGGCGGTTTCAACACCGAGTACAGCTCCATCAAGTTCGCGATGTTCATGCTCGCCGAGTACGTGAACATGGTGACGGTCTCGGCCGTGTCGGTGACGCTCTTCCTGGGCGGCTGGCGCGCCCCGTACCCGGTCTCCACCTTCTGGGAGGGCGCGAACCACGGCTGGTGGCCGATGCTCTGGTTCGTCCTCAAGGTGCAGCTGCTGCTGTTCTTCTTCATCTGGCTGCGCGGCACGCTGCCCCGCGTCCGCTACGACCAGCTGATGAAGCTCGGTTGGAAGGTCCTCATCCCCGTCTCGGTGGTCTGGCTGATGCTGGTCGCCACCGTCCGGGCGCTGCGCAACGCGAACTACGACTTCCAGACGATCGTGCTCTACGTCGCGGGCGCCGTCCTCGCCGTGCTGCTGCTCTCCTTCATCGCCGACATGTTCCGCGACAGGAAGGCGAAGAGCGAGGCCGGGGCGGCCGCTCCCGAGGAGCCGTTCGACCCGATGGCCGGCGGATTCCCCGTACCGCCCAAGCCAGGACAGTCCCTGCCGCCGGTGCCCCGGCGCCGGCCCCGCCACGAGGCGGAGCTGGTTGTCAGTGGCACCTCCGATACTGCTACTGCGAGTGATGGAAAGGAGACGGACGGTGTCTGATTTCCAGAATCCGGTGGCCGGCTTCGGCGTGACCTTCAAGGCCATGTTCAAGAAGCGGCTGACCGAGCAGTACCCGGAGCAGCAGAAGACGACGGCGCCGCGCTTCCACGGCCGGCACCAGCTCAACCGTCATCCGGACGGTCTTGAGAAGTGCGTGGGCTGCGAGCTGTGCGCCTGGGCCTGCCCCGCCGACGCCATCTATGTGGAGGGCGCCGACAACACCGACGAGGAGCGCTACTCCCCGGGCGAGCGGTACGGCGCGGTCTACCAGATCAACTACGCCCGCTGCATCCTGTGCGGCCTGTGCATCGAGGCCTGCCCGACCCGGGCGCTGACGATGACCAACGAGTTCGAACTGGCCGACTCCTCCCGCGAGAACCTCATCTACACCAAGGAGCAGCTGCTCGCCGGTCTTGAGGAGGACATGGTCGACACCCCGCACGCCATCTACCCCGGCATGGACGAGCAGGACTACTACCGCGGTCTGGTCACCGAGGCCGCGCCCGGCACGGTCCGGCAGGTCGCCACGTCCAAGGGGGAGAAGGGCGAGCCGGAAGAGGTGGACGCATGAGCGCCGACCTCGCGGCCACGACCCTGGCGGCGTACACCACCTCCGGCGGCGAGGCCTTCCAGTTCTGGGTCCTCGGCACGGTCGCCGTCATCGGCGCCCTGTGCACGATCCTGATGAAGAAGGCCGTGCACAGCGCGTTGTGCCTGGCCGGCACGATGATCGTCCTGGCGGTCTTCTACCTCGCCAACGGCGCGTACTTCCTCGGCATCGTCCAGATCGTCGTCTACACCGGCGCGATCATGATGCTCTTCCTCTTCGTCGTCATGCTGGTCGGTGTCACGGCCGCCGACTCGCTGAAGGAGACCATCAGGGGGCAGCGCTGGTGGGCCGTCGCCTGCGGGCTCGGCTTCGGCGTCCTGCTGATCGCCGGGATCGGCCGTGCCTCGCTCACCGAGTTCAACGGACTCGGCCCGGCCAACAGCGCCCATGGCGGGAACGTCGAGGGCATCGCCGCCCTCATCTTCACCAAGTACGTCTTCGCCTTCGAGATCACCGGCGCGCTGCTCATCACCGCGGCCGTCGGAGCGATGGTCCTCACCCACCGCGAGCGCACCGAGAAGGCCCGCACCCAGCGGGAGCTCGCCGAGCAGCGGGTGCGCGAGGGCAAGCACGTACCGCCGCTGCCGGCGCCCGGTGTCTACGCCCGGCACAACGCCGTGGACATCCCCGGTCTCCTGCCGGACGGCACCCCCGCCGAACTGACCGTGATGCAGACCCTGCGCAAGCGCGGTCAGATCCGCGACGTGTCCACCGAGGCGCTGGCCGACCTCAAGGCGCTCGAACAGCGCGCCGAGGAGCGGCTGGGCCGGGACCGGGACGATGAGGAGGCCACGCGGTGAACCCCGTCTACTACCTGTATCTCGCCGCCCTGTTGTTCACCATCGGCGCGGCCGGAGTACTGATCCGGCGCAACGCGATCGTGGTCTTCATGTGCGTCGAGCTGATGCTCAACGCCTGCAACCTCGCGTTCGTCGCCTTCTCCCGTATGCACGGCAATCTCGACGGCCAGATCATCGCCTTCTTCACGATGGTCGTCGCCGCCGCGGAGGTCGTGGTCGGGCTCGCGATCATCGTGTCGCTCTTCCGTTCCCGCCACTCGGCCTCGGTCGACGACGCCAGCCTGATGAAGCTGTGAGGGGCTGAAACGTGCAGAATCTGATTGCGCTGCTGGTCGCGGCGCCCCTGCTGGGAGCGGTCGTCCTGCTGTGCGGCGGCCGCCGCCTGGACAAGGCCGGGCACTGGCTCGGCACGCTCCTCGCGGCCGCCTCCTTCGTCATCGGCGCCGTCCTGTTCACCGACATGCTGGGCAAGGGCGCCGAGGACCGGGCCCTGCACCAGCGGCTGTTCAGCTGGGTCCCCGTCGAGGGCTTCCAGGCGGACGTCGCCTTCCAGCTCGACCAGCTGTCGATGACCTTCGTCCTGCTGATCACCGGCGTCGGCTCGCTCATCCACGTGTACTCCATCGGCTACATGGAGCACGACGAGCGCCGCCGCCGCTTCTTCGGCTATCTGAACCTCTTCCTCGCGGCGATGCTGCTGCTCGTCCTCGCCGACAACTACCTGCTGCTGTACTTCGGCTGGGAGGGCGTCGGCCTCGCCTCGTACCTCCTGATCGGCTTCTGGCAGCACAAGCCCACCGCGGCGACCGCCGCCAAGAAGGCGTTCCTGGTCAACCGGGTCGGTGACATCGGTCTGTCGATCGCCATCATGCTGATGTTCACCACCTTCGGGACCTTCGCCTTCGGGCCGGTGCTCTCCTCGGTGGGGGAGACCTCCGAGGGCACGCTGACCGCGATCGGGCTGATGCTCCTCCTCGCCGCCTGCGGCAAGTCGGCCCAGGTGCCGCTGCAGTCCTGGCTCGGGGACGCGATGGAGGGCCCGACCCCGGTCTCGGCCCTCATCCACGCGGCCACGATGGTCACCGCCGGTGTCTATCTCATCGTCCGCTCCGCCGACATCTTCAACGCCGCCCCCGACGCGCAGCTCGCCGTCACCGTGGTCGGCGCGGTCACGCTCCTCTTCGGTGCGATCGTCGGTTGCGCCAAGGACGACATCAAGAAGGCGCTGGCCGGCTCGACGATGTCGCAGATCGGCTACATGATCCTGGCGGCCGGCCTCGGCCCCATCGGCTACGCCTTCGCGATCATGCACCTGGTGACGCACGGCTTCTTCAAGGCCGGGCTCTTCCTCGGCGCCGGTTCGGTCATGCACGGCATGAACGACGAGGTGGACATGCGCAAGTACGGCGGGCTGCGGAAGTACATGCCCGTCACCTTCGCCACCTTCGGTCTCGGCTATCTCGCGATCATCGGCTTCCCGGGCCTGTCCGGCTTCTTCTCCAAGGACAAGATCATCGAGGCCGCCTTCGCCAAGGGCGGCACCGAGGGCTGGATCCTCGGCGGAGTGGCTCTGCTGGGCGCGGCCATCACCGCGTACTACATGACCCGCGTGATGATCATGACGTTCTTCGGTGAGAAGCGCTGGCAGCCCGCCCCCGACCCGGCGACGGCCCCCGGCGTCGAGCCCGGCGTCGAGGCGAAGCCCGGCGAGATGCCGCACCCGCACGAGTCCCCGAAGTCGATGACGATCCCGATGATCCTGCT
Organism: Streptomyces sp. NPDC093600; assembly: GCF_044764755.1. NCBI lineage: Bacteria > Bacillati > Actinomycetota > Actinomycetes > Kitasatosporales > Streptomycetaceae > Streptomyces > Streptomyces sp. NPDC093600. Next base: position 334,894 of record NZ_JBIWIU010000001.1, read on the forward strand.
GGCCGTCGGATCGGTCGGCGCGGGCGCCCTGTTCGGGATCGGCGACCGCTTCGTGAAGTGGCTGGAGCCCGTGACGAAGTTCGAGCACGGACACCCGCCGATCAGCGCCGGAGCCATCACCTCCGCCACGGTCGCCGTCATGGTGATCGGTGTCGCGATCGCCTACCTCCAGTACGGGCGCAGGCCCGTCCCGGTGGTCGCCCCGCGCGGCTCGCTGCTCACCCGGGCCGCCCGCCGCGACCTGCTCCAGGACGACTTCAACCACGTCGTCCTCGTCCGCGGTGGCGAGCACCTCACCCGCTCGCTCGTCTACGTCGACCACAGCCTGGTCGACGGCGTGGTCAACGGCACCGCGGCCTCCGTCGGCGGCCTGTCCGGCCGGCTGCGCAAGCTGCAGAACGGCTATGCCCGCTCGTATGCGGTCTCCATGTTCGGAGGTACGGCGGTGCTGATCGCCGCGACCCTGCTGATGAGGGCGGTGTAACTCTCATGTCCTTCCCTCTTCTGACAGTGACGGCGGCGGTACCGGCGGTCGGTGCGATCCTCACCGCCGCCGTGCCCGCGACCCGCCGTACGGCGGCCAAGTGGCTGGCGCTGCTGGTCTCGCTGGTCACGCTCGTGCTCGCCGCGCTCGTCATGGTCCGCTTCGAGCCGGGCGGCGACCGCTACCAGCTCGTCGAATCGCACTCCTGGATCAAGGACTTCGGGGTCCGTTACGAACTGGGCGTGGACGGCATCGGGGTGGCGCTGATCGCGCTCACCGCGCTGCTGATCCCCTTCGTGATCCTGGCCGGCTGGCACGACGCCGACCCCCTGGAGACGAAGTCGTCGCGCTGGCGGCCCACGCAGGGCTTCTTCGCCCTGATCCTGATGGTCGAGGCGATGGTGATCCTCTCCTTCGAGGCCACCGACGTCTTCCTCTTCTACATCCTGTTCGAAGCCATGCTCATCCCGATGTACTTCCTCATCGGCGGCTTCGGAGACCGGGCGCACGCGGGCTCCGACGAGCATGCGGCCGCCCAGCGCTCCTACGCGGCGGTCAAGTTCCTGCTGTACAACCTGGTCGGCGGACTGATCATGCTCGCCGCCGTCATCGGGCTCTACGTCGTCGCGGGGAACTTCTCCCTCACGGAGATCGCGGAGGCGCGGGCCAGCGGCCGGCTGGAGATGGCGACCAACACCGAGCGGCTGCTCTTCCTCGGCTTCTTCTTCGCCTTCGCGGTGAAGGCGCCGCTGTGGCCGCTGCACACCTGGCTGCCGAACGCGATGGGGGAGGCGACCGCCCCGGTCGCCGTCCTCATCACCGCCGTGGTCGACAAGGTCGGCACCTTCGCGATGCTCCGCTTCTGCCTCGGGCTCTTCCCCGAGGCGTCGAAGTGGGCGACCCCGGTGATCATCACGCTTGCCCTGATCAGCATCGTGTACGGCGCGCTGCTCGCCGTCGGCCAGCGGGACATCAAGCGCCTGGTCGCGTACGCCTCGATCTCCCACTTCGGCTTCATCATCATGGGCATCTTCGCGATGACCAGCCAGGGCCAGAGCGGTGCCACGCTCTACATGGTCAACCACGGGCTCTCGACTGCGGCGCTGATGCTGGTCGCCGGCTTCCTGATCTCCCGGCGCGGTTCGCGGCTCATCGCCGACTACGGCGGTGTGCAGAAGGTCGCCCCGGTGCTCGCCGGCACCTTCCTGATCGGCGGGCTCGCCACCCTCTCGCTGCCGGGCCTCGCGCCCTTCGTCAGCGAGTTCCTGGTCCTCGTCGGCACGTTCGCCCGCTACCCGGTGGCCGGCGTCATCGCCACCACCGGCATCGTCCTCGCCGCGCTCTACACCCTCGTCCTCTACCAGCGGACGATGACGGGCCCGGTCAAGGAGGAGGTCCGGACCATGCCGGACCTGCGGGTGCGCGAACTGGCCGTCGTCGCCCCGCTGATCGCCCTGCTGATCTTCCTCGGGGTGTTCCCGAAGCCGCTGACCGACATCGTCAACCCGGCCGTCACCCACACCATGTCCGACGTCCAGCAGAAGGACCCTGCACCCGAAGTGGAGGCGGCCAAGTGAGCGCATCTGCCGTCGCGCCAGCTGTCCACAGCCTGTGGACGACGGCCGCCGAGCCGTTGAACAAGATCCCGGCCCCTCACATCGAGTACGTCCAGCTCTCGCCCGTACTCATCGTGGTCGGCGCCGCCGTCCTCAGCGTCCTCGTCGAGGCCTTCGTGCCCCGCAAGGCCCGCTATTACAGCCAGGTGTTCCTCAGCGTCCTGGCCCTGGCCGTCGCCTTCGCCGCCATCGTCGGCCTGGCGGCAGGCGGATACGGCTCCACCAAGGCGCACATCGCCGCCATGGGGGCCATCGCCGTCGACGGCCCGGCGCTCTTCCTGCAGGGCACCATTCTCCTCGCCTCGATCGTCGCGGTCTTCACCTTCGCCGAGCGCAGGCTCGACCCGGCCGACCACGGCCACAAGGTCGACTCCTTCGCGGCCGAGGCCGCCGCCGTCCCCGGCAGCGAGCAGGAACGGGCGGCGGTCAAGGCCGGGTTCACCACCACCGAGGTGTTCCCGCTGGCACTGTTCGCGGTCGCGGGCATGCTGGTCTTCCCGGCCGCCAACGACCTGCTGACGCTCTTCATCGCCCTGGAGGTCTTCTCCCTCCCGCTCTACCTCCTGTGCGCCATCGCCCGCCGCAAGCGGCTGATGTCGCAGGAGGCCGCGGTCAAGTACTTCCTCCTGGGCGCCTTCTCCTCGGCGTTCCTGCTCTTCGGCATCGCCCTGCTCTACGGCTACGCCGGCTCCGTCTCGTACGCCACCATCGCGAACGTCGTCGACGGCACGGTCGCCTCGGTCGACCCGGCGCTCGCCGCCACCATGGGCAACGACATCCTGCTGCTCATCGGCTTCGCCATGGTCCTCATGGGGCTGCTGTTCAAGGTCGGCGCCGTCCCGTTCCACATGTGGACCCCGGACGTCTACCAGGGCGCGCCGACCCCCGTCACCGGCTTCATGGCCGCCGCGACGAAGGTCGCCGCGTTCGGCGCGATGCTGCGCCTGCTGTACGTGGTGCTGCCCGGCCTCACCTGGGACTGGCGGCCGGTCATGTGGGGCGTCGCCATCGTCACCATGCTGGGCGGCGCGGTCGTCGCGATCACCCAGACCGACATCAAGCGGCTCCTCGCGTACTCCTCGATCGCCCACGCCGGGTTCATCCTGGCCGGTGTCATCGCGGCCACGCCCACCGGCGTCTCGTCCGTGCTGTTCTACCTCGGCGCCTACTCCTTCGTGACGATCGGCGCCTTCGCCGTGGTCACCCTGGTCCGCGACGCGGGCGGTGAGGCGACGCACCTGTCCAAGTGGGCGGGGCTCGGGCGCCGTTCGCCGCTGGTTGCGGCCGTCTTCGCGGTCTTCCTGCTCGCCTTCGCCGGCATTCCGCTGACCTCCGGCTTCGCCGGGAAGTTCGCGGTCTTCAAGGCGGCGGCGGAGGGCGGCGCGGGCGCGCTGGTCGTGGTCGGCGTGGTCTCGTCGGCGGTCGCCGCGTTCTTCTACATCCGGGTGATCGTGCTGATGTTCTTCAGCGAGCCGAAGGCCGACGGCCCCACGGTCGCCGTGCCGTCGGGCTTCACGACGGTCGCGATCACGGCCGGTGTGGCGGTGACGCTGGTGCTCGGCGTCGCGCCGCAGTACTTCCTGGACCTGGCGAACCAGGCGAGCGTGTTCGTCCGCTAGCCGGTCGACGACACCGCTCAGGGCCCGGGCCCCGCGAAGGGGGGGGCCGGGCCCTGCGGCGTGGCTACGGCTTCGCCTGCTCCGGCGGGCAGCAGTCCACCCGCGGGTTGTACGGGGCGAAGACACCCTTCGGGTTCTTCTTGAAGATCCAGGCGTGCAGGGAGTAGTGGCTCCCCAGGCCGGGGAGGACGTACGGGCCGTCGAAGCCCCGGTCGAAGATCCCCGGCCTCGGCTGGCCCGTGTTGAGGACGATGTACTCGAGCGCGACGAGCTTCCGCTTGCCCTTGTGGTCGTCCTCGTAGAGCAGGGCGGCGGGCTTGGTCGGGTCGGTCGAGCCGATGTGCGCCGGGTTGACGTAGTGGTAGCCCATGCCGCCGAGCTTCTCGTCCTCGACGCACTCGTCCGTCCGCTGGTAGCCGTCGTCCAGGGCGGCCTGTTCGGACTTGTACTTCACCGTGGCGTGGTAGGCCTTCTTCAGGTCCGGATGGGACCGGTCGTGGCCTTTCGCGGCCGAGGCCGGGGCGGTCGCCAGGGCCATCGAGGTGGCGGCGGCGAGGCCGAGCGCGGCTATGAGCGGACGGGGTCGTGCGGGCATCTGCGTGCTCCTTGGACGGGAGTGTCGGGGTCCCCCCACCGACAGCAGCATGGGCCGCCGGTGAGGGGCCCGCACGCGGGGTGGCCCATTGGAGGGGTCAGGCAGCCGGAACGATCCGGCCCGCCACCTCGCCGAGCGCGACCTGCGTGCCGTCCGGCCCCGGAGCCCAGGCGGTCAGGGTGACGTCGTCGCCGTCCTCCAGGAACGTCCGCTTCCCCGAAGGCAGTTCGAGCGGATCGCGGCCGTTCCACGTCAGTTCGAGGAGCGAACCGCGCTGATGCGTCTCGGGGCCCGAGACCGTACCGGAGCCGTACAGGTCGCCGGTCCGCAGCGAGGCGCCGTTGACCGTCATATGGGCGAGCTGCTGGGCGGCCGTCCAGTACATCGTCGAGAACGGCGGCTCGGAGACCACCTCGCCGTTGATCCGGACCGTGATCCGCAGATCGAAGCCGCCGGGCTCCTCCTCCGTGGAGTCGTCGAGGTACGGCAGCAGGTCGTGGGTCCGGGCCGGCGGGCGGACGCGCGCCGCGTCCAGCGCCTCCAGCGGGGTCACCCAGGCCGAGACGGACGTCGTGAACGACTTCCCGAGGAACGGGCCGAGCGGTACGTACTCCCACGCCTGGATGTCCCGCGCCGACCAGTCGTTGAGCAGCGTCAGACCGAAGACGTGCTCGCGGAAGTCGCCGAGCGCGACGGGGGTGCCGAGGGTGGAGGGGGTGCCGACGACGAAGCCGACCTCCGCCTCGATGTCCAGCTTCACCGAGGGGCCGAAGACCGGCGCCGGGTCGGTGGGCGCCTTGCGCTGCCCGGCGGGGCGTACGACATCGGTGCCGGAGACGACGACCGTGCCCGCGCGGCCGTGGTAACCGATCGGTAGGTGCTTCCAGTTCGGGGTGAGCGCGTCGCCGTCGGGGCGGAAGATCCGGCCCACGTTGGTGGCGTGGTGCTCACTCGCGTAGAAGTCGACGTAGTCCGCGACCTCGTACGGCAGGTGCAGCGTGACGGAGTCCAGCGGGTGCAGCAGCGGCTCTATGTCGGGCCGGTGGGCGGGCACCGTCACCCAGGCGGTCAGCGCCCGGCGCACATCGCGCCAGGCGGTGCGCCCGGCGGCGAGCAGCGGGTTGAGGCTGGGCTGCGCGAGCAGGGCGGCATAGGGCGAACCGAGCGCGTGCGCGGCGGCACCCGCGTCGAGCACATGCCCGCCGATGCGGACGCCGACCCTCCGCCGGTCGGGCTCGTCGGCGGTCGAGAAGACGCCGTACGGAAGGTTGTGCGGGCCGAAGGGATCGCCCTCGGCCAGGTCGAGCGGGGACTGCTCGGGCATCGGTGCTTGCCTCGCTTTCCACGGGTGTGGGGGACACGTTACGGGGCGGGTCGCGCGGCGCGGATGACATGGGTCACACAGAAGGTGCGCCCTCCGTGGGCAACTATCCCTGTTCGGGAGATTCGTACCTCCTGTGAGGGTCCTGTGGGGCGAACCGGTCGGCAACTTCCCTCGTCGACGGGGCTTTTCAGGTCATACGATCGCCGGGACGAAGCGCCGCGTGAGGTACCCGCAGGCGCTCGCCCCCACCATCGTTTCCTCTTCTTCCACACCAGAGACGGGTTCGTTGTGAACATGCGCCGTACTCTCGCGGTCGTCGTGGCCACCGCCGTGACCACCCCTGTCCTCCTCCTCTCGGCGGCACCCGCCTTCGCGGACACGAAGCCGGCGCCGGCCGCCGGGACGCAGAAGACGCCGACGCCCGACGAGCTCAAGGCGGCGGTCGCCGCCGCGCAGAAGGCCTACGACGAGGCCGCCGCCAAGGTGGACGCGGCGCTCCAGGCCTTCAAAGACATGGACAGGACGTCCCCGCTGAAGGCCGCCGCCGAAGCGGCGCTGAAGGCCGCCGACGAGGCCGCCGCCCAGAAGACCGCCGCCGACGCCGCGGTCGTCGAGGCCCAGGCCAAGCTGGACGCCGCCGCCGACGAGACGGCCGAGGCGGAGGCCCGGAAGGCCCTCGACGAGGCGAAGAAGACCGCCGAGGAGGCCGCGGCCGCCAAGACCGCCGCCGACACCACGGCGTCCGAGGCGTCCGACACGTACCTGGACGCGCGGGTCGCCGCGTCGCAGGAGATCCACCGTCTGCAGACGGCGGAGGAGGAGGCCCTCAAGGCCCTCGACAAGGCCGAGAAGGCGCTTGAGGACTACGACGAGCTGCCTCCGACCGACCCGTGCGTCGTGGACGAGAAGTTCACCACCGTCGTCCGCGGGCTGCCCGGGAAGCTCGTCGCCGGCACGACCGTCCCCTTCACGCTCCGCGTGACCAACGGCGGTGACGAGACCCTGGACAACGTGTACCCGGAGATCGACATCTCGGCCCACGACACCAGGGGCACGCTGGAGAAGTACCTGGACCTGGAGTGGTCCACCGACGCCAACCCGAAGTGGCAGGACGTCGACCGCTACGGCTCGCTCGCGCTCGGTGCGATGAAGGCCAAGACCTCCGTCGACGTCAAGCTCCGACTGAAGATCGACGCCAAGTCACCCGCCGGACAGGGCACCGTCCAGGCCTCCGGTCACCACGTCGGAGACAACGACGGCGGCTGCGGCCTCACCATCGGCATGAACGTCTACGAGTTCTCGCTCGCGAAGGCGCCCAAGACACCGGCCGGCGGCAACGGCTCCGGCAACGGCTCCGGCGGTGGGGGCAGCACGGGCACCACGCCGCAGGGCGGCACCTCCACCACCCCGGTGACGGGCAAGGGCACCACGACCGGCACTACGACCGGCGGCACGCTCGCCAAGACCGGCTCCAGCGACGCCGTACCGCAGATCGCGCTCGCCGGTGCCGCGGCCGTCGCGCTCGGTGCCGGCGCCATGGTCGTCGCCCGCCGCCGCAGGACCGGCGCCGACGCGTAGCCGTACGGGTCCGCGCCCCGGCACCGGAGCGGCATGACATGCATCACACAAAAACTGAGGCCTCCGTGCACAACTGTCCGTGTTGGCGGCCTTTGTTCAGCCTGTGAAGCTCCGGTGCCGGTGAGGGCTCTGAATTCTCCCTATTCCATGTCCTTATGCGGGTCATACGATCGCGTCGGCGTCGGGCCGCGTGAGGTATCCGCAGGCGCGACGCCCACCACTCTTTTCATCTTCTCGACCAGAAAAGGTCCACCTTGAAGATCCGCCGCATTCTCGCGACCGCCGTGGCCGCCGCTGTGACCACGCCCGTCGTGTTCCTCTCCGCCGCTCCCGCTTTCGCGGACACGAAGCCGGCCGGGGCCCAGACGCAGAACCAGAAGCCGTCGATCGAGCAGCTGAAGCTCGAGGTCGCCGCCGCGCAGAAGGCGTACGACGCCGCTGTCGTCGCCGTCGCCGACGCCGAGAAGGCGCTCAAGGCGCTGGAGAACGCCGAGCACCCGCTGGTGGTCGCCAAGGCCGCCGCCAAGAAGGCCGCCGACGAGGCCGCCGCCAAGAAGACCGCCGCCGACGCCGCGGTCGTCGAGGCCCAGGCGAAGCTGGACGCCGCCACCACCGACGAGGACAAGGCCGCCGCGCAGACGGCCCTCGACGAGGCGAAGAAGACCGCCGAGGAGGCCGCGACCGCCAAGACCGCCGCGGACACCAAGGCGTCCGAGGCGTCCGAGGACCTCGACGACGCGCGCGTCGCCGCCGTCCGGGCGATCGGTGTTGCCCAGAACGAGCAGAAGAAGGCCCTCAAGGCGCTCAAGGCCGCCGAGAAGGCCCTCGCCGACGCCGAGGCCGCCGAGGGCGAGGAGCCCGGCGACGACTGCGTCGAGGAGTCCAAGCTGAAGATCGGCCTGACCGGCCCGAAGAAGGTCGTCGCCGGTACCAGCGCCGTCTTCACGCTGAAGATCACCAACGGCACGACCAAGTCGCTGGACGAGGTCGGCGCCTACGCCGAGGTCTTCAACATGGACTCGATGGAGGAGAAGGACCTCGACAAGTACCTGGACCTGACCTGGTCCACCGCCGCCAACCCGAAGTGGCAGCACTTCGACGACGAGACCGGCGCCATCGCCGGTGCCGTCAAGCCCGGCGGCCACGCCGACATCAAGCTGCGCCTCACGGTGGACGCGAAGTCCCCGGCCGGTGACGGCATCCTGTTCGCCGCGGGCGGCTACGAGAACAAGGACGGCTCCTGCGGCTGGTCCAAGGACGCCGGCTCGGCCGAGTTCGACATCGTCGCCAAGTCGAAGCCGGGCACCGGCAGCGGCACCGGCACCGGTGGCGGCAACGGCAACACCACCGAGCAGGGCGGCACCTCCACCACCCCGGTGACCGGTGGCGGCAACGGCAACACGTCCACCAACGGTTCGCTCGCCAAGACCGGTTCCAGCGACGTCGTTCCGCAGATCGCCCTCGCGGGTGGCGCGGCCCTCGTCCTCGGTGCCGGCGCGATGTTCGTCGTCCGCCGCCGTAAGGCCGGTTCGAACGCCTGACACGCGGTATGAGAAAGGGCCCGCATTCCTGACGGAATGCGGGCCCTTTCCCTTTCACACACCGGGAGTTCACCCCGCTGTTCGCGGAATCCGCTTCTCCCAGGTGCGGTGGAAGAGGACTTCGCCGCCCTCCTTGCACACCACTTCGTCCGACGTGCGGAATACCTCCGCGTCGCACGAGATCTCCGAACGCGTGTCGACCGTGACGTCCCACGCCAGATCCGGACGGTGCAGCCGGATCGACCATTCCGAGCGCGTCCGGGCGCTCAGCGGGCCGCTCTCCTCGATCGTGTACGTCTCCAGGACGTCCTCGCCGCATTCGAGGCCGTCCGGATAGACCCGCGTACCTCCGTACCGGGGGTCGACCTCCAGCCGCCACTCGCCCTTGGCGACGTCGCGCACCACGAGCCGCTCCGGCCGTGGCTCCTCCAGCGTCGCCGGGACGCTGACGCCCAGCGGCGCGGACTGCTCCGGCTCGTCCCACCTCACCGCGTCGACCGTGGGGCGGCGGATCGGGAGGACCAGGTGCGAGGCGGCCGGGTCGAGCGTGAAGCCCGCCGCGTCCGGCCGGGGCCAGATCCACGGCCAGTACGTGGAGGAGACCGCGAGGCGGACGCGGTGACCGGGCGGGAAGGCGTGGCCGATGCCGTTCAGCTCGAAGACGTGGTCCTCGCTCTCGCCGACCCGCGCCGGGACCGCCCGGTCACCGCCGTGGCGGGCGGAGAAGTTGAGCGCCCCCCGGGTGACCAGGGTCGAGGAACCGTCGGGAGCGACGTCGCAGAGGCGGGCGATCACCTGCCCGGTCGCCGCCCCGGGGCGCAGCGAGAGGCTCACGCGCGGCCGGCCGAGGATTTCGACGGGCCCGCCGCCCTTCGGTACGGCGAAGTCGAAGCAGGCCGAGTGGGCGTCCTCGGCGCGCTGGTCGGGCGGCAGGTCGGCGTCGTTGCCGAAGGGGCGGAAGCGCCCCGCGTCCAGGCCGGTCCGCTGGGGCGAGCGGACCAGGACCGGCTCGCCCTGGAAGGCGTACGTCACGGGGATGACGTGCGGCGAGGGCCAGGCGGGGTCCGCGACCCAGCGGCCCGGCAGCTCCTCGTACACCGTGGCGGGCGGATGGGACTCGCTGATCCAGGAGCGGAGCAGGGGCTCGGCCATGACGTCGTTCCTCGCGCCCTTGAGGTGGTGGTCCCACCAGCGCAGGGTCTCCTGGAGGAAGCCGATCGCCGGGCCCGGCGGCAGGCCGCGGTCGGGGTACTGGTGCGACCAGGGCCCGATGATCCCGCGGACCCGGTCCGGGGGCAGCTGCTCGACGAGCCGCAGCACGGTGTCCCGGTACGGGTCGTGCCAGCCGCCCACGGCCAGGACCGCCGCCCGGACGGCGCCGTACTCCTCCCGGACGCTGCCGTTCCTCCAGTAGTCGTCGCGGGTCTGGTGGGCGAGCCAGGTGTGGATGAAGGGCTGGACGGCCTCCAGGCGGCGCAGCCACATCTCGCGCCACTCCTCGCCCACGTACAGCGGGTCGGGCGGGCGGGAGACGGAGGCGAGCAGGGTGGCGGCCGAGGCGTGCATACCGGCGGCGAGGACGGAGCCGCCGAGGTAGTGGACGTCGTTGTCGTAGCGGTCGTCGGTGGAGCAGACGGCGACGACCGCCTTGAGCGGTCCGGGGGCGAGCGCGGCGATCCGCAGCGCGTCGAAGCCGCCCCAGGAGATGCCGAACATGCCGACCCCGCCGCTGCACCAGGGCTGCTCGGCGAGCCAGTCGATCACCGCCACCCCGTCGGCGAGCTCGGTGGCGTCGTACGCGTCGCCGGGCAGGCCCTCGCTGTTGCCGTGGCCGCGGACGTCGACGCGTACGGAGGCGTAGCCGTGGCCCGCGTACCAGGGGTGGCGCTGCCAGTCGCGGGGGGCCGTCCCGTCGGTGAGGCGGTGCGGCAGGTATTCGAGCAGGGCCGGTACCGGCTCGTCCGCGACCGGCCGCCAGACGCGCGCGTACAGCCTGGTGCCGTCCGGCAGCGGGATGCGGAGGTCGGTGCGGGTGGTCTCGTACGGGAACGCGGTGCGGATGCGCATGTCAGGGCCTCGGTGGACGGGGTGAGGGGTGCGGCGCCTGATCGGCTTCGGGTGGAGGCCGCTCACCGCCGGTGTCGATGTCGATCACTCTTCGGGACAAACCGCTTATTTATGGCCGTATCGGCTGATCACGAACATACCGGGGGTGGCGGGAAGGCGCCCATGGTGATCGAAACGCGACCGGATACGCTGACTTGAGCGAATCGAGCGACACATCGACAATCCGTGTGATCGTCAGCAGGCGTCAGCAGACAGGAGACCCCCTCGTGACCGTCGTCGGGCCGTTCGGTCTTAGCGTGCGGGACCAGGCTCTTGAGGCCGATGTCCAGGCCGGATTGGCGGCTGTGGAGGCGGGTCTCCTCGACGCCACCAAGAGCGAGATCCCCTTCATCACCGAGGCCGCCCAGCACCTCGTCCTGGCGGGCGGCAAGCGTTTCCGGCCGCTCCTGGTGATGCTCGCCGCCCAGTTCGGCGACCCGCACGCGCCCGGTGTCGTGCCCTCGGCCGTCGTGGTCGAGCTCACCCACCTGGCCACGCTCTACCACGACGACGTCATGGACGAGGCCGACGTACGGCGCGGTGTCCCCAGCGCGAACGCCCGCTGGAGCAACTCGATCGCCGTCCTGACGGGTGACTTCCTCTTCGCCCGCGCCTCGCACATCCTGGCGGACCTCGGACCGGAGGCCGTGCGCATCCAGTCGGAGGCGTTCGAGCGGCTGGTCACCGGCCAGATCCTGGAGACCGCGGGCCCGCAGGCCGACCGCGACCCGATCGACCACTACCTCGACGTCCTCGGCGGCAAGACCGGCTCCCTGGTCGCCGTCTCCTGCCGCTTCGGCGCCATGATGTCCGGCGCGGACGAGAGCGTCGTCGCCATCCTCACCCAGTACGGCGAGCGGCTCGGCGTCGCCTTCCAGCTCGCCGACGACGTCCTGGACATCGCCTCCGACTCCCACGAGTCCGGCAAGACCCCCGGCACCGACCTGCGCGAGGGCATCCCCACCCTGCCCGTGCTGCGTCTGCGCGCCGCGGCGGCGGCGCACGGACGCCCCGAGGACGTCGAACTGGTCGAGCTCGTGGACAGCGACCTCACCGACGACGCGCGCCACGCGGAGGCCCTGCGCCGGCTGCGCGCCCACCCGGCCCTCGAACAGGCCCGCCGGGACACCGTCCGCTACGCCGAGGAGGCGCGGGCCATGCTGGCGCCGCTGCCCGCGGGGTACGCGAAGGCGGCTCTGGAGGAGCTGTGCGACGCGGTGGTCCACCGCGCGGGTTAGGGCGTCTCGGGGTTCCGTCATCCCGTAGCAGTAGGCGAGGTTGCGCCCGGAGTCTGACGATTCCGTACCGCCGTTTTGGTCAGATGGATGTCATCGACCACGGAGGTAGGGCAGACCATGGCACCGAACGACAGCACTGAGACCACCGAGCGCACGAGCGGCCGCGCGAGCCGGAAGATGAGCCGTTACGTCGTCCCGGTCGCGGTGGCCGGAGTGGCCGCGGCGACCATCGGACTCGTGCCGGCCCTGGCGGCGTCCGGAGACCCGAAGCTGCCGGAGATCACGGCCCAGGAGCTCGTCGAGAAGATCGCCGCGTCGGACACGCAGACGGTGTCCGGCACGTTCAAGATCAGCACCGACCTGGGGCTGCCGTCGATCGCCGGCCTCGCGGAGGGCCTGGCCGGCGGCGGGGCGGGGGCCTCCTCGGCGGACCCGCAGGACAAGCTGGCCGAGCTGGTCTCGGGCACCCACACGCTGCGCGTGGCGGCGGACGGCCCGGACCGCCAGAAGCTGACCGTCCTCGACGGCTCGGACGAGTACAGCCTGATCCACAACGGCGAGGACGTCTGGGCGTACGACAGCAAGTCGAACGAGGTCTTCCACGAGAAGGCGGAGACCGGCGGGGCGAAGGAGGAGAAGGAGCTCCCGAGCACCCCGAAGGAGATGGCGGACGAGATCCTGAAGGCCGCCGACGGTACGACGTCCATCACGGTGGGCGGTACGGCGAAGGTGGCCGGCCGGGACGCGTACCAGCTCGTCATCAAGCCGAAGCAGAGCGGCTCCACGGTCGAGTCGGTGAAGGTGGCGGTGGACGCGGAGAACGGCGTGCCGCTGAAGTTCACGCTCGCCTCGACGGCCGGTGGGAAGCCCGTCGTGGACGCCGGCTTCACCAAGGTCGACTTCGGCCGGCCGGCCGCCTCGACGTTCGACTTCAAGGCGCCGAAGGGCGCGAAGGTGACCGAGGGCGAGGTGTCGGAGGGCGGGGACTCCTCCGCCGAGCACGGGAAGCACGCCGAGGAGCTGGAGAAGGGCTTCGCGGACTTCGCCGGCATGAACGTCATCGGCGAGGGCTGGACGACGATCGCGACGCTGGACACCGGTGCTCCGGCGCCGAAGACCGACGAGGCCCCTGCGGAGGTCAAGGGCTTCCTGGACGCGCTGGGCGACAAGGTCAGCGGGAAGTTCGGCTCGGGCACGGTCTTCAAGACCAAGCTCGTCAACGCGCTGATGACGGACGACGGCAAGGTCTACGTCGGCGCGGTCACCCAGGACGCGCTCGTGGACGCGGCGAACGCGGCGAAGTGAGTGGGACCCCGGGTGGGTCGGGGCTTGAGGTCACCGGCCCACCCGGGAGTTCTTGCGGGCCTCGGCTCAGCACATGAGCTCGAAGCCGTTGCTCAGAACGTCAGCTTGAAGCTGTTGATGTAGCCGGTGTCCTGGGCGGCCCTGTCCTGGACGCGGAGTTTCCAGGCGCCGTTGGCGACCTCGCTGGAGGCGTTGACGGTGTAGGTGGCGATCACGTTGTCGGCCGAGTCGGAGGACGAGTACGGCTTGAGGTTGTAGACCGAGCCGTCCGGGGCGACGAGGTCGACGACGAGGTCACCGCGCCAGGTGTGGACGATGTTCACGTCCACCTTGAGGGTGGAGGGCGCGTTGCCGGTGACACCGGTGACGTCGACCGTGGAGGTCACCGCGGCGCCGTTGTCCGGGATGGACACGTCGGCGGTGTTCTCGAAGACCGGCCCGGGCGGGGTGGTCGAACCGGCCGACAGCGTCCAGACCGCGTGGGCGACGGCGTCGCTGTTGCGGTCCAGGGCGGTGTCGTTGATGTTCGACGTGGTGTCGCAGGAGGAGTGGTAGCAGCGGTCGAAGGCCGTGGTCGTGCCGCCCCACTTCTGGACCTGCGCGCTGGTCTTGACCCGGCTGGCGCCGGTGAACAGACCGCCGACGGGGATGCCGACGTTCTTGAACGAGGCGTGGTCGGAGCGGCCGTCGCCCTCGGTCTCGATCTCGGTGGGGACACCGAGGCCGGCGAAGTAGGACTTGAAGGTCTGCTCGATCGTCGGGTCGTCGTCGTAGACGAAGTAGCCGGGGTTCGGCGAGCCGATCATGTCGAAGTTCAAATAGCCGCTGAACTTCGAACGCTCGGTGGTGGGAAGGTTGTTGACGTAGTACTTCGACCCGACGAGCCCGAGCTCCTCGGCGCCCCACCAGCCGAAGCGCAGATGCTTCGTGGGCTTGAGGCCGGCCCGGGAGACGGCGAGCGCGGTCTCCAGGACGGCGGCGGAACCGGAGCCGTTGTCGTTGATCCCGGCGCCGGAGGACACCGAGTCGAGGTGGGCCCCCGCCATGATGACCTGGCCCGGGTCGCCGCCGGGCCAGTCGGCTATGAGGTTGTAGCCGGTGGTGCCGTTGTAGCTGAACTGCTGGACGGACGTGGTGTATCCGGCCGCGTCCAGCTTGGCCTTCACGAAGTCGATGGACGCCTTGTAGCCGGGACGGCCGTGGGCGCGGTTGCCGCCGTTGGCGTTGGCGATCGACTGGAAGTCGGCCAAGTGCTGCTTGACGTTGGCCAACGGGATGTCGGGCGCGGCGAGTGCGCCGGCGGGGGTGGCGGGGGCCGCGGACGCCGTGGTCCCGGCGAGCCCGCCGAGGGCCATCGCCGCGACGGCGGCGAGTGCGGCGGTACGTCTGGGAACGGAGAGTTTCATGTGGGGGCTCCGGATTCCGAACGGGGATGGGACGGAACGTGCGAGACGCCCCGCGGCGTGGGTGCCACGAGGCGCTGGAGCTGTGCGTGGTGCGGTTGCGCGTCTGTGCGTCGTACGGCTGTGTGTCGTACGGCTGTGCGTGCTGAATGTTCAGCGAGAGTTTGACTCTCCGTCAAGAGCGAAAACCGGTCAGCCCCGTTCGCTGACCGGACAGATCGCCCCGTAACGTGACGTCCGAATTCCGCCGGTGGTGCGGGGTGGCCGGGCGTGAGGCTGAGGCCATGACCACCTACACCGCACGCGCCATCGAACCCGCCGCCCTCGCCGAGCTCCGCGTCGCGGACGACGCGGGCCGGCCCTGCGTGCCGTTCGTCCACGAGGAGGGCGGCGATCCGCTGCGCTGCTGTCTGCGGCCCGCGCGCGCCGGGGAGCGCGTCGCGCTCGTCTCGTACGCGCCGCTGCGCCGCTGGGCGGCGGCCACCGGTGCGGAGCCGGGGGCGTACGACGAGCAGGGGCCGGTCTTCATCCACGCCGAGGAGTGCCGGCGGCCGGGCGGCACCGACGCGTACCCCTTCTCCCGCCCCGGCGCCCTGCGCACGCTGCGCCGGTACGGGGCGGACGGCCGGATCGTCGGCGGCCGGTTCCTGCGGATCCCGGAGGCCGCGACCGAGGCGTTCGACGCGGCCTTCGCGGAGGCCTTCGCCGACCCGGAGGTGGCGCTCGTCCATGTCCGGGCCGTCGAGTACGGCTGCTTCCACTACGAGGTCCGCCGGGACTTGTAGCGCCTATCGTTTTTCGATAGATTTCCATCGTTGCTCGATCGAAGGAGAAGCGATGGGAAAGCTGACAGTGCTCGCGCTGCGCGCCGTGCTCGTGGCGTTGCTCGCCGGCTCGGTGTTCGTTCAGGCGGTGATGGTGCCCCTGCTGGCCAGTGACATGGAGGGGCTCGACCCCGACGTCGCCCATCTGCGCACCCCGGTCCTCGTGATCACGGTCCTGGGCATCGTGGCCGCCCAGGTCGTCCTGGTCTCCGTGTGGCGGCTGGTGACGATGGTGCGGCGCGGCACCGTCTTCTCCCACGCCGCCTTCCGGTACGTGCACATCGTGATCGGCGCGATCGTGGCGGCCGCGCTGCTGGTCTTCGCCTTCGGCGTCGTCCTGGCCCCCGGCGAGGCGGTCGCGCCGGGCGTCGTCCTCCTGATCGGCGGGGTCGGCGTGGCCGTCCTCGGGGTCGCGCTCATCGTGCTGGTGCTGCGGATGCTGCTCGCCCAGGCCGTGGCCCGCGACGCGGAGGCGGCGCAGATGAAGGCCGAGCTGGACGAGGTGATCTGATGCCGATCGCCGTCGACATCGACGTGATGCTCGCGAGGCGGAAGATGTCCGTGGGCGAACTCGCCGAACGCGTCGGAATCACCCCCGCCAACCTCGCGGTCCTCAAGAACGGCCGCGCCAAGGCGGTGCGCTTCGCGACACTCGCCGCGCTGTGCGAGGTACTGGAGTGTCAGCCGGGAGACCTCCTCCGCTGGGAGGCGGAGGAGCCCCCGACGGACTGACGGTGCGCCACCTGCCTTGATTCCCGCGACAGCGAGCGCCACGCGGTCGAGTGCGGGATGAACCGTTCCCGTCGCGGCCATCAACGAGTGGCTGTGACCGACTCATTCGATGCGGGATGTCGGGTGTCCTCGCGCGGCGGCTCGGCGCCATTGCCTCGACGGATGGTCCGTAGAGCGGTGCCGGGACGCCACACCCGTATGACCAGCTCGTCGTTGTCGACTGCTGTGTGCACGACCTCCGTCAGTTCGGTACGGAAGAGATGGAACGGCTGCGGCGGGTGCACGTCGTCCGCGTACCGCGAAAGCGCCTCGGCGTTGGTGATCTCGACTGCCCGACCGCTGACCCGCACGTCCCCGTCCCGCGTCCCGTCGTCCGGACCCGGGTTCGCGTAGAGCGCGAAGCGCGGGTCGCGGCGCAGGTCCAGAGCCTTGCGGGAGTTCGCCATCATGCCGAGCCACAACTCGCCGAAGCGGATATCCGCCTCAAGGCCGGTGAGACGGGGGCTGCCGTCCGCGCGCAGGGTCGCGAGGACAGGGTGCTCGTACTGCGCGAATCGCTTCCGCACGGCCTCGGCGAACGTCGCCTCAGCTGCCTCGAACTCCGCCCAACCGGATGTCTGCATCTCCATGGCTTCCATCAAACTGCGGATACAGGACATCTACTGTCTGGATTGATCTCTGCGGTGGGCGGGGTGCGCCGGGGGCGCGTGGGTCACTGCACGCAGAACTCGTTCCCCTCCGGGTCCGTCATCACCACCCACGTGCCCCCCGGCTCCGATACGCGGCGCAGGACCGACGCTCCCTGTGCCGTCAGGCGGTCCACCTCCGCGTCGCGGGCGTCCGGGCCCGGGTGGAGGTCCATGTGGAGGCGGTTCTTGACCGTCTTCTTCTCCGGGACGCGCTGGAAGAGCAGACGGCGGCCGAGCCCGGCGCCGCTCTGCTCGTCGTACGGGTCGTCCGGATGGCGGACGGCGGCCAGATCTCGCCATGCGAGGCGGCCGGAGACCGAGAGCGTCATCTCGGGCGTCACGACGCCCAGGGTGAGGAGCCGGGTGATCTGGGCGCTGTGGTCCTCGTCCGTGTAGCCGAGGGCGGCGGCCCAGAAGGCCGCCTGGGCGTGCGGATCGGCGGCGTCGATCACGAGCTTCCAGTGGATCGGAGTCATGTAACTACTTATACTGGTTTCGTGACGCGGACCACAACAGCGATGACCCTCCATCACCCGGACGGCCAGACCTTCCCGTTCGACGCGGGCTCCCTCTGCATGGAACTGCTGGTGACCGGCGGCCCCGGCCCGGTCGCCTCGCGGTTCGAAGTCCTCGACCGGGTCGACGGGCTGCTCGACTGGGTCCGGCGGTGCCGGCTCGCGCCCGGACTCGATCTGACGGTCACCGCGGCCGAGCTCGCGCGGGTACGGGACGTACGGGACGCGCTGTGGCGGCTGGCCGGTGCCCGGGCGCACGGGCGGCCCCTCGCCCCGGACGACGTCGACACCGTCAACGCGGCGGCCGCCCATCCGCCGCTCGTCGCCCGGTTCACCCCGGGCGGCGCGCACGTCTGGGCCCCCGGGGCGACCGGGTCCGCGCTGCTCTCGACCGTCGCCCGCGACGCGATCGAGCTGTTCACCGGCCCCCACGCCGACCGGGTCCGCGTCTGCGGCGCCGACAACTGCGCTCTGCTCTTCGTGGACACCTCGCGCCCCGGCCGCCGCCGCTGGTGCGCGATGGAGCGGTGCGGCAACCGGCACAAGGTGCGGGCGCACCGGGCCCGTACCGCCCGCGACGGTGAAGGGGAGGGAGAGGTGTGAAGGCTGCGGGCCCGTTCCGGACCACGGCCCGCGCTCAGGCCGTGACCGCCTCCCGCTCCGCCGCCTCCCGTGCGTCGTACGCCTGCCGCGCCGCCGCGATCTCGTTCTGGTGCCGCTCCGTCCACGTCACCAGCGAGCGGATCGTCGTGTGCAGCGTCCCGCCCAGCGGCGTCAGTTCGTAGTCCACGCGCGGGGGCACCACGGGATGGACCGTCCGCTTCACCAGGCCGTCCCGCTCCAACTGCCGCAGCGTGACCGTCAGCATCCGCTGGCTGATCCCGTCGATCTCCCGCCGCAGCTCCGTGAAGCGCAGCTTGCGCCGGTCCAGCAGGGCGATGACCAGCAGCGACCACTTGTCGGCCACCCGGTCGAGGATCTGCCGTACCTCGCAGTCCTCCCGGGTGTCCCACTGGAAGGGATCGGTGTCTCCGTCGCCCCCGGCGCCGTAGGTCACTTCGCAGTGACTCGGTGACTTCAAAGTGCCTTCTTCCATGGCATCTGATGCTGCACCAGGATGCAGGTGGTTACAAGAGGGAACCGACCCTCTGGCTGGTAACCATCCCTGCCCCCTCCCGCCCTGGAGACAGCTGTGTCCGTACGCGCCTGGAGCCTTCTTCTCGTCCTCTGCGGCACGATCTTCCTCGAAGGCATCGACGTGGCCATGCTCGCCGTCGCGGTTCCCTCGATCAGATCCGACCTGGAGTTGTCCACCTCCACCGCGGCCTGGGTGATGTCCGCCTACGTCCTCGGCTACGCCGGCTTCACCCTCCTCGGCGGCCGCGCCGCCGACCTCCTCGGCCGCCGCCGGATGTTCCTCCTCTGGCTCACCGTCTTCCTGCTCTTCTCCGGTCTCGGCGGCTTCGCGACCGAGGGCTGGATGCTGATCGTCGCCCGCTTCATGACCGGTGTCGCCGCCGCCTTCATGACCCCCGCCGCGATGTCGATCATCACCACCTCCTACGAGGAGGGACCGCAGCGCAACCAGGCCCTGCTGGTCTTCGCCGGCACCGCCGCCGGCGGCTTCTCACTCGGCCTCGTCATCGGCGGACTGCTCACCCAGCTCGGCTGGCGCTGGGTCTTCTTCGCGCCCGTGCTGCTCGCCGGGGCGGTGCTGCTCGCCGCGCTGCGGCTGATCCCGAAGGAGCCGCGGCCCGAGAAGGCGGCGGGCGGCTTCGACGTGGGCGGCGCGCTCACGGCCGCCGGGGCGATGCTGCTGCTGGCGTTCGCGATCGTACGACTGGAGCACGGGCTCGACGGCTGGGCGCTGACGACGCTCGTCCTCGCCGCCGGACTCGCGCTCGGCGGGGTGTTCGTCGCCGTGGAGCGGCGCACGGCGGCCCCGCTCGTACGGCTCGGTCTGCTCCGCAAGGCGTCCATGGTCCGCGCCGACCTCGGAGCGCTCCTCTTCGTCGGCTCGTTCTTCGGCTTCCAGTTCGTGGCCACGCTCTACCTCCAGGAACTGCGCGGCTGGTCCTCCCTGGAGACCGCGCTCGCCCTGATGGTGATGGGCATCGACGCCGTCCTCGCCCCGACGCTGACACCGAGGCTGGTCGCACGGTTCGGCAACGGCAGGGTCATCCTCGGCGGCTTCGTCCTCGCGGTCGTCTCGTACGCGCTGTTCCTGCCGGTCGGCCCCGACTGGTCGTACGCGGCGATGTTCCCGACCCTGCTCCTGACCGGACTCGCCTTCGCCCTGGCCTACGGGCCGCTGACGATCGCCGCGACCGACGACGTCGCCGAGGAGGAGCAGGGGCTCGCCAGTGGACTGCTCACCACGGCGACGCAGTTCGGGTCCGCGGTCGGCATCTCGGCGGTGACGGCGGTGTACGGGATCGTCGGCGGCGGACTCGGCGGTTTCCGGGCGGCGTTGGTGGTGCCGGTGGCGATGGTGGTGCTCGGCGCGGTGGTCACGGCGACCGGACTGCGGCCGGACCGGGCCGTGTCCGGGGCCCCGGCCGCTGCGACCAAGGTCACGGTCTCGTAGCCGGGACGCGCCCTTAGTGTGGGGGAATGAACGATTCGCCCAGTTGCCCGCTGGTGGGCGTCGCCGCCACGTACATGCCCCGGCTCTCGGAGTTCTCCTTCGAGCCGGGGCTTGTGGCCGCCGTGGACCAGCACGCCGCGGCGGTCCGTGACGCCCTGGTCCCGGCCGTCCCGGCTCAGCGGAGCCCGGAGGGCGGGACCGTCCGTCGGGAGGACCTGTCGGACTACGTCCTCGGGTTCACCGACTGGCTGTCGGAGGCGGACTGGGTGGAGCCGGTGGGGTACGACTTCGCGACGCTGCGGCTGACGGCCGTCTGCTGGCTGATCCGCGAGTACGACCTGCTGGGCTCGTAACACCGGTGGCCCCCCGGCCGTATGCGCACCACTGGCTACATCGGGTCCACAGGCTCCGGACCCTGACCCATGTCCCGGCCGCCCCGGCCGCCCTGGTCCCGGCCTCCCATGTCCCGGCCTCCCGTGTCGCGCCCCTGGTCCATGCGCTCCTGCGGGGCCGGCATACCGCGCTTCGCGTCCTCGCGGCCCCGCTGGTACGCGGAGATCTGGTCCTTCGCGTGCCCCGTCTCCGTCTCGGCGGCCGAGAGCCAGCGCTCCCACCGCTGTCGCATCGGGGTGATCAGGCCGCCGCCGACGCCGACGATCATGATGCCCGCCATGGTCGCGAGGACCGCCGTGAGCACCGGACCGGTCACGGCGGTGGCGATGCCGGCCTGGCTGAGGGCGGCGATCACGCCGAGACCCACGATGAACGTCCAGGCCGCCGTGGCCACGACCCTGCCGTACGGCATCTGGCCCAGCGCGCCCGTGACGATGTCCCGGACGGCGCGGGCGATGGCCATCGCCACCACGACGATGACGACGGCGACGATCGCCCTCGGCAGCCAGGAGACGATGCCGTTGATCATGACGCTCACCGGGTTGGGGCCGAAGACCCCGAAGGCGAGCTGGAGCGCGATCAGCAGGACCGCGTAGTAGAGGATCTTGGAGATGATCCCGGTGGCGTCGTACTTGGAACCCCGGAGGGTGTTGGCGACGCCACTGCGTTCGGCCATGCGCTCGAAGCCGACCTTCCGCAGCACGCGGTCGGCGATCTTGGCGATCATCTTCGCCACGAACCAGCCGATGAGCAGGATCGCGAGGAAGCCGATGAACTTCGGTACGAACTCGGCGACGGCCGACCAGGCGTCGGTGAATCCGCGGCCGAAGTCGACCGAGAGGGCGAGGGGCTGCGACATGACGCGTTCACTCCGCTCGGGATGGGCCCGCACGGGCAGCGAGGCCTTGGACTCCCGACGTAACACCGCCCCCCTCGACTGTGCCTCCGGTCAGCGCCCCGGCTGGGCCGATGGAGTGGAAACCGGCGTACCGTCCGGGTCGTCGGCGGAGTCCGCGCCCGCGCCCGCGGGGAGTCCGGTGCCCCGGAGCGCGGCCCGCGCCGCCGCCTCGACGGCCGCCCGGTTCCGGTGGGCCGTCCGCAGGGCGTCCCAGGTCAGCAGCGTCAGGGCCAGCCACACCAGCGAGAAGCCGGCCCAGCGCTCCGGCGGCATCGCCTCGTGGAAGTAGACGACCCCCAGCAGGAACTGGAAGACCGGCGCCAGGTACTGCAGCAGCCCCAGCGTCGACAGCGGCACCCGGATCGCCGCGGCGCCGAAGCAGACCAGCGGCGCGGCCGTCACGACGCCGGTCGCCGCGAGCAGGGCCGCGTGGCCCGCCCCCTCGGCGCCGAAGGCGGCCGCTCCGGTCGAGCCGAGCCAGAGCAGATAGGCCAGGGCCGGCAGGAACTGGACCGCGGTCTCGGCCGCCAGCGACTCCAGGCCGCCGATGTTGACCTTCTTCTTCACCAGGCCGTAGACGGCGAAGGAGAAGGCCAGCATCAGCGAGAGCCACGGCGGCCGCCCGTAGCCGATCGCGAGGACGAGCACGGCCGCGAAGCCGATGCCGACCGCCGCCCACTGCACGGGCCGCAGTCGTTCCTTGAGGAGCAGGACGCCCATGGCGATCGTGACGAGCGGGTTGATGAAGTACCCGAGGGAAGCCTCGACGACCTGGCCGGAGTTCACGGCCCAGATGTAGCCGCCCCAGTTGACGCTGATCACGGCCGCGGCCAGGGCGATCAGACCCAGCTTGCGCGGGTTGCGGAGCAGTTCGCGGATCCAGCCCCATCGGCGCAGCACCGCCAGCGCGATACTGACGACGACCAGTGACCAGACCATCCGGTGGGCGAGGATCTCGACCGCCCCGGCCGGCTCGAGGAGCGGCCAGAAGAGCGGGAACAGCCCCCAGATTCCATAGGCGCCGATCCCGTACAGGAGTCCTGCTCGCCCCTCGTCGTCCGTCTTCACCGAACCTCCTGCCCTGTGCCGCGCCGTCCCGAAGACGGTAGCGCCGCACAGGGGGCGATGTCATGTCCGTACCGCGATACGGTCATGACCTTCCGGCGAGGGCTCAGGCGAGGGCTCAGGCGGCCTCGGTGGCCGCCGCGCCGATCGCCGCGCCGATCGTCTCGGCGATCGGCGTGGTCGGGCGCCCGATCAGCCGCGCCAGGTCGCCGTCGCCGCGCGCGAGGGCGCCGCGCTCGATGGCCCTGTCGACGTCCACCAGGATCTCCGCGAAGGGCCGCGGGACGCCCGCGCCGGTGAGGATCGCCAGGTGCGTCTCGGCGGGGACGGCGCGGTAGACGATCTCCTTGCCGGTCAGGCGGGCGACCTCGGCCGCGTACTCGGTGAAGGACCAGGCGACGTCGCCACTCAGCTCGTACGCCCGCCCGAGGTGCCCCTCGCCGGTCAGGACGGCGGCGGCCGCGGCCGCGTAGTCGGCGCGCGAGGCCGAGGCGACCCGGCCTTCGCCCGCGTTGGCGACGACGGCGCCGTGCGCCAGGACCGGGGCGAGGTTGGCGGTGTAGTTCTCGCTGTACCAGCCGTTACGGAGGAAGGTGTACGGCAGACCGGAGGCGAGGATCAGCCGCTCGGTCTCCCTGTGCTCGGCGGCCAGGTCGAAGTCGGCCTCCGGGCCGCCCAGAACGCCGGTGTACGCGAGCTGCGCCACGCCCGCGGCCTTGGCCGCGTCGATCACCGCGGAGTGCTGCCGGACGCGCTGCCCGACCTCGCTGCCGGAGATCAGCAGCACCCGGTCACCGGCCTCGAAGACGCCTGCCAGCGTCTCCGGCCGGCTGTAGTCGGCGATCCGCAGGTCGACATCGCGCTCGGCGAGGTCGGCCGCCTTCGCCTTGTCGCGCACGACGGCGGCGACGGACTCGGCGGGGACGCGGGTCAGCAGCTCGTCGATGACGAGACGGCCGAGCTGTCCGGTGGCTCCGGTGACGACGATGCTCATGGCGTTCTCACTCCTGGAGAGGGGTTCGTTCGGGGGTCCACTCACCGTAAGTGGGGCGCCAACTATTCGAAAGTACCCACTTTGAAGTAAGGTACTGGCATGGGAGTAAGTGTTGCTGGAGTCGAGGGAAGCACGCAGGGCGGCGTCTGGCGGCCCGACATCAAGGACCCGTCGTGCCCGTCGCGGCTCGTTCTGGAGCACGTCACCAGCCGCTGGGGCGTCCTGATCCTGATCGCCCTCCTGGAGCGTTCGTACCGCTTCGGCGAACTGCGCCGCGAAGTGGGCGGCGTCAGCGAGAAGATGCTGACCCAGACCCTCCAGACCCTGGAGCGCGACGGCTTCGTGCACCGCGACGCCAAGCCGGTGATCCCGCCCCGGGTCGACTACAGCCTCACCGAGCTGGGCGAGGAGGCCGCCCGGCAGGTCGCGGAGCTCGGTCGCTGGACTGAGCGCCGGGTCGCCGCGGTGCAGGAGGCCCGCGCGCGGTACGACCAAGCCAGGCGCGAGAGCGCAGGCTGATCCCGCCCGGGGGCGGGAGGGTGGCGAGCCGGACGGCGACGGGCAGACGTGAGGGGCGCGGCAGCCCGGCTGCCGCGCCCCTCACACGCTGCTACGACGCTTGTCCTAGCCGACGACGGTCCAGGTGTCGTTGCCCGTCAGCAACTGGCCCAGGTCTCCCTTGCCGTGCTGCTCGATCGCCGTGTCCAGCTGGTCGGCCATCAGCGTGTCGTAGACCGGCCGGACCACCGACCGGAACACCCCGATCGGCGTCTGGTGCAGGGTGTCCGGGTCCGCGAGACGGGAGAGCGCGAACGCGGTGGTGGGGGAGGCGGCGTGTGCGTCGTGCACCAGGACGGCGCTCTCGTTCTCCGCCGTCACGGTGACGACCTTCAGGTCGCCCGTCGCCGGGTCCCGGACGACACCCTTGGCCAGGTCGGTGCCGAAGCGGATCGGCTGCCCGTGCTCCAGCCGGATCACGGCCTCCTGCGCCTGCTCCTTGTCCTTCAGGACCTCGAACGCGCCGTCGTTGAAGATGTTGCAGTTCTGGTAGATCTCCACCAGCGCCGTGCCCGGGTGGTCGGCGGCCTGCCGCAGCACCTCGGTGAGGTGCTTGCGGTCGGAGTCGACGGTCCGGGCGACGAAGCTCGCCTCCGCGCCGATCGCCAGCGACACCGGGTTGAAGGGCGCGTCGAGCGAGCCCATCGGGGTCGACTTGGTGATCTTGCCGACCTCGCTGGTCGGGCTGTACTGCCCCTTGGTCAGGCCGTAGATCCGGTTGTTGAACAGCAGGATCTTGAGGTTGACGTTGCGGCGCAGGGCGTGGATGAGGTGGTTGCCGCCGATGGACAGCGCGTCGCCGTCACCCGTGACGACCCAGACCGACAGGTCGCGGCGCGAGGTGGCCAGACCGGTGGCGATGGCGGGGGCGCGGCCGTGGATGGAGTGCATCCCGTAGGTGTTCATGTAGTACGGGAATCTGGAGGAGCAGCCGATGCCGGAGACGAAGACGATGTTCTCCTTCGCAAGACCCAGCTCCGGCATGAAGCCCTGCACGGCGGCGAGGACGGCGTAGTCGCCGCACCCCGGGCACCAGCGCACCTCCTGGTCGGACTTGAAGTCCTTCATCGACTGGGCGGCTTCGGCCTTGGGCACGAGGTTCAGGAGTGACTCAGGCATCGATGGCCTCCTTGAGTGCCGTGGCGAGCTGCTCGGCCTTGAACGGCATGCCGTTGACCTGGGTGTACGACTGGGCGTCGACGAGGTACTTCGCCCGGACGAGGGTGGCGAGCTGGCCCAGGTTCATCTCGGGGACGACCACCTTCTCGTACCGCTTGAGCACTTCCCCGAGGTTCTTCGGGAAGGGGTTCAGATGGCGCAGGTGGGCCTGGGCGATGGGCGCCTTGTCGCGGCGGAGCCGGCGGACGGCCGCCGTGATCGGGCCGTAGGTGGAGCCCCAGCCGAGGACCAGCGTCGTCGCGCCGTCCGGGTCGTCGACGTCGAGGTCCGGGACCTCGATGCCGTCGATCTTGGCCTGGCGGGTGCGGACCATGAAGTCGTGGTTGGCCGGGTCGTAACTGATGTTGCCGGTGCCGTCCTGCTTCTCGATTCCGCCGATGCGGTGTTCCAGACCGGGCGTGCCGGGCACGGCCCACGGCCGGGCGAGGGTCCGCGGATCGCGCTTGTACGGCCAGAAGACCTCGGTGCCGTCCGCCAGCTCGTGGTTGGGGCTGGCGGCGAACTGCACCCGCAGATCCGGAAGTTCGTCGAGGTCCGGGATCCGCCAGGGCTCGGAGCCGTTGGCGAGGTAGCCGTCGGAGAGCAGGAAGACCGGCGTGCGGTACGCGAGCGCGATCCGGGCCGCGTCCAGGGCCGCGTCGAAGCAGTCGGCGGGGGTCCTGGGCGCCACGACCGGTACCGGCGCCTCGCCGTTACGGCCGTACATGGCCTGGAGGAGGTCGGCCTGCTCGGTCTTGGTGGGCAGACCGGTCGACGGGCCGCCGCGCTGGATGTCGACGATCAGCAGCGGCAGCTCCAGGGAGACCGCGAGGCCGATCGTCTCCGACTTCAGCGCCACCCCGGGACCGGAGGTGGTGGTGACGGCCAGCGAGCCGCCGAACGCCGCGCCGAGCGCGGCGCCGATGCCGGCGATCTCGTCCTCGGCCTGGAAGGTGCGGACGCCGAAGTTCTTGTGCCGGCTCAGCTCGTGCAGGATGTCCGAGGCCGGGGTGATCGGGTACGAGCCCAGGTAGAGCGGGAGATCCGCCTGCCGGGACGCGGCGATCAGACCGTAGGAGAGGGCCAGGTTCCCGGAGATGTTCCGGTACGTGCCGGCCGGGAAGGCCGCGGTGGCGGGGGCGACCTCGTAGGAGACGGCGAAGTCCTCGGTCGTCTCGCCGAAGTTCCACCCGGCCCGGAACGCGGCCACGTTCGCCTCGGCGATCTGCGGCTTCTTCGCGAACTTCCGGCGCAGGAAGGTCTCCGTGGCCTCGGTCGGCCGGTGGTACATCCAGGACAGCAGCCCGAGCGCGAACATGTTCTTGGAGCGCTCGGCCTCCTTCCGGGACAGGCCGAACTCCTTGAGCGCCTCGATCGTCAGCGTCGTCAGCGGCACCGGATGGACCCGGTACCCGGCCAGCGAGCCGTCCTCCAGCGGAGAGGTCTCGTAGCCGACCTTGGCCATGGCGCGCTTGGCGAACTCGTCCGTGTTGACGATGATCTCGCCGCCGCGCGGCACGTCCCCGATGTTGGCCTTCAGCGCGGCCGGGTTCATCGCGACCAGCACGTTCGGGGCGTCGCCCGGGGTCAGGATGTCGTGGTCGGCGAAGTGCAGCTGGAACGAGGAGACACCCGGCAGGGTCCCGGCGGGCGCCCGGATCTCGGCGGGGAAGTTCGGCAGCGTCGAGAGGTCGTTCCCGAAGGACGCCGTCTCGGAGGTGAACCGGTCACCCGTGAGCTGCATGCCGTCGCCGGAGTCCCCCGCGAAACGGATGATCACCCGGTCGAGACGCCGGACTTCCTTCTCTGTGCCGTGGTGGGGCGCCGCCGGAGCGCTGCGCTGCTCCCCGACCAGGGCCTCACCGGCCTCGTTGCTGACCTGGCTGGTCACTGAACTGGACCTCCCTCGCGGCAAGGGTCTCCTCCGCCCGTGGCGGGAGAAGGCTCGGGTGACGGCCGGTCGGACCGGTCGTCCCGTGGCCCACCCTACGACGGTAAGGGGGGCCTTCCCGGGACTTCTCGCAGAGCGGACCTCTTTTTGAGACGCCCACTTGCCCTGGATTATTACGTTATGTCGTGCCCTTACTGTGAACGGAGCGTGACGCTCCGCTCGTACTTCGGTCCTACGACCGTTCCGGTCGCTTCCTCGTCCGGCAGGGTGTCAGGTCGTCACGAGTTCAGGTAGGTCAACACCGCGAGTACCCGACGGTGATCCCCGTCACTCGGCGCCAGTCCCAGCTTCAGGAAGATGTTGCTGACGTGCTTCTCCACGGCGCCGTCGCTCACCACGAGCTGCCTCGCGACCGCCGAGTTGGTCCGGCCCTCCGCCATCAGGCCGAGAACCTCCCGCTCACGGGGGGTGAGGTTGGCCAGCACGTCCTGCTTCCGGCTGCGGCCGAGGAGCTGCTGCACGACCTCAGGGTCCAGCGCCGTACCGCCCCTGGCCACCCGGACCACCGCGTCCACGAACTCCCGGACCTCCGCCACCCGGTCCTTCAGCAGATAGCCCACGCCCCGGCTGGAACCGGCCAGGAGCTCGGTGGCGTACCGCTCCTCCACGTACTGCGAAAGGACCAGGACCCCGACGCGGGGGTACTCCTTGCGCAGCCGTACCGCCGCTCGCACGCCCTCGTCCGTATGGGTGGGCGGCATCCGTACGTCCGCCACCACCACGTCCGGCAGCGCGTCCTCCCCGGCCAGCTCGGCCACGGTCTTCACCAGCGCCTCGCCGTCACCGACCCCGGCGACGACCTCGTGCCCCCGGTCGGTCAGCAGCCGGGTCAGCCCCTCCCGGAGCAGCACCGAATCCTCGGCGATGACCACCCGCACCCTGTCCGCCACGTCTTCCACGCCCACGATCCCGCAGCCCCCATGTCGATGTTCCGATGAGCCCCCAGCATCGCAGCAACGCGGTTCCCGGTTGTGGGCAACTGTTCCGCTGGGGCGCTCCCGGTGCCTGCGGTGCCTGCGGTGCCTTTGGCGCCTTTGGCGCCTGCGGGTGCGGCGCCCCTCACGCGCGCGTCGGGCCGGAGTCGCCCGTCACGCGCGCGTCACGGCGCCGCCGGTCACGCGCGCCACGGCAGCTCCGCCGTGACCGTCGTCGGGCCGCCGGCCGGCGAGTCGACCGCCAGGACGCCGTCGACCGCGTCGAGCCGCTCCATGAGACCGGCCAGACCGCTGCCCGCGGCGGCGTCCGCGCCGCCCCGGCCGTCGTCCCTGACCTGGAGCATCAGCCGGTCGCCCGTCCGCCAGACCTCCACCCACGCGCGCCGCGCCCGCGCGTGCTTGGAGACGTTCTGCAGCAGCTCCGACACGGTGAAGTAGGCGATGCCCTCGATCGCCGGGGCCGGCCGGGTCGCCAGATCCACCTGCACCGACACCGGGACCGTGCACCGCGAGGCCACCGCCGACAGCGCCGCGTCCAGACCGCGGTCGGTCAGGACCGCCGGATGGATGCCCCGGGCCAGATCGCGCAGCTCCCGCAGCGCGATCTTGACCTCGTCGTGCGCCTCCTCCACCATCCGCGCCGCCGCCCGCGGATCCTCGGCCAGCTTCTCCTTCGCCAGACCCAGATCCATGGCGAGCGCCACGAGCCGGGCCTGCGCGCCGTCGTGCAGATCGCGCTCGATCCGGCGCAGATCCGCGGCGGCCGTGTCCACCACCACGCCCCGGTCCGACTCCAGCTCCGTCACCCGCGTCGCCAGGCGCGACGGCCCGAGCAGCCCCGACACCATCAGCCGGTCCACGGCGGCCAGCCCGCGGATCAGCCACGGCCCCACGAGCACGAAGAGCAGCCCCACGGCGCTGGTGACCGCGATCTCGAAGGGCGAGTCGAGATAGAAGGCGTGCGTCCTGTCGCCGTACAGCTGAAGGCCGTCCTGTCCCCCGTACAGCGGGAACACCCACTGCCACAGCGGATACGTGAAGAGGGACCAGCCCCACCCCATGAAGGCCACCGCGACCGAGAAGGCGAACACCGCCCACGGGAAGTGGAGGATCGCGTACAGCACATGGCGCCAGGACGCCCCGCTCTTCAGCATCGCGCCCATCCACGCCATGGGTCCGCCGTCGGGACGGCCCCGCACGGGCTCGGGCGCCCCCACGTCCAGCCGCAGCAGAACGCGTGCCCGGGCCCGCTCCACCGCGCCGAAGCCGCGGCACATCGCCAGGCCCGCGGCCAGGACCGGAATCCCCAGGAAGGTGATCAGCAGACCCGCGCCGGCCGCCACCATGGCGACGGAGAGGGCGAAATAGAGGCAGGCGAGCGGCAGCCCGAGCAACAGGTAGCCGAACTCCCGCCAGGTGCGGGCCTCGAACGGCGCGCGGATCGCGGCGGGAAGGCGGTGGGTGGCCATCGCTGGTGTCCGTTTCTGCTCGGAGAGGTCCATGCGGTGCATGCCTCAAGACTTCCGGTCCGGCGCGCGCCGGACCATGAGGAGGGTCGGCGTCCCGGGGCGGGGGATTTCCCTACCACCCGGGACGGGGCGGAGGTGGATACCGGCGCCGGGCCGCGGGCGGGCACGGGCGCCGGACCGCGCGCGAAACGCGCAGCTCCCCGGCGCCTGCCGGGCTCACGCGCCCGCCCTTTCACGCCCCGCCCGCCGGGCTCACGCCGTCTGGTTCACGCGCCCGCCCGCTCCCGCCACGGCAGCTCCGCCGTGACCGTCGTCGGACCTCCCTGCGGCGAGTCGAGGACGAAGACCCCGTCCACCGCCCCCAGCCGGTCCGCAAGGCCCGCCATCCCCGTGCCGCCGTCCAGCCGCGCCCCGCCGCGGCCGTCGTCCCGTACCTGGAGCAGCAGCCGGTCGTCCCGGCGCCACACCTCCACCGACGCGGAGCGCGCCCGCGCGTGCTTGGAGACGTTCTGGAGCAGCTCGGAGACGGTGAAGTACGCGATGCCCTCGATGGCCTCGGCCGGTCGCCGGTCCAGATCGACGGTCACCCTCACCGGCACCGTGCACCGGGCGGCGACGGCGGACAGGGCCGCGTCCAGACCGCGGTCGGTGAGGACCGCCGGATGGATGCCCCGCGCCAGATCGCGCAGCTCCTGCAGCGCCAGCTTCACCTCGCCGTGCGCCTCGTCGACCATCGCGGCCGCCGCCTCCGGGTCCTCGAGGAGCTTCTCCTTCGCCAGCCCGAGCCCCATCGCCAGCGCCACGAGCCGGGCCTGCGCGCCGTCGTGCAGATCGCGCTCGATCCGGCGCAGGTCGGCGGCGGCCGTGTCCACGACCACGCCCCGGTCCGACTCCAGTTCGGCGACCCGTCGCTCCAGCTCGTCCGAGGGTGACAGCAGGCCGCGGACCATGGCCCGGTCGGCGTTGGCCAGACCGCGCGCGATGAACGGCAGTACGGGCCAGAGCACGATCAGCCCGACCAGGGTCACGGCGAACGTCACGACTCCCCAGGGCAGCCGGATGAACCCGTACAGCACGGCCCGCCAGGCGACCGGATCCTTCAACGCCGTCCACAGCCAGGGCAGGAGGCCGTGCCGGCGGGGGAGCGGACTGGGTTCCTCCACCTGTACCCCGAGCAGCGCCCGGGCCCTCGCCCGCTCGGCCCGGCCCATCCCGCGCGCCCCGGCCAGACCGAGGGCGAGGAGCGGCAGACCGATCACGGTGACGGCCAGGCCCACTCCGAGGAGGACCGACACCACCGCGTACGCGAAACCGACCAGCGCGAACGGCAGATTGGCGAGGAGGAAGGAGACCTCCTTCCAGGTGTGCCGGCCGTACGCGAGGCGCGCGGGCGGCAGTCTGTCGCCGTCGCTGTCAGGGCTTTCGCTGTCGGGGCTTTCGGTGTCGACGCTCATGGGCCCAAGCCTGCCGGTCGGGAGTCCGGCGGCGCCATGGGGTCCGTGGGTGGGCGGAAGTAGGGATATCCCCACCCGTGACCCGCCCGTGCCCACTCCTCGACACAACCGCTTACCCGCTCTTTACGAGGGCCTAGACTCCCGTGCGTACAGATCGTCGATACGGGCAGGGAGCGAGGGGTGGACGTGCCGGATCCGACCGTACGGGCGGGACTCGCGGCGGACTACTTCCAGACGTACTCCGTCGTCGGGCTGCTCGCCGCCCTCGGCGTGCTCTTCGTCGCCATCGCCTTCGGCGCGGGCCGGCTGCTGCGGCCCGTCGCGCCGACGCCGGAGAAGCTGCTGACGTACGAGTGCGGCGTCGACCCGGTCGGCGAGGGCTGGGCGCACACACAGGTCCGCTACTACGTCTACGCTTTTCTGTACGTCATCTTCGCCGTGGACTCGATCTTCCTCTTCCCCTGGGCGACGGTCTTCGCGGCGCCCGGCTACGGCGCGACGACGCTGGTCGAGATGTTCATCTTCCTCGGCTTCCTGGCCGTGGGACTGCTCTACGCGTACAAGAAGGGCGTCCTGACATGGACGTGACCCCGCAGACCTCGCAGACGCCCCGGACCGGGCCCGTCCCGGCAGCCGGGCGGCCGTCGCATCCGACACCGCTGCCGGCCCCCACGCTCGGTCCTCTCGCCCGGCTCGCTCCCGAGCCGATGAAGGTGGTCCTGAACTGGGGCCGCCGCTACAGCCTCTGGGTCTTCAACTTCGGCCTCGCCTGCTGCGCGATCGAGTTCATCGCCGCGTCGATGGCCCGCCACGACTTCATCCGGCTCGGTGTCATCCCCTTCGCGCCCGGACCGCGTCAGGCCGACCTGATGATCGTCTCCGGCACGGTGACCGACAAGATGGCGCCGGCGGTGAGGCGTCTCTACGAACAGATGCCCGAGCCCAAGTACGTCATCTCCTTCGGCGCCTGCTCGAACTGCGGCGGCCCCTACTGGGACTCGTACGCGGTGACGAAGGGCGTCGACCAGATCATCCCCGTCGACGTCTACGTCCCCGGCTGCCCGCCGCGGCCGGAGGCGCTGCTCCAGGGGATCCTGAAGCTCCAGGAGAAGATCGCCCGGGAGTCCCTGGGGGAGCGGTACTCGGGTCCCTCCGTGGGCCAGCTGACCAGCGGTCTGGTCACCCCGCCGGGCGGTGAGAAGTGAACGCGTACGACACCCTGCCGGACGCCGTCACCGAGGTCTTCGGTGAGGAGGCGACGGCGGAACGGGCGTACGACCTGCTCACGGTCGACGTGCCGGCGGACTCGTGGATCGCGGCCCTGGAGACCGCCCGGTCCACGCTGGGCTGCACGTACTTCGACTGGCTGAGCGCCGTCGACGAGCCGGGCACGGGCTTCCGCGTCTGCGCGCACGTGGTCGCGCTGGAGGGCGGCACGGTCCGCCGCCTCCTGGTGCGCACGACCGTCCCGCACGAGGCGGCGTCCCTGCCGACGGCGGTGGGGGTCTACGCCGGTGCGGCCTGGCACGAGCGCGAGACGCACGAGATGTTCGGCGTCACCTTCACCGACCACCCGAACCTCGCACCGCTGCTCCTCCCGGAGAACTTCGAGGGCCACCCCCTCCGCAAGGACTTCGTGCTTGCGGCGCGCGTCGCGAAGGCGTGGCCGGGCGCGAAGGAGCCGGGGGAGTCCGAGCACGGTGGCCCGAAGCGCCGTCAGATGCTCCCGCCGGGCGTCCCCGACCCCAACGACTGGGGCCCCCTCAAGGGCCAGCTCCCCCCTGCCCCGGCCCGCCCCGCCCGCACGGCGCGCGCCCGCACGGCGACGGAGGGCGCGGCACCGGCCGTGGCCACCCCGCGCCGCGCGCGTACGACGGCGGAGGGCTCGGCGAGCCAGGCGGCCGAGGCCCCGGCGGCAGCCCCGGAAGCGGGCGCCGCGCGCCCGGCCCGCCGCTCGCGCTCCGTGAGCGAGGGTTCGGCGACGCAGCGCACCGAGACACCGAGCGCCGACGGCACGGACAGCGGTACGGACATTGGTACGGAGGCGACTCCCCAGACCCGCCCGCCGCGCCGCACCCGCAGCGCGGCCGACGGCTCGGCGAGCCAGGCCGGCACGACCCCGCCCACCCCGCCGCGCCGCACCCGCAGCGCGGACGCCCCCTGGCACCACGCCCGCCCGGCCTTCGAGGACGAGCCCGCGGCTGCCGGAGAACCGGCACAGGCCCCCGAGCCGTCGGCCGAACCGGCCACCGAACCGGCCCCGGAGAGCCCGGCCCCCGAACCGGCCCCGGAGAGCCCGGCCACCGAATCGGCCCCGGAGAGCCCGGCCACCGAATCGGCCCCGGCCGCCGAGCCGACCCCGGCCCCCGAACCGGGCCCCGAGACCTCGGCCGCCGAGCCGACCCCGGCCCCCGAACCGGGCCCCGAGACCCCGGCCGCCGAGCCGACCCCGGCCCCCGAACCGGCCCCCGCTCCCGACCCCGAGGGCGGTTCGCCGGAGAACCCGTCCACCCACCACCCCGCCGGAGGCGATCCCGCGTGAACGACGCACTCGACGTCGCCCTCCGGCTGCTCGTCGTCTTCGGCGTGTTCCTGGTCCTGCCCCTCGTCATCGGGCAGACCGAGCACAAGGTCATGGCCCACATGCAGGGCCGCCTCGGCCCCATGTACGCCGGCGGCTTCCACGGCTGGGCCCAGCTCGTCGCCGACGGGGTGAAGTTCGCGCAGAAGGAGGACGTGGTCCCGGCCAACGCCGACCGCCGCGTCTTCCAGCTCGCCCCCGCCGTCGCCCTCCTCCCGTACCTCCTCGTCCTCGTCGCCATCCCCATCGGCCCGAGCGAGGGAGCCGTCGGCGTACTCGTCGACGCGGGCATCTTCTTCGTCCTCGCCGTGATGGGCGTCGGCGTCCTCGGCAGTCTCATGGCCGGCTGGGCCTCCGCCAACAAGTTCTCCCTGCTCGGAGGGCTCCGCACCGCCGCCCAGCTCCTCTCCTACGAGCTGCCGATGCTCCTCGCCGCCGCCTCCGTCGCGATGGCCGCCGGCACCGTCTCCCTCCCCGGCATCCTGAACGCCTTCGAGTGGTGGTGGCTGCCCTGGCAGATCGTCGGCGCGCTCGTCTTCTTCGTCGCCGGCCTCGCCGAGCTCCAGCGCCCGCCGTTCGACATGCCCGTCGCCGACTCGGAGATCATCTTCGGCGCGTACACCGAGTACACCGGCCTCCGCTTCGCGCTCTTCCTCCTCGCCGAGTACGCCGGCATCGTCGTCCTCTGCGGTCTGACCGCCGTCCTCTTCCTCGGCGGCTGGCACGGCCCCTTCGGCGCCGACGGCCTCGGCTGGGTCTGGACCCTGCTCAAGACCGCGGTCCTCGCCTTCGTCGTCATCTGGCTGCGCGTGAGCTACCCCCGCCTGCGCGAGGACCAGCTCCAGAAGCTCGCCTGGACGACGCTCGTCCCCCTCGCCCTCGCGCAGATCGCGCTCACCGGCATCGTGAAGGTGGCGATCAACTGATGTCCCGCCCGTCTCCCGGCCACCACCCCGCAACGACGCCCTCCGGGCGGCCCCGTTCATTCCCGGGCAGCGGCCTGGCGAAAGGCCTCGCCGTCACCCTGCGCACGATGACCAAGCGCGCGCACACCGCCCAGTACCCCGACGTCCAGCCCGAGCTGCCGCCCCGCAGCCGCGGGGTCATCGGGCTGTTCGAGGAGAACTGCACGGTCTGCATGCTCTGCGCCCGCGAGTGCCCCGACTGGTGCATCTACATCGACTCCCACAAGGAGACGATCCCGGCCGCCGCGCCCGGCGGCCGTGAGCGCAGCCGCAACGTCCTCGACCGCTTCGCCATCGACTTCTCCCTCTGCATGTACTGCGGTATCTGCATCGAGGTGTGCCCCTTCGACGCGCTGTTCTGGTCGCCCGAGTTCGAGTACGCGGAGACGGACATCCACGACCTCACACACGAGCGCGACAAGCTCCGGGAGTGGATGTGGACGGTCCCCGAGCCGCCCGCGCTCGACCCGGCGGCGGAGGAGCCGAAGGAGATCGCCGCGGCCCGCAAGGCGGTCGAGAAGCAGGCCGCCGCAGAAGCCGCGACCCGGGCCCAGGTCCAGGCCGAGGCCCAGTCCCAGGCCGAGGCGCAGCCCAAGGCTGAGTCCGGCTCGGAGGCCCCCGGCGGTCCCGCCACCCCGAAGACCCCCGGCGCCTCGGAGGCTCCCGGCGGTCCCGCCACCCCCGAGACCCCCGGCACCCCCGAGGGAGGCCCCGCGTGAGCCTCGCCGCCGCCCAGCCCGGCTTCCTCTCGCCCTCCGGCGTCGAGATCGCCTTCCTGCTCGTCGGCCTCGTCACCCTCGGCGCGGCCCTCGTCACCGTCACCACCCGGCAGCTCGTCCACGCCGCCCTGTGGCTGGTCGTGACGCTCGGCGGCATCGCCGTCGAGTACCTCCTCCTCACCGCCGAGTTCATCGCCTGGGTCCAGGTGCTGATCTACGTCGGCTCCGTCGTCGTCCTCCTCCTCTTCGGTCTCATGCTCACCAAGGCCCCCATCGGCCGCTCCCCGGATGCCGACTCCGGCAACCGCCCGGTCGCCCTCGCGGTCGCCCTGGCCGCGGCCGCCGCACTCGTCTGGGTCGTCGTCGACGCGTTCCGTACGACCTGGATCGACCTGGACGGACCGGCCCAGGGCTCCACCAAGGTGACCGGCGAGATCCTCTTCCGGCACTGGGTGCTGCCCTTCGAGGCCCTGTCCGTCCTCCTCCTGGCCGCCTTGGTCGGCGCGATCGTCCTCTCCCGCAAGGACCGCCCCGAGGAAGGACCGCGCTGATGCACCTCGCCTACCCCGCCGTCCTCGCCGCCCTCCTCTTCTGCGTCGGCCTCTACGGCGTCCTCGCCCGCCGCAACGCGATCCTGGTCCTGATGTCCGTCGAGCTGATGCTCAACGCCGTCAACCTCAACCTCGTCGCCTTCGACGTCTGGCTCCGCGACACCCTCCACGCCGGCCAGGCACTCACCCTCTTCGTCATCGCCATCGCCGCCGCCGAGATCGGCATCGGCCTCGCGATCGTCCTGATGGTGTACCGCAACGGCGGCACCTCGGACGTCGACCGGCTCCGCGACACCGCGGAGACCGACGGGGCCCCCGCGTCCGACGAGACCTCCACGTCCGGCGACGAGAAGGCCGAGGCCACCGCGTGACCACCACGACCCTCGCCGTCCTCGTCCCCCTCCTGCCCTTCCTCGGCGCCGCCGCCGGTCTCCTCCTGGGCCGCACCGCGCCCGGCTTCGTCCGCCCGCTGGCCGTCCTGCCGACCCTGGCCGCGGCCGTCCTCGCCGTCCTCGTCGCCGTCCGCCAGGGCGGCGGCCGGACCATCGAGGCAGCCACCCAGCTCACCCCCACCGGCTCGGTCCCCATCGACCTGGCCCTGCGCCTCGACGGCTTCGCCGCCCTCGCCGCCGTCCTGGTCTGCGTCGTCGCCGGCTGCGTGCAGATCTACTCCACCGGGTACCTCCGCGACGACCCGCGCTACCCCTCGTACGCCTCGCTCGTCTCCCTCTTCACCTCCGCGATGCTGCTCGTCGTCTACTCCGGCGACCTGATGGTGCTGCTGGTCGGCTGGGAGATCATGGGCATCTGCTCGTACTTCCTCGTCGGGCACTACTGGGAGACCCCCGAGGCGCGCGCCGCCTCCCTGAAGGCCTTCCTGGTCACCAAGCTCGGCGACGTCCCGTTCCTGATCGGTCTGTTCGCGCTCGCCGCCGACGCGGGCACCTTCCGGATCGGCGGGATCCTCGGCGCCGTCGCCGCGGGCGGCCTCGACCACCCCACGCTGATCGCGCTGCTGCTCCTCGCCGGCGTGGCGGGCAAGTCCGCGCAGTTCCCGCTGCACACCTGGCTCCCCGACGCGATGGCCGGCCCCACCCCCGTCTCGGCGCTGATCCACGCGGCCACGATGGTCGCCGCCGGCATCTACTTCATCGCCCGGCTCCTCCCCGTCTTCGCCGCCTCCGCCGCGGCGCTGACCGTGCTCGCCGTGATGGCCGCCGTCACGATGGTCGGCTCGGCGCTCGCCGCCCTCGCCCAGGACGACATCAAGCGGGTCCTCGCCTACTCGACCATCGGCCAGCTCGGCTACATGGCGGGCGCCCTGGCCGTCGGCGACCGCGGCGCCGCCGTCTTCCACCTCCTGTCCCACGGCGCCTTCAAAGCGCTGCTCTTCCTCGCCGCCGGCGCGATCATCCACGCCGCCGGCACCAACTCGCTCTCCGCGATGTCCCGGATGAGCGGCCTGACCAAGCGGATCCCCGACGCGTACTGGACGATGACCGTCGCCCTGCTCGCCCTGGCCGCCCTCCCGCCGTTCGCCGGCTTCTTCTCCAAGGAAGCCGTCCTCGTGGCCGCCGAGCACACCGCCCTCGGAGACCGGACCGTCGCCCCCGCCGGGGCCGGCTGGACCGTCCTCGTCGCGGGCCTGCTCACCGCCCTGCTCACCGCCGCCTACGCGACCCGCCTCTGGCTCCTCGCCTTCCGCGGCCGTGGCACCGAGGTCCCCGACCACGGCCGCCAGCCGATCGCCATGACCACGGTCCTCTGGGTGCTCGCCGTCCCCTCCCTCGGCTTCGGTCTCACCGTCACCCACCTCGACGACTGGTTCGACGGCCAGGCCCTCACCCCGACCGCCACCACCGCCGTCCTCGGCACGGGCATCGCCGTCATCGGCGCCGCCGTCACCTACGCCGTCTGGCAGCGCACCCGCGCCCTCGCCGCCCGCACCCCGCTCGGTGCCGTCGCCGCCCACCCGGAGGGCGACGCCGGCCACGTCGAGGCCGAGGCGATCGCCGCCCACGCCCCCGTCTACGGCGATGTGGCCTCCGCCCCCGACCCCGCCGACCCCGGCCGCGTCCTCCTCGGCCCGCTGCACCGCCACGCGGTCACCGGCTTCCACCTGGACGCCGTCTACCGCACCCTCTTCGTCCGCCCCGTCCTGGCCGCCGCCTCCCTGGTCCGCTTCCTGGACCGCGAGGTCGTCGACACCTACGTCAGCGGCGCGGGCACCGGCACCAACTGGCTGGGATGGCTCGTCCGCCGCGCCCAGACCGGCAACGTGCAGACCTACCTCAGCGCCCTGCTCGCCGGCTCCGTCGTCCTGGCGATCGCCGCCGTCCTCGTCGCCGCCGGAGCGTGAGCCGTGATCGATATCAGCGAATCCGTGATGCAGTTCCTTCTCGCGTTGATCGTCGCCGGCCCGCTCGTCGGCGCCGCCGCCGCTCTCCTCCCGGCCCCGCCCGGGCTGAAAGGCACCTCACCCGACCAGGCCGTGCTCCGCCACGGCGTGATCGTCACCGGCGTGATCCTCGCCGCCACGATCGTCCTCACCCTCGGCTTCGACCACAGCCGGCCGTCGAGGATGCAGGCGAGCACGGACATCACCTGGATCCCCGCACTCGACGTGCGCATCCACCTCGGCGTCGACGGCATCTCCCTCCCCCTCCTGGTCATGACCGCGCTGCTGACCTTCCTCTGCGCGCTCTACAGCTACTTCAAGATGCCGAGCGGGCCTTCCCCCAAGGCCTTCGTCGCCCTGCTGCTCGTCCTCGAGTCCGGCACCCTGGCGACCTTCGCCGTCTCCGACCTCCTGCTGTTCTTCCTCGCCTTCGAGATGGTCCTCATCCCGATGTACTTCCTCATCGCCCGCTGGGGCGGCGAGGGCAGGCAGGCCGCCGCCTGGAAGTTCATCCTCTTCACCCTCCTCGGCTCCGTCGTCATGCTGCTCGGCCTGCTCCTCATCGGCCTGAAGGCGGGCACGTTCGACATGGTGGCACTGGCCACTGACAACGGCCGTGGACTGACCACATCCGTGCAGGTCATCGCCGTTCTGGCGATCGGGATCGGGCTCGCCGTGAAGACCCCGATGTGGCCCCTGCACAGCTGGCTCCCGGACGCCCACACCGCCGCCCCGACCGTCGGCTCCGTCCTCCTCGCCGGCGTCCTGCTGAAGATGGGCACGTACGGTTTCGTACGGATCGTCCTGCCGATCGCCCCCGACGGCATGCGGGTCTTCGCCCCCTACCTCGCCGCCTTCGCCGTCGCCGGCGTCATCTACGGATCCCTCGCCTGCCTCGCCCTCGCCAGGCCCGGCGGCAAGGGGGACCTGAAGCGTCTGATCGCGTACTCCTCTGTCGGCCACATGGGCTTCGTGCTCCTCGGCATCGCGACCATGACCCCCACCGGCGTCAACGGCGCCCTCTTCGCCAACATCGCCCACGGCCTCATCACCGGCCTGCTGTTCTTCCTCGTCGGCGCCCTCAAGGACCGGTACGGCACCGCCGACCTCGACACCCTCGCCGGGG
Source organism: Streptomyces sp. NPDC093600 (assembly GCF_044764755.1). Taxonomy (NCBI): domain Bacteria; kingdom Bacillati; phylum Actinomycetota; class Actinomycetes; order Kitasatosporales; family Streptomycetaceae; genus Streptomyces; species Streptomyces sp. NPDC093600. The sequence goes on from NZ_JBIWIU010000001.1 coordinate 374,265, forward strand.
CCACCGGCGCCGCCCTCTACGGCCGCGCGCCCCGCCTGGGCGGACTGCTCGCGTTCGCCGCCGTCGCCTCCCTCGGCCTGCCCGGACTCGCCGGGTTCTGGGGCGAGATGCTGGCCCTGTTCGGCGCCTTCGACCCGGCGGACGGCCTCAGCCGCCCCGCCTTCCTCACCTTCATGGCGATCGGCGCCTTCGGCACCCTGCTCACCGCCGCCTACCTCCTCGTCGTCGTCCGCCGCGTCTGCATGGGCGGCCCCCGCCCCAGCGGCGAGACGGCCATCGCCGACGTCCAGGGCTACGAGTTCGCCGCCTGGACCCCGCTCGTCGCCCTCACCGTCCTCGCCGGCCTGTGGCCCGCGGTCCTCCTCGGCCTCACCGACCCGGCCGTGCAGCAGCTCCTCGCCGGAGGCAAGCAGTGACCCCAACAGCCGCGAGCCTCGTCCAGTCCGTCGACTGGCTCACGATCGCGCCGCCCACCCTCACCGCGGTGGCCGGCCTCGCCGTACTCGTCGCCGACCTCTTCGTCCCCGCCCACCGCAAGCGGCTCCTCGGCTGGACCGCGATCGCCGGACTCGTCGCCGCGATCGCCCTGCTGATCCCGCTGCGCGCCGGCGACCGCTCGACCTTCTGCCTCACCCCCGAGGCCGCCGAGGCCGCCTCCATGGCGCGGGCCGCCTCCGGAGCCGCCGGCTGCAGCTACACCGCCGACCACTTCACGCTGGTCATCCAGTTCCTGGTGCTCGGCGGGGCGCTCCTCACCGCCCTGCTCTCGCTCCCCGACACCGAGGAGAAGCTGCCGGCGGGGGAGTACTGGTTCCTGCTGCTCTCCTCGGCCGCGGGCGCCGCGCTGCTGCCCGCCTCGCGGGACCTCGCCACCCTCGTCGTCGCCCTCGAAGTGGCCTCGCTGCCCGCCTTCGCCCTCGTGGGCCTGCGCCGCGGCGACCGGATGTCCAGCGAGGCCGCGCTGAAGTTCTTCCTCTCCTCGGTCGCCGCGACCGCCGTGACCCTGCTCGGCGTCAGCTTCGTGTACGCCGCCACCGGCACCCTCCACCTCCCCGAGATCGCCCAGCGGCTCGACGACGTCCCCGCCCAGCTGCAGACCCTCGCCGAGGCGGGCGTGGTCCTCACCCTGATCGGCTTCGCCTTCAAGACGGCCGCCGTCCCCTTCCACTTCTGGGTCCCCGACACCTACGTCGGCGCCCCGCTGCCCGTCGCCGGCTACCTCTCCGTGGTCGGCAAGGCCGTCGGCTTCACCGGCCTCATCCTCGTGACCGTCGTCGCCTTCCCCTCGTACGCGCACGTCTGGGGCCCGGCGCTCGCCGTGCTCGCCGCGCTCACCATGACCGTCGGCAACGTGGCCGCCCTGCGGCAGGTCTCCACACGCGCGTGGAGCGCGGTCCGGCTGCTCGCCTGGTCCTCCGTCGCCCAGGCCGGCTACCTCCTGGTGCCGATCGCCGCCGCCGCGTACTCCAGCGACGACCAGATCGGCGCCACCGTCGCGTACGCGCTGATGTACGCCGTCGTGAACCTCGGCGCCTTCGCGGTGGCCGCGCTGGTCGCCCGCAGCCGGCCCGAGAACCGGATCGCCGACTACCGCGGCCTGTACGCCACCCGGCCGCTGACCGCCCTCACCATGGGTTTCTTCCTGCTCAACCTGGCCGGCCTGCCGCCCGGCATCATCGGCCTCTTCGCCAAGGTCACCGTCTTCTCGGCGGCGGTCGACGCCGGACTCGGCTGGCTGGCCGTCGTCATGGGCGTCAACGTCGTGATCGCCCTCTACTACTACCTTCGGTGGACGGCGCTCCTCTTCCGCGCCCCGAAGGCGGAGCCGGTCAGCCACCGCGTCCCCGCTCCGCTGACCGCGGCGATCGCGCTGACCGCCGTCGCGGGCGTCGTACTGTCGGGCTACCCGCAGTTCGCCCTCCGTTTCGCGGCGAACAGCCTCTTCTGACCCTGTCGCCCCGACAGAGACGCACCAAGGAGCATCACCCGTGCTGAACGGCTTCAAGGACTTCATCCTCCGCGGAAACGTCATTTCCCTGGCCATCGGTCTGGCCGTCGGATCGGCGTTCACGGCCGTCGTCACCGGCTTCAGCAAGGCGTTCATCACCCCGCTCATCGGCCTCGCCACCGGCTCGGTCGGCGACTTCAGCGAGGCCAGCTTCACCATCCGCGGCGCCGTCTTCCCGTACGGCCTGCTCATCGCCGCCGCGATCGCCTTCGTCATCACCGCCGCGGTGCTCTACTTCCTCGTCGTCGTCCCCATGACGAAGATCCAGGAGCGGTTCGCCCGCCAGGAGACCGACATCAAGTCCGAGAAGCGCGACTGCCCCGACTGCTTCAGCGAGATCCCGGCCGTCGCCACCCGCTGCGCGCATTGCACCAGCCACGTCGAGGTGGCCACGGCGATCGGCAGCGCCCTCGACAGCTCCCTGGACAGCCCCCTGGAGAAGACCGCGGTCCCCGCCGCGCGCTGACCGACCGCCCCCCGTCACCCGGACGGCCCACGCCGCCCTCCGTGCCCCCAGGGGAACCCGCGCCTCCCGCCTGGCGTTGACCAGTACGGGAGGGTCCACTGGACCAGTGGACCAGCACCGAGCAAGGGTTCCCCTGCCGCACGACTTGGAGGGCGTACCGTGCACCGCCGGCACAACGGGCTGAGGACCGCCGTACTCCTCGGAGGGCTCTCGGCCCTCATCATCGTCATCGGCAGCTTCTTCGGACGTACGGGGCTGATCGTCGCGCTGTTCGTGGCGCTCGGCACCAACGCGTACGCCTACTGGAACAGCGACAAGCTGGCCCTGCGCGCCATGCGGGCCCGGCCGGTCAGCGAGTTCGAGGCCCCCGCCCTCTACCGGATGGTGCGCGAGCTCTCCACCCAGGCCCGCCAGCCGATGCCCCGGCTCTACATCTCGCCCACCCAGGCCCCCAACGCCTTCGCCACCGGCCGCAACCCGCGCAACGCCGCCGTCTGCTGCACGGAGGGCATCCTGCGGCTCCTCGACGAGCGCGAGCTGCGCGGCGTCATCGGCCATGAACTGAGCCACGTCTACAACCGGGACATCCTGATCTCCTCGGTCGCCGGCGCCCTCGCGTCCGTGATCATGTTCCTGGTCAACTTCGCCTGGCTGATCCCCGTCGGCCGCTCCAGCGACGACGAAGGACCCGGCCTCCTCGGCATGCTGCTGATCATGATCCTCGGCCCCGTCGCCGCCTCCGTCATCCAGCTCGCCATCAGCCGCTCCCGGGAGTACGAGGCGGACGCCTCCGGCGCCCAGCTCACCGGCGACCCGCTGGCCCTGGCCAGTGCCCTGCGCAAGCTCGAAGCCGGCACGAAGCAGCTCCCGCTGCCGCCCGAGCCGAAGATCGAGACCGCGAGCCACATGATGATCGCGAACCCGTTCCGGCCAGGACAGGGACTGTCCAGGATGTTCTCGACGCACCCGCCGATGGCGGAGCGCATCTCCCGACTCGAACAGATGGCAGGTCGCCGCCCGTGAAGACAATCCTCAACGTCATCTGGCTGGTTCTGTGCGGCCTGTGGATGTTCCTCGGCTACCTCCTGGCCGGCGCCCTGCTGTGCGTCACGATCATCGGCATCCCGTTCGGGGTCGCCGCCTTCCGCATCGGCGTCTACGCCCTGTGGCCCTTCGGCCACACGGTCGTGGACCGGCGCGACGCGGGCGCGCCCTCCTGCGTCGGCAACGTTCTCTGGCTGGTCCTCGCCGGCTGGTGGCTGGCGCTCGGCCACATCGTCACCGGCATCGCGCTCTGCGTCACGATCATCGGCATCCCGCTGGGCCTCGCCAACTTCAAGCTGGTCCCGGTCTCCCTGCTGCCCCTCGGCAAGGAGATCGTCCCCACGGACGAGCCCTACCCGTACGGCTACGCGGCCCGCTAAAGGGCTTTTTAGCCCCGCGTGGGGCGCCCTCACGGCCGCGGGTGTACGGGCCCCCGCCCACGCCCCTCACGGCCGCGGGCGTACGGGCCGTCCCCGCGTGACCGCGTACGCCACCACACCCGCCGCGAGCACCCCCACTCCCGCGAGCACGGAGGTCAGCGGCAGCGCGAACGCCAGGACCGCGCAGCCGGCCAGACCCACGGCCGCCAGAGCCCGGTGCGAGCGGCCCAGCGTCCACGCGGAGGCGTTGGCGATGCCGTAATAGACCAGCACGCCGAAGGAGGAGAAGCCGATCGCGCCCCGCACATCGGCCGTCGCCGCCACCACGGCCACCACGGCACCCACCGCAAGCTCGGCCCGGTGCGGCACCTGGAAACGCGGGTGCACGGCGGCGAGCCCGGCCGGCAGATGACCGTCACGCGCCATCGCAAGCGTCGTACGGGACACCCCCAGGATCAGCGACAGCAGCGATCCCAGGGCCGCCACCACGGCCCCCACCCGCACCACCGGCACCAGCCAGCCCGCGTCGGCCGCCCGGGCCGCCTCCGCGAGCGGCGCGGACGAGGCGGCCAGGGCCTGCGGGCCCAGAACGGCGAGGACACACACCGCGACCGCCGCGTAGACGGCCAGCGCGATCCCGAGCGCCAGCGGCACCGCTCGCGGGATCGTCCGGGCCGGATCGCGCACCTCCTCGCCGAGGGTGGCGATCCGCGCGTACCCCGCGAACGCGAAGAAGAGAAGCCCCGCCGCCTGCAGAACCCCGCCCGCCGACACGTCCGCGCCCAGCCCGAGCCGCTCGAACTCCCCGGACCCGGACGCGAACGACACCGCCACCACCGCCGCCAGGACCGCGAGCACGAGCGCCACGATCACCCGGGTCAGCAGCGCCGACTTCTGCACACCGCCGTAGTTCACGGCCGTCAGCGCCACCACGGCCGCCACCGCCACCGCGTTGGCCTGTTCCGGCCACAGATACGCCCCCACCGTCAGCGCCATCGCCGCGCAGGAGGCCGTCTTGCCGACGACGAACGCCCAGCCCGCCAGGTACCCCCAGAACGGGCCCAGGCGTTCGCGACCGTACACATAGGTGCCCCCGGAGGCCGGATAGCGGGCCGCGAGCCGGGCCGACGCCATGGCGTTGCAGTACGCCACGACCGCGGCGACGCCGAGCGCCGGAAGCAGCCCCGAACCGGCCGCCCCGGCGGCCGGCGCGAGCGCCACGAAGATCCCGGCCCCCACCATCGAACCCAGCCCGATGACGACGGCGTCGAACACCCCGAGCGAACGGCGCAGTTCCTGTGTCATGCGCCGCACCCTAACCAGTCCCACGACCGGACCGCGGCGCACGGCCCCCTCCCGCGCCGCTCGACGAACGCCCTAAAGCCCTGTCTGCCGCAGGGTGATGTTCAGCCGGCCGGTCAGTCCCAGCTCCGGATCGGCCGTGCCGGGCAGCACCTTCGGCACCCCGTGGTACGCGAGCCGCGACGGCCCGCCGAAGACGAAGAGATCGCCCGACGCCAACTCCACGTCCGTATAGGGCCGCCCGCGGCTCTCGGTGTTCCCGAACCGGAACACGCAGGTGTCGCCGAGGCTCAACGACACCACCGGCGCACCGGACCGCTCCTCCCGGTCCTGGTGCATGCCCATCCTCGCCCCGGCGTCGTAGAAGTTCACCAACGCCGTGTCCGGCGCGAACCCCCCGTGCTCGCCGTACGCCTCGACCAGCGCCTCCCGCCCCAGCTCCGCGAGCCAGGCGGGCAGTTCGACACCGATCCCCGGCAGATAGCGGTACGGCTCCCACCGCCGGCCCAGGCACAGCGACCGCACGGACATCACCCCGCCGCCCGGCAGCACGGTGTGCCGGTACGAGACGGGCCCACGGCCCCACTCCCGGCAGGCGGCGACCAACTCCCGCTGCCGCGCGCCCGGCAGCCACCCGGGCACATGCACCGCGCCCGGCGCGACGACCGCCCGCTCGCGGGGAAAGAGCCCTTCCGCGCTCATCCCACCAGGGCGCCTTCCAGCCCGAGCAACCGCTCCTTGCGCTCGAGACCGGCCGCGTACCCGCGCAGAGTCCCGTCCGCGCCGATCACCCGGTGGCAGGGCCGCACCACGAGCAGCGGATTGCGCCCGATCGCGGTGCCGACCGCCCGCACCCCGGCCCCGGACACCCCGACCCTGCGGGCGATGTCCGCGTACGAGACGGTGGAGCCGTACGGAATGTCCTCGAGGGCCCGCCAGACGCGCCGCTGGAAGTCCGTACCGCTCACGGCGCACACGACGTCGAAACGGTCCCGCCGCCCGGCGAAGTACTCGCCCAGCTGCCCGGCGATCTCCGCGAACAGTTCGGGCGCGTGCCGCCAGCCGTCCTGGACGGTGACGGCACCCTTCTGGCCGGGCAGCGAGAGCGACGCCAGCTCCGTGGAACCGTCCTCGGTGACGCCACCGACCAGCAGCATCTCCCCGAGGGGGCCGTCGACGGGGGCGTACACGGTCTGCGGCGTCATGGCTGGTTCCTCTCCTCGCACGCTCATCCGTCGTCCAGTGTGCGAGGGGCCGCCACGGGCGGCTGGCGGTTTCCGGACACGCAGGTCGTGGACCTACCGGTAGTTCACGAACTGGATGGCGAAATCGAAGTCCTTGCCCTTGAGCAGCGCCTGCACGGCCTGCAGGTCGTCCCGGCTCTTCGAGCTGACCCGCAGCTCGTCACCCTGGACCTGTGCCTTGACACCCTTGGGGCCCTCGTCGCGGATGACCTTGGAGACCTTCTTGGCGTTCTCCTGGGAGATGCCCTCCTCGATCGTGGCGAAGATCTTGTACTCCTTGCCGGACAGCTGCGGCTCGCCCGCGTCCAGCGACTTCAGCGAGATCCCGCGCTTGATCAGCTTGGTCTGGAAGATGTCCAGGATCGCCTTGACCCGCTCCTCGCCGTTCGCCTGCATCAGGATCTTCTCGCCCTGCCAGGAGATCGAGGCGTCCGTGCCCTTGAAGTCGTAGCGCTGCGAGATCTCCTTAGCGGCCTGGTTGAGGGCGTTGTCGACCTCCTGCCGCTCGACCTTGGAGACGATGTCGAAACTGGAGTCGGCCATGACGTGTGGCTCCTTGCGTCGAATGCGTTGGGTTCCGTTGGCGTTACGACGCAAGCCTAGTCACCCGCACCCACCCGAACCGCTGATCAATCCGGTGGCGAACCACCCCCACGCATCGGGTATCGTTTACGTCGTTGCCACGGAGCACCGCCGAAAAGCGGCTCCCGGCAGCGACATCCCATGGCGGTGTGCCCGAGTGGCCAATGGGAGCGGACTGTAAATCCGTCGGCTTAGCCTACCCAGGTTCGAATCCTGGCGCCGCCACGCGATAGAGACGGCCCCTGATCTGCGGAAACGCGATCAGGGGCCGTCTTGTTGATTTTGGACCGGCGGGCCGCTACTCGCCCGCCACGGCCTTCACCGCGACCGAGACCGGGGCCGAGCCGCTGATCAGTTCCAGGGTCAGGCCGGCCGTGGCCGGGGTGTCGAGGAGTTCCGCGAGGACCGCCGCCACGTCGTCGCGGGGGATCGGGCCGCGGCCCGTGTGGGCCTCCAGGCGGACCAGGCCCTTGCCGGCGTCGTCCGTGAGGATGCCGGGGCGCAGGATCGTCCAGTCCAGGGCGTTCCGGGAGCGCACGGCGTCGTCCGCCTCGCCCTTGGCGCGGAGGTAGGCGTCGAAGACCTCGTCGCCCGGGTGGGCCGCGTCGGCTCCCATGGAGGAGACGACGACATAGCGCCGTACGCCCGCCCGTTCGGCGGCGTCCGCGAAGAGCACCGCGGCCGCGCGGTCCACGGTGTCCTTGCGCTCCACCGAGCTGCCCGGTCCCGCGCCCGCCGCGAAGACCGCCGCGTCGGCGCCCCGCAGCACCTCGGCCACCTCGTCCACCGAGGCCGACTCCAGGTCCAGGACGACCGGTTCGGCGCCCGCCGCACGCAGGTTCTCGGCCTGTTCCGGTCTGCGGATGATCCCGACCGCCTCGTGCCCGCCCGCCGAGAGCAGCCGCTCAAGACGCAGGGCGATCTGTCCGTGTCCTCCAGCGATGACAATGCGCATACTCACGACCGTACGTCGGGCCCGCCCGGTGGGCTTCCCGACTCCGGCCGCGACTGGCGCGGGAGGTCGAGCGCCGCCGCCGAGTCGCAGTACTCCCGCACCGCGCTCGTGCGCGCCACCACCCGCCCCCGGTGCACCACGATCCGGCTGTACGCGAGGGACAGCACGCCCGTGAGCCGCTCACCGCGCACCGCGAGCAGCTCGGCGGGGAACCCCGCCTCCACCCGCACCTCCGGCAGCCCCATCGCGGTCCTCGCCGCCGCGCTCACGGTGTCGTACGCGTCCTGGGCCGCGAGGCCCCCCAGCGAGGTCAGCAGATAGGCCGCCTCCAACGGGTCCCCCCGCCCCACCGGGTTGGAGACGTCCCGCAGGGCCCCGCCGCCCGCGGCCAGCCGTACCCCCGCCGCGCGCAGCAGCCGCACAGGCGCCGCGCCGCGCAGCTCGGTCGCCCCGCAGCCGCCCTGCGGCACGCAGACGACGGTCACCCCGGCCGCCGCCAGCTGGTCGACCGCGCGCCGAGCCACGTCGGAGGGCAGCCGGGCGAGCCCCGCGCAGGGCCCGATGGTCACTCCGGGCCGCAGACCGCCCGCCATCGCGGCGAGCCGGGCCAGGCGCGCCGGGTCGTCACCGTCCGTGTGGAGGTCGACCGGGCAGCCGTGCTCCGCCGCGGTCTCCAGGACGGCCTCCACGTAGCCGGTCGGATCGGGGTCGAGGTCCGGGCAGCCCCCCACCACCCCGGCGCCCATCTTCACCGCGTCCCGCAGCATCACGAGCCCGTCGGCGCCCGCCGCACCGGTCAGCAGGCGCGGCACCGCGACCGCCGTCAGGTCCGCGAGGCCGCGCAGCGAGCGCCGCGCCTGGAGGACGGCTTCCAGGGGGCCGAGCCCCTGGACGTCCCCGATCCGGACGTGGGCGCGCAGGGCGGTGGCGCCGTGGCCGAGCTGGAGCAGCGCCGCCTCGGTGGCGCGCCGCTGCACCTCCTCGGGCGCGTACGAGACGGGACCGGGGGTGTCGGCGCTGAGCGCGGTGTCGGCGTGGGCGTGCGGTTCGGCGGGCGCGGGCAGCAGGAGGTATCCGTCGAGGTCGACGCGGGCGCCGAGGGCGGTCAGGCTGCCGGCCGTGCCGACGGCCTCGATCCGGCCGCCGACGAGGCGTACGTCCACCGTCCGCCCGTCGGTGAGACGGGCGTTGGAGAGCAGGAGCGAGGTGGAGTCGGCGGTGTCGGCGGCCCAGTCGTCGGGCGGCTGGGGCTGCTTGCTGTCGGCTGACATCGGGCTCCTCAAGGCTCCTCAAGATCAAGATCACGCAGCGTGGAGCCGAGCCTAGGGGCGGTCCGGCCCCCCTTCGCGCAGGAGCGCAATAGTCGTACTGATGAGGCCACGAGTGGCGTACGAGGCGGACGGGACACCGCGTGCGCGTGGGAGGACGCGGGCGCGAACGCGCGCGCGGAGGCGGCCGCAGAAACGGATTTGGGCGATCGGCGGAGGACCGTGTAATGTCTTCATCGCTCGCCCCAATAGCTCAGTCGGTAGAGCGTCTCCATGGTAAGGAGAAGGTCTACGGTTCGATTCCGTATTGGGGCTCTGGTGAGAAGGACCCCGCCTTCGGGCGGGAACCAGATCATCAAAGCGGTGTAGCTCAGTCGGTAGAGCAAGCGGCTCATAATCGCTGTGTCACCGGTTCAAGTCCGGTCACCGCTACACACAGTAGCCGATTGTGGGGTCGGTCCTTCGATCGGCTACTCTTCTATGCGTTCATCCGTCCACCCGTCCGTCAAGGAGCACTCACGTGGCTGCCACCGACGTCCGCCCGAAGATCACGCTGGCCTGCGTGGAGTGCAAGGAGCGGAACTACATCACCAAGAAGAACCGGCGTAACAACCCGGACCGTCTTGAGATGAAGAAGCACTGCCCTCGCTGCAACTCGCACACTGCGCACCGCGAGACTCGTTAATCAGGCTCGTACACGAGGCCGTCCCCACCAGGGGGCGGCCTCGTGTCGTTTGTCGGCACGATCGGCAACACCGGCAACATCGGCAATAAATCCAGGAGGTATCGAGTCCATGGCGCTCGACCAGTCCTTCGTGGGCCGGACCTATCCGCCCACCGCGCCCTACGAGGTCGGCCGCGAAAAGATCCGCGAGTTCGCGGAAGCGGTGGGGGACGCGAATCCCGCCTACATCGATCAGGAAGCGGCGAAGGCGCTCGGTCACCCCGATGTGATCGCTCCGCCGACTTTCGTGTTCGCCATCACTTTCGCGGCGGCCGGGCAGGTCATCGAGGATCCGCAGCTCGGTCTCGACTACAGCCGTGTGGTGCACGGCGACCAGAAGTTCGCCTACACCCGGCCGGTGCGGGCCGGGGACCGGCTCACGGTCACCTCCACCATCGAGGCGATCAAGACCCTGGCGGGCAACGACATCCTGGACATCCGCGGCGAGGTGCACGACCAGACCGGCGAGCACGTCGTGACCGGCTGGACCAAGCTCGTGTCCCGAGCGCCCGAGGAGGCCTGAACCCATGGCTGCGAAGATCGCTTACGACGAGGTCGAGGTCGGCACCGAGCTGCCGGCGCAGTCCTTCCCCGTGACGCGCGCCTCGCTGGTGCGGTACGCCGGTGCCTCCGGGGACTTCAACCCGATCCACTGGAACGAGAAGTTCGCGCGTGAGGTCGGTCTCCCCGACGTCATCGCGCACGGCATGTTCACCATGGCCGAGGCGATCCGCGTCGTGACGGACTGGGCCGGCGACCCGGCGGCCGTCGTCGAGTACGGCGTGCGCTTCACCAAGCCGGTCGTCGTGCCGAACGACGACAAGGGCGCGCTGATCGAGGTCAGCGGCAAGGTCGCGGCGAAGCTGGACGACGGGCGGGTCCGGGTGGACCTGACGGCGATGTCGGCGGGCCAGAAGGTCCTGGGCATGTCCCGGGCCGTGGTCCGGCTCGCGTAGCTCCTGACGGAGCGGGGCGGCCGCCGCGGGGGCGCGCCCGGGTGGCCGCCCCCACCGCTTCGGACGCGCGGCCCCGACCGGACCGGCGGGGCCGCCCCCGTACTCTTGAGCCCGTGCAGGAACTCCACGACGCCCCCCTCGCCCCCCTGACCACCTTCCGGCTCGGCGGCCCGGCCGCCCGGCTGGTCACCGCGACGACCGACGCCGAGGTGATCCAGGCGATCCGCGACGCCGATGTGACGGCCACCCCGCTGCTGATCATCGGCGGTGGCAGCAACCTGGTCATCAGCGACAAGGGCTTCCCGGGCACCGCTCTGCGCATCGCCACCAAGGGCTTCGAGCTCGACGGCACGAAGCTGGAGCTGGCGGCCGGCGAGGTCTGGACCGACGCCGTGGAGCGCACCGTCGAGGCGGGTCTCGCGGGCATCGAGTGCCTGGCCGGGATCCCGGGGTGCGCGGGCGCGACGCCGATCCAGAACGTGGGCGCGTACGGGCAGGACGTCTCGTCCACGATCACCGAGGTGGTCGCGTACGACACGATCGACCACCGGGTGGTCACGCTGACGAACGAGCAGTGCGACTTCTCCTACCGGCACAGTCTCTTCAAGAGGCTGCCGGACTCCTACGTCGTGCTGCGCGTCCGCTTCCAGCTGGAGGACGCCGGGGGGCTGAGCACGCCCATCGCGTACGCGGAGACCGCCCGGGCCCTCGGCGTGGAGGTCGGTGACCGGGTCCCGCTGGCCACCCTCCGCGAGACCGTCCTGAAGCTGCGCGCGGGCAAGGGCATGGTGCTCGACCCGGAGGACCACGACACCTGGTCGGCCGGGTCGTTCTTCACCAACCCGATCCTCACGAACGAGGAGTTCTCCGCCTTCCACGCGCGCGTGGCCGAGCGGCTCGGCCCCGACGTGAAGGCCCCGGCCTTCCCCGTCGGCGACGGTTTCACCAAGACCTCGGCCGCCTGGCTGATCGACAAGGCCGGCTTCACCAAGGGGTACGGCTCCGGCCCCGCCCGGATCTCCACGAAGCACACGCTCGCCCTCACCAACCGTGGCGAGGCCACCACCGAGGACCTGCTCGCGCTCGCCCGCGAGGTCGTCGCCGGGGTGCGGGACGCCTTCGGGATCACCCTCGTCAACGAGCCGGTGACGGTCGGCGTCAGCCTCTGACCCCGGGCCCGCGCTTCGCGAGGACTCCGCGTCGACTCAGCGCGCCGGGTTCGCCAGCCAGTCGTCGATCCCCGACAGCAGCTTCCGCCTGACGTCCTCCGGCGCCGCCGAACCCCGTACCGACTGACGGGCCAGCTCGGCCAGTTCGGCGTCCGTGAAGCCGTGGTACCTACGGGCGATCTCGTACTGGGCCGCCAGGCGGGAACCGAAGAGCAGCGGGTCGTCCGCACCCAGGGCCATCGGGACCCCCGCCTCGAACAGCGTGCGCAGCGGAACGTCCTCCGGCTTCTCGTACACCCCGAGGGCCACATTGGAGGCCGGGCAGACCTCGCAGGTCACGCCCCTCTCGGCCAGTTTGCGCAGCACCCGCGGGTCCTCCGCGGCCCGCACCCCGTGACCCACCCGGGTCGCCCGGAGGTCGTCCAGGCAGTCCCGCACCGACGCGGGGCCCGTCAGCTCGCCGCCGTGCGGAGCCGCCAGCAGACCGCCGTCGCGGGCGATCGCGAAGGCCCGGTCGAAATCGCGGGCCATGCCGCGGCGCTCGTCGTTGGAGAGCCCGAAGCCGACCACGCCCCGGTCCGCGTACCGCACCGCGAGCCGCGCCAGCGTGCGGGCCTCCAGGGGGTGCTTCATCCGGTTCGCGGCGACCAGGACCCGCATCCCGAGCCCCGTCTCGCGCGCGGCCGTGTCCACGGCGTCCAGGATGATCTCCATCGCCGGGATCAGACCGCCGAGCAGCGGGGCGTACGAGGTCGGGTCGACCTGGATCTCCAGCCACCCCGAGCCGTCCCGCACGTCCTCCTCGGCCGCCTCGCGGACCAGCCGCCGGATGTCCTCCGGCTCCCGAAGACAGGACCGCGCGATGTCGTACAGGCGCTGGAACCGGAACCAGCCGCGCTCGTCCGTCGCCCGCAGCTGGGGCGGAGTGGCACTGCTCAGCGCCTCCGGCAGATGGACGCCGTACTTGTCGGCCAGTTCGAGCAGCGTCGTGGGCCGCATCGAACCGGTGAAGTGCAGATGCAGATGCGCCTTGGGCAGCAGGCTGATGTCGCGGACGCCAGGCGCGGGAACGTGGTCGGAAACGTGCTCGGAAACGTGCTCCATTGAAGGATCTTGCCGCACCCGAATGGACGACGACAGCCCCTTTCCCCGATCGGGACCTTGCTAGAACGCACGAACGGGCCCCCGGCGCGACGCCGGGGGCCCGTTCCCGCGACCGAAGTCCGAAGTCCGAAGACCGAAGACCCAAGGCCGACGACTAGGGACGCGCTTCCGCGAGGAGCTTCTGCATCCGGGAGACGCCCTCCGCCAGGTCCTCGTCACCCAGCGCGTACGAAAGACGCAGGTAGCCCGGCGTGCCGAAGGCCTCGCCCGGGACGACCGCGACCTCGGCCTCGTCCAGGATTAGCGCCGCCAGCTCGACCGAGGTCCGCGGGCGCTTGCCGCGGATCTCCTTGCCGAGCAGCCCCTTCACCGACGGGTACACGTAGAACGCGCCCTCGGGGGTGGGGCACAGGACGCCCTCGATCTCGTTGAGCATCCGCACGATCGTCTGGCGGCGCCGGTCGAAGGCGCGCCCCATCTCCGCGACCGCGTCCAGGTTCCCCGAGACGGCGGCCAGCGCGGCGGCCTGCGCCACGTTGCTGACGTTCGACGTGGCGTGCGACTGCAGGTTGGTCGCGGCCTTCACGACGTCCTTCGGGCCGATGATCCACCCCACGCGCCAGCCGGTCATCGCGTACGTCTTGGCGACGCCGTTGACCACGATGCACTTGTCGCGCAGCTCCGGCATGACCGCCGGCAGGGAGACCGCGGAGGCGTTGCCGTACACCAGGTGCTCGTAGATCTCGTCCGTCAGCACCCACAGCCCGTGCTCGACGGCCCAGCGGCCGATGGCCTCGGTCTCGGCCTCGCTGTAGACGGCGCCGGTCGGGTTCGACGGGGAGACGAAGAGGACGACCTTGGTCCGCTCCGTGCGGGCCGCCTCCAGCTGCTCGACCGAGACGCGGTAGCCGGTCGTCTCGTCGGCGACGACCTCGACCGGGACACCGCCCGCGAGACGGATCGACTCGGGGTACGTCGTCCAGTACGGGGCCGGGACGATGACCTCGTCGCCCGGGTCGAGGATCGCGGCGAAGGCTTCGTAGATCGCCTGCTTGCCGCCGTTGGTCACCAGGATCTGGGAGACGTCGACCTCGTAGCCGGAGTCGCGCAGCGTCTTGGCGGCGATCGCGGCCTTCAGCTCGGGCAGGCCGCCGGCCGGGGTGTAGCGGTGGTACTTCGGGTTCTTGCACGCCTCGACGGCGGCGTCGACGATGTAGTCGGGCGTCGGGAAGTCGGGCTCACCCGCGCCGAAACCGATCACCGGCCGCCCGGCGGCCTTGAGGGCCTTGGCCTTGGCGTCGACGGCGAGGGTCGCGGACTCGGAGATCGCACCGATGCGGGCGGAGACCCGGCGCTCGGTCGGAGGGGTAGCAGCGCTCATGCGGCCCATCGTCCCAGACCGTCTCGCGACGCGGCACACAGGTTTCGAGGAGCGGACAGGAACGGTCATTCCCGGTCGTACGGGGGGCCGCCGGGGGCCCCGGGAAGACCCCCGGCGGGGACCTCTCACCGGGCCCGCGGGCCTCCGACGTGCTTTCTGTTCGACGCAGCGCTCATGAACACGTACACTCACTGCTCGTTGGCCCTCACCGACCACGTCTCAGGATGCGGTAGGTTGGGGTAGCCACAAAGGGTCGTAGCTCAATTGGTAGAGCACTGGTCTCCAAAACCAGCGGTTGGGGGTTCAAGTCCCTCCGGCCCTGCTACACACACCGCCAGGATGTGTGCGCATGTACGTACTTCAATGCACCGCCGTGCGGATCCACCCGGCACGGCTCTGCCATGACCCGGGATCAGGTGAGAAGCGTGACGGACGCCGTGGGCTCCATCGACATGCCTGATGCCGAGGACGAGGCGCTGGAGTCGAAGAAGAAGGCCCGTAAGGGCGGCAAGCGCGGGAAGAAGGGCCCTCTGGGCCGCCTCGCGCTCTTCTACCGCCAGATCGTCGCCGAGCTCCGCAAGGTCGTCTGGCCCACTCGTAGCCAGCTGACGACGTACACCACGGTAGTGATTGTCTTCGTTGTCATCATGATCGGTCTGGTGACCGTGATTGACTATGGCTTCCAGGAAGCAGTCAAGTACGTCTTCGGCTGACTTCTTGTTCCACCCCATCTGTATCCAGGAAGAAGCAGCCACCGTGTCTGACCCGAACCTGAACGACGCCGTCGATTCTGTCGAGTCCGTTGAGGACGAGCTCGACATCGTCGAGGCGGCCGACGAGGACCAGGCTGAGGCTGCTGACGCCGCTGCGGGCGAGGCGGCCGAAGAGACCGCCCTGACCGTCGACGACGAGTCCGAGGACTCCGACGAGGACGACTCCGAAGAGGCCGTCGAGGCCGAGGCTTCCGACGCCGAGGGCGAGTCCGACGAGGACACCGAGGCCCAGGCCGAAGAGGTCGAGGACGCCGACGAGGAGCCCGCCGCTGCGGTCGACCCCGTCCAGGCCCTGCGTGACGAGCTCCGCGGCCTGCCCGGCGAGTGGTACGTGATCCACACCTACGCGGGCTACGAGAAGCGCGTGAAGGCCAACCTCGAGCAGCGTGCCGTCTCGCTGAACGTCGAGGAGTTCATCTACCAGGCCGAGGTGCCCGAGGAAGAGATCGTCCAGATCAAGAACGGCGAGCGCAAGAACGTCCGGCAGAACAAGCTGCCCGGTTACGTTCTCGTCCGCATGGATCTGACGAACGAGTCCTGGGGCGTCGTCCGCAACACCCCCGGCGTCACCGGCTTCGTGGGCAACGCCTACGACCCGTACCCGCTGACCCTCGACGAGATCGTCAAGATGCTCGCCCCGGAGGCCGAGGAGAAGGCAGCCCGCGAGGCCGCCGAGGCCGAGGGCAAGCCGGCTCCGGCCCGCAAGGTCGAGGTCCAGGTCCTGGACTTCGAGGTCGGCGACTCGGTCACCGTCACCGACGGCCCCTTCGCCACCCTTCAGGCCACGATCAACGAGATCAACGCCGACTCCAAGAAGGTCAAGGGCCTCGTCGAGATCTTCGGTCGCGAGACCCCGGTCGAGCTCAGCTTCGACCAGATCCAGAAGAACTGACCCGCGACCCTCACAGGTTTCCGACCAGGTCAGAGTGGCTCCCGCAGCCACTCTGACCTGCTCGGTTTTTAGCCGCACGTCTATACCCGTTATCGTGGTGCGGTATGCCTCCATCCGGATGACCGGATGGCGGGCTGAACACTCTCACTAGGACCCGGAGAGAGCAATGCCTCCCAAGAAGAAGAAGGTCACGGGGCTTATCAAGCTCCAGATCAACGCCGGTGCGGCCAACCCGGCCCCGCCGGTCGGCCCCGCGCTCGGTCAGCACGGCGTCAACATCATGGAGTTCTGCAAGGCCTACAACGCCGCGACCGAGTCGCAGCGTGGCATGGTCGTGCCGGTGGAGATCACGGTCTACGAAGACCGCTCCTTCACCTTCATCACCAAGACTCCGCCGGCCGCCAAGCTGATCCTCAAGGCCGCAGGTGTGGACAAGGGCTCCGGCGAGCCGCACAAGACCAAGGTCGCCAAGCTCACGGCCGCCCAGGTCCGCGAGATCGCCACGGTCAAGCTGCCCGACCTGAACGCCAACGACCTGGACGCCGCGTCGAAGATCATCGCCGGCACCGCCCGCTCCATGGGCATCACGGTCGAGGGCTGATCAGCCCCCTTGTGACCTCTGTGGCAGGACCAGCGCTGGTCCGCACCACGACTCCACACCTGAACCAAGCAGGAGAAGCAGTGAAGCGCAGCAAGGCACTCCGCGCCGCGGACGCCAAGATCGACCGGGAGCGGAACTACGCCCCCCTCGAGGCCGTCCGTATCGCCAAGGACACCGCCTCCACCAAGTTCGACGGAACCGTCGAGGTCGCCTTCCGCCTGGGTGTCGACCCGCGCAAGGCCGACCAGATGGTCCGTGGCACCGTGAACCTTCCGCACGGCACCGGTAAGACCGCCCGGGTCCTGGTCTTCGCGACCGGTGACCGTGCCGAGGCCGCGATCGCCGCGGGCGCCGACATCGTCGGCTCCGACGAGCTCATCGACGAGATCTCCAAGGGCAACCGCCTGAACGAGTTCGACGCCGTTGTGGCCACCCCGGACCTCATGGGCAAGGTCGGCCGCCTCGGCCGTGTCCTCGGCCCGCGTGGTCTCATGCCGAACCCGAAGACCGGCACCGTCACCCCCGATGTCGCCAAGGCTGTCAACGACATCAAGGGCGGCAAGATCGAGTTCCGCGTCGACAAGCACTCGAACCTGCACTTCATCATCGGCAAGGTCTCCTTCGACGAGACGAAGCTGGTCGAGAACTACGCCGCGGCTCTGGAGGAGATCCTCCGTCTGAAGCCGTCCGCCGCCAAGGGCCGCTACATCAAGAAGGCGACCCTGACGACGACGATGGGCCCCGGCATCCCGCTGGACTCCAACCGCACCCGCAACCTCCTCGTCGAGGAGGACCCGGCCGCGGTCTGATCCGCACCGGTCTGAGCCCCACAGGCTCGCTGAGTGGTGAACCGGCCCCCTCAACCCTCTCCGGAGGGCTGAGGGGGCCGGTTTTCTCGTACGGGTCTGCCGGCGCCGTGGACGTCGGTCAGGCCCGGGGCGACTGAGCCGTACGGGCGGATTTGCTCCTTGCCGTAGGTGTCGCGTACTCTTCCGAAGAAGCCAAAGACCGCTGGTCGTTGCCGTGTGCTCGTAAGAGGGTGCGGTGGCCGAAGGTTCGCTGAGATGCGAACGGCCCGCGCAGGTGATCGTGGAAGAGTTCCCGGATCTTTTGAGCCGGTCGAGCTGTGCCCCGTGCGCCTGCGCCGGGGCGTTTTGTTTTGTCAGCCCCTTCTGAGCGGTCCTCATCACCCGGAAGGAGGCCGACGCTCTATGGCAAGGCCCGACAAGGCTGCCGCGGTAGCCGAGCTGGAGGACAAGTTCCGCAGCTCGAACGCCGTCGTGCTGACCTCGTACACGGGGCTCACCGTGGCGCAGCTCAAGACGCTGCGTCGTTCGCTCGGTGAGAACGCCCAGTACGCCGTGGTGAAGAACACGCTGACCAAGATTGCGGCCAACCAGGCCGGGATCGCCGCGCTGGACGACCAGCTTGCTGGTTCGACCGCGGCCGCCTTCGTCACCGGTGACCCGGTGGAGTCGGCGAAGGCTCTGCGTGACTTCGCCAAGGACAACCCGAACCTCGTCATCAAGGGCGGTGTCCTTGACGGCAAGGCGCTGTCCGCCGACGAGTTCAAGAAGCTTGCGGACCTCGAGTCCCGCGAGGTTCTGCTCAGCAAGCTGGCCGGCGCGTTCAAGGGCAAGCAGTCCCAGACTGCCTCGCTCCTCCAGGCGCTGCCGTCGAAGTTCGTCCGCACCGCGGAGGCGCTTCGCGTCAAGCTCGCCGAGCAGGGCGGTGCCGAGTAACTCGGCTCGCGCAATGATCGCCGCCCACTAGGGCGACGGTCGCAGCGGGCCGAACGTACGCCCGCCTACATGTACATCCGGCACCTGCCGAATTAGTGGAAGGACGCCATCATGGCGAAGCTGTCCCAGGACGACCTGCTCGCGCAGTTCGAGGAGATGACCCTCATCGAGCTCTCCGAGTTCGTGAAGGCCTTCGAGGAGAAGTTCGACGTCACCGCCGCCGCGGCCGTCGCCGTCGCCGGCCCCGCCGCTGCGGGCGCCCCGGCCGAGGCCGAGGCCGAGCAGGACGAGTTCGACGTCATCCTCGAGGGTGCCGGCGAGAAGAAGATCCAGGTCATCAAGGTCGTGCGTGAGCTGACCTCCCTGGGCCTGAAGGAGGCCAAGGACCTCGTCGACGGCACCCCGAAGCCGGTCCTCGAGAAGGTCGCCAAGGAGGCCGCGGAGAAGGCTGCCGAGTCCCTCAAGGCCGCCGGCGCCTCCGTCACGGTCAAGTAACACCTCGCGAGTCTTCTGCCACGTGCCGGTTAGGCGCATGTCAGGAACCGCCTCAGGCGCCGCTCAGGCGCCTTCAGAAGGGCGATCACCCATCCGGGTGGTCGCCCTTCGGCGTTCCCCTGACCGGGCGCGTCGGGGGTCGTGGAGCCCGCCCGTGGCGGAGTATGGTGATCTTCGCCGTGCGCCCCGCTGACCGGGGGGCCTTGACGAACCGCACGCAGCGCGCAATTCTCAGGACGCGTCGTCACAACGATCCGTATCCGAGGCATGGATCGACGGCGGAACGGGCAGTATCGAGGTGCGCCGCATGGCGCGTGGTACCGCGGAGTTGAGAACAACGAGGGTCGAGAAAAGCACGCCCTGGACATCAGTGAGCCGAGTGGCTACACTGACCCTTTGCGCTGCCTGTTAGCTGCCCCCTGCCCGTCACCAGGGGCATCCCCTCGCAATAGCATCGTGGACACGACCGCCCTGACCTGGCCTTTCGGCCGATGTCTGGAACGTCCGTCTCTGTGCACCGCTTGGGACCGGTACGCGCGTAGTGAGTCCGAGCCCTCGGAAGGACCCCCTCTTGGCCGCCTCGCGCAACGCCTCGACCAATACGAACAACGGCGCCAGCACCGCCCCGCTGCGCATCTCCTTTGCAAAGATCAAGGAGCCCCTCGAGGTTCCGAACCTCCTCGCGCTGCAGACCGAGAGCTTTGACTGGCTGCTCGGTAACGCCGCCTGGAAGGCTCGCGTCGAGGCAGCTCTCGAGTCGGGACAGGACGTCCCCAGGAAGTCGGGTCTGGAGGAGATCTTCGAGGAGATCTCCCCGATCGAGGACTTCTCCGGGTCGATGTCGCTGACCTTCCGCGACCACCGTTTCGAGCCGCCGAAGAACTCGATCGACGAGTGCAAGGACCGTGACTTCACGTACGGCGCCCCGCTCTTCGTCACCGCCGAGTTCACCAACAACGAGACCGGCGAGATCAAGTCCCAGACGGTCTTCATGGGCGACTTCCCGCTCATGACGAACAAGGGCACCTTCGTCATCAACGGCACCGAGCGTGTCGTGGTGTCGCAGCTCGTCCGCTCGCCGGGTGTCTACTTCGACTCCTCCATCGACAAGACGTCCGACAAGGACATCTTCTCCGCCAAGATCATCCCGTCCCGGGGTGCCTGGCTGGAGATGGAGATCGACAAGCGCGACATGGTCGGTGTCCGCATCGACCGCAAGCGCAAGCAGTCCGTGACCGTCCTCCTCAAGGCGCTCGGGTGGACCACCGAGCAGATCCTGCAGGAGTTCGGCGAGTACGAGTCCATGCGCGCCACCCTGGAGAAGGACCACACCCAGGGCCAGGACGACGCGCTGCTCGACATCTACCGCAAGCTGCGTCCGGGCGAGCCGCCGACGCGTGAGGCCGCTCAGACGCTGCTCGAGAACCTCTACTTCAACCCCAAGCGCTACGACCTCGCGAAGGTCGGCCGCTACAAGGTGAACAAGAAGCTCGGCGCCGATGAGCCGCTGGACGCGGGTGTCCTCACCACCGACGACATCATCGCGACCATCAAGTACCTCGTGAAGCTCCACGCGGGCGAGACCGAGACGGTCGGCGAGAACGGCTCGGAGATCGTCGTCGAGACCGACGACATCGACCACTTCGGCAACCGTCGTCTGCGCAACGTCGGCGAGCTCATCCAGAACCAGGTCCGTACGGGTCTGGCTCGTATGGAGCGCGTCGTGCGTGAGCGCATGACCACCCAGGACGTCGAGGCGATCACGCCGCAGACCCTGATCAACATCCGGCCGGTCGTCGCCTCCATCAAGGAGTTCTTCGGCACCAGCCAGCTGTCGCAGTTCATGGACCAGAACAACCCGCTGTCCGGGCTGACGCACAAGCGTCGTCTGTCCGCGCTCGGCCCGGGTGGTCTGTCCCGTGAGCGGGCCGGCTTCGAGGTCCGAGACGTGCACCCGTCCCACTACGGACGCATGTGCCCGATCGAGACCCCCGAAGGCCCGAACATCGGTCTGATCGGTTCGCTCGCCTCGTACGGCCGCGTCAATGCGTTCGGCTTCGTCGAGACGCCGTACCGCAAGGTCACCGAGGGCCAGGTCACCGACGAGGTCGACTACCTGACCGCCGACGAGGAGGACCGCTTCGTCATCGCCCAGGCGAACGCGACCCTGAACGACGAGCTCCAGTTCACCGAGCCCCGCGTTCTGGTCCGCCGCCGTGGTGGCGAGGTCGACTACGTCCCGCCGACCGACGTCGACTACATGGACGTCTCGCCGCGCCAGATGGTGTCGGTCGCGACCGCCATGATCCCGTTCCTCGAGCACGACGACGCCAACCGTGCCCTCATGGGCGCGAACATGATGCGTCAGGCGGTGCCGCTGATTAAGTCCGAGGCCCCGCTCGTCGGTACCGGCATGGAGTACCGCTGTGCCACCGACGCCGGCGACGTGCTGAAGGCCGAGAAGGACGGTGTGGTCCAGGAGGTCTCCGCGGACTACATCACCACCGCCAACGACGACGGCACGTACACCACGTACCGCCTGCACAAGTTCTCCCGCTCGAACCAGGGCACCTCGGTCAACCAGAAGGTTGTCGTGGACGAGGGCTCCCGGGTCATCGAGGGCCAGGTCCTCGCCGACGGTCCGGCCACCGAGAACGGTGAGATGGCGCTCGGCAAGAACCTGCTCGTGGCGTTCATGCCGTGGGAGGGTCACAACTACGAGGACGCGATCATCCTGTCGCAGCGCCTCGTGCAGGACGACGTCCTCTCCTCGATCCACATCGAGGAGCACGAGGTCGACGCCCGTGACACCAAGCTCGGCCCGGAGGAGATCACCCGGGACATCCCGAACGTCTCCGAGGAGGTCCTCGCCGACCTCGACGAGCGCGGCATCATCCGTATCGGTGCCGAGGTCGTCGCCGGCGACATCCTCGTCGGCAAGGTCACGCCCAAGGGTGAGACCGAGCTGACCCCGGAGGAGCGTCTGCTCCGCGCGATCTTCGGTGAGAAGGCGCGCGAGGTCCGTGACACCTCGCTGAAGGTGCCGCACGGCGAGACCGGCAAGGTCATCGGCGTCCGCGTCTTCGACCGCGAGGAGGGCGACGAGCTTCCCCCGGGCGTGAACCAGCTGGTCCGCGTCTACGTCGCCCAGAAGCGCAAGATCACCGATGGTGACAAGCTCGCCGGCCGTCACGGCAACAAGGGCGTCATCTCCAAGATCCTGCCGATCGAGGACATGCCGTTCCTGGAGGACGGCACCCCGGTCGACATCATCCTCAACCCGCTGGGTGTCCCGTCCCGAATGAACCCGGGACAGGTCCTGGAGATCCACCTCGGCTGGCTCGCCAGCCGCGGCTGGGACGTCTCCGGCCTCGCGGACGAGTGGGCGCAGCGCCTCCAGGCGATCGGCGCCGACAAGGTGGAGCCCGGTACCAACGTCGCCACCCCCGTCTTCGACGGTGCGCGTGAGGACGAGCTGGCCGGTCTGCTCCAGCACACCATCCCGAACCGCGACGGCGAGCGCATGGTGCTCCCCTCCGGCAAGGCGCGTCTGTTCGACGGCCGCTCCGGCGAGCCGTTCCCGGACCCGATCTCGGTCGGGTACATGTACATCCTCAAGCTCCACCACCTGGTCGACGACAAGCTGCACGCCCGGTCGACCGGTCCGTACTCGATGATCACCCAGCAGCCGCTGGGTGGTAAGGCCCAGTTCGGTGGCCAGCGCTTCGGTGAGATGGAGGTGTGGGCGCTGGAGGCTTATGGCGCCGCGTACGCCCTCCAGGAGCTGCTGACGATCAAGTCCGACGACGTCACCGGCCGCGTGAAGGTCTACGAGGCCATCGTCAAGGGCGAGAACATCCCTGAGCCCGGCATCCCCGAGTCCTTCAAGGTGCTCATCAAGGAGATGCAGTCCCTGTGCCTCAACGTGGAGGTGCTGTCCTCGGACGGCATGTCCATCGAGATGCGCGACACCGACGAGGACGTCTTCCGCGCAGCGGAGGAGCTCGGTATCGACCTGTCCCGGCGCGAGCCGAGCAGCGTCGAAGAGGTCTGACGGGAGTCCGGCCGGGGTACCAGCGATGGTTCCCCGGCCGGCCCCAGGACCCCCGTATCAGACCCCTAAGACTTACAACCCTGAGAGGGATTGACGCATAGTGCTCGACGTCAACTTCTTCGATGAGCTCCGGATCGGTCTGGCCACCGCTGACGACATCCGTCAGTGGAGCCACGGCGAGGTCAAGAAGCCCGAGACCATCAACTACCGCACGCTCAAGCCCGAAAAGGACGGACTCTTCTGCGAGAAGATCTTCGGTCCGACCCGGGACTGGGAGTGCTACTGCGGCAAGTACAAGCGTGTCCGCTTCAAGGGCATCATCTGTGAGCGGTGTGGCGTCGAGGTCACCCGTGCCAAGGTGCGCCGCGAGCGGATGGGCCACATCGAGCTCGCCGCCCCCGTCACCCACATCTGGTACTTCAAGGGCGTCCCGTCGCGCCTTGGCTACCTGCTCGACCTCGCGCCGAAGGACCTCGAGAAGGTCATCTACTTCGCCGCGTACATGATCACGTTCGTCGACGACGAGCGTCGCACCCGCGACCTCCCGTCGCTGGAGGCGCACGTCTCCGTCGAGCGTCAGCAGATCGAGAACCGTCGCGACTCCGACCTGGAGGCCCGCGCCAAGAAGCTCGAGACCGACCTGGCCGAGCTCGAGGCCGAGGGTGCCAAGGCCGATGTGCGCCGCAAGGTGCGCGAGGGTGCCGAGCGTGAGATGAAGCAGCTGCGCGACCGTGCGCAGCGCGAGATCGACCGTCTCGACGAGGTCTGGAACCGCTTCAAGAACCTCAAGGTCCAGGACCTGGAGGGCGACGAGCTCCTCTACCGCGAGCTGCGTGACCGCTTCGGCACGTACTTCGACGGTTCGATGGGTGCCGCGGCGCTGCAGAAGCGCCTGGAGTCCTTCGACCTGGAGGAGGAGGCCGAGCGCCTCCGCGAGATCATCCGTACCGGCAAGGGCCAGAAGAAGACCCGTGCGCTCAAGCGCCTCAAGGTCGTCTCCGCGTTCCTGCAGACCGCGAACAGCCCCAAGGGCATGGTTCTCGACTGCGTGCCGGTGATCCCGCCGGACCTGCGTCCGATGGTGCAGCTGGACGGTGGCCGCTTCGCGACCTCCGACCTGAACGACCTGTACCGCCGTGTGATCAACCGCAACAACCGTCTGAAGCGTCTGCTCGACCTCGGTGCCCCCGAGATCATCGTGAACAACGAGAAGCGGATGCTCCAGGAGGCGGTCGACGCCCTCTTCGACAACGGCCGTCGCGGTCGCCCGGTCACGGGCCCCGGCAACCGTCCGCTGAAGTCCCTCAGCGACATGCTGAAGGGCAAGCAGGGTCGATTCCGTCAGAACCTGCTCGGTAAGCGTGTGGACTACTCCGCGCGTTCCGTCATCGTCGTCGGTCCGCAGCTGAAGCTGCACCAGTGCGGTCTGCCCAAGGCCATGGCCCTGGAGCTCTTCAAGCCGTTCGTGATGAAGCGCCTGGTCGACCTGAACCACGCGCAGAACATCAAGAGCGCCAAGCGGATGGTCGAGCGCGGCCGCACGGTCGTGTACGACGTCCTCGAAGAGGTCATCGCCGAGCACCCGGTTCTCCTGAACCGTGCGCCCACGCTGCACCGCCTCGGCATCCAGGCCTTCGAGCCCCAGCTGGTCGAGGGCAAGGCCATCCAGATCCACCCGCTCGTCTGCACCGCGTTCAACGCGGACTTCGACGGTGACCAGATGGCCGTGCACCTGCCGCTCTCCGCGGAGGCGCAGGCCGAGGCCCGCATCCTGATGCTGTCCTCGAACAACATCCTCAAGCCGGCCGACGGCCGTCCGGTCACGATGCCGACCCAGGACATGGTCCTCGGTCTGTTCTTCCTGACCACCGACGGTGAGCTCCGTGACACCAAGGGCGAGGGCCGCGCGTTCGGTTCCACGGCCGAGGCGATCATGGCGTTCGACGCCGGCGAGCTCGCGCTGCAGTCGCAGATCGACATCCGCTTCCCGATCGGCACCGTTCCCCCGCGCGGCTGGGTTCCCCCGGTCGCCGAGGAGGGCGAGCCGCAGTGGCAGCAGGGTGACTCGTTCCGTCTGCGGACCTCGCTGGGCCGCGCGCTCTTCAACGAGCTGCTGCCCGAGGACTACCCCTTCGTCGACTACTCCGTCGGCAAGAAGCAGCTCTCCGAGATCGTCAACGACCTCGCCGAGCGCTACCCCAAGGTCATCGTGGCGGCGACGCTCGACAACCTGAAGGCGGCGGGCTTCTACTGGGCGACCCGTTCCGGTGTCACCGTGGCCATCTCCGACGTCGTCGTTCCCGAGGCGAAGAAGGAGATCGTCAAGGGCTACGAGGCGCAGGACGAGAAGGTCCAGAAGCAGTACGAGCGCGGTCTCATCACCAAGGAAGAGCGCACTCAGGAGCTCATCGCGATCTGGACCAAGGCGACCAACGAGGTTGCCGAGGCCATGAACGAGAACTTCCCCAAGACGAACCCCATCTTCATGATGGTTGACTCGGGTGCCCGAGGAAACATGATGCAGATGCGGCAGATCGCCGGTATGCGTGGTCTGGTGTCGAACGCCAAGAACGAGACGATCCCGCGTCCCATCAAGGCGTCCTTCCGTGAGGGTCTCTCCGTCCTCGAGTACTTCATCTCGACGCACGGTGCCCGTAAGGGTCTGGCCGACACCGCCCTGCGTACCGCCGACTCGGGTTACCTGACCCGTCGTCTGGTGGACGTCTCGCAGGACGTGATCATCCGCGAGGAGGACTGCGGCACCGAGCGCGGTCTGAAGCTGCGGATCGCCGAGAAGGGCGCCGACGGCGTCCTGCGGAAGACGGACGACGTCGAGACCTCCGTGTACGCGCGGATGCTCGCGGAGGACGTCGTCGTGGACGGCAAGGTCATCGCGCCGGCCAACGTCGACCTGGGTGACGTGCTCATCGACGCCCTGGTCAACGCGGGCGTCGAGGAGGTCAAGACCCGCTCGGTCCTGACCTGTGAGTCCGCGGTCGGCACCTGTGCCTTCTGCTACGGCCGTTCGCTGGCCACCGGCAAGCTGGTCGACATCGGTGAGGCCGTCGGCATCATCGCCGCCCAGTCCATCGGTGAGCCCGGTACCCAGCTGACGATGCGTACCTTCCACACCGGTGGTGTGGCCGGTGACGACATCACCCAGGGTCTGCCCCGTGTCGTCGAGCTCTTCGAGGCGCGGCAGCCCAAGGGTGTCGCCCCGATCTCGGAGGCGGCCGGCCGCGTCCGTATCGAGGAGACCGAGAAGACCAAGAAGATCGTCGTCACCCCCGACGACGGCAGCGACGAGACGGCGTACCCGATCTCGAAGCGTGCCCGTCTGCTGGTGGGCGAGGGCGACCACGTCGAGGTGGGCCAGAAGCTCACCGTGGGTGCCACCAACCCGCACGACGTGCTGCGGATCCTCGGTCAGCGCGCGGTCCAGGTCCACCTGGTCGGCGAGGTCCAGAAGGTCTACAACTCGCAGGGCGTGTCGATCCACGACAAGCACATCGAGATCATCATCCGGCAGATGCTGCGCCGCGTGACGATCATCGAGTCCGGCGACGCGGAGCTGCTGCCGGGCGAGCTCGTCGAGCGGTCGAAGTTCGAGACCGAGAACCGTCGTGTGGTCACCGAGGGCGGTCACCCCGCCTCCGGCCGTCCGCAGCTGATGGGTATCACCAAGGCCTCGCTCGCCACCGAGTCGTGGCTGTCGGCGGCGTCCTTCCAGGAGACGACCCGGGTTCTGACCGACGCGGCGATCAACGCCAAGTCGGACTCCCTGATCGGCCTCAAGGAGAACGTCATCATCGGTAAGCTCATCCCGGCCGGTACGGGTCTGTCCCGCTACCGCAACATCCGGGTCGAGCCGACCGAGGAGGCCAAGGCCGCGATGTACTCGGCCGTCGGCTACGACGACATCGACTACTCGCCGTTCGGCACCGGCTCCGGCCAGGCCGTTCCGCTGGAGGACTACGACTACGGTCCGTACAACCAGTAAGTAGCTCGAAACCGAAGGGCGGTCACCCCGTGGGGTGGCCGCCCTTCGGCGTGTGCGCAACGGAAAGGGGCTACCGGCCCGCCAGTTCCCAGACCGCGAGCATCAGACCCGCGCTCGCCGTCAGCGCGGCGATGCTGGCCAGGGGCCAGCGGGCGCGCTCCAGGGCGTCGAGGCGGGTCTCCATGTCGGCGAGCTGCTTGTCGGTCTGGTCACTGCGCTGCACGAGCAGCGCGAGCGAGCCGTCGACACGGGCGAAGCCGGCCTCCAGGGTGCCGCGCAGCCGTTCCAGTTCGAGGGCGACGGTGACCGGGTCGTGCTGATCAGACTCGGTCATCTGCACCGCCCGGGGAGCTGCGCAGCCACGTCGGCAGCAGGTTCTGGACACCCGGGACGGCCATGACGCGGGTGAGACCACCGGCCACGGCCAGGGCGGCGGCGACCCAGGGGAGGGTCGCGGGGATGCCGGCGGCATCGACGATCGCGGGGAGCACGACGGCGATGCCGACGGCGGACTGCAGGACGGTACGGGCCGTGCGCCTGGCGGCGTCGGACATGGGGAACTCCTTGACGGTGGTGGTACGGGTCCTGGGGGTACGGGACCTCTACTTGCTGTACGGGACCTTGAGCGCGTTCCAGGAGGCGGCGCCCGGCCAGCCGTCGGCGTCGGCGCCGCGGAAGCCGAGCTTGTGCTGCCACGCGGCGTACGACTGCCGGTCGGCCTCCGACCAGCGCGGGCCCGGGCCGACCCGGTAGCGGCCGCAGCCCTCGGCCGTCAGGCGGCGGCCCATCGCGGTGACGATCGGCGAGCTGGGCTTGTTCTTGAAGAACGAGGTGCCGGGGAACGGCTGGTAGCGCGGGGCGGCCGGCTTCGCCGGGGCGGTCGTGTCCTTCGAGGGGGCGGCGCCGAGCCGCTTCTGGATCCGCTCGCGCATACCGGGCATGCCGAAGCCGCGCGGATCGCTCTTCCAGTCGGACCACTCCAGGTGCCCGATCACGGACTTCGCGCCCCAGCCGTGCGCCCGGCACAGCGCCGCGGAGGCCCGCTCGATGGCGTCGAGCTGGGCGGCCGGCCAGGGGTCGGAGCCGTTGCCGAGGTTGACGCACTCGAAGCCGTAGAAGCGGGAGTTGCCGTCGACGGCGCCCGCGCTTCCCTGGTGCTCGCGAGGGGCGGGCGGCCGGTCGCCGTAGGTCTCGCTGACCACGGCCCGAAGGACGGACGGGTCGCCGCCTCCGGCATGGTTGGCGCGGCCGTTGCCGACCAGGTGGACCGTGCCGTCCTTGGCGATCACGCCGTGGCAGAGAGGGCCCGGCAGGCCGGCGTAGCCGTGGTAGCAGAGCTCGACGGACGAGGCGGTGCCGCTGGAGACGGTGTGGTGGATCATCACACCGCTCACCGGGCCCCAGGCGCCGGCCTGGTTGCGGTTGTGGGTGCGCCAGCCGTCGTGCTCGACGACCTTGACGCCTTCGGCGCGGAGCGCGGCGACGAGCCGGTCCGCGGACAGGGGAGTGGCCATCTGGTGTCCTCCGGGCAAGCGAAAAGCCCCGGCCGGATCGGCACGGGGCGGGCGTACGGGGTGGGGCGGGTGCGCCGATTACTCGGTGGGCTCGGGCGCCGGTTCCGGTTCCGGGGCGGGGGTGGGGGCCGGGGTCCAGGTGGCGCAGAGCGCGGCGTAGGCGTCGCGGCGGGTCTCGAAGTCGGCGAGCGCGGCCTCAACGGCCCGTTGGACGGCGGTCGGGTCGGGGACGGCCGGCTCGCTGTTCTGTGCGTGGACGACGACCACGCCGGAGCCGCGCAGGACGGAGTCGCCCTCGCCCCTCTCGTCGAGGTCGGCGGTGACGTACACCGACGGGTACTGGCCCGTGACCGGGTCGCGCTCCAGGGTGTAGCCGAGGGTGTTGTCGTAGACGCGGACGGCCAGGGTGTGGCCGCCCTCGGTGACGGTGGCGCGGCCCGCGTAGTCGATGGCCACGCCCCAGGGCAGGGTGGGGTCGGTGTTCATGGTGTGCTCCTCGGGTCTGGGGCGGTCAGGTCTGGGCGCCGTGGATGAGCACCGGCTGGGCGTAGACCGTGCCGCCGCTCGCCATCGCCTGGATCTCGATGGTCATCGTCTGGCCGAACCGCGTCTTCATGTCCCCGGGGATCAGCCCGAGGTGGTCGAAGGTGGTGCCGGCGGTGACCGGGGCCCCGAACGGGGAGCCGTCGACGAGGACCCGCACCTGGCCGGTGGCGCCCGTGGAGACCGCCGTGTTGATCGCGAGGCGCATCTTGGGCTGCCAGATGGGGTTGGAGCAGCGGGCGATGGTGACGAAGGTGCCGCTTGTGGTGGAGGGCCACTTGGCCACGTCGGTCGGCAGCGGCGGCATCAGCTGCAGCCAGGGCCGGGCGAGGCCGCCGGTCATGATGTCGTCCGCGAAGATCTCGTGGGCGTAGCCGTCGAAGATCCGGAACAGCGGCCGGTTGACGGTGACGCTGCCGGTCTGCTGGGGCGGACGGACCTCGTTGACCGCGGGCCGGGTGTTCACGGCCGTGGACAGGGCCTTCAGCCGGCGTTCCATCTGGTTCAGCCGGTCGATGATGTCCTCGGGCAGCTTGGGCATCAGGCCTCCTCAAGGTAGAGCTCGGCGGTGTCGGGCCGGCCGCGCTCCGGGGGAGTGACCTTGACACCGATGATGCGGTAGCGGGCGTCGAGGCCCTGGGAGTACCACTCGTCCGTGATCCGGATCCGGGCCACCCGGCCGAGGAGCGCCGGCGGGACGACCCCGTCGAGGTGGATGCTGATCGCGGGGATCACGACCGTGCCGCGGGACTCGTCGAGCGACCGCTTGGCCAGCGAGTCGAGGGTGAGCGTGTCGGTGACCTCGTTGTGGTCCGAGGAGAGGTCGATCAGCGGCCAGCCGTCGGCGAGCAGGTCGCTCGCGATCTGCTGGGTGGAGACGATCGGCCGGGACTCGGCGGCGGCGTTGGCGTTGGTGGTGGCGCCGCGGGCCAGGGCGGTGGTGCCGCCGCGGGTCGCGTCGTACGGGAAGGAGTACGACAGGATCGTGCCGGGCCGGTCGAAGAGCAGGTCGGTCGCGCCGTTGACGATCTTGGGCCAGCCGAGCCGGAGCTGCCGGATCCGCTTGCCGCTGACCGGGTCGCGGTAGACCAGGATCTGGTGCTCGAAGCCGTTCTCCAGGGCGGCGAGCTGGTCGAGCGCCTCCTGGTAGACGGTCTCGTCACCCTTGCGCCAGGAGGCCGTCCGCTGGACGTCGGAGGTCTCCTGGCCGTAGCTGATGCCGAGGCGGCGCGGCTGCTCGCCCTCCTTCGGCGGGCTGCTCGGGTCGGCCTGGAGGTCGAGCTCCTTCCACAGCGCCCGGGCGATCTCCAGCTGGTCGGTCGGGGTGGTGAAGGAGATGTCGGTACGGATGCGGCGGCGGGTCGCGTACGAGTCGAAGGTCGCGGCCTGGATGCCGAGGGTCAGCACCCCGCGCCCGCTCGACTGCAGGGTGGTGGTCCAGATGATGCCGCCCCACCACAGGTCGCCGCCGCGCTCCAGGTAGACCGCGGTGCGGCCTTCCCGGACCTTCTTCACGCGGTCGGCGATCTCCTTGTTCGGGATGGGGATGGTGCCGGACAGTGAGCCGGCCTTGCCGATGTAGTCGTCGAAGGAGACGTCCCGCAGGGGGAGGATGTCGATGGTCTGATCGCTGATCAGGTCGCAGAAGATCGCCCGGTAGGGCGTTTCGAGTGCCATGTCGGGCCTCCCTTAGAGGACGTAGGTGGCGGAGACGCGGAGGGCGCGGCCGTTGGTCAGGACGCCGGTCGGGGACCAGGTCCGCAGGTTGACGACACCGCCCGGGGTGATGTCGGCGGCGCCGTCGGCGTAGCCGTCGGAGGCCACGGACTCCATCCCGATCGCGGGCCGCCAGCCGACGGGCAGGGTGCACAGCGGCTGGTCGGCGATCTGGCCGGAGCTGCTCGCGGTGATCTCGGCTCCGGTGCGGTTGACGGTGACGGTCATGGTGGCGATGCCGCGGGTCCGGCGGGCCGAGAAGCTCACCAGCGCCCAGCCGGTCTGCGCGGTGACGCCGGTCGTGGTGGTCTCCACCTCGACCGGCGGCTGGTAGTTGACCCAGGTGCTGCCGTTCCACCGCTGGAGGACGCCGTTGTTCTCCCGGAACTGGCCGGTGTAACCGCCCGTCGACAGGGTCCCGGCGGGGGCGATGCCGCCGATCTCCTTCGGGTACGGCACCCACTGGGTGCCGTCCCAGCGCTGGAGGTAGTGGGAGTTGTCGTTGTCCTGGTACTGGCCGGCGTAGGCCCCGGCGACGCCCGCGTTGTTGTAGACGGGCAGGATGCCGCCGGCCGCGACGGTCGTCGTCCGCAGGTCGGTGACGGTGCCGGTGGTGCCCCAGCCGACGCCGCCGGTGCCGGCGGAGGCCCCGGCCTTCACCCGGACGGAGAAGAGCGTGAGCGAGCGCGGGGGCGCCGCCGGGGCCACCGGGGCGGCCGCCGGCTGGCCCTGGACGATCTCGACGACCGCCTCGTACCGCCCGGGGAAGTCGGTGTCGTTGTCGTACACGCGCAGGACGACGAGGTCGATGCGCGGGTTGAGCGGGTCGCCGTCGGCGAAGGTGATCGTGACGTCCCCGTCGAGGGCGACGGGGTAGGCGCCTTCCGCGGTGGTGGGGCCCTGGACGACGGCCCTGCCGGCGTAGACGATGGCCGTCATCGGGCCGTTGCCGCTCAGCCACAGGCCGCCGACCCGGTACTTGCCGTCGTGCGTACCGGGCAGGATGCCGGACCGGACGCCGAGCTGGCCGGCGGGGGTGGTGGCGCCGATGTTGGTGATGCGGGTGTTCTGGCGGGTCTGACCGGTGGGCAGCAGCCAGCCGGAGCGTACGGGCATGGGTACTCCTCGAAGGGTGGGGCGGCCTGGGCTGGGCGGCTCAGTACTGCGGGGTGACCTGGATGTAGGTGTTGTCGAACCACGCCCGCACGTTGGCGTTGGAGCTGCGGTAGTACGCGGTGCACGTGTACGTCAGGCCCGGTGTCATGCTGTGGATGCGCTGGGTGGTCGAGGCGGAGAAGGCGTCCGTCGGGTCGGCCGACTTCGAGGCCATGGCGGCCAGTTCGTCCTCCACCTCCCGGTGGACGGTGTTGCCCTGGGTGATGCGCACGCACATGTAGGCGGAGCTGGCGATGCCGGTGGTGCCGGAGTTGAGGGCCAGCTCCATCCGCGAACCGAAGGTGAGGATCGCCTGCCGGGTGTGCGGGGCGACGAAGCTCACCGACAGCGGGTTCGTGACGCGCTCGGTCAGCGTGTTCACGTACGTCGTCGAGGTGGTGTAGCCCGCGTCCAGCGAGTCGTTGAAGTACGGACCGGGGAACGCCGAGGCCCACGCCGAACCGGTCCAGCGCTGCAGCGTGCCGTCGATGGCGGCCCGGTACTGGCCGTTGTAGCTGCCGGGGGTCGCGATGTTGACCGACGGCGGGACGATACCGCCGATGGCCTGCGGGTACGACACCCACTTGCCGCCGTCCCAGCGCTGGAGCTGGCCGTCCGGGGTGTCCTGGTACTGGCCGGGGTACGCGCCCGGGGCGACCGGCCCCTCGACCGGCAGGATGCCGCCGACGGAGACCACGGAGGTCCGCAGGTCCCTGAGCGAGGTGGCCCACGGGATGCCGCCGTTGCCGGCGCTGGCCCCGGCCGGCACGGTCACCTCGTAGAGGGGGAGGCTGCGCGGCGGGACGAGCGGGGCCTTCGGGGCCGCGTCCGCCACGCCCTCGATGACCTCGACGACGGCCTCGTTGCGGGTGCCCTCGTACAGCGGGTCGTAGATCCGCAGGACGACCAGGTCGATCCGGCCGTACTGGGCGTTGCCCGCGGTGAAGGTGACCTGCTGGGAGAGGGGCAGCGTCACCGGGTAGGCGCCCTGCGAGACGTCGCCCTGGATCACGGCCCGGCCCTCGGAGACGGTCGCCGCCATGGCGGAGGAGCCCGTCATCCAGAAGCCGGACAGCCGGTACTTGCCGTCGTAGGAACCCGGCAGGATGCCGGAGCGGACCTGGACGGGGTTGAGCGCGTTGGTGGCGCCGATCTGGGTGAGACGCGTGTCCTCGCGGGTCTGGCCGGTCTCTTTGACCCAGCTGCTGCGCAGGTTCATGGGCTTCTCCAATCGGGGAGGAGGAACGGGGTGGTCGGGACGGAGATCCGGACCGGGGTCAGGACTTGAGCCACTCGGCGGTGAGGACGCAGGCGTAGCCGGAGCCGCCGAGGGTCTTGACCGCCGCGGTGTGGCTGTGGAAGCCGGCGAGCTGCACCGTGGTGCCGGCGGTGAGGTGGATCAGGCCCTGGCCGCCGACGGAGATGGCGCCGTTGCCGGCGGGGGTGAGCCAGGTCATCCGGGACTGCCCGACGCCGCCGACCAGGACGCGGGCGCCCCGCATGCCGGTCTGGCCGTCGTTGGCCCAGGTGACGTGCGCGGAGATCCGCCACCAGCCGGTGCGCGGCACGGTGTAGGTGTTGGTGCCGTTCCAGCCCTTGGCGTCGTCGCCCTCGACCGTCGGCAGGCTGAGCGTCGTCCAGGTGTTGGGCTGGACGGTCTGCTGCTGGGAGGTGGTCCACTGCGTGACGGCGAGCAGGATCTTCGACGCGCCCTCGGCGTACTGCCAGTTCGAGCCGTCCCAGCGCTGCAGGATCCCGGCGTTGTCCCGGTACTGGCCGGCGTAGCCGCCGGTCGACAGGGTGCTGGGGGCGATGCCGCCGATCGCCTTCGGGTACGAGACCCAGGTCGAGCCGTCCCAGCGCTGGAGCATGCCGCCGGCGTCGCGGTACTGGCCGACGTACGCGCCCTTGAACCCGCTGGTGGGCAGGATGCCGCCGAGCGCCACCACCGGCCAGTGCTGGGTGGTCACCGCACCGCCGGTCCAGGCGATGCCGCCGGTGCCGGCCGAGGTGTTCTTCGGGACCCGGACCGTGTAGAGCGCCTGCGTGCTGCCCGGGCCGGCGGCCGGGGCGACCGGGTTGGCCGCCGGGGCGCCCTTGACCAGGCGGATGACGGCGTCGGTGGTGCCCGTCTTGTCGTAGTCGTTGTCGAGGACGGCCAGTTCGATGAGGTCGATCCGGTCGTACTGCGGGTCACCGTCCTCGATGGTGATCTTCTCCGGCGAGACGGCGCTCACCAGGTAGGCACCCTGACGGGTCTCCTTGCCCTGGATGATCGCCCGGCCGGTGCCGATCGTGCACTCCATGGCGGCGGTCCCGGTCAGGACGAAGCCGCCCGGCACGATGCCCGACCGGGAGCGCAGCGGCGTCTCCTCCGCGCTCTGGCCGCTGGGGGTGAGCAGGGCGGCCAGGGTGAGACGGGTGTCCTCACGGGTCTGGCCGGTGGGCTGGAGCCAGGCTGCCCGTACGGTCATGGTTCACCTCTCAGGAGAGTGGAGGGCGGGAGTTCGGTCACCATTCGGCGCTGCGCCAGCGGACGGTCATCACGGCCTCCGGGCTGTCGTCCGGCCGGAAGGAGAGCTCCGCGCGGCCCGGTTCGAGCACGAACAGCTCCTCCGGGCTGGAGTCCGCCATCGCGGTGTGCCGGCGGGAGGCGGTGTTGTTGAGGGTGACCGTGCCGTTGGCGGTGTCGACGGTCAGCTCCTCGCCCGTGGCCAGGTCGATCGCGTACCGCAGCCGGCGCTTGCTGATCCGCTCGGTGACGGTCGGCATGGAGCACGGGCCGCGGAAGGTGATCACCGGGTGGGTGGGGGCGGAGCCGGTGTTCTCGACGACCGCGTCACCGGTGGACTGCGCCTGACCCCAGTCGAGGGCCCAGGTCAGCGGCCAGGTCAGGCCGATCTCCGGCAGCGGGGCGCTGGTGGTGACGGCCTGCTCCTCGACCGAGTAACGGCGCGGGTCGGCGGCCAGCCACTGGACGGACATCTTGGAGCTGCCCTGGGTGGCGAAGCCCTGGTCGGCCGGGACCACCCGCTGGGCGATACGGGCGCGGACCGTGAGCATCTCGCCGTGCAGCCGGACGGTGAGCCAGCGCTCGGCGTCGAGCAGGGCGAGCGCCTGGCGCAGCGCGCGGATGGCCTCGGTGGCCGCGCCGTACTCCGGGATCAGGACGATCGTGCCGCCGATCTTGCGCGGCTTGGCGTAGCGGGCACCGGGCCAGGCGCCGTGCGAGGTGGGCCGGTCGGCGTCGGAGGAGTCGTACTCGGGCAGGTCCTCCCAGCCGGACAGACCCGACCGGTCGATGGCGAACGGTGTGCCGGGGCCGATGAGAAGCCCGGCCCACTGCATCTGCCCGTCCTGGGTGATGAGTGAGCCGGGCGCGAGGTCGGCGGTCAGATCGCTTCCGGCGTATGCGGTTGTGGTCTCGGCCATGGGGCCGTCACCTCACTTCTGAGGGGGTGTCAGGGTCGGCGGTCAGCAATAGGAGTGCGCGGACGCCAGGAAGAGCAGGTCCTCGGCGGTCGCCCGCGGGCCGGCGCCCGGCTCCTCGCGGAACTCCCTGATGCGGTGCGGCGGTCGGGGAGCCTCGTCGAGGGCCGGGACACGGCGGTTCTCGAGCACGGTGAGCGGGTCGATGCGCCAGCTCTCGGTGTGGCCGGGGAAGACGACACCGCCCTCGGCGAGCATCGGGATCTTGTCGATGTCGACGCCGAACTTGTTGCCGGTGAACGGGTTGGTGACGCTCAGCTCGTTGAGGCCGTCGATGATCCAGTTGGCGAAGGCGATGAGACCGTTGATCGGTCCCTTGACGACGCCGAGGACGGCGTTCAGACCGCCCTTGACCAGTTCGCCGATCCCGTTCAGGGCCTTGCTCACCGCGTCCTTGGCGGTGCGGAAGAACCCGGGGATCTTGTCGGTGATGAAGGAGAGGACCGGCTTCACGACGTTCTTGATCGCGCCCATGGTCCGCTGGGCGATCCCGCGCAGCGCGGTGACGGCCGAGCTGATCGCCGAACGGATCCTGGAGATGCCGTTGATCGCGGAACCGACGAGCTTCAGCGCGGTCTTGAAGAGCGTCAGATACGCCTTGGCATACGTCCCGACGGCCTTCCCGACCGCCTTCATGAGCGGCGACAGGAACTTCCAGACGGCCTGGAAGCCCTTGAGGACCGCCTGGAAGACCTGCTTCATGATCTTCTGCCCGGTCTCGCTGGTCATCGCGTACTCGATGAACCAGGCGGCGACGGGCAGGAGGATGCCGACGATGAAGCCGATCGGGTTGGCGCGCATCGCCAGATTGACGCCGGTCATGGCGATGGAGGCGACGGTCATGGCGGTGCCGTAGCTCTCCATCAGCTTGCTGATGACGTCGGTGACCGGGAGCAGGGGGGCGAGGAGGGCGACGAGGCCGCCGACCCCGGTGCCGATCCTCCCGACGGCGGTGCGGGCCTTGCCGGCGGCGGTGCCGGCCTTCTTGACGCCGGTGGGCGCCTTGGACTGCTGGATCTTACGGACGACGCCGGCGGCGCCGGACGCGTTCGTACCGAGGGTGCGTACGGAGGTGCCGGCGCCGCGCGCCTGGGGGCCCAGGGAGCCGAGGGAACCGGCCGCCCGCTGCACGTCCTGCTTGAACCGCTTGAGCGAATCGCCGGCCTGGCCGGCGCCCTGCCGCAGGGAGGACATCACCGGAGTGACCGCCCGGAAGCGCGGCATGGCGATCACCGCGGCACTCATCCGCGTGCCTTCGCCAGGTACATCAGGGCGTCCGCCGTGGACTGCGGGTCACTGCCCCGGGCCGCGTGGTAGTGCTCGATGTGCAGCCCGGCCCCGGCGCGCCCGCCCGCCTTGGCCTGCGCCGCCATGCGGGCACGGCGGGCGGTGAGGGCGAGCAGCCGGTCCAGCTTGGAGAGCGGCAGGACGGCCTCGGCCTCGCCGGCCTCGGCGAGGATCGCCGGGACACCGCCGGTGCGCGGCATGACGACACCACCGGTGGCGAGCATGGGGATGGTCGGGATGTTGACGCCGAAGGTCTTGCCACCGACGATCGGCACCCACGGCGGCACGCTGACCTTGACCCCGTTGACGGCGCTGATCATCTTGTTGATCAGGCCGATGACGGCGTTGATGGGGCCCTTCACACCGGTCTTGATGCCCTCGAACGCCCGGGACGCGATGTCCTTCAGGCCGTTCCAGATCGAGGACATCTTGTCCTTGACGGCGCTGAACGCCTTCGGGATGGCGGTCTTGATCCAGTTCACCACCGGGGTGATGACGGCCTTGATGCCGTTCCAGACGGTGCTGATGACCGTCTTGATCGCCTTCATGACCGTGGTGATGACCGTCTTCCAGATCTTCACGTAGGTCTTGATGACGGTGGCGACGGCCTTGACGACGGTGGAGATGGCCTTCTTGATGCCGTTCCAGACCGTCTTGATCAGCTGGCCGGCCTTCTTCATGATCGGGCCGACGGCCTTCATGACCGAGCTGATGACGGTCTTGATGGCGTCGAAGGCCTTCTTCAGGACCTTCTGCATCGTCTTCGACTGCAGCGCCATCTCGACGATCTTCTCGATGAGCGGCATGAAGAGTTCGAGCAGCCGGGCGAGAAGATTGCCCTTCATGGACCGGTTGAGCTTGTCCTGGCCCTTGGCGGCCTTGCCGGCGCCCGACTCGTACTTGCCGAGCTTCTTGCCGGCGGACTCGGCGGTCTGCCCGGCCTTCCGCATGGCCTTCTCGGCCTGGTCGGAGGCGGTCTTGAGGTTCTTGAGCTGGGTGTTGGTGCCCTGGGCGCTGGACTTGAGGTTCTTGAGCTGCCCGTCGGCCGCGCGACCGGCGTCGCCGACCTTCTTGACCGAGGTGCCGGCGCCGGATGCCTGCGTCTTGAGGGTGCGCAGACCGGTGGACGCATTCTTGAGGTTTCTGACGAGGGACATGGGTTACCTCCTTTCGGGGGTGGGGGAGGATCAGAGCGCCGCTTCGGCGCGCTGGACCGCGATCTTGAACGCGTTGAACGCCTGGGTCACGTTCCCGCCCGCCTTCGCGAGGTCGTTGGCGGCCCTGGCGGCCGAGCGCAGGTTGCCGGCGTTGGGGAGTTTGTCCGGCTGGAAATGCCGCTGGGCGCTGGCGAGCTTGCCGGTGGCCTTGGCGAGTTCACCGATCTTGGTGGGGTTGGACTTCTCGACGGCCTTGTTGGCCTTGTCGAGCGCCTTCGTGTCCAACCGGTGCTGGTTGTACTGCTCCACGCCCTCGGCGATCTTCACGAGCTTGTCGGCGACGGAGGCCATCTTGGTGGGGACGGCGGCTGTGATGGCCGTGTTGACCTTGCCGACGGCTGTCGCCGTTTTTTCGAGCGAGCGGGCGTTCGGGAGCTTGCGTACCTCGGTGTTGAAGGTCGCGATCTTGGTGTTGACGCTGCCGATCGTGTCCCGCAGACTCTTCAGCTTCTGCTCGTCGGGGAGGTCGGCGATGGGGACGCCCGCGGCGGCTGCGGCCTCGCGGTTCTTGACCTCCGTCTTGTTCTGGAACGCCCAGCCGTCCCCATTGGCGTTCTTGGCCAGGATGAGATCGCGCGCGATACGGCCGCGGCTGATTCTCGACGCCACGTTGAGAAGGCCACCCTGGATGACCCTCTGTATGTCGGTGAACCTGGCCAGCAGTACGAGACCGATCCCCGCGAGGATCGCGGGGATGACGAGGCTACCGAGGGCCGCGACCCAGTACTTCCAGGCCTCCTTGTTGCCCTCGTGGACCTTTTCCACGGCGGCGCCGATCGTGTCGAAACCGGCGGCCTCCCATAGCTCGGACGACAGCTCCTTCTTGAGCTCCTGATGCATCTCGTTGAACTTCGTGACGAAGTCCGACGGTAGATGCCGTTCGGTGAGGATCCTCGGCTCCGCCTCGATGAGGGAGTGCTTGAACCGGGAGATCTTCACCATGGGATCTTCCGGGAGTGTCTCCCCCTTCTTCTTCGCCTCCTCTACCTTCTTCTTCCACTGCTCCTCAGCTTCCTTCCTCTCCTTTTCCGTCGTCTCCATCTCGATGTTCTTGACGTCGAGGGTGGCGGTCTGGAGGTCGCTTCTCAGCTGGGTGATCTGCGCCAGGACTTCCGTGATCATTGGGTCTGCCATGAGTTGCTCCGCTTCCGGCCTGTGACGGCCAAGCGCCGAAAAGCCCCTGCCGGCATGGAACTTCGGCAGGGGCTCGTGCGTGAGGGGCAGCGTGCGGCGGCTAGGCGTCCTCGTCCCGGCGGGAGCTGCGGCGCACCGTCGCCAGCGCGTCGTTCCAGCCCGCCGCGTACGCCTGGGTCTCGTAGCGGGAGACCTCCGCGTACAGCGTGCCCAGCAGCGCTCTCTTGTCGAGGGCGACGGGTCCGTCGAGGAGCTGGCGGAGGCGGTCCTGGAGCGGGATGTACGGTCGCGATGCCTCGGCCTGCTGAGCCATGGACGCCTGCCTTCCGGTTGCTTGCCCGTGCGTGCGTGGCGGCGCCGCGACGAGGAGCGGGGGCACCACATGTTCGAACTACTGTGCGAACAGAGTGTGGAACACCTGTTCGGTGTTTGTCGAGCGGGAATGGACTGACGGCGCGTCTGCTCAGCGTGAACGCGGACCGGTTGAGACTTGAACAGGTGTACGGACCGACCGGGTACGCTGGATACGCGTTCCGAGGACCGGACCACCCCGGGGCGCGAGGGGCGCGAGCGGCGCGAGGGGACCCCAGGGGGCGGAAGGCATACGGACGCATGGACAGCGAGCGGGGCGGTGGCCGCCGCGGACGGGTCGTCGATTGGTTCGAGACGAACTCCGACCTACCCCATCTGTTCGCCTGGATCTCCGAACTGGTCCACGTCCACGGGTACGCGCCCGAGGACCTCGTCGTGATCGCCCGAGCCGAACTCGAACGGCGTGAGACCTCCGCCTTCACCGGCGGCTGGGCCGAGGCCATGTCGGAGGAGCTCCCCCGGATACGCCGCGAGTACGAGAGGCGCGTCGCCGACGCCTACGCACAGGGCCAGCGTGACGCGCGTGGAGTGCGCCGTCCGCAGCGCCGCGCCGGCGAGGGCGAGGACGGTGCCCGGGTCATCCCGCTCCCCTTCGCCCGGCTCCTCGAACCGCCCGCCGCCGTGATCCAGGCCGAGGAGCGCCTCCGCCGGGAACGCGAGATGTTCGAAGGGCGGCCCGCACAGCCTTCCTCGGAGGAGGGGGCGACCGAGCGGGACGCCGATGCCGACGGTGACGTGGACGCGGACCGCGATCCCGGGCTCGAACACGCCACCGCGCCCGGGGGTGACGACGAGCCGCCCCGCCCGCGCGCCGAGGAGTCCGACGCTGAGACGGACGTCCTGCTCACCGCCCAGGAACTGCGGAACCGCAGGAGCGCCCAGCCGGTGCGGAAGGTCGTACGCGGCAAGGGCGGCCGCCCCGTCGTGCCCCCGCTCGCCGGGGTCCCCGGACAGGCCGGGCCCTCCGCCGAGCGCCGTACCCCCGGACCCGACGAACGGGAAACGCGCGGGCGCAGGGGGCGACGGCTGTCGGAGCGGGCCAGAGCTCTGGAGGAGGACATGGTCGATCGGGGAGCACAGGAAGCGCCCCCGGAGCCCGATCCCTGACGGGAACGGGCTCCGGGGGCCGTGGGGGGTGGCGCGGGGGTGCCGTCGGTGCGTCAGCCGAAGAACCGGGCGAGCGCGCCGGGGGTGACCGCCTCGCCGGCGCCCTCCTCCGTGGAGCCCTCGCCCCGCTCCTCCTCCCCGTCCTCGTCCTTGACGCCCGGACGGGGAACAGGCTTCGGCGGTTCGGGAGCGTCGTCGTCCTCACTGCTGTTGACGCACTGGAACATCCAGTTGGCGACGGCCAGGTGGTCCACCGCCGCCGCGAGCAGATGGTCGCCGAGCGACCACTCCGCCGCCTCGCCGTGCAGCTCCCGCTGTACGGCACCCTCCCGCGGAAGGTTCTTGATCAGGACCAGCAGGCGCCGGCTGGAGAGGTCGCCCCGGTACCAGTCGAGGAGATCGGTTCCGTAATAGCGGAGGAGGTCCGCTTCAAGGGCCTCGGCGTGTTCGTCGACGAACTCGACGAGGCTCAGTCTTCCCCCAGGCCGAGCCCGGTCTCCTTGCCGTACGCCTCCAGGATGGCGGCGATGTCCTGCATCGTGACGTCGTGCTCCTCGAAGCGGGCGAACTGCTCCTCACCCATCAGAAGCGCGAGCAGGCCGTCCACGTCGTTGTCGTCGAGCTTGCGCAGACCCTTCGCGGTCGCGCGGGAGAGCTCGGTGGGCAGGGTGAAGGACTCGCCGTCCAGCTCGAAGGACCAGCTGCGGCCGCTGGCCTCCAGGCGCTGGGCGCGGGCGGCGTTGACGTCGAAACGGGCCATGGTGTGCGTACTCCTTGATTCGAGTGAGTGAGGAGGAGAGGGGGCGGGGCGGGACGGCGGTCGGCCGTCCCGCCCCGGGTGGGGCTGGATCAGACCGTGGCGCTGTACTGGTTGTCCTTCATGAGGAAGGTCGCCAGCGGCTTGCCCGCGCCGTTCGACATGGCGGAGAAGGTGATGCCCAGGGTGGACGCCGCCTTACGGGCCAGCTTGATGTCGTCGGAGGCGGTGACCTGACCGCGCGGGATGACGAAGCGGTAGGTGACCGCGGCGCCAGTGGCCTTGACGTCGGTGAACTCCAGGCCGAGGGCGCGCACGTCCGCGTACGGACGCTCGGAGATCTCGTACTTGAAGATCTCCGTCGACGTGGCCGGCTCGGGGGCGACCTTGCCGCCGCCCATGAAGAACGGCAGCGTGTCCTCGTTGAACTGGAGCATGGCGAACTTCAGCGAGAGGTCACGGGCCGAGTAGATGTAGTGGACCGGGGAGACCGACTGCCAGGCGTCGATGGCCTCCAGCTTGTCCTTCTTGGAGAAGGTGACGCCCTCGCCGGTGGTGTAGCCGAGGTCGGTCCAGGCGCTCCAGTCGGCGGAGGACTCGCCGCTGCCGAAGGACGGGACGGCGGTGTCGGCCTTGGCCACGTAGAGCTTGCCTACGCCGGCGACGCGGATCTCGGCGGAGTTGTTTCCTGCCATGGTGGGTTTCTCCTTGGTGAGAGGGTTCGACCGCCCCGGGCGTGGGGCCCGGGTACGGCAAAGGCCCCGCCGGACGGCGAGGCCTGGTCTGTGGGGACGTCGGGTACGGCGACGTCGGGGGCGCCGGTCGCGGCGCCCGGGGCTGAGCGTCTAGAAGACGCTCACGGAGAGCTGGATGACGCAGAGGTAGCGGTTGGCGCCGCGGTAGAGGTAGTCGGGCATCCAGCGGGGCCCGTCCTGCTCCTCCACGTCGCTGACGAAGTTCACGCCGATCTGCTTGCCGATGGTGGCGAGCAGGGCGCGCCGGGCGGCGTTGGCGAGGACGTGGGCCGCGTTCTTGGTCGGCCCGTACACCTCGAACTCGATCAGCGGCTTGTCGACGTGCAGATCGCCGATCCAGGCCCCGCCGCGGCGGTTCACCAGGACGGCGCTCTGCGTACCGTCGAAGCCGCTCGGCGCCTGGACGGCGACGGTGACGCCGGCCATGGCCGGGTCGGCCTTGAGGACGTCGACGACCAGCTTCTCGACGTCTGGGAAAGCACTCGGGGGAGTGGTCATGACGGATCTCCTCGGAGGGGATGCGGGACGGGGCGCCGTCCGGGGCGCTCGACGCGGGGAAGGGGGAGGGGGCGCGGAGCGCACCCGGACGGCGAACGGCGAAGCCGTTCCCGGTGTGGGCACAGCTCCGCCGCTGCACCAACTGTGACAGAGAGCGTGCGCGCACGCAACTAGTTCGGGTGGGTGCTTGCGTGGGACCCGGTGCGCGGGCTCCCGGATGCCCCGGCGCCGAGCCCGGGCGTACGAAGAAACGCCCCGCGTCCTGGTGGACGCGGGGCGTTTCGGGTCGGGCAGGTTCTGCGGATCTGGGGTTACGCCCCCGCGGGGCGCGGGAGCCGGCGGCGGGCCAGGCGTTCGGCGGCGAAGACGTCCTCCAGGCGGAAGAGCTGCGCCCTCCCCGACTTGCCGACGGCCTTCAGATGGCCCAGCTGGACCCACTTGCGGATCGTGGCCGGAGCGACCCCCGCCTCCTCGGCGGCGAGCGGGCCCGGGATCAGGGCGGGCAGCGGCAGGGACGTCAGCACGGGGTCTCCTCCATCGCCGTGGCGATCTCGTCGGTCGGAGTGCCGGAAGCCTCCGCCAGTTCGTCCCACCGCTCCTGCGGCCACAGGTGGCGGTACGACGGGTCGTCCTGGCAACCGCACTCCTCGTCGGTGCAGGTGCACGCCGGGTTCACGCACAGCACCGCCCGCCGGTCCGGGAAGGCCCGCAGCGACACCGAGTCGCACCAGGGGCAGCGCCCCGACACCCGTACGACCGTCTCCGCGTCGCCGAGCGTGCGGGCGCACCGCCGGGCCATCCGGCGCAGCTCGTCGCGCATGTGACGGGCCAGGTCGGGGTGAGCGGCGATGTCATCGAGCAGCGCGAACGTCCGCCGGAGCCGCTCGACGACCGGGGCGCGCCCGGGGCGGGGGAGGCCGAGCCGGGCGCGTACCGCCTCCTCCAGCTCCACCACGCCGTCGGTGATGTCCCGGATGGCGTCGGACACGTGCAGGCGGATGGGGGCGGCACCGTGGCCGGGGACGGCGAGCCCGTGCCGCTGCTGGAGGAGCAGCGCCTCACGGCGCTCCTCGCGGATCAGCTCGTCGCGGCCGGAGTGGGACGCGGTGGGCGCGGACCCGGCAGGGCCGCGGCGACCGGGTGCCAGTTCCTCGCTGAGCTCGGGGAACTGTCGTGCGAGGGAGGCGGTCCACAGCGTGATGTCACGGAGGACGAGCTCGACGGCGCGATCAGCCACGACGACCGCTCCCGCCCGACGTACCGACCGGCGCCCCGGCATGCGCGCCCTGCGCGGCGCCCGGCTTCCGCCCCGACGCGACGACCGGCCTCACGCCATGCGCGCCATGCCCGGCATCCGGGGCCACGGCCGACGCTGCGGCCCGCTGTCCGCCGGAGTCGGCGCCCCATGTCACGCCATGCGCGGCGCCCCGCGGCGCCGCTCGCGGCGCCGTCGGCGTCGTCGCGACCGCCCTGGCCACGCGTGCCGCGTCCGCCGGGCGGCCGTTGCGCCACAGGCGGCCCGCGCAGACGCCGTCGAAGTAGCTCTCGGCGGGTGCCACCGCCGCCTCGCACTCACGGCGGACCGGGCAGACGGCGCAGGCGCGGAGCGCCGGGG
Organism: Streptomyces sp. NPDC093600; assembly: GCF_044764755.1. NCBI lineage: Bacteria > Bacillati > Actinomycetota > Actinomycetes > Kitasatosporales > Streptomycetaceae > Streptomyces > Streptomyces sp. NPDC093600. The sequence goes on from NZ_JBIWIU010000001.1 coordinate 418,564, forward strand.
CCGCGTGCTGGGCGCGGCGGGCGAAGACGATGGACGGGGACAGGCCGGCGCACGCGGCGGCGGCCTGCCAGGGGGAGGAGTCGGTGAGGAGCAAGGTGGTTCTCCACGGTCCGGGGCCACCAGCGCGTCCCACGGGGCCGATGGGGCCCATGGGACTCAGGAGGCCGGCGAGTGCGGCGGCGAGCTAGAGTCGCATGTTGCGTGCGAGCGCGCAACAATCTTTCTGGGGCACCTTCACCGGTTTGACACGATTGTGCTGCCGAAACTACGTAATTCCTTGCGCGCAAGCACGCTAGAGTTGGCCGCCTGGAGGAGTGGAGTGAGGAGCGTTACATGACCACTCAAGGGCTGGACCAGTTCGCGGGCTGGGTCGAAGGGCTGATGCGCGAACGCGGATACGACATCGACAGCCCGCGCGGCGGCGGGAAGTCCCGGATCGCGGACGAGGCCGGCGTGCATCGCGCCGCCGTGACCCGGCTGCTGCAGCGGCAGAGCATGCCCGACCTGGAGACCATGCGCAGGATCGCCCCGCTGCTCGGGGTGTCCGTCCGCGACATGCTCATCCGGTCGGGGCGCGTGACCCCGGAGGAACTGCCGCTGGCGGAGGATCTCCTCCCGCCGAACGACTGGCAGCCGTCGATGGAGGACTTCGCCCGCTGGCTCGGCGTCCCCGACGAACGGCTCGGCGTCTTCACCAAGGTGGTGAACGAGTTCCTCGAGACCGACGGCGAGGACGCGGACGGCGACGAACAGACTGATCCGGGACGTGCCGCGAGGGAGTGAGCGGTGGCCCGCTGAGCGGGCCGCCGCCGCGAAGTGCCGGGAGGAGCCGGGGTGATGACGCCCCGGCTCCCTCGCGTGTCGGACGCCCGCGTTACCCGAGGTCGGCCCGGGCTCCGGCCGGGCCCCGGTGCGCGCGGGCATTTGTTTTGACCGGAGTCCATGCGGTAGGTACGCTCAGACCTTGTGCCTGGGGTGTGCCTGGGCTCGTGTGCGTGTCCTCAACCGCACTGCGAGTTCGAGTACGGCCACCGCAATCTGCGCTTTTTCGCCCTCGGCGGAGGTCCGCAGTATTCGACACACCCGACCGCGTGGGTCGGCGCAGTGTTCCAGGTTAGTTTTACGACGGCACACAGAAACCGGAGAAGTAGTGCCTACGATCCAGCAGCTGGTCCGGAAGGGCCGGCAGGACAAGGTCGAGAAGAACAAGACGCCCGCACTCGAGGGTTCCCCTCAGCGCCGCGGCGTCTGCACGCGTGTGTTCACGACCACCCCGAAGAAGCCGAACTCGGCCCTCCGTAAGGTCGCGCGTGTGCGTCTGACCTCCGGCATCGAGGTCACGGCCTACATCCCGGGTGAGGGTCACAACCTGCAGGAGCACTCCATCGTGCTCGTGCGTGGTGGCCGTGTGAAGGACCTGCCGGGTGTTCGTTACAAGATCATCCGCGGTTCCCTCGACACGCAGGGCGTCAAGAACCGTAAGCAGGCTCGCAGCCGCTACGGCGCCAAGAAGGAGAAGTAAGAATGCCTCGTAAGGGCCCCGCCCCGAAGCGCCCGGTCATCATCGACCCGGTCTACAGCTCTCCTCTTGTCACCTCGCTGATCAACAAGATCCTGCTGGACGGCAAGCGCTCCACCGCCGAGCGCATCGTCTACGGCGCCATGGAAGGCCTCCGCGAGAAGACCGGCAACGACCCGGTCATCACGCTGAAGCGCGCCCTCGAGAACGTGAAGCCGTCCCTCGAGGTCAAGTCCCGCCGTGTCGGTGGCGCCACCTACCAGGTGCCGATCGAGGTCAAGCCCGGTCGCGCCTCCACCCTCGCGCTCCGCTGGCTCGTGGGTTACTCCCGCGCCCGTCGCGAGAAGACCATGACCGAGCGCCTCATGAACGAGCTTCTCGACGCCTCCAACGGCCTCGGTGCTTCGGTCAAGAAGCGTGAGGACACGCACAAGATGGCCGAGTCCAACAAGGCCTTCGCGCACTACCGCTGGTAGTCGCAACCCACATCGAGACCGAGAGAAGACTGAGCCGATATGGCTACCACTTCGCTTGACCTGGCCAAGGTGCGCAACATCGGCATCATGGCCCACATCGACGCGGGCAAGACGACCACCACCGAGCGAATCCTGTTCTACACCGGTGTCTCGTACAAGATCGGTGAAGTCCACGACGGCGCTGCCACGATGGACTGGATGGAGCAGGAGCAGGAGCGCGGCATCACGATCACGTCCGCCGCGACGACCTGCCACTGGCCGCTCGAGGACGTCGACCACACCATCAACATCATCGACACCCCGGGCCACGTCGACTTCACCGTCGAGGTGGAGCGTTCGCTGCGCGTGCTCGACGGTGCCGTGACGGTGTTCGACGGCGTCGCCGGTGTTGAGCCCCAGTCCGAGACTGTCTGGCGTCAGGCGGACCGCTACGGCGTCCCGCGTATCTGCTTCGTCAACAAGCTCGACCGTACGGGCGCCGAGTTCCACCGCTGCGTCGACATGATCGTGGACCGCCTCGGCGCCGTCCCGATCGTCATGCAGCTCCCCATCGGTGCCGAGATGGACTTCCAGGGTGTCGTGGACCTCGTCCGCATGAAGGCCCTGGTCTGGTCCGCGGAAGCGACCAAGGGCGAGATGTACGACGTCGTCGACATCCCCGCCTCGCACACCGAGGCCGCTGAAGAGTGGCGCGGCAAGCTGGTCGAGACCGTCGCGGAGAACGACGAAGAGATCATGGAGCTCTTCCTCGAGGGCCAGGAGCCCACCGAGGAGCAGCTGTACGCCGCGATCCGTCGTATCACCATCGCGTCCGGCAAGGGTGGCGGCGAGAAGACGATCACCCCCGTCTTCTGTGGCACCGCGTTCAAGAACAAGGGCGTCCAGCCCCTGCTCGACGCGGTCGTGCGCTACCTCCCCTCCCCCCTGGACGTCGAGGCCATCGAGGGCCACGACGTCAAGGACGCCGAGGTCGTCGTACGGCGCAAGCCCTCGGAGGAGGAGCCCCTTTCGGCGCTCGCCTTCAAGATCGCGAGCGACCCGCACCTCGGCAAGCTCACCTTCGTCCGGATCTACTCCGGTCGCCTGGAGGCCGGCACCTCGGTGCTGAACTCCGTCAAGGGCAAGAAGGAGCGCATCGGCAAGATCTACCGTATGCACGCGAACAAGCGTGAGGAGATCGACTCGGTGGGCGCCGGCGACATCGTCGCCGTCATGGGCCTCAAGCAGACCACCACCGGTGAGACGCTGTGCGACGAGAAGAACCCGGTCATCCTGGAGTCCATGGACTTCCCGGCGCCGGTCATTCAGGTCGCCATCGAGCCCAAGTCCAAGGGTGACCAGGAGAAGCTGGGTGTCGCCATCCAGCGTCTCGCGGAGGAGGACCCCTCCTTCCAGGTTCACTCGGACGAGGAGACCGGCCAGACCATCATCGGTGGTATGGGCGAGCTTCACCTCGACATCCTCGTCGACCGTATGCGTCGCGAGTTCAAGGTCGAGGCGAACGTCGGCAAGCCGCAGGTCGCGTACCGCGAGACGATCCGCAAGGCCGTCGAGCGCGTGGACTTCACCCACAAGAAGCAGACCGGTGGTACCGGTCAGTTCGCCAAGGTGCAGATCGCGATCGAGCCCATCGAGGGCGGCGACGCCTCGTACGAGTTCGTGAACAAGGTCACCGGTGGCCGCATCCCGAAGGAGTACATCCCTTCGGTCGACGCCGGTGCGCAGGAGGCCATGCAGTTCGGCATCCTGGCCGGCTACGAGATGACTGGCGTCCGCGTCATCCTTCTCGACGGTGCCTACCACGAGGTCGACTCCTCCGAGCTCGCCTTCAAGATCGCCGGTTCGCAGGCCTTCAAGGAGGCCGCGCGCAAGGCTTCCCCCGTCATCCTTGAGCCCATGATGGCCGTTGAGGTCGTCACGCCCGAGGACTACATGGGTGAGGTCATCGGTGACATCAACTCCCGCCGTGGTCAGATCCAGGCCATGGAGGAGCGCAGCGGCGCTCGCGTCGTGAAGGGCCTCGTGCCCCTTTCGGAGATGTTCGGCTACGTCGGAGACCTCCGCAGCAAGACCTCGGGTCGCGCAAGCTACTCGATGCAGTTCGACTCCTACGCCGAGGTTCCGCGGAACGTCGCCGAGGAGATCATCGCGAAGGCCAAGGGCGAGTAACTCTCCCGAGTTCACGCTTTAGGCTTGACCCAGTCGCCGGGGCTCATCCCCGTAACCCGAGGAACCGGGCCCCGGCCACTGGCATCCCAGCAAAGATCACCTGGCGCCGATGAAGCAAGGCGTACAGAACCACTCTCCAGGAGGACCCCCGTGGCGAAGGCGAAGTTCGAGCGGACTAAGCCGCACGTCAACATCGGCACCATCGGTCACATCGACCACGGTAAGACGACCCTCACGGCCGCCATTACCAAGGTGCTGCACGACGCGTACCCGGACCTGAACGAGGCCTCGGCCTTCGACCAGATCGACAAGGCTCCTGAGGAGCGCCAGCGCGGTATCACCATCTCCATCGCGCACGTCGAGTACCAGACCGAGTCGCGTCACTACGCCCACGTCGACTGCCCCGGTCACGCGGACTACATCAAGAACATGATCACGGGTGCGGCGCAGATGGACGGCGCCATCCTCGTGGTCGCGGCCACCGACGGCCCGATGCCGCAGACCAAGGAGCACGTGCTCCTGGCCCGCCAGGTCGGCGTTCCGTACATCGTCGTCGCCCTGAACAAGGCCGACATGGTGGACGACGAGGAGATCCTGGAGCTCGTCGAGCTCGAGGTGCGTGAGCTCCTCTCCGAGTACGAGTTCCCGGGCGACGACCTGCCGGTCGTCAAGGTCTCGGCGCTCAAGGCGCTCGAGGGCGACAAGGAGTGGGGCCAGTCGGTCCTGAACCTGATGGCCGCCGTCGACGAGGCGATCCCGCAGCCCGAGCGTGACGTCGACAAGCCGTTCCTGATGCCGATCGAGGACGTCTTCACGATCACCGGTCGTGGCACCGTCGTCACCGGCCGTATCGAGCGTGGTGTCCTGAAGGTCAACGAGACCGTCGACATCGTCGGTATCAAGCAGGAGAAGACCACCACCACGGTCACCGGCATCGAGATGTTCCGCAAGCTGCTCGACGAGGGCCAGGCCGGTGAGAACGTCGGTCTGCTCCTCCGTGGCATCAAGCGCGAGGATGTCGAGCGCGGCCAGGTCATCATCAAGCCCGGTTCGGTCACGCCGCACACCGAGTTCGAGGCCCAGGCCTACATCCTGTCGAAGGACGAGGGTGGCCGTCACACCCCGTTCTTCAACAACTACCGCCCGCAGTTCTACTTCCGTACCACGGACGTGACCGGCGTCGTGACCCTCCCCGAGGGCACCGAGATGGTCATGCCGGGCGACAACACCTCCATGACCGTCGAGCTGATCCAGCCCGTCGCCATGGAGGAGGGCCTGAAGTTCGCCATCCGTGAGGGTGGCCGGACCGTGGGCGCCGGCCAGGTCACCAAGATCAACAAGTAATTGTTGGCTTGACCTGAGCCGCTCCTGACGGAGCGTCAAACGAGGGCCCCGCACCGCTTCGGCGGCGCGGGGCCTTTTGTTTTACCCCCGGGTGACAGAAGCAAACCTGACGGCATGTAGCATGCGCCGGTCAGTTGTGTCATGACCATTAGGGGTGGAGACAACTTGAGATCGGGACGTCGAGCACGTCGTACGACCGGGAAGCGCGTCCGTCGCACCGCCATAGGTGCTGCCCTCGCAGCCGCCACGGTTCTGGGCTTCCAGGCCGCCGCGAACGGTGCGGTCTTCGGGACCGAGGACACCGGGCCCGCGGACCAGCCCAGCCCGTACAGCACTGAGGTCGCGAAGAAGGGGTCGGCGAAGGACCAGCTGCACAAGCTGCCGCTGACCGACAAGGGCAAGGGCGAGGCGGTGCTGTCCCAGCGGGACACGGCACCGTTCGGTCTGCTCGGGGTGTCCTGGACGGACCCGAACACGAAGATCAAGGGCACGATCGAGGTCCGTACCCGCAGCGTCGAGACCGGTGAATGGTCCGACTGGATCGACCTCGAGCCCTATCCCGTCGGCATGGACGGCAAGCGACCCGGAGCAGGCGGCGCGACCGAGCCCGTCTGGGTCGGCGCTTCCGACGGCGCGGAGGCGCGGGTGAGCGACGGCGCGGCCGCCGGCACGCTCCCCGACGGCCTCAAGCTGGTGATGGTCGACCCGAACGGCGCCGGAGCGGCCGCGGAGCGGAACGGCGATCTGAACGCCGCGCCCGCCGCCTTCGCCGCCGACGAGCCGCCGACCACGCCTCCGAGCGTTCCGGGTCCGCCGTCGACCGCGCCGCAGCCGAGGATCGTCACTCGTGAGGAGTGGGGTGCGGACACGGCCGTAGCCACCCCCGAGGAGCCGGTCTATCTGCCGGGCGGCAAGATCAAGGCCGCTTTCGTTCACCACACGACGAGTGCCGACTACGACTGCTCGGAGTCGGCGGCCATCGTCCGAAGCATCCTCGTCTACCACGTCACGGGCCAGAACCCGCCGTGGCGCGACATCGGCTACAACTTCCTCGTCGACAAGTGCGGCACGATCTTCGAGGGCCGCGAGGGCGGCATCGACCAGCCGGTGCTCGGCGCGCACACCTATGGCTTCAACTCGGAGTCGACCAGCGTCGCCGTCATCGGCAACTACATGGAGCAGTCGGCGTCGAACGCCGCGCTCGTGTCGGCCTCGCGGGTCATCGCGTACAAGCTCGGCCAGTACGGCGTGAACCCGGCGGGCAAGACCACGCTGGTCGCGGGCGCCACGCAGAAGAGCGGCACGGGCATCAGCTACACGTCCGGCCAGTCGTACACCTTCGACGCGGTCTCCGGGCACCGTGACGGCTTCAACACGGCCTGCCCCGGCACCATGCTCTACCCCCAGCTGCCCACCATCCGCAGCTACGCCACCGGCACCGTCGCCAACCTGAAGATCGACTCCGTGGGTGGCGGCGCGACCGTCGCCGGCAGTGGGTACGAGACGCCCGGGCCGCTGACGCTCAACTGGTCCTCGACCACGCCGGCCAACCTCGTCCACCGCTTCGAGCTGCTGGTCGACGGCCAGATGGTCAAGTGGGTCACCGGCAGCACGCGGAGCACCTCGACGACGCTCACGGGCTACGGCGCCCACCAGGTCGCCATCCGGGGCATCCACACCTCCGGGAAGACGACCACCACCCCGGCGATCACCGTGACCGTCCCCGGTCCCAAGACGTTCAAGCCCGTCACGCCGACCCGGCTGATGGACACGCGTACCGGGCTCGGCGTGGCCAAGGCCAAGGTCGGTGCCGGCGGCGTCGTGACGCTGCAGGTCACCGGGGCCAACGGCATACCGGCCACGGGCGTGGGCGCGGTCGTGCTGAACGTGACGGCGACCAACCCGACGGCCGGCAGCTTCGTATCGGTGTACCCGAACGGCACGACCCGTACGAGCGCGTCGAACCTGAACTTCACCGCCGGTCAGACGATCCCCAACCTGGTGACCGTCCCGGTCGTGAACGGCAAGGTCAGCTTCTACAACCACGCCGGCACCGTCGATCTGCTCGCCGACGTCACCGGCTACTACACCACCGACACCACCGGTTCCACGCACCTCAACCACGGCCCGCTGCGGCTGATGGACACGCGTTCCGGCCTCGGTGTGCGGCAGGGCAAGGTCGGCCCCGGCGGTGTCGTGACGCTGCCGGTCGCGGGCGTCCAGGGCGTTCCGGAGACCGGCGTCACCGCCGTGGTCCTGAACGTGACGGCGACCGCGCCGACCGCGGGCAGCTTCGTGTCGGTGTACCCGAACGGCACGACCCGTACGAGCGCGTCGAACCTGAACTTCACCGCCGGTCAGACGATCCCGAACCTGGTCGTCGTCCCGGTCGTGAACGGCAAGGTGGACTTCTACAACCGCGCGGGCTCGGTCGACCTGATCGCCGACATCACCGGCTACTTCACGGCCGGCCAGGAGGGCGCGTCCCACATCAACCTGGGCCCGAAGCGGCTGATGGACACGCGCTCCGGTCTCGGAGTGCCGAAGGCCAAGGTCGGTCCCGGCGGCGTCGTGACCCTCCCGGTCGCGGGTGTCGAGGGCGTTCCCGCCTCCGGCGTCACCGCCGTCGTCCTGAACGTGACGGCGACGAACCCGACCGCGGGCAGCTTCGTGTCGGTCTACCCGGACGGTACGACCCGTACGAGCGCGTCGAACCTGAACTTCACCGCCGGTCAGACGATCCCGAACCTGGTCGTCGTCCCGGTCGTGAACGGCAAGGTCAGCTTCTACAACAAGTCGGGTTCGGTCGACCTGCTCGCCGACATCACCGGCTACTTCACCAAGTGAAGCGAGTGACAGCGGTGACCTGAGCGCCTCGGCGCCGGGCCCGGGCCCGTCTCCCTCATCGAGGGAGGCGGGCCCTTTCCGTCGGCCGCCACAGCCACGGATGGCCGTCGGCGCCGAGACCGGCGGCGGCCGCGCCGTGGAGCGCGGCGTTCCCGACGGCGGCGACCCCCTGCGTACGGGTGTGGGTGCGCGCCCCCCGGCGCAGCCGCACGCGTCCGCGGAGGTCCCGGCCGAGGAGTACCGTCTCGCCGTCGACGAGCCCCGCGGTGACGGCGCCGTACCCGTCGAAGGAGACGTCCTGCCCGGTCCTGAGCAGGGCGGCGGCCGCCGGTTCGCGGTAGTACACCTCGACGCCGCCGGTGCCGGGGACGGCGGCGACGGGGCCGCCGGCGAGGGGCAGCGGCTCGGTGGGCGCGCCGTCGATCCAGTGCGCGACGGAGTCCCGGGCCGCCGCCAGGAGGTGGACGCGCCCGGCACCGTCGACGAGGGCGGTCAGCCCGTCCTGCACCTCCGCCTCCCCGTCGAGGGACTGCCAGGGGCTCCAGGCGCCGGAGGTGTCCCGTACCCGCGTCGACACCCCCTTGTCGGCGTTGCGTACGAAGAGATGGACCCGGCCGTCGGGTGCGGTCACGGCCACCGGCACACCGATGCGGCGGCCCCGGTCGTCGCCGCGCTCGGGATTGCCCAGGCCGCGCCAGGCGAGGAAGGGACCGCCGGGGGAGGGCTGCTCCAGGAGCACGACCTCCCGTCTGTTCGGGCCACCGCGGCCGCCGAGCGCGGCGAAGCGCACGCCGAGGAGCAGCACCCGGCCGTCGGGGAGCACGGCCGAGCCCAGCTCCGGCACGAGCGGCCCGCCGCCGAGGTCCTCCGGATCGCCCCAGAGGCCGGAGCCCTTCTCCGTCTCCCGCCAGCGGACCGCGCGCAGTCCGAGCACTGCGTGGGCGACGAGCCGCCCGTCGGGCTCCGCGACGAGGGCGGGGCCGGCGCCGGGCCAGCGGTGGTGCGTGGAGCGCACCCAGCCCTTCTTGTTGGTGAGGGGGCGCTCGCCGCCGACGCCGTAGTCGCCGCAGCCGGAGGGGTCGCCGCACTGCCAGGACGGATCGCCGCCGTACGGGACGAGATGCGCGGCCTTCTCTCGCAGGACCTGCGGGGGGAGGTTCTTGGGCCAGTGGCGGTTGTAGTAGCCGCGGAAGGCGTGCGCCGTGAACGCCGGTATGGCCGCGCCGTCCCGCGCGGACTCCGCGACCCAGCGGATCAGCGCGGCCCAGGAGAAGCAGGCGACGGCGGTGTGGTCGCCGTGGTCGGAGTAGCCGGGCTGCTCGCTGTCCCGCTTGCGCGTCGCCTCGTCGCTCAGCTGGATGTCCGGGTCCGGGTCGAGGGTCTGGACGACCGTCGGCCGGTACCGCTCCAGGAGGCCGACGAGGACGTCGATCAGCTGGTCGTGGTCGTAGGTGTCCGAGCGGTCGACGGGGGAGCCGGCGGAAAGGTGGGTCCTCAGTTCGAGGGCCCGGTCGTGCCAGAGCGCGGGGAGGGCCATGTACCGCCGGGAGCTGTGCATCGGCAGGTTGAGGAAGACCAGTTCGACCCGGCGACCGCCATGGGTGAGCGTGTTGATCTCGGCCCGTCGTCCGCCGCGCAGGGTGATGACGTCCTTCTGCCAGGGCGTGAACCGGTGGAGCCCGACGGCCTCGGCGTACGCCTGCCGCAGGCCCTGGTGACGGGCGGCGGAGTAGGCGGCCTTGTCCGGGGCGGTCTCCGGCATGCCCTTGATCCAGTTCCTGCCGGTGTGCTCGCCCGCGGTGACGTACACGGAGGCGAGGGGGACACCGGCGTCGAGCATGCGCTGGGTGTCCGGGTTCATGAAGTACAGGTCGTCGTCCGGGTGCGCGGCGAACTGCACCAACTGCGCGCGCCGCGAGCCGGCGATCGCCATCCCGGGCGCGGGATCGGCGGTCGGGCCGGTGCGGCGGGGCGCGGGCACGGAACACCCGGCGAGGGCGGCCACCGCGACGGCGGCCGCGAGCATGCTGCGCCGCCGGGGCCGGAAGGCCCCGGAGACGGATATGTCGTCCACTGGTGGAGGTTCCCCCGCGCTGTGTACCGGTCCCTGAGCGCCTTGGTAGACGGATTTCCGGTACGAGAGGTTGTGCGGGGAGTCGCGAGTGTGCCCGAGGAATTCATTCGGCGTCGGGCGCGGACCATCGCACCTCGCCCGTGCCGAGCCGCACTCTCGCCCGGACGCGCATCGGCCCGTCGCCCCGGCGGGAGAGCAGGACGAGCTCGGTGACCCGCGCGGTCACCGCCCCGAGCAGGGCGTCGGCCTTCGACGCGAGAGCGTGCGGGTCCCGGGTGCGACCGAGGGAGAGATGCGGGGTGAAGCCCCCGCCCCGCCGGCCTCCGCAGAGGGGGAAGCGGGTCTCCAGGGCGTTCCGCAGCCGGGCCCACGGCTCCTCGCCGGCCGCCGCCGGATCGAGCCAGACGGTGGCGTCCTCGCGGTGGCCGAACCAGTGCACGCCCTCGAGCCGGGCCTTGAACGCCGGCACCTCGGCCACCGCCGCGGCGGCGAGCGGGGCCGCCCGCGCGAAGTCGTCCTCGGGCACGAAGCCGAAGAGCACGTTGACGTGCGGCGGCCAGCGGTGGATCTGACGGTCGTGCTCGCGGCGGATGTGCTGGATCGGCGGCCACAGCTCGGACGGCGGGATCCAGGCCACGGCCGTACGGTTCGTCGGCGCGACGGCCAGAACCTCCCGGGGACCGGGCGGCTCGACGGCCCGGGGCGCGAGAAGCCCGTCGAGCCGGTCGACCCCTGTCGCCCGGTCCCAGACGACCCGCCCGTCGGCCTCGAAGAAGACCACCCGATGCCAGGGGATCTCGCCCCCGGGCACGAAATCGACCAACGGCATCCGCTGCGGCCCGGCACCGCGCTCGGCGATGCCCATCACGAAGCGCTCGGGATCGAAGCGGGGGTCCCACAGCACCCGGTGGTAGATCTCGTCACTGGTGTGCACACCCGTCGACTGCCCAGGACGGGGCCGTCTCAGTGGGCGGCCGAGGCCGCTCCGGGGCAGCGGGGCAGGTCCTGGGGCGGCGCATGACGCCCGAGGCTGAGCCCCCCGATCTCGGAAAGATCAACGAACCCGACCTGCCCGCATCCTCCGCCACGCCCCGTGAAACCCTCCTGACCGCGAGCACGATCAGGGGTGGGGAACATGAGCGAGAAGGACCCGTCGGTCTCCGACGAGGAATGGGCCGCGTTCGTCGAGGCGGCGAGGAAGGACGGGGTGGGTACCGGCCCTGTCCCGGAGCCCCGCCGGCGGCGGCCTCGGCGGCCGAAGCGGCACGAGCCCGAGGGGTGGCGGACCGGGCCGGCCTGGCGGGAGATGAACGGACGGGGCAAGGCGCGGCGCCAGGTCAAGGGTGCCGTCGGGATCACCCTGGCCGCCGGCCTCCTGCTGTTCGCTGTGCGCCCGGACCTCGTCACGGACCGGTGGCCCGAGGGGCTCGGCGGCCCGGGCGCGACCACCCCCCTGTCCGCGGAGACCGCACGTCCGAGCGCGGCGCCGTCCCAGGAGATCCTCCCGGACCGTCCGACGCTGAAGGAACCGTTCAAGGGATCGCCGGCTCTCCGGTGGGCGGACGGGGCCGCGGGGATCGAGCTGCCCCGGGCCCGGGCCGTCGGAGGGATGTCCAAGAAGGAGGTCGCCGCCGCGCTCGACACGGTCGGGCGGTTCCTCGTCGCCGCGAACCTGGACCGGGCCACGCTGCGCGGGGAACGGCCGACCGACGCGATCGAGCTGCTCGATCCCCTGCAGAAGGACGTCCGTCCGCGCATCGACCGGTGGCTCGCGAAGCCGGGCCGGGACAGCGACCCGCTGTGGCTGTTCAGCCGGTTCGACCCGGCCGAGGTGCGTCTCGCCGGTGACGTCGTCAAGACGCGCGGGCGGATGACCTTCGAGGCGGGTGAGCGGAGCGGCGAGGTGCAGGTGCACGCCGACTACACCTTCGTCTATCCGCTGGTGAAGACCCGCCCCGGCTTCGACGAGGTCGCCCGTACCGTCGTACGGCGCCAGATGACCTTCGCTCTCTACGACCCGGCCAAGATCGTGGCGACGCGAGGCGCGCTGTTCGTGCTGCGGATGGACGAGTCCGCCGGAAACAGCGACTGCGCCAGGGACGGGGACGGCTTCCTGCGTCCCCAGTTCAGCGAGGACCTGATCAGCGCGGTGCCCCCCGGAGGACCGGAGATCGATCCGTACGACCGCAGCAAGGACCTCGGAGATCTCCCGAAGAAGTGCGGCACGGTCACCCGTATCTGACGCGTTCCGCACCGTCCCGCTGCGCCGAAAGGGCCCGGAGCAGGTTCAGCTCGCGGATGTGGGAGGTGTCCAGGACGGCCAGGGAGCCCGTGACGCCGTCCAGAAGGACGACCCGGCCGCTGTCGTCGTGGGCGTAGAGGAGGTTCCCGCTCGGCTCCCGACCGCCGATCTCACGCCGTACCCACACCAGCCCGCGTGTGTCCGGGCCCGGCCCGCGCAGGGCCCTGATCACGTCGTTCCAGTCGCCCACCGGGACGCGGCTGAAGCCCTCGAAGTACCGGCGGTTCAACCGGTCCCACCAGCCCGGGGCCTCATGGGCGGGCCGCCAGGGCAGGGCGACCGACGGGTTCCCGCCGAGTGCGGAGTGCACGGCGGCCACGCAGCCACGTGCGTTGATCCGGCGCGCCTGGTTCCGGACACGGGCGGCGGTCTCGCGCGCGGTGGTGGCCCGGCGGGGGCCGGGGCCGCCTCCGCGTCCATGTCCTTCACCTCGGTACTCAGTCCCAGAGCTGGCTCAGGGCGCGGATGCGGTCCTGGTACTCCAGTACCTCGGTCCACTCGTGCAGCCAGTAGTGCGATCCGTGCTTGGCCCCGGCGAACGCGCCGGCGAGGGCGGCGATGGCGTCGGAGTCCCCCGACGAATGCGCACCTCGCATGATCGACCCGCGGGCATCACCCCCGACGACGAGGAAGCAGTACAGGGCCGTCGCCAGGGCTTCCTCGGCGACCCAGCCGGGCCCGACGGCTGCGCTGGGGTCCCTGCCCATGTCCGGCTCCCGCAGGGCCTCGGCCACCTTGTCGAGGGCGCGCAGACATTCGTCCCACCCGAACGCGATGTACGACGGGGGGTCGGGCGCCCCCGCCTTGCGCCACAACTCCCCAAGCCAGTCGGAGTGGTACGTCTGCCGGGACTCGAGGGCACTTCCCCGTAGGCTTCCGCCTCCGGGTCCTCGGAGGCTCCCGCTCGGCCCGGGTGACGCACACCGGGGGACCAGGGCGACGGGGCGGCTTCGCGCGTGGCGGGATCCGTACATGCCCGGCATGTCGTGCGAGTGCCCGCGGAGGTCGTGCGTGCGTCCCGTGTGCGACGCTGGAACACCTGGCGGGGCGTGCCCCGCGTGTCGTACCCCAGGTTTGATCTCCGTCACGTCCGGGGTACTCTCTTCGGCCCGATTGGCCACCGGCGCGTCACGTGTGGCAGACTGTCGGGGTTGCTCGGTTGAGTGCCGATGCTGCGCGCCTCCCGTCGGGAGGACCTGAAGCGAGTCCCACAGTACTCGTCGCTTCTTCTCAGGAGCGGACGTACGGGAATCTTCGGGGAAGCGTCAGCGGGGTGCCGACCAGGCACTCGGTGGGTGTTCTGCCCCCGGCTCGCGGTTCTGGGACCGCACCCCCTTGGTTGGGAGATCCTTAGGGATTTCTGCGTAGAGGGAGTGCGACACGCCCGACCGCGTGGGTCGGAGACAGAGTTACGAGAACCCCCGAGTCCAGAGCGTTAACCAAGACAAAGGACTACTGAGTAGCCATGGCGGGACAGAAGATCCGCATCCGGCTCAAGGCCTACGACCACGAGGTCATCGACTCCTCGGCGAAGAAGATCGTCGAGACGGTGACGCGCACTGGTGCGTCGGTCGCGGGCCCGGTGCCGCTGCCCACTGAGAAGAACGTGTACTGCGTCATCAAGTCGCCGCACAAGTACAAGGACTCGCGCGAGCACTTCGAGATGCGCACGCACAAGCGCCTCATCGACATCCTCGACCCCACGCCGAAGACGGTTGACTCGCTCATGCGCCTCGACCTGCCGGCGGGCGTCGACATCGAGATCAAGCTCTGAGGTGACGCGCGAGATGGCTAAGAACATCAAGGGCATCCTGGGCGAGAAGCTCGGCATGACGCAGGTCTGGGACGAGAACAACCGGGTCGTCCCGGTGACCGTCGTCAAGGCCGGTCCGAATGTCGTGACCCAGGTGCGTACGAACGACATCGACGGCTACGAGTCGGTCCAGATCGCCTTCGGCGAGATCGACCCTCGCAAGGTGAACAAGCCCCTCAAGGGTCACTTCGCCAAGGCCGACGTCACCCCGCGCCGCCACCTGGTGGAGCTCCGCACCGCTGACGCCTCCGAGTACACGCTCGGCCAGGAGATCACCGCCGAGGTCTTCGAGGCCGGCGTGAAGGTCGACGTCACCGGCAAGAGCAAGGGCAAGGGCTTCGCCGGTGTCATGAAGCGTCACAACTTCCGTGGTGGCAAGGCGTCTCACGGTGCCCACCGCGTGCACCGCAAGCCTGGTTCCATCGGTGGTTGTGCCACCCCCGGCCGTGTCTTCAAGGGCATGCGCATGGCGGGTCGCATGGGCAACGAGCGGGTCACCACCCAGAACCTGACCGTCCACGCCGTTGACGCCGAGAAGGGTCTGCTGCTCATCAAGGGCGCCGTCCCCGGCCCGAACGGTGGCCTCGTCCTGGTCCGCACCGCGGCCAAGGGGGTTTGAGGAACCGATGAGCACCATTGACATCCTTTCGCCGGCAGGCGACAAGGCCGGGACCGTCGAGCTCCCCACGGAGATCTTCGGCGCCAAGATCAGCATTCCGCTGATCCACCAGGTCGTCGTCGCACAGCTGGCCGCTGCCCGCCAGGGCACGCACAAGACCAAGAGCCGTGGCGAAGTCCGTGGTGGTGGCCGCAAGCCGTACCGCCAGAAGGGCACCGGCCGCGCCCGTCAGGGTTCGACCCGTGCGCCGCAGTTCGCCGGCGGTGGCGTCGTCCACGGCCCCGTGCCGCGTGACTACTCCCAGCGCACCCCGAAGAAGATGAAGGCCGCCGCCCTGCGCGGTGCCCTCTCCGACCGGGCGAACCACTCCCGCATCCACGTCGTCACCGGCGTGGTCGAGGGTGACATCTCCACCAAGGCCGCCAAGACGCTGTTCGGCAAGATCTCGGAGCGCAAGAACCTGCTCCTGGTCGTCGAGCGCTCGGACGAGGTCGCGTGGCTCTCCGCCCGCAACCTGCCCCAGGTGCACATCCTGGAGCCGGGCCAGCTGAACACGTACGACGTGATGCGATCCGACGACGTGGTCTTCACCCAGGCCGCTCTCGAGTCCTTCGTGTCCGGCGCTGCGAAGTCGTCGGCTGCTGACACCGAAGGGAGCGAGGCCTGATGTCCGAGGCCACGATCACCAGCAAGACCTTCACGGACCCGCGCGACGTTCTCGTCAAGCCGGTTGTCTCCGAGAAGAGCTACGCCCTGCTGGACGAGAACAAGTACACGTTCATCGTCGCGCCCGGCTCCAACAAGACCCAGATCAAGCAGGCCGTCGAGGCGGTCTTCTCGGTCAAGGTCACCGGGGTCAACACGATCAACCGCCAGGGCAAGCGCAAGCGCACCCGCACCGGTTTCGGCAAGCGCGCCAACACCAAGCGCGCCATCGTGACCCTTGCCGAGGGCGACCGTATCGACATCTTCGGCGGCCCGACCGCCTGACGGCGGTCGAGTCGTCCGGAATCGGACGAGGACTGAGAAATGGGAATCCGCAAGTACAAGCCGACTACGCCGGGCCGCCGTGGCTCCTCCGTAGCCGACTTCGTCGAGATCACGCGGTCCACGCCGGAGAAGTCGCTGGTCCGCCCCCTGCACAGCAAGGGCGGCCGTAACAACACCGGTCGTGTGACCGTCCGCCACCAGGGCGGTGGCCACAAGCGCGCCTACCGCGTGATCGACTTCCGTCGTCACGACAAGGACGGCGTGCCGGCCAAGGTCGCTCACATCGAGTACGACCCGAACCGCACCGCGCGCATCGCGCTGCTCCACTACGCGGACGGCGAGAAGCGCTACATCATCGCCCCGCGTGGCCTGTCGCAGGGCGACCGGGTCGAGAACGGCCCCGGCGCCGACATCAAGCCCGGTAACAACCTGGCCCTCCGCAACATCCCGGTCGGTACCACGATCCACGCGATCGAGCTCCGTCCCGGCGGTGGCGCCAAGTTCGCCCGTTCCGCGGGTGCCTCCGTGCAGCTGCTCGCGAAGGAGGGCTCGATGGCCCACCTCCGCATGCCGTCCGGCGAGATCCGTCTCGTCGACGCCCGCTGCCGCGCCACCATCGGTGAGGTCGGCAACGCCGAGCAGTCGAACATCAACTGGGGCAAGGCCGGCCGCAAGCGCTGGCTGGGCGTTCGCCCGACCGTTCGCGGTGTGGCGATGAACCCGGTTGACCACCCGCACGGTGGTGGTGAGGGCAAGACCTCCGGTGGTCGCCACCCGGTCTCCCCGTGGGGTCAGAAGGAGGGTCGTACTCGCTCGCCGAAGAAGGCTTCGAGCAAGTACATCGTCCGCCGCCGCAAGACGAACAAGAAGCGCTAGGAGCGGGTTTAGATGCCGCGCAGTCTCAAGAAGGGACCCTTCGTTGACGGCCACCTCGTGAAGAAGGTGGACGCTCAGAACGAAGCCGGTACCAAGAACGTCATCAAGACCTGGTCCCGTCGCTCGATGATCATCCCGGCCATGCTCGGCCACACGATCGCGGTGCACAACGGCAAGACCCACATTCCGGTGTTTGTCACCGAGTCGATGGTCGGCCACAAGCTCGGCGAGTTCTCGCCGACGCGCACCTTCCGGGGTCACGTGAAGGACGACCGGAAGTCGAAGCGCCGCTAGTAGCGGGGTGGAATGACCATGACAGACACT
The DNA here is from genome assembly GCF_044764755.1 of Streptomyces sp. NPDC093600. Classification (NCBI taxonomy): domain Bacteria; kingdom Bacillati; phylum Actinomycetota; class Actinomycetes; order Kitasatosporales; family Streptomycetaceae; genus Streptomyces; species Streptomyces sp. NPDC093600. Next base: position 435,917 of record NZ_JBIWIU010000001.1, read on the forward strand.
GGAAGGACAACCATGGAAGCCAGGGCCCAGGCGCGGTACATCCGCGTCACGCCCATGAAGGCCCGCCGCGTGGTGGACCTTATCCGTGGCATGGACGCCACGGAGGCTCAGGCGGTCCTGCGTTTCGCCCCGCAGGCCGCGAGCGTGCCGGTCGGCAAGGTGCTTGACAGCGCCATTGCCAACGCCGCGCACAACTACGACCACAGTGACGCCTCTTCGCTGTACATCAGCGAGGCGTACGTGGATGAGGGCCCGACCCTGAAGCGGTTCCGTCCGCGTGCTCAGGGCCGTGCCTACCGGATCCGTAAGCGGACCAGCCACATCACCGTGGTCGTCAGCAGCAAGGAAGGAACCCGGTAATGGGCCAGAAGGTTAACCCGCATGGGTTCCGGCTCGGCATCACCACGGACTTCAAGTCCCGCTGGTACGCCGACAAGCTGTACAAGGACTACGTCAAGGAAGACGTCGCCATCCGTCGGATGATGACGTCCGGCATGGAGCGCGCCGGCATCTCGAAGGTTGAGATCGAGCGCACCCGTGACCGCGTGCGGGTGGACATCCACACCGCTCGTCCGGGCATCGTCATCGGCCGCCGTGGCGCCGAGGCCGACCGCATCCGCGGGGACCTCGAGAAGCTCACGGGCAAGCAGGTCCAGCTGAACATCCTCGAGGTCAAGAACCCCGAGATGGACGCTCAGCTGGTCGCGCAGGCCGTTGCCGAGCAGCTCTCCTCCCGCGTCTCCTTCCGTCGCGCCATGCGTAAGAGCATGCAGGGCACGATGAAGGCCGGCGCCAAGGGCATCAAGATCCAGTGCGGCGGTCGCCTCGGCGGCGCCGAGATGTCCCGCTCGGAGTTCTACCGCGAGGGCCGCGTGCCCCTGCACACGCTCCGCGCGAACGTCGACTACGGCTTCTTCGAGGCCAAGACGACCTTCGGCCGCATCGGTGTGAAGGTCTGGATCTACAAGGGCGACGTCAAGAACATCGCCGAGGTCCGCGCCGAGAACGCCGCTGCCCGCGCCGGCAACCGTCCGGCCCGCGGTGGCGCTGAGCGCCCCGCCGGCCGTGGTGGCCGCGGTGGCGAGCGTGGCGGTCGCGGTCGCAAGCCGCAGCAGTCGGCTCCCGCCGCCGAGGCCCCCAAGGCCGAGGCTGCCGCCGCTGCTCCGGTTGAGAGCACCGGAACGGAGGCCTGACCGAAATGCTGATCCCCCGTAGGGTCAAGCACCGCAAGCAGCACCACCCGAAGCGCAGCGGTATGTCCAAGGGTGGTACGCAGGTTGCGTTCGGCGAGTACGGCATTCAGGCCCTCACCCCGGCGTACGTGACCAACCGCCAGATCGAGGCGGCCCGTATCGCGATGACCCGCCACATCAAGCGTGGCGGCAAGGTCTGGATCAACATCTACCCGGACCGCCCGCTGACCAAGAAGCCTGCCGAGACCCGCATGGGTTCCGGTAAGGGTTCGCCGGAGTGGTGGATCGCGAACGTCAAGCCCGGTCGGGTGATGTTCGAGCTGTCCTACCCGAACGAGAAGATCGCGCGTGAGGCCCTGACTCGAGCGGCTCACAAGCTGCCGATGAAGTGCAAGATCGTCAAGCGCGAGGCAGGTGAGCTGTGATGTCGGCCGGTACCAAGGCGTCCGAGCTGCGCGAGCTGGGCAACGAGGAGCTTCTCAACAAGCTCCGCGAGGCCAAGGAAGAGCTGTTCAACCTCCGCTTCCAGGCGGCGACGGGCCAGCTCGAGAACCACGGGCGGCTCAAGTCCGTCCGCAAGGACATCGCGCGGATCTACACCCTGATGCGTGAGCGCGAGCTGGGCATCGAGACGGTGGAGAGCGCCTGATGAGCGAGAACAACGTGACTGAGAAGACCGAGCGCAACGCCCGCAAGGTCCGCGAGGGCCTGGTCGTCAGCGACAAGATGGACAAGACCGTCGTCGTCGCCGTCGAGGACCGCGTCAAGCACGCGCTGTACGGCAAGGTCATCCGCCGTACGAACAAGCTCAAGGCTCACGACGAGCAGAACGCTGCCGGCGTCGGCGACCGCGTCCTCCTGATGGAGACCCGGAAGCTGTCCGCCACGAAGCACTGGCGCGTCATCGAGATCCTCGAGAAGGCCAAGTAATCACCTGAGGGGTTTCCCTCAGGTCAGTTCCGCCAGGCTCGGTGGGGCCCCGCCTCGTCAGGGACGGGTCCCCGCCGGGAACCGGCAGACAATCAGGAGATAGACGTGATCCAGCAGGAGTCGCGACTGCGTGTCGCCGACAACACTGGTGCCAAGGAGATCCTTTGCATCCGTGTTCTCGGTGGCTCCGGTCGCCGCTACGCGGGCATCGGTGACGTCATCGTCGCCACCGTCAAGGACGCGATCCCCGGTGGCAACGTGAAGAAGGGTGACGTCGTCAAGGCGGTCATCGTTCGCACCGTCAAGGAGCGCCGCCGCCAGGACGGCTCGTACATCCGCTTCGACGAGAACGCCGCTGTCATTCTCAAGAACGACGGCGACCCTCGCGGCACCCGTATCTTCGGCCCCGTGGGCCGTGAGCTGCGCGAGAAGAAGTTCATGAAGATCATCTCGCTCGCGCCGGAGGTGCTGTAAGCATGAAGATCAAGAAGGGCGACCTGGTCCAGGTCATCACCGGTAAGGACAAGGGCAAGCAGGGCAAGGTCATCGCGGCCTTCCCCCGTGAGGACCGTGTCCTGGTCGAGGGTGTCAACCGGGTCAAGAAGCACACCAAGGCCGGCCCCTCGCAGGCCGGTGGCATCGTCACGACCGAGGCGCCCGTCCACGTCTCCAACGTCCAGCTGGTCGTTGAGAAGGACGGCAACAAGGTTGTCACGCGCGTCGGTTACCGCTTCGACGACGAGGGCAACAAGATCCGCGTTGCCAAGCGGACGGGTGAGGACATCTGATGGCTACCACCACCACTCCGCGTCTCAAGACGAAGTACCGCGAGGAGATCGCGGGCAAGCTGCGTGAGGAGTTCTCGTACGAGAACGTCATGCAGATCCCCGGCCTCGTCAAGGTCGTGGTCAACATGGGTGTGGGCGACGCCGCCCGCGACTCCAAGCTGATCGAGGGCGCCATCCGCGACCTCACCACGATCACCGGCCAGAAGCCGGCCGTCACCAAGGCTCGCAAGTCCATCGCGCAGTTCAAGCTGCGTGAGGGCCAGCCGATCGGTGCGCACGTCACCCTCCGTGGCGACCGCATGTGGGAGTTCCTCGACCGCACCCTGTCGCTCGCGCTTCCGCGCATCCGCGACTTCCGTGGTCTGTCCCCCAAGCAGTTCGACGGGCGTGGCAACTACACCTTCGGTCTCACGGAGCAGGTCATGTTCCACGAGATCGACCAGGACAAGATCGACCGTGTCCGGGGTATGGACATCACCGTGGTGACCACGGCGACCAACGACGCTGAGGGCCGTGCCCTTCTCCGTCACCTCGGCTTCCCGTTCAAGGAGGCGTAAGCGAGATGGCGAAGAAGGCTCTCATCGCGAAGGCTGCCCGCAAGCCCAAGTTCGGCGTGCGCGGCTACACGCGCTGCCAGCGCTGTGGTCGTCCCCACTCCGTGTACCGCAAGTTCGGCCTGTGCCGCGTGTGCCTTCGTGAGATGGCTCACCGTGGCGAGCTGCCGGGCGTGACCAAGAGCTCCTGGTAATCCCCGTAATCACGGGATAACCGGAGTCTCTCGGTAAGCAGAGGGTTGGCGGAGGCCCACCTCTCCATGGCTTAGGCTAGGAGGGTTGGGCGTCTGCCGCCCGTACGACTTACTACGCCGTAGGTCCCCGCGCCGCACCCGTCCCGCCCCTGTGTGGGGAGAGGGATGGCGCACTGGAAACCCCGGCGAGAGAGGCCGAAGGCCAATTCATGACCATGACTGATCCGATCGCAGACATGCTCACGCGTCTGCGTAACGCGAACTCGGCATACCACGACACCGTGACGATGCCGCACAGCAAGATCAAGTCTCACATCGCGGAAATCCTCCAGCAGGAGGGCTTCATCACGGGCTGGAAGGTCGAGGACGCCGAGGTCGGCAAGAACCTCGTCCTCGAGCTCAAGTTCGGTCCGAACCGTGAGCGCTCCATCGCGGGCATCAAGCGGATCTCGAAGCCGGGCCTCCGGGTTTACGCGAAGTCCACCAACCTGCCGAAGGTCCTCGGCGGCCTGGGCGTGGCGATCATCTCCACGTCCCACGGTCTCCTGACCGGCCAGCAGGCAGGCAAGAAGGGCGTAGGTGGGGAAGTCCTCGCCTACGTCTGGTAGTCGGGAACGGAGGAATAGCTAATGTCGCGTATTGGCAAGCTGCCTATCCAGGTTCCCGCCGGCGTGGACGTCACCATCGATGGCCGCACGGTCACGGTGAAGGGTTCCAAGGGCACCCTGAGCCACACCGTCGCCGCGCCGATCGAGATCGTCAAGGGTGAGGACGGCGTTCTCAACGTCACCCGTCCCAACGACGAGCGTCAGAACAAGGCCCTTCACGGCCTGTCCCGCACGCTGGTGGCCAACATGATCACCGGTGTGACCCAGGGTTACGTGAAGGCGCTCGAGATCAGCGGTGTCGGTTACCGCGTGGCCGCGAAGGGCTCCAACCTGGAGTTCCAGCTCGGCTACAGCCACCCGATCCTGGTGGAGGCCCCCGAGGGCATCTCCTTCAAGGTCGAGTCGCCGACCAAGTTCTCGGTCGAGGGCATCGACAAGCAGAAGGTCGGCGAGGTCGCGGCGAACATCCGCAAGCTGCGGAAGCCCGACCCGTACAAGGCCAAGGGCGTCAAGTACGCCGGCGAGGTCATCCGCCGCAAGGTCGGAAAGGCTGGTAAGTAAGCCATGGCATACGGTGTGAAGATCGCCAAGGGCGACGCTTACAAGCGTGCGGCCAAGGCCCGCCGTCACATCCGCATCCGTAAGAACGTGTCGGGTACGGCGGAGCGTCCGCGCCTCGTCGTGACGCGTTCCAACCGCGGTATCACCGCTCAGGTCATCGACGACCTCAAGGGCCACACCCTTGCGTCCGCGTCGAACCTGGACGCGTCGATCCGCGGCGGTGAGGGTGACAAGTCGGCGCAGGCCAAGCAGGTCGGCGCTCTCGTCGCCGAGCGCGCCAAGGCCGCGGGTGTCGAGACTGTCGTGTTCGACCGTGGTGGCAACAGGTACGCCGGGCGCATTGCCGCTCTGGCTGACGCCGCCCGCGAAGCCGGGCTGAAGTTCTAAGCCCCGGTTCCGGGACTAACGGACGTAACAGAGAGAGGTAATCCAATGGCTGGACCCCAGCGCCGCGGAAGCGGTGCCGGTGGCGGCGAGCGGCGGGACCGGAAGGGCCGCGACGGTGGCGCTGCCGCCGAGAAGACCGCGTACGTTGAGCGCGTTGTCGCGATCAACCGCGTCGCCAAGGTTGTCAAGGGTGGTCGTCGCTTCAGCTTCACCGCGCTGGTCGTGGTGGGCGACGGTGACGGCACCGTAGGTGTCGGTTACGGCAAGGCCAAGGAAGTTCCCGCGGCCATCGCCAAGGGTGTCGAGGAAGCCAAGAAGAACTTCTTCAAGGTTCCGCGCATCCAGGGCACCATCCCTCACCCGATCCAGGGCGAGAAGGCCGCGGGCGTCGTCCTGCTCAAGCCGGCTTCCCCCGGTACCGGCGTCATCGCCGGTGGCCCGGTGCGTGCCGTGCTCGAGTGCGCCGGCGTTCACGACATCCTGTCGAAGTCGCTCGGCTCCGACAACGCGATCAACATCGTGCACGCGACCGTGGAGGCCCTGAAGGGCCTGCAGCGTCCCGAGGAGATCGCGGCTCGCCGTGGTCTGCCCCTCGAGGACGTCGCCCCCGCGGCTCTGCTCCGTGCGCGTGCGGGAGCGGGTGCGTAATGGCTCGCCTCAAGATCACGCAGACGAAGTCGTACATCGGCAGCAAGCAGAACCACCGCGACACTCTGCGTTCGCTCGGGCTCAAGCGCCTGAACGACGTGGTCGTCAAGGAGGACCGCCCCGAGTTCCGCGGAATGGTTCACACCGTCCGCCACCTCGTGACGGTCGAGGAGGTCGACTGACATGGCGGAGAACAACCCGCTGAAGGTCCACAACCTCCGTCCCGCCCCGGGCGCCAAGACCGCGAAGACCCGTGTCGGTCGTGGTGAGGCGTCGAAGGGTAAGACGGCCGGTCGTGGTACCAAGGGCACGAAGGCCCGTTACCAGGTTCCGGAGCGCTTCGAGGGTGGGCAGATGCCCCTCCACATGCGTCTCCCGAAGCTCAAGGGCTTCAAGAACCCGTTCCGCACCGAGTACCAGGTCGTGAACCTGGACAAGCTGGCCGCGCTCTACCCGCAGGGTGGCGAGGTCACGGTGGCCGATCTGGTCGCCAAGGGTGCGGTTCGTAAGAACCAGCTCGTCAAGGTGCTCGGCACCGGCGAGATCTCCGTGGCGCTGCAGGTGACGGTCGACGCCGTCTCCGGCTCCGCCAAGGAGAAGATCGCCGCTGCCGGCGGCACCGTCACCGAGCTCGTCTGAGACGACTCGATGGCCTGAACATCCGACCGGGGATGCCTCCCAAAAGGGGCATCCCCGGTTGGTCGTTCCTAGGGGGGCACACTCGCCGGTAAGGTGGCGTGCACTGTCTAGGCTCCGTGCGGTATGCCCGCACGGTTTTCGTGACCGTTACCTATTCGTCGAACCTCAAGACCGTCACCTCATGCGCATGGCGCGGGGGGTCGCAGGAGGCACCGTGCTCACCGCGTTCGCCCGGGCGTTCAAGACGCCCGACCTGCGCAAGAAGCTGCTCTTCACGCTCGGCATCATCGTGCTGTACCGGCTCGGGGCACACATCCCCGTACCCGGCGTCAGCTACGAGGCCGTCCAGCAGTGTGTCGACCAGGCGAGCCAGGGGAACAACTCCCTGTTCGGCCTGGTGAACATGTTCAGTGGTGGGGCGCTGCTGCAGATCACCATCTTCGCGCTCGGCATCATGCCGTACATCACGGCGAGCATCATCCTGCAGCTGCTGACCGTCGTGATCCCACGTCTGGAAGCCCTGAAGAAGGAGGGGCAGTCCGGCACGGCGAAGATCACTCAGTACACGCGCTACCTGACGATCGCGCTCGCCATCCTCCAGGGCACCGGACTCGTGGCGACCGCCCGCACGGGTGCGCTCTTCAGTGGCTGCAACGTCGCCAACCAGGTCGTTCCCGACCAGTCCATCTTCGTGACCGTCACCATGGTCATCACGATGACCGCCGGTACCGCCCTCGTCATGTGGCTCGGTGAGCTCATCACCGACCGCGGCATCGGCAACGGCATGTCGATCCTGATGTTCATCTCGATCGCCGCCGGCTTCCCGGGCGCCCTGTGGGCCATCAAGGAGAGCGGCAAGCTCGCCAAGGGCTGGATCGAGTTCGGCACCGTCATCCTGATCGGCTTCGTGATGGTGGCCCTCGTCGTCTTCGTCGAGCAGGCCCAGCGGCGTATCCCGGTGCAGTACGCGAAGCGGATGATCGGCCGCAGGTCCTACGGCGGAACGTCCACTTACATCCCGCTCAAGGTGAACCAGGCCGGTGTGATTCCCGTCATCTTCGCCTCGTCGCTGCTCTACATCCCGGCCTTGATCGCTCAGTTCTCCAGCTCCACCGCGGGCTGGAAGACCTGGATCGAAGCCCACTTCGTCAAGGGCGACCACCCCTACTACATCGCCACGTACTTCCTCCTGATCGTGTTCTTCGCCTTCTTCTACGTGGCGATCTCGTTCAACCCCGAGGAAGTCGCGGACAACATGAAGAAGTATGGTGGCTTCATCCCGGGTATCCGGGCTGGTCGACCTACTGCCGAGTATCTGAGCTTCGTGCTCAACCGGATCACTTGGCCGGGCTCGCTGTATCTGGGTCTGATCGCTCTTGTGCCGACGATGGCGTTGGCGGGCTTCGGCGGTGCCAATGCCAACTTCCCCTTCGGCGGGACGAGCATCCTCATCATCGTGGGTGTGGGGCTGGAGACCGTGAAGCAGATCGAGAGCCAGCTCCAGCAGCGCAATTACGAAGGGTTCCTCCGCTGATGCGAATCGTCCTCGTCGGACCGCCCGGGGCCGGCAAGGGTACGCAGGCCGCGTTCCTTGCCAAGAACCTGGACATCCCGCACATCTCCACGGGTGACCTGTTCCGCGCCAACATCAGTCAGGGCACGGAGCTGGGTCTGAAGGCGAAGGCGTTCATGGACGCCGGCGACCTGGTACCCGACGAGGTGACCATCGGCATGGCCAAGGACCGCATGGAGCAGTCGGACGCCGCGAACGGCTTCCTGCTCGACGGCTTCCCGCGCAACGTGGCCCAGGCCGAGGCGCTGGACGTGGTTCTCAAGGCCGAGGACATGCAGCTGGACGCGGTCCTGGACCTGGAGGTCCCCGAGGACGAGGTCGTGAAGCGGATCGCGGGTCGCCGCATCTGCCGCAACGACAGCGCGCACGTCTTCCACGTGACGTACACCCCGCCGAAGGCGGAGGGCGTGTGTGACGTGTGCGGCGGCGAGCTCTACCAGCGCGACGACGACTCCGAGGAGACCGTCCGCCGGCGGCTGGAGGTCTACCACACGCAGACCGAGCCGATCATCGACTACTACCGGGCGCAGAACCTGGTCGTGACGATCTCGGCGCTCGGCAAGGTGGACGAGGTCACCGGTCGCGCGATGGCGGCCCTGAAGAAGAGCTGACCCACACGGTTCGTGCGATACGGCCGCGGTGCCCCTCAGGGGCGCCGCGGCCGTATCGTTGTTCTGTCTCCCGTACTCGATGGAAAGGCCCCGGCCACGATGGTGCAGATCAAGACCCCCGAGCAGATCGCGAAGATGCGCGAGGCGGGGCTGGTCGTCGCCGCCATCCATGCGGCGACCCGTGAGGCGGCCGTGCCGGGCGCCACGACGAAGGACCTGGACGAGGTCGCGCGGAAGGTGATCGCCGACCACGGGGCGAAGTCGAACTTCCTGGGGTACGGCGGCTTCCCCGCGACGATCTGCACCTCGGTGAACGAGGTCGTCGTCCACGGCATCCCGGACGAGAAGACGGTCCTCAAGGACGGGGACATCATCTCGATCGACTGCGGCGCGATCATCGACGGCTGGCACGGCGACGCGGCGTACACGGCGTTCGTGGGCACGGGGCACGCCCCGGAGCTGATCGAGCTCTCGCGGGTGACCGAGGAGTCGATGTGGGCCGGCATCGCCGCGATGAGGAACGGCAACCGGCTGGTGGACATCTCGCGCGCGATCGAGACGTACATCCGCCGGCAGCCGAAGCCGGGCGGCGGCAAGTACGGCATCGTCGAGGACTACGGCGGCCACGGCATCGGCACCGAGATGCACATGGACCCGCACCTGCTGAACTACGTCTCCCGCAAGCGCGGCAAGGGCCCGAAGCTGGTCCCCGGCTTCTGTCTGGCGATCGAGCCGATGGTCTCGCTGGGCACGCCGCGCACGGAGGTCCTGGCGGACGACTGGACGGTCATCACGACCGACGGCACCTGGTCCTCCCACTGGGAGCACTCCGTGGCCCTCACGGAGGACGGACCGCTGGTCCTGACGGCCCCCGACGGTGGCAAGGCGAAGCTGGCGGAGCTGGGCGTCACCGCGGCGCCCGATCCCCTGGCGTAGCGGCTCCAACCGCCGCGTGGCTCCTTGCGTAGGGATCTTCCCGGGTGGGCAGACTTCCCGGATTCGTCTTTTCCAAGGGCCTGGCGTAGACTGATGCGTCGGCTCTCGTGTACCCGTGTGTCCGCATACGGGGGCGGGAGTCGATCAAGGTAGCCGATTCGAAAGGCGAAGCGTGGCCAAGAAGCAAGGTGCCATCGAAATCGAGGGCACCGTGATCGAGTCCCTCCCGAACGCCATGTTCAAGGTGGAGCTCCAGAACGGTCACAAGGTCCTCGCGCACATCTCCGGCAAGATGCGGATGCACTACATCCGAATCCTTCCGGACGACCGGGTCGTGGTGGAGCTCTCTCCGTACGACCTGACGCGTGGCCGGATCGTCTACCGGTACAAGTAGATCTTGCCCGCACCCCGCATCTTCCGTGCGCGGGTGGTGGCACTGACCCGGAGAACCTCACATCCCATGAAGGTCAAGCCGAGCGTCAAGAAGATCTGCGACAAGTGCAAGGTGATCCGCCGTCACGGCCGGGTCATGGTCATCTGCGACAACCTGCGCCACAAGCAGCGCCAGGGCTGACGCACGCCGACCGACCTGCACCTCCGCAGTTCTTCGCGCGACGCAAGCAAACGTACATACGCAGAGCCCGTCGGGCCGTGTTCCACGGCTGACGGCACCTCCGGCGGGGGCCGGGGACCCGTTCCGTACCTCATACGGCGTGGCGGGAGTGGCTTTGCGGAAGACCCCCGAACACACAGGAGCCATTGAATGGCACGCGTTTCCGGTGTTGACATCCCGCGCGAAAAGCGTGTGGAGATCGCACTCACCTACGTCTTCGGTATCGGGCGCACCCGGTCCAAGGAGATCCTCGCCTCCACCGGCGTGAACCCGAACACCCGCGTTCGTGACCTGGCCGAAGAGGACCTGGTCAAGATCCGCGAGTACGTGGACGCCAACCTCCGTACCGAGGGTGACCTCCGCCGCGAGATCCAGGCCGACATCCGCCGCAAGGTCGAGATCGGCTGCTACCAGGGTCTGCGTCACCGTCGTGGCCTTCCGGTCCACGGCCAGCGCACCAGCACGAACGCTCGTACCCGCAAGGGCCCGCGTCGCGCCATCGCCGGCAAGAAGAAGCCGGGCAAGAAGTAGTCCTCAGCGGACGCTTGACCACACGGTCTTCGCTGTAGGACCGACCACCTCCCGTAGGAGATATAGATGCCCCCCAAGGGTCGTCAGGGCGCTGCCAAGAAGGTGCGCCGCAAGGAAAAGAAGAACGTCGCTCACGGCCACGCGCACATCAAGAGCACGTTCAACAACACGATCGTCTCGATCACGGACCCCTCGGGCAACGTGATCTCCTGGGCCTCCGCCGGCCACGTCGGCTTCAAGGGCTCGCGCAAGTCGACCCCGTTCGCCGCGCAGATGGCCGCCGAGTCGGCCGCTCGCCGCGCGCAGGAGCACGGCATGCGCAAGGTCGACGTCTTCGTCAAGGGGCCGGGCTCCGGCCGCGAGACCGCGATCCGCTCCCTCCAGGCCACGGGCCTCGAGGTCGGTTCGATCCAGGACGTCACCCCCACGCCGCACAACGGCTGCCGTCCGCCGAAGCGTCGTCGCGTCTGACGCACGACCGGCAACGGTCCGAGGGACTGGGCGGTACGGCTCTTCGGAGGCGTGCCGCCCGTACCCTTGCAGTACCTCGGGACATCAAATAGTGGGTGTCCATGACTGAAGGATTCACATCATGCTGATCGCTCAGCGTCCCTCGCTGACCGAAGAGGTCGTCGACGAGTACCGCTCGCGGTTCGTCATCGAGCCCCTGGAGCCGGGCTTCGGCTACACGCTCGGCAACAGCCTCCGTCGTACGCTCCTCTCCTCGATCCCGGGTGCGGCCGTCACGTCCATCCGTATCGACGGTGTCCTGCACGAGTTCACCACCGTGCCGGGCGTCAAGGAGGACGTCACCGACCTCATCCTGAACATCAAGCAGCTGGTCGTCTCCTCGGAGCACGACGAGCCGGTCGTGATGTACCTGCGCAAGCAGGGCCCCGGCCTGGTCACCGCTGCCGACATCGCCCCGCCGGCCGGTGTCGAGGTGCACAACCCCGACCTGGTGCTCGCCACGCTCAACGGCAAGGGCAAGCTGGAGATGGAGCTGACCGTCGAGCGCGGTCGCGGCTACGTCTCCGCCGTGCAGAACAAGCAGGTGGGCCAGGAGATCGGCCGTATCCCGGTCGACTCCATCTACTCGCCGGTGCTCAAGGTCACGTACAAGGTCGAGGCGACCCGTGTCGAGCAGCGCACCGACTTCGACAAGCTGATCGTCGACGTCGAGACCAAGCAGGCCATGCGCCCGCGTGACGCCATGGCGTCCGCCGGCAAGACCCTGGTCGAGCTGTTCGGTCTGGCGCGCGAGCTCAACATCGACGCCGAGGGCATCGACATGGGCCCGTCCCCCACGGACGCCGCCCTCGCCGCCGACCTGGCGCTGCCGATCGAGGAGCTCGAGCTCACCGTTCGTTCGTACAACTGCCTCAAGCGTGAGGGCATCCACTCCGTGGGTGAGCTCGTGGCGCGCTCCGAGGCCGACCTGCTCGACATCCGCAACTTCGGTGCGAAGTCGATCGACGAGGTCAAGGCGAAGCTGGCCGGCATGGGCCTGGCCCTCAAGGACAGCCCGCCCGGATTCGACCCGACCGCCGCCGCCGACGCCTTCGGCGCCGACGACGACGCGGACGCGGGCTTCGTCGAGACCGAGCAGTACTGATCGCTGCCCGCAGGCGACCGCCTGCGGGGCCCTGACCCCGGTACCTGATACGGCCGGGGCAGATCACAAGGAGAAACACCATGCCGAAGCCCGCCAAGGGTGCCCGTCTGGGCGGCAGCGCCGCGCACGAGAAGCTGCTCCTCGCCAACCTGGCGAAGTCGCTCTTCGAGCACGGCCGCATCACGACGACCGAGGCCAAGGCCCGCCGCCTGCGTCCGGTCGCCGAGCGCCTGATCACGAAGGCGAAGAAGGGCGACATCCACAACCGTCGCCTGGTGCTGCAGACGATCACCGACAAGGGCGTCGTCCACACCCTCTTCACCGAGATCGCGCCGCGCTACTCCGAGCGTCCCGGTGGCTACACCCGTATCACCAAGATCGGCAACCGTCGTGGCGACAACGCCCCGATGGCCGTGATCGAGCTGGTCGAGGGCGAGATCGCCAAGAAGGCGACCGTCGCCGAGGCCGAGGCCGCCACCAAGCGTGCGGTCAAGGAGGACGAGGCCAAGGTCGAGGAGACCAAGGCCGAGGACGCCACCGAGGCTCCGGCCGAGGAGGCGAAGGACGCGTAAGCGTTCTTCCGTTTTTCTCGTGGGCGGGCCCGTACCCCTGGGGGTACGGGCCCGCTCCCGTACGCAGAGGTTTTGAGAGGAATCAGCGCGTGAGCGACGACGTGCAGCCCGGATTCGTACGCATCCGGCTCGACCTGTCCTACGACGGCAGGGACTTCTCCGGCTGGGCCAAGCAGGCCCGCGGCCAGCGGACCGTGCAGGGCGACATCGAGGACGCCCTGAAGACCGTGACCCGCTCCAAGGAGACGTACGAGCTGACCGTCGCGGGCCGCACCGACGCCGGGGTGCACGCCCGCGGCCAGGTCGCCCACGTCGATCTGCCCGTCGAGCTGTGGGCCGAGCACCGGGACAAGCTGCTGCGGCGGCTCGCCGGGCGCCTCTCGCACGACGTACGCGTCTGGCGGCTGACCGAGGCCCCCAGCGGCTTCAACGCCCGCTTCTCCGCCGTCTGGCGCCGCTACGCCTACCGCGTCACCGACAACCCCGGCGGCGTCGACCCGCTCCTGCGCGGCCATGTCCTGTGGCACGACTGGGCCCTCGACATGGACGCGATGAACGCCGCGGCCGAGCGGCTCGTCGGCGAGCACGACTTCGCCGCCTACTGCAAGAAGCGCGACGGCGCCACCACCATCCGTACGCTCCAGGAGCTGCGCTGGGAGCGGCGGCCCGGCGGCATCCTGGAGGCCACCGTCAAGGCGGACGCCTTCTGCCACAACATGGTCCGCTCGCTGGTCGGCGCGCTGCTCTTCGTCGGTGACGGCCACCGGCCGGTCGACTGGCCGGCGAAGGTCCTGGCGGCGGGTGTACGGGACTCGGCCGTGCACGTCGTCCGCCCGCACGGCCTCACCCTCGAAGAGGTCGGCTACCCGGCCGACGATCTCCTGGCCGCCCGCAATCTGGAGGCCAGGAACAAGCGGTCACTCCCCGGGAGCGCCGGCTGCTGCTGAGGCCTGGGCGCGGCCGCGGGCGTAGATCTGGTTGAAGGCGAAGGTGCCGAGGTCGTCGCTGACCTGGTAGACGGCCTTCTCCGCCTCGGTGACCTTCTTGCCGCTCGTGAAGCCCGACTGGGTGAAGTAGGCGTACCTGCCGATCGAGTTCGAGCGGCGCAGGCAGACCGTCGCGCGGCAGAACTCGTTGACGCCCGCGCCGGCGAGCGGGGCGATACCGCCCTTGGCCTGCTGCTTCGCCTTCAGCGCCTCGGCCTCGGTGGAGAAGACGGCCACGCCGACGGTGACGGCGACCCCGTCCTTCACGTACGTGGCGCGCAGCACCCGGTCGCAGCCGTTCTTCTCCAGGATCGAGCCGAGGGCGCCCTGCGCGACGCTCGCGCAGTTGGTCGTCGACGAGGTCGCGCCCTTCTTGTAGGCGCGGCCGTCCATCGTGAGCTTCTTGCCCGGGAAGAGGCCCTCGGCGCTGAGCGGCGCCTTGTCCTTCGTCTCGGTCGAGATGAAGTCCTTGGGGTCGGGCGGGGGCGGCGGCGCCACGGAGGAGAACGTCGGGGTGGGGGTGAGGGAGTCGTCGGGCGTGGCGGAGCCGGTCGGGGTGACCGAGCCGTTCTTGGCCGTGTCGTCGCTCCCGCCGGCGCTCACGATCGCGGTGGCGACGATCGCGCCGACCACGAGGACGGCGAGCGCGCCGCCGCCGAAGATCATCCGGCGCTTGCGGCGGCTACGGGCCGCCGAGGCTTCCGCGAGCGCGCTCCAGTCCGGTGTGTCCGGCGCGTGCGCGCCGGGAAACGGGTTGGGCTGCTGCTGTCCGTACGGCTGCGCGCCGTGCTGCTGCGGCTCCTGCGGCCACTGCGGTCCCCCAAAGCTCATGCCGCGCATCCTAATCCGGTTGGGAGACGGGGGCGTCGGCGGCGACAATGCACCCCATGGGACATGTCGAGGCCGCGCATCTGGAGTACTACCTTCCGGACGGGAGGGTGCTTCTCGCCGACGCCTCCTTCCGGGTGGGGGAGGGCGCGGTGGTCGCCCTGGTCGGGGCCAACGGCGCCGGGAAGACGACGCTGCTGCGGATGATCGCCGGTGAGCTCCAGCCGCACGGCGGCACGGTCACCGTCAGCGGCGGCCTCGGCGTGATGCCGCAGTTCGTCGGCTCGGTCCGCGACGAGCGTACGGTCCGCGACCTGCTGGTCTCCGTCGCCCAGCCCCGGATCCGCGAGGCCGCGAAGGCGGTCGACGAGGCCGAGCACCTCATCATGACGGTGGACGACGAGGCCGCGCAGATGGCGTACGCGCAGGCGCTCAGCGACTGGGCCGAGGTGCAGGGGTACGAGGCCGAGACCCTCTGGGACATGTGCACGATGGCGGCCCTGGGCGTCCCGTACGAGAAGGCGCAGTTCCGCGAGGTGCGGACGCTCAGCGGCGGTGAGCAGAAGCGGCTGGTCCTTGAGTCCCTGCTGCGGGGCACCGACGAGGTGCTGCTGCTCGACGAGCCGGACAACTACCTCGACGTGCCCGGCAAGCGGTGGCTGGAGGAGCGGCTGCGGGAGACCCGTAAGACCGTGCTCTTCATCTCCCACGACCGGGAGCTTCTGGCCCGCGCCGCCCAGAAGATCGTCGCCGTCGAGCCTGGCCCGGCCGGGTCGGACGTCTGGGTGCACGGCGGCGGCTTCGAGACCTTCCACGAGGCGCGGCGGGAGCGGTTCGCCCGCTTCGAGGAGCTGAAGCGGCGCTGGGAGGAGAAGCACGCCCAGCTGAAGAAGCTGGTGATCAACCTGCGGCAGGCGGCGGCGGTCAGCCATGAGATGGCGTCCCGGTACGCCGCCGCGCAGACGCGGCTGCGGAAGTTCGAGGAGGCCGGGCCGCCGCCCGAGCCGCCGCGTGAGCAGGACATCCGGATGCGGCTGCGCGGCGGCCGTACCGGTGTGCGGGCGGTGACCTGCGAGAACCTTGAGCTGACCGGTCTGATGAAGCCGTTCTCGCTGGAGATCTTCTACGGCGAGCGGGTCGCCGTCCTCGGCTCGAACGGGTCCGGCAAGTCGCACTTCCTGCGGCTGCTCGCCGGCGACCCGTCGGTGGCGCACACGGGGACGTGGAAGCTCGGCGCGCGGGTCGTGCCGGGCCACTTCGCCCAGACCCACGCGCACCCGGAGCTCCAGGGGCGGTCGCTCGTGGACATCCTCTGGTCGGAGCACGCGAAGGACCGGGGCGGGGCGATGTCGGTCCTGCGGCGGTACGAGCTGGAGGGGCAGGGCGACCAGCCCTTCGAGAAGCTGTCGGGCGGCCAGCAGGCCCGGTTCCAGATCCTGCTCCTGGAGCTGTCGGGGACGACGGCGCTGCTGCTCGACGAGCCGACGGACAACCTGGACCTGGAGTCGGCGGAGGCCCTCCAGGACGGCCTGGAGTCGTACGAGGGGACGGTCCTGGCGGTCACGCACGACCGGTGGTTCGCCAAGACCTTCGACCGGTATCTGGTCTTCGGCTCCGACGGTGTCGTACGGGAGACCAGCGAGCCGGTCTGGGACGAGCGCAGGGTCGAGCGGGCGCGCTGACCTCGAGTCCCCCGGCGTTTTGACCCGTCGGGGGCGGCGCGGGTACTGTTGCGGTTTGTTATGCGTAGTGGCTTCGTCGTTCTCACGCGAAGGGCCCTTACGCAGGTTCCCTGGAGCAGTTACCAGTGGCTCGCATACGGGTGGTGATCCCGGCAGTGCAGGCCCCAGCTGCATGATCGCTTCAGGTGTGTCTGGACTCCATCCACTGAAGAAGCGAAGGCTACGAAGTGCGTACGTACAGCCCCAAGCCCGGCGATGTCACTCGCCAGTGGCACATCATCGACGCGCAGGACGTTGTCCTGGGACGTCTGGCGACGACGGCTGCGAACCTCCTCCGAGGCAAGCACAAGCCGGTCTACGCCCCCCACATGGACATGGGCGACTTCGTCATCATCATCAACGCTGACAAGGTCCACCTCTCCGGCAACAAGAAGACCCAGAAGCTGGCGTACCGCCACTCCGGTTTCCCGGGTGGTCTGCGCTCCGTCCGTTACGACGAGCTGCTGGAGAAGAACCCCGAGAAGGCCGTCGAGAAGGCCATCAAGGGCATGATCCCCAAGAACACCCTGGGCCGTCAGATGCTCTCGAAGCTGAAGGTCTACGCGGGCGAGAACCACCCGCACGCTGCTCAGCAGCCGGTCCCGTTCGAGATCACCCAGGTCGCGCAGTAGTTCCGGCCACCCCCTAAGACGAAAAGAAATCTGAGGAGCATCGTGGCCGAGACCACTGTTGAGAACCCCGTCGAGGGCGAGGAGACCTACGCCGAGGTCACCACCTTCGAGTCCGAGGTCCCCGTCGAGGGTGAGTACACCTCCGAGTCCCTGGCGTCCCGCTTCGGCGACCCGCAGCCGGCCGCCGGCCTGGGCCGTCGCAAGAACGCCATCGCCCGCGTCCGGATCGTTCCGGGCACCGGCAAGTGGAAGATCAACGGTCGCACCCTCGAGGACTACTTCCCGAACAAGGTGCACCAGCAGGAAGTCAACGAGCCCTTCAAGGTGCTCGAGCTCGACAACCGCTACGACGTCATCGCCCGCATCGCGGGTGGCGGCGTCTCCGGCCAGGCCGGCGCCCTGCGCCTCGGCGTGGCCCGTGCGCTGAACGAGGCGGATGTCGAGAACAACCGCCCGGCGCTGAAGAAGGCCGGCTTCCTCTCCCGCGACGACCGTGCGGTCGAGCGCAAGAAGGCCGGTCTCAAGAAGGCTCGCAAGGCCCCGCAGTACAGCAAGCGCTAATCGCCTGCTCGGTCTGCTTGTACGTACGCCCCGGCGGCACTGTCCGTGCCGCCGGGGCGTACGTTTTTTCATCACCTTGGGCACTTCTGGGCGGCATCGGCATCGAAACGGGCTTCAGCCGGTCAGAGGATCTGCACGGGATCGCATTTTCGGAGCAGTTTCGGAGGACAGTTGTGGGACGACTCTTCGGCACGGACGGCGTGCGCGGTGTTGCCAACGCGGATCTGACGGCGGAGCTCGCGCTCGGCCTGTCGGTCGCCGCGGCGCATGTGCTCGCCGAGGCGGGAACCTTTGAAGGCCATCGGCCGACCGCGGTGGTCGGGCGGGACCCGCGTGCGTCGGGAGAGTTCCTGGAGGCCGCCGTCGTGGCGGGCCTCGCGAGCGCGGGTGTGGACGTGCTGCGCGTCGGCGTGCTGCCCACCCCCGCCGTGGCCTATCTCACCGGAGCGCTCGGCGCCGACCTCGGCGTGATGCTCTCCGCGAGCCACAACGCCATGCCCGACAACGGCATCAAGTTCTTCGCCCGCGGCGGCCACAAGCTCGCGGACGAGCTGGAGGACCGGATCGAGTCCCTCTACGAGGAGCACCGCACCGGCGCCCCGTGGGAGCGGCCGACCGGCGCGGGCGTCGGACGGGTCCGGGACTACGACGAGGGCTTCGACAAGTACGTCGCCCACCTCATCGCCGTCCTGCCGAACCGGCTCGACGGACTGAAGGTCGTCCTCGACGAGGCGCACGGCGCCGCGGCGCGCGTGTCGCCCGAGGCGTTCTCGCGGGCCGGCGCCGAGGTCGTCACGATCGGCACCGCCCCCGACGGCCTCAACATCAACGACGGCTGCGGCTCCACCCACCTGGAGCTGCTCAAGGCCGCCGTCGTCGAGCACGGCGCGGACTTCGGCATCGCCCACGACGGCGACGCGGACCGCTGCCTCGCGGTCGACGCGGACGGTCACGAGGTCGACGGCGACCAGATCCTCGCGGTGCTGGCGCTCGCCATGCGCGAGGCGGGCACCCTGCGCGGCGACACCGTCGTGGGGACCGTGATGTCCAACCTCGGCTTCAAGCTCGCCATGGAGCGGGAGGGGCTGCGGGTGGTCCAGACGGCGGTCGGCGACCGGTACGTCCTGGAGTCCATGAAGGAGCACGGGTACGCGCTCGGCGGCGAGCAGTCCGGCCACGTGATCGTGCTCGACCACGCGACCACCGGCGACGGCACGCTGACCGGTCTCATGCTGGCGGCCCGGGTCGCGGCCACGGGCAGGTCGCTCGCGGAGCTGGCCTCCGTGATGGAGCGGCTGCCGCAGGTCCTCATCAACGTGCCCGACGTCGACAAGTCGCGGGTGACGACCTCGGCCGAGCTGGCCGGCGCCGTCACCGAGGCCGAGCGGGAGCTGGGCGACACCGGTCGCGTACTGCTGCGTTCCTCCGGCACGGAGCCGCTGGTACGCGTGATGGTGGAGGCCGCCGACATCGAGCAGGCCCGCGCGGTGGCGGGCCGCCTGGCGGACGTGGTGAAGTCGGCGCTCGGCTGACCGCGGGCGTCGGCTACCTGCCTCGTGGCGCACCCGGCGGGCGGGTCATCCGTCCCCGCTGGGTGCGCCACAGCAGTTTCCAGCCCACGAGGGTGAGGACGCCGGCGAGGATGATGCCGAGCAGGTTCAGCAGCAACTGCTCGGCGGAGCCCCACATCTGGCCCACGTCGCCGTAGCTGAGCGCCACCGCCGCGTTCGCGGCGGCCGGGACCGTCGTCACCGAGATCGCCACCCCCACGAGCGCGCCGGACTTCGAGGAAGTGAGCGAGAGGACGCCGGCCGCGCCCGCCAGCAGGGCCACGATGAAGGAGAACGGGTCCGGCTGCCAGATGAAGCTGGTGTTCGGGCGCGGGTTCTCGAGCATGCCCTCGTCGAACTGGCCCCAGGCGTCCATCACCACGCTGAACACGGTGGTGGCCGCTATCGCGACCGCGAAGCCGACCAGGAGGGCGACCAGGCAGCGCCAGGTCAGCCGGGGAGAGCGCCGCACCAGACCCGTGCAGATCCCGGCGAGCGGACCGAACTCCGGGCCGACGGCCATCGCGCCCACGATCAGGATCGCGTTGTCGAGGACCACACCGCAGGCCGCGATCATCGTCGCGAGGGTGAGGAACAGCAGATAGGTGATGCTGAGGCTGGACTCCTCGTGGGTCGCCTCGGTGAGCTGCTCCCACACCACCGCGTCCGCCCCTTCGCCGGGGGCCTCCTCCTCGGCGTGGTCGGCGCGCGAGGAGAGGGAGAGGTCGATGTGGTCGACCGCGATCGACCCGTCCTTGTCGATCCCCAGGTCCCGGAGCCCGTTGAGGAGTCCGTCACCGGCCTCGCGGGCCACGTCGCACAGGACGATGTCGCCGACCGGATCGCGCGCGGCACCGGTGAACACCGCCAGATGGGTGGTGCCCACCGTCCTGTCGATCAGTTCGAGGACGGCGTCCGTGCGGTCGGCCGGGGTGATCATCCGCAGATGCAGCATGGCCGCACCTTCTCACGGAGATCAGAGCTTGCGCAGGGAGAGGCGCTGGACCTTGTGGTCGGGGCCCTTGCGGACGACGAGCGTGGCCCGGCCGCGGGTCGGGGCCACGTTCTCCAGGAGGTTGACCTTGTTGATGGTCCGCCACATCGTGCGGGCGTAGTCGAGGGCCTCCTCCTCGGAGACCTGGGTGTAGCGCTGGAAGTACGAGAAGGGGTTCTGGAACGCGGTCTCGCGCAGCTTGCGGAAGCGGTTGAGGTACCAGCTCTCGATGTCCTCGGGGCGGGCGTCGACGTACACCGAGAAGTCGAAGTAGTCGGCGAGCCCGACCCGGGTGCGGCCGTCCTTGCCGGGCAGCGCGGGCTGGAGGACGTTGAGCCCCTCGACGATCAGGATGTCGGGGCGGCGGACGACGAGCCGCTCGCCGGGCACGATGTCGTAGATCAGGTGGGAGTAGACCGGGGCGGTGACCTCGTCCTTCCCGGCCTTGATGTCGGCGACGAACCGGGTCAGCGCACGGCGGTCGTACGACTCCGGGAAGCCCTTCCGGGACATCAGCCCGCGCGCCTTCAGCTCCTCCATCGGCAGCAGGAAGCCGTCGGTGGTCACCAGCTCCACGCGCGGGTGCTCGGGCCAGCGGGCGAGCAGCGCCTGCAGGAGCCGGGCCACGGTCGACTTGCCGACGGCGACGGAGCCGGCGACTCCTATGACGAACGGCGTGCCGCGCTGCTCGGCGTTCTCGCCGAGGAAGGTGTTCAGGGCGCCCCGCAGACCGCTGGTGGCCTGGACGTACAGATTGAGCAGCCTCGACAGCGGCAGATAGATGTCCCGCACCTCGTCGAGGTCGATGACGTCCCCGAGGCCGCGCAGCCGCTCGACCTCGTCGGCGGAGAGCGGCAGCGGCGTCTTGTCGCGCAGCGCACTCCACTCGGCCCGGGTGAGGTCGACGTACGGCGAAGCCTCGGCCCGGCGCTGGCCGGCGCCGTTCCCCTTGCCGGGACCGGGTCCGTTTGCGGGACCTGGACCGGGGGAGGAGCCGTTGCCTGTGCCGGAGCCGGGCTCGTTGCCGTTGCCCTGGGCGCTTCGTGGCGGCGAAGTGATCACACCGCCATTGTCGGGGGTACGGGGCCGTCGTGGGTGGTGGGCTGGGTCACGTGGCGGACCGTCCGGCCGGGCGGGGCCCGCGGCCGGGCAGCAGGGACCTGAGCCGTCGCTCGGCCGGCTTCTCGACGTACTCGTGGAGGAACGCGGCGACGGCCAGGGTGGCCAGCGCCGCCGCCGTCACTTCGAGGGCGTCCAGGCCCAGCCCGTCGCTCGGCACCATCCCGAGGTGCTCGCACACCGCGAGGACGACCACATGGCAGATGTAGAAGGCGAAGGACCACTCGCCGAGCTTGAGCAGCGGCTTGGCGCGCAGGACGGAACGCTCACCCCGCACGTCGCGCAGCGCCGCTGTCACGATCAGCAGGGTGAAGGCCGGCATGAGGAGGGCGTCGAAGACGCCGTACTCCGCGGTGAGGTACGGAACGGCGTCGGGATGGCGTGTCCAGAGCCAGCACAGCAGCAGCGATCCCGCGGTCAGGGCGAGGGCGACACCGGAGCCGAAGGCAGGCTGCCGACCGCGCCGGACGAGGATCGCCGCACACAGTCCGAGGACGAACATCGGGCTCAGGGCGAGCGGCGAGGCCACGACCAGGCGCTCCAGCTGGTGGCCGAACTCGTACCGCTCGGCCACCAGGCGCGTGCCCGCCGTGGTGGCCACCGCCAGTAGGGCCACCACCGCCAGCAGCCAGGAGGGGCAGCGGACGAGCAGCCGGAAGAGCAGGGGGAAGGCGAGATAGAAGAACGCCTCCACGGAGAGCGTCCAGGTGACCGCGTTCAGGGCGAAGAAGTGGTCGGTGCTCCAGGCCTGCGCGAACGTGAGCGTCCACAGGATGTCCGTCTTGGAGACCGGCAGCTGCCACCACCACGTCCGGAGCGCCACGACGGCCACCGTCGTGACGGCGAGCAGGGGCCAGATACGGGCGAATCGGCGCCAGTAGTAACTCAGGGGTGTGTCATGGGGACGGGCCACCCACGCCATGACGAAACCGGACAGGATGAAGAAGAACGGTACGCCTTCGTATCCGATCGACGCGAGCTGCAGGAGCTCAGGCGACTCGCCGAAGTACCAGCGTGCGTGGAAGAGGAACACGCCGAGTGCCGCGAACCAGCGCAGCCCCGTCAGCGAGTCCACCCGCGTCCCGCCCAGAGGCATCGCCCGGAGCGAGGTGTGCGGCGAGCGTGGTGATCCGCCTCGCGCTTCGCTCGGTGCCGGCGGGTGACGGTGGTCGATGACAGAAGAGATGAGCCCACCTTTCGATGTGCCCCACGTCCGACGGCGTGCGATCGGCGAAGGGACTCGGCAGCCCGCGTCGCGGAAAGTCCGTAGACGGACCACCGGTTGGTTTACGTTGCAACTCCCACCCCCGCCGCGCGAAGCTATCACGGCCGCGAGAGCCGATCGGATGCTTGTCATATGGCGATTTGTCCGCCCTGACGGTTAGTCGATTCCCGGCGAACAGGGGCAAATATGGAAGTCCTCGCGCGATGATTGCGATCGCATACCGGTTGGTAATCCGATGATCAGCGGGGTGATCGCTTGCATAGGCTGCTCACTGATTCACGCGCCCGAGTAGAGAGTTGAACCATGAGAGCCACCACCCTTCGCCGCACCGCGGCCGTCGCCGCCACCGCCACCTCGCTGGCGATGCTGCTCACCGCCTGTGGTGGGGACGCGAACGACGGCAAGCCGAAGGGCGAGAACGACGCCTCCGCGTCCGCTGCTGCCAAGCCGGACGTGAAGGCTCTCTCCGCCGCCGAGCTGGAGAAGCTCATCGTCGAGCAGGCCGACCTCAAGGGTTACCGGGTGGAGAAGGCCAAGCCCGCCGATGTCCTGAACGCCGGGGACGTCGGCGCCGACAAGCCCGCCTGCGAGCCGCTCGCCGAGGCCATGTCGTCCGTCGCCCCCGGCGACGCGGGCGTCAGCACGCACCGCAAGGCGGCCGAGGCGAAGAAGGGCACCGGGGCCTCCGCGGAGGACATCATGGGCGCCCTCGCCACCCCCGTGACCACCGTGACCCTCGGTTCGTACAACGGTCAGGGCGCCGAGAAGGCCTTCGCCTCTCTCAAGACCGCCGGGACCGACTGCGCGAGCGGCTTCACGATCATGGCGAGCGGCGTCAAGACCAAGGTCAGCAAGGTCACCCCGGAGACCGTGACCGCCGGTGAGGAGGCGCTCGCCTGGACGGTCGCCAGTGACATGGAGGGCCAGCCCTTCGTCACCAAGCTCGTGGTGTTCCGCAAGGGCAACACGCTGGCCTCCCTCTTCACCCTGAGCTTCGGTGGCGAGGTCAAGGCGCTGCCCAAGGCCGTCATCGACGCGCAGGCCGCCAAGCTGCGCTGAGTCCCGGCCCGCGGCCGACTTCGGCCGTAGGCTGCCGCCATGTGCGGAATCGTGGGTTACGTCGGCGGGCAGTCGGCGCTTGATGTGGTGATCGCGGGCCTCAAGCGGCTCGAGTACCGGGGCTACGACTCGGCCGGCGTCGCGGTGCTCTCCGACGGAGGCATGGCCGCGGCGAAGAAGGCGGGCAAGCTCGTCAATCTGGAGAAGGAGCTGGTGGACCGGCCGTTGCCGAGCGGCTCCACCGGTATCGGGCACACCCGCTGGGCCACGCACGGCGGGCCGACCGACGCCAACGCGCACCCGCACCTCGACAACGCGGGGCGCGTGGCCGTCGTCCACAACGGCATCATCGAGAACTTCGCCGCCCTGCGCGGCGAGTTGCAGGAGCGCGGCCACGACCTCGCGTCCGAGACGGACACCGAGGTCGTGGCCCATCTCCTCGCCGAGCAGTTCTCCTCCTGCGGCGACCTGGCCGAGGCGATGCGGCTGGTGTGCCGGCGCCTGGAGGGGGCGTTCACCCTCGTCGCCGTGCACGCGGACGACCCGGACGTGGTCGTCGGCGCCCGCCGCAACTCACCCCTCGTGGTCGGCGTCGGCGAGGGCGAGTGCTTCCTCGCCTCGGACGTCGCCGCGTTCATCGCGCACACCCGGTCCGCCATCGAGCTCGGACAGGACCAGGTCGTCGAGCTGCGCCGGGACGGGGTGACCGTCACCGACTTCGACGGCGCGCCCGCCGACGTACGGGCGTACCACGTGGACTGGGACGCCTCCGCCGCCGAGAAGGCCGGCTACGACTACTTCATGCTCAAGGAGATCGCCGAGCAGCCCAAGGCCGTCGCCGACACGCTGCTGGGGCGGATCGACGCGGAGGGCCGGCTCACGCTCGACGAGGTGCGCATCCCCGCCGCCGTGCTGCGGGAGGCCGACAAGGTCGTCATCATCGCCTGCGGCACCGCCTTCCACTCCGGCCTCATCGCGAAGTACGCCATCGAGCACTGGACCCGGATCCCCTGCGAGGTGGAGCTGGCCAGCGAGTTCCGCTACCGCGACCCGATCCTCGGTCAGCGCACCCTCGTCATCGCCATCTCCCAGTCCGGCGAGACCATGGACACCCTGATGGCGCTGCGACACGCGCGCGAACAGGGCGCGAAGGTGCTCGCCATCTGCAACACCAACGGTTCGACCATCCCCCGGGAGTCCGACGCCGTCCTCTACACGCACGCCGGCCCCGAGGTCGCCGTCGCGTCGACGAAGGCATTCCTGACGCAGCTCGTGGCCTGCTACCTCGTCGCGCTGTACCTGGGTCAGGTGCGCGGGACGAAGTGGGGCGACGAGATCCACGCCGTGATCCGGGAGCTGGCGCGGATCGCCGACGAGGTCGAGCGGGTCCTGGAGACCATGCAGCCGGTACGCGAGCTGGCGCGCTCGCTCGCCCACAAGAACACGGTCCTCTTCCTCGGACGGCACGTCGGCTACCCGGTGGCCCTGGAAGGCGCGTTGAAGCTGAAGGAGCTCGCCTACATGCACGCCGAGGGCTTCGCCGCCGGTGAGCTCAAGCACGGGCCGATCGCGCTCATCGAGGAGGATCTGCCGGTCGTCGTGGTCGTACCGTCCCCCAAGGGCCGGTCCGTCCTCCACGACAAGATCGTCTCCAACATCCAGGAGATCCGCGCGCGCGGGGCGCGGACCATCGTGATCGCGGAGGAGGGCGACGAGGCCGTCGTCCCGTACGCCGACCATCTCATCCGTATCCCGGCAACGCCTACGCTGCTCCAGCCGCTGGTCTCCACCGTGCCGCTGCAGGTCTTCGCCTGCGAGCTGGCGACGGCGCGCGGCAACGAGGTGGACCAGCCGCGGAACCTGGCGAAATCTGTGACCGTGGAGTGATGAGCGAATGATCATCGGGGTGGGGATCGACGTGGCCGAGGTGGACCGCTTCGCGGCCTCTCTGGAGCGGACCCCCGGGCTGCTCGGG
The DNA here is from genome assembly GCF_044764755.1 of Streptomyces sp. NPDC093600. Classification (NCBI taxonomy): domain Bacteria; kingdom Bacillati; phylum Actinomycetota; class Actinomycetes; order Kitasatosporales; family Streptomycetaceae; genus Streptomyces; species Streptomyces sp. NPDC093600. The sequence goes on from NZ_JBIWIU010000001.1 coordinate 461,520, forward strand.
CGGCTCTTCGTCGAGCGCGAGCTGCTGCTGCCGAGCGGGGAGCGGCGCGGACCCGCCTCGCTCGCGGTCCGCTTCGCCGCGAAGGAGGCGGTGGCCAAGGCGCTCGGCGCGCCCGCCGGCCTGCACTGGACGGACGCCGAGGTGTACGTCGAGGACAGCGGGCGGCCCCGGCTGCGGGTGCGCGGGACGGTGGCGGCGCGGGCCGCCGAACTCGGGGTACGGCACTGGCATGTGTCCCTCAGTCATGACGCGGGCGTGGCCTCGGCGGTGGTGATCGCCGAGGGCTGACGGCCCGCTTCTGCGGGCGGGCTCGCGGCACGTGCGGCAGACTGCGGGACATGCGTACCGCTTACCGCGTGGAGTCCGTACGGGCCGCAGAGGCCGAGTTGATGAGCCGTCTGCCGGAGGGCGCGCTGATGCACCGGGCGGCGGCGGGGCTTGCCGCCGCCTGTGTCTCCCTCCTCGGGCGGGGCCGGGTGTACGGGGCGAGAGTCGTGCTGCTCGTCGGCAGCGGGGACAACGGCGGCGACGCGCTGTACGCGGGCGCGCGGCTCGCCCGGCGCGGGGCCGGAGTGACGGCCGTCCTGCTCGGCTCGCGCGCCCACGAGGGCGGTCTCGGCGCGCTGCGGGCGGCCGGCGGGCGGGTCGCGGAGGACCCGTTCGAGCCGCTCGCCGCCGCCGATCTCGTCCTGGACGGGATCACCGGCATCGGCGGGCGCGGCGGACTGCGCCCGGACGCGGTCCCGGTCGCGCGGGCGGCACGGGGCTCGGACGCGGTCGTGGTCGCCGTCGACCTGCCCAGCGGCGTCGACGCGGACACGGGCCGGGTGGCGGGGGAGGCGCTGCGAGCGGACGCGACCGTGACGTTCGGGGCGTACAAGCCGGGGCTGCTGATCGACCCGGCGCGGGAGTACGCGGGGGCGCTGCGGCTCGTCGACATCGGGCTCGCGGACTTCCTGCCCTCGGTGCCCGACCTGGAGGCGCTCCAGCACGAGGACGTGGCGCGGCTGCTGCCCGTGCCGGGCGTGGAGAGCGACAAGTACCGGCGGGGTGTGGTGGGCGTGGTCGCCGGGTCCGCGCGCTACCCGGGCGCGGCCGTCCTCGCGGTGGCGGGAGCGCTGCGGGGCGGTGCGGGCGCGGTGCGGTACGTGGGCCCGGCCGGGGACGCGGTGATCGCCCGATTCCCCGAGACGCTGGTGCACGCAGGGCCGCCGGAGAAGGCCGGCCGGGTCCAGGCATGGGTGGTGGGCCCGGGGCTCGGGGACGGCCCCGGCGTCGCGGACGTCCTCGCCTCGGACGTACCGGTCCTGGTGGACGCGGACGGTCTGCGCGACCTGCCGGTCTCCGTGGTGCGCGGCCGTACGGCCCCGACGCTGCTCACCCCGCACGCGGGGGAGGCCGCGGCGCTGCTCGGCGTCCCCCGGGAGGCGGTGGAGGCGGGGCGGCTCGACGCGGTACGGGAACTGGCGGCGCGCTTCGACGCGACGGTGCTGCTCAAGGGCTCGACGACGCTGGTGACGGGGCCGGACACGGCGGTACGGGTCAACCCCACGGGCACCTCCTGGCTGGCCACGGCGGGCAGCGGCGACGTGCTGTCGGGGCTCGCGGGTTCGCTCCTCGCGGCGGGCCTGCCGGCCCTGGACGCGGGCTCGGCCGCCGCCTACCTCCACGGCCTCGCGGCCCGCCGCGCGTCCGGCGGCGCCCCGATCACGGCGGCACAGGTGGCGACGGCCCTGCCGGACGCGTGGCGCGACGTGACGTCGTGACGGGCGGCGCGCGGCTGCGGTCCCGGCCCGGTCGGCGTGCCGCCGGTAGGCCTATGGGCCGCCCCACGTGCGGTGTGGTGCGGGCGGGGCGGCGCCGAGGCGCCCCGGCGCGTCCACGGGCGCGCCCGCTGGGACGACCGGCCGCGCCCACCCGCCTGTCCGGCCGCCCGACCGCCCGCCTGCCCGCCCGCCTGCCCGGCCGACCGACCGCCTGCCCGGCCGCCTGCCCGACCGCGCCCGCCTGCCCGGCCGACCGCGCCCGCCGGCCGCGCCCGCCGACCGCGCCCGCCGGGACGCCGCCCCCGGGGTGACCGGGGCTACAGCCGGGGAAAGCGGTCCGGGGGCCGACACCTGAGAGACTGGGCGCGATGACTGAGACACCGCCGCCCCGCCGAGCCCGCGCCGAGATCGATCTCGGCGCGCTGCGTGCGAACGTCCGCACCCTGCGCGCCCGCGTCGCGCCCCACGCCCAGGTCATGGCCGTGGTCAAGGCGGACGCGTACGGACACGGCGCCGTACGCTGCGCCCGCGCCGCCCTCGAAGCCGGCGCCACCTGGCTCGGCACCGCCACCCCGCACGAGGCGCTCGCCCTGCGCGCGGCCGGGATCACGGAGGCGGACGCCCGGGTCATGTGCTGGCTGTGGACCCCCGGCGACCCGTGGGCCGACGGCATCGAGGCCGGTCTCGACATGTCCGTCAGCGGCCTGTGGGCCCTGCGGGAGGTCGTCGACGCGGCGTGCGCCACCGGGAAGCGGGCGAGCATCCAGCTCAAGGCCGACACCGGGCTCGGCCGCAACGGCTGCCAGCCCGCCGACTGGCCCCAGCTCGTCGGCGAGGCCCTGAAGGCCGAGAGCCAGGGCCTGGTCCGGGTCACCGGCCTCTGGTCGCACTTCGCCTGCGCCGACGAGCCCGGCCACCCCTCCATCGCCTCCCAGCTCGACGTCTTCCACACGATGCTGGAGTACGCCGAGAAGGCCGGCGTCGAGCCCGAGGTCCGGCACATCGCGAACTCGCCGGCCACCCTCACCCTCCCCCAGACGCACTTCGACCTCGTCCGGCCCGGCATCGCCATGTACGGCGTCTCGCCCAGCCCCGAGCTCGGCACCCCCGCCGACTTCGGTCTGCGGCCCGTGATGTCGCTCAAGGCGAGCATCGCCCTGGTGAAGCTGGTCCCGGCCGGGCACGGCGTCAGCTACGGACACCATTACGTCACCGAGGACGAGACCCGGCTCGGCCTCGTGCCCCTCGGCTACGCCGACGGGGTCCCGCGCCACGCCTCCGGACGCGGTCCCGTGCTCGTCGGCGACCGGGTCCGCCGGGTGGCCGGCCGGGTCGCCATGGACCAGTTCGTCGTCGACCTCGGCCGGGACACCGTCGAGCCCGGCGCGGAGGCCGTGCTCTTCGGCCCCGGCGACCGGGGCGAGCCGACCGCCGAGGACTGGGCCGCGGCCGCCGACACCATCGCGTACGAGATCGTCACCCGCATCGGCGCGCGCGTCCCGCGCGTCTATCTGAACGGGTAGCGCGACCGGCGACCATCGGTACGAGCTGAACGGGTAGGACGACCGGCAACCAGCGGTACGAGTCATCAGGGAGCGGGAGTGGGCGAGTCCAGTAACGACACCTGGCGCCGTGCCGGGGTCGCCGGCGCCGCGCTGGGCGTCCTCGCGGCCGGCGCGGCCGCGGGAGTCGCGATAGAGCGGCTCACGGTCGGGCGCGGCATGCGGCAGAAGGCGCGGCTCGCGCTCGACGCCTCCGGCCCCTACGGCTCCCTGCGCGGCACCCCGGGCAAGGCGATCGCCGACGACACCACCGAGCTGTACTACGAGGTCGACGAGGTGGACCCGGAGGCCGGCGCTCCGCGCAGGCGGCGCCTCTTCGGCCGCAAGTCGCCCGCCCCGGTCACGGTCGTGTTCAGCCACGGCTACTGCCTCGGCCAGGACTCCTGGCACTTCCAGCGGGCGGCCCTGCGCGGCCTTGTCCGTACCGTCCACTGGGACCAGCGCAGCCACGGGCGCTCGGCCCGCGGAGCCGCCCAGTCCGGGCCCGACGGAGTGCCCGTCTCCATCGACCAGCTGGGCCGCGATCTGAAGGCCGTCATCGACGCGGCCGCGCCCGAGGGGCCGCTGGTCCTGGTCGGGCACTCGATGGGCGGCATGACGATCATGGCGCTCGCCGAGCGGTATCCGGAGCTGATCCGGGAACGGGTCGTCGGCGTCGCCTTCGTCGGGACCTCCTGCGGCAAGCTCGGGGAGGTGAACTACGGCCTGCCGATGGCGGGGGTCAACGCCGTGCGGCGGGTGCTGCCCGGCGTGCTGAAGGCGCTCGGCTCGCAGGCGGAGCTGGTGGAGCGGGGCCGCAGGGCCACCGCCGACCTGTTCGCCGGGCTCATCAAGAAGTACTCGTTCTCGTCGAAGGACGTGGACCCGGCGGTCGCCCGGTTCGCGGAGCGGATGATCGAGGCGACGCCGATCGACGTGGTCGCCGAGTTCTATCCGGCCTTCGCCGAGCACGACAGGGCACATGTGCTGCCGGTCTTCCGCGAGATCCCCGTGCTGGCGCTGGCCGGCGACCGCGACCTCGTCACCCCCAGCTCGCACACCGAGGCCATCGCCGATCTGCTGCCGGACAGCGAGCTGGTCATCGTCCCCGACGGCGGCCATCTGGTCATGCTGGAGCACCCCGAGGCGGTCACCGACCGGCTGGCGGACCTCCTCGTCCGGGTCGGCGCGGTCCCGGCGGCGACGGGCGCGAAGACGGGGTCGGGCAACGGCTAAGTTGGCCCGTATGGAAGCACCGCACAACGCAGCCACGCACAACGCAGCCACGGACAACGCGGCCGGGCACACCGCGGCCACGCTCGACGTCGACTCCCCGGAGCGCATGCAGGAGATCGGCCGCCGCCTCGCCAAACTCCTCCGCCCCGGTGACCTCGTGATGCTCACCGGCGAGCTGGGTGCCGGGAAGACGACGCTCACCCGCGGCCTGGGCGAGGGCCTCGGGGTGCGCGGCGCCGTCACCTCGCCGACCTTCGTCATCGCCCGCGTCCACCCGTCCCTGGTCGGCGGCCCGGCCCTGGTCCACGTCGACGCGTACCGGCTCGGCGGCGGCCTGGACGAGATGGAGGACCTCGACCTCGACGTCTCGCTGCCCGAGTCGGTGGTCGTCGTGGAGTGGGGCGACGGCAAGGTCGAGGACCTGACGGACGACCGGCTGCATGTGCTGATCCACCGCGTCGTCGGGGACACGGACGACGACCGGCGCACGGTCGTCCTGCGCGGGATCGGCGACCGCTGGGCCGGCGAGGACCTGGAACTCGGCTGACGGCGGCTCGGTTCGGAGCGGCCGAAAGGCGGGGAACGTCCGTAGGTTCCGACAAGGTGTCGGGAAGATGTTGCATCGGTCGTACGACCCGTGGTGACATGGAGGCACGAGCTGGTTAGGTGTACCTAACCTACGGGAGGCAACCATGGCGATGCCAGAGCGGGCACGCGCAGCGGACCAGATCTCCATGAGCGATCTGCTGGCGTCCTGCGCCGCCGCCGACGCGGTGTCGACTCCGCCGCGCGAGCGGCAGGCGGAGCCACCGGCCGAGCCGGAGACCGACGAGATGGATCAGGGGCGCGCGGTCCGGCGCGAGGCGGCGTAATCCGTACGAGCGATTCCGCCGCGAGCCCCGCGACCTGACGGCCGGGCGCCGACCGCTCGCGCGGGAGTACGAGGGCGGGCGACCGGAGCGCGCACGGCCGGCACGAGACCGGTGAGCCCCGGCGCGGGCACGCGACGGCGGACGTGAGCGCCTAGGGCCTCTCGTTGGGATCATGCCGGGCTCGCGTGCCCTGGCACCGCTCCCCCGTAGCCCTTCGGGCACGGGAGGGGCCCCCACCGCGTTGACTCCCTCCTCCGCCTTGCGAGCCCGGCACCAGACCCCGCTCCCTGATCCGGCCTGATCCAAACGAAAGACCCTAGCCGACGACGATGACCTTCGCCCCGATGGTGGCGAACGTCCACAGCGCGTCGCCGTCCGCCCGCTTCATCCGGATGCCGCCCGTCTTCCGCGCCGGATCCGGTGTCGGCAGCGAGCCGTCGACCGCCGCACTGAAACCGATCGTGACGTCCTCGACGGTCGTGAACCGCACCACGTGTTCGATCCGCACCCCGTCCGAGCCCTTCACCACGCCCGAGCGCGAGGTCACGCGGTAGGCGCCCGGCGCCGGATGGACCGTGCTCGGCATCACCGAGAAGGTGTGCGTGGCCTGGTTCTTCTCGTCCACCAGCCAGACCCGCCGCTCGGACAGCGCGTACACGACCCGCGCGCCCGTGCCCGAGTTCCCCGGGACGGCCAGCGGGTCCCTGACCGGCTTCGCGGGGCCGGTCGCCGTCGCCGACGGTGCCGCGCTCGGCGTCCGCGGCTTCGCCGACACATCGGCCGGGGCGTTCGCCGACGCCTGGTAGGCGAGGAAGGCGACCGCGGCGACGGCCGCCGCGGTGAGCCCGGCCACGAATCCCGAGCTGCTCCTACCCACCCGTGCCACCTTTCTCTCCCGGAGCCTTCGGCCCGGGTGGTACCTCCACGTCCTGTTCGAGGCGACGGTAGCAGCAGCGGACCGGCGGTACGGGGCGCCGTGCCCGGTGGCCGGGAGCCGTAGGCTGTTCGCGTGCTCTTGCTCGCCATGGATACCGCCACGCCCGCCGTCACCGTCGCTCTCCACGACGGCGACTCCGTCGTCGCCGAGTCGCGCCAGGTCGACGCCCGTCGCCACGGGGAACTGCTGCTCCCCGCCGTCGACCGGGTCATGAAGGAAGCCGGGCTGAAGCTCGACGCCGTCACCGGTGTCGTCGTCGGAGTCGGCCCGGGGCCGTACACCGGGCTGCGGGTCGGCCTGGTCACCGCGGCCACCTTCTCCTCCGCGCTCGGCGTCCCGGTGCACGGCCTGTGCACGCTGGACGGCCTCGCGTACGCCTCCGGGATCGACGAGCCGTTCGTCGTCGCGACGGACGCCCGCCGCAAGGAGGTCTACTGGGCCCGGTACGACGACCGCCGTACGCGGGTGAGCGACGCGGCCGTCGACCGCCCCGCCGACATCGCCGAGGACGTCGCCGGGCTGCCGGCGGTCGGCGCCGGAGCGCTCCTCTACCCCGAGGTCTTCGCCGACCCGCGCGACCCCGAGCACCAGTCCGCCGGTGCGCTCGCCGCCCTCGCGGCCGAGAAGCTGGCGGCCGGCGGGACGGACTTCCTCGACCCGCTGCCCCTGTACCTGCGCCGCCCCGACGCCCAGGTGCCCAAGAACTACAAGGTGGTCACCCCCAAGTGACCGCCGTGACCGCCGCCGTGCTGCGGGAGATGCGCTGGTGGGACATCGAGCCCGTGCTCGCACTCGAACACGAGCTCTTCCCCGAGGACGCCTGGTCCGAGGGGATGTTCTGGTCGGAGTTCGCGCACGCGCGCGGCCCGCGCGCCACCCGCCGCTACGTCGTCGCGGAGTCCGGCGGCCGGCTCGTCGGCTACGCCGGGCTCGCCGCCGCCGGCGGCCTCGGCGACGTCCAGACGATCGCCGTCGCCCGCGACCAGTGGGGGACCGGGCTCGGCGCCCGGCTGCTCACCGAACTGCTCCAGTACGCCACCGCCTTCGAGTGCGACGAGGTGCTGCTGGAGGTACGGGTGGACAACACCCGGGCCCAGAAGCTGTACGAGCGCTTCGGCTTCGAGCCCATCGGCTTCCGGCGCGGCTACTACCAGCCCGGCAACGTGGACGCGCTTGTCATGCGATTGACCGTTCAAGGAACAGAGACGACTGACTGATGGCTGCTGACGAACCGCTCGTACTCGGCATCGAGACCTCCTGCGACGAGACCGGCGTCGGCATCGTGCGGGGCACGACCCTGCTCGCCGACGCCGTCGCGTCCAGCGTCGACACCCACGCGCGCTACGGCGGAGTGGTGCCGGAGATCGCCTCCCGCGCCCACCTGGAGGCGATGGTCCCGACCATCGAGCGCGCCCTGAAGGAGGCCGGGGTCTCCGCGAAGGACCTCGACGGCATCGCGGTCACCGCCGGCCCCGGCCTGGCCGGCGCCCTGCTCGTCGGCGTGTCCGCCGCCAAGGCGTACGCGTACGCGCTGAACAAGCCGCTGTACGGCGTGAACCACCTCGCCTCGCACATCTGCGTCGACCAGCTGGAGCACGGCCCGCTGCCCGAGCCGACGATGGCGCTCCTTGTCTCCGGCGGCCACTCCTCGCTGCTCCTCGCGCCCGACATCACCGCCGACGTGCGGCCGATGGGCGCCACGATCGACGACGCCGCCGGCGAGGCCTTCGACAAGATCGCGCGCGTGCTCGACCTCGGCTTCCCCGGCGGCCCGGTCATCGACCGGCTCGCCCGGGAGGGCGACCCGAACGCGATCGCCTTCCCGCGCGGCCTGAGCGGCGCCAAGGACCCCGCGTACGACTTCTCCTTCTCGGGGCTCAAGACGGCCGTGGCCCGCTGGATCGAGGCGAAGCGGGCGGCGGGCGAGGAGGTGCCGGTACGGGACGTGGCGGCGTCCTTCCAGGAGGCGGTCGTCGACGTGCTCACCCGCAAGGCCGTCCGGGCCTGCAAGGACCAGGGCGTCGACCACCTGATGATCGGTGGCGGCGTGGCGGCCAACTCGCGGCTGCGGGCGCTCGCCGAGGAGCGGTGCGAGCGGGCGGGCATCCGGCTGCGGGTGCCGAGGCCGGGGCTGTGCACGGACAACGGCGCGATGGTGGCGGCGCTCGGCGCGGAGATGGTGGCCCGCAACCGGCCGGCCTCCGACCTGGAGCTGTCGGCGGACTCCTCCCTGCCGGTGACGGACCCGCACGTGCCCGGCGAACACGGCCACGGGCACAGCCACGACCACGACCATGTGCACGAGATCAGCAAGGAGAACCTGTATCCGTGACCACCGTGACCCTGATGTGGGAAGCACGGGCGGTTCCGGGCCGTGGCGCCGAACTCCTGGAGTGGGCACGGGCGCAGACCCTGCCGCACGCGCCGCTGCGCCGTGAGACCTTCCGCGCCGAGCAGGACCGGGTCCTCGTGCTGACCTGGTGGGACGCCGCCGTCGGCGCGGACCCGCCCGAGCTGCCGGAGCCGGCCGCGGACCTGGTCACCCGCCCGGTGCACCGGTGGCGCTTCACGTCGGTCTCCGTGGAGACGGGAGCAACCTCCTCGCCGTAAACCGCATCAGACACGGCGTGGACAAGAAGATCGTGGCGTGGGCGGTGCTGACCGTCGCCGCTCTGCTCGTGACGGGGTGCACGTCGGGCGCCGACGCCGCCCCGCGTACGGCCCCCTCGGTGACGCCCTCGGCCGGGAACAAGGCACCCGCGGCCCCCGACAAGGCGGCCGAGGCGGCCGCCGCGTACCGGAAGTGGGGGCTCAAGCCCTTCGCCGCCCCGCCGGCGCCGCCCGCCGCCAAGCCGGTGAAACGGCCGCCGGGCGGGCCCGTGCCGGTCATCAGCTCCGTCCCGACGACCGACAAGATCGTCTTCATCACCGTCGACGACGGTGCCGAGAAGGACCCCCGGTTCGTCGAGATGATGAAGGACCTCAAGGTCCCGGTGACGATGTTCCTCACCGACGCGGCGATCCGCACCGACTACGCCTACTTCGAGCCGCTCGCCGCCCTCGGCAACGGCGTCGCCAACCACACCCTCACCCACCCCAACCTGCGCACGCTCGGCCGGGCCGCACAGGAGCGGGAGATATGCGGCCAGCAGACCAGGCTGACGAAGCAGTACGGGACGGCTCCGCGGCTCTTCCGCCCGCCCTACGGCAACTGGAACGAGGACACCCGCGCCGCCGCCGGCAGCTGCGGGGTGGACGCGATCGTGCTGTGGCGCGAGTCGATGCAGATCACGAACATGCAGTACCAGCGCGGGGACGGGAAGCTGCACCCCGGCGACATCATCCTGGCCCACTTCCGCGGCCCGGCCGAGCTCAAGGGCACGACCATGACCGAGATGACGGCCAACATGCTCCGCCGCATACAGGACCAGGGCTTCACGGTGGCCCGCCTGGAGGACTACGTGTGACGGGGACCCACCCGTAAAAAATCTTGAAAAGAATCTCCGGGTGGTGTCGATACGGGCGGAGTCCGATCGACGCAGGAGTGAGAGGCGGGGAACGGCCCCGCCCACCGCACCGCCGAGGAGAACACGATGCCCCGCTACCTGACGCTGGTCCGCATCGAAGAGGGCGCCTTCCAGATGGAGGAGGCCGACCCCGGCTTCGACGAGCGCATGGGCGCGCTCTTCGAGGAGATCACCAAGGCCGGCGTGATGCTGGAGACGGCCGGCCTCAAGCCCACCGCCGAGTCCACCCGGGTCGTCTGGGAGGGCGGGAAGATCGGCTACACCGACGGCCCGTTCACCGAGACGAAGGAGGTCGTCGGCGGCTACTCCATCTCCCAGTGCCGCGACATGGCCGAGGCCGTCGAGTGGGCGAAGCGCTTCCTGGAGATCCACCCGCCGCAGTGGAAGGTGACCTGCGAGGTCCGCGAGATCGAAGAGATGTAGGCACCGCCGGGGCGGGTGCTGTCATGGTGGATCCATGACCGCCCCCGCCCCCGCCCCCGCCGCCGTCGAGACGGTCTTCCGGATGGAGTCGGCGCGGATCATCGCCGCCGTGGCGAGGATCGTGCGCGATGTCGGCATCGCCGAGGAGATCGCCCAGGACGCGCTCGTCGCCGCCCTCGAACAGTGGCCGCGGACGGGGGTGCCGGACCGGCCGGGCGCCTGGCTGACGGCCGCCGCCAAGAACCGCGCCGTCGACCTCGTACGGCGCCGCGAGACGTACGCGCGCAAGCTCGCCGAGGTGGGGCGTGAGCTGACCGAGGAGGCGTACGACCCGGAGCCGGCCGGGCCCGGCGACATCGACGACGACCTGCTGCGCCTGATCTTCACCGCCTGCCACCCCGTGCTCTCCGCGCAGGCGCGGACCGCGCTGACCCTGCGGCTGGTCGGCGGGCTGCGGACGGACGAGATCGCCCGCGCCTTCCTCGTACCGGAGGCGACGGTCGCGCAGAGGATCGTGCGGGCCAAGCGGAGCCTGGCGAAGGCCGGGGTCGAGTTCGAAGTGCCGTACGGAGAGCAGAGGGAGGCCCGGCTGGGGTCGGTCCTGGAGGTCATCTACCTCATCTTCAACGAGGGGTACGCGGCCACGGCGGGCGACGACCTGCTGCGGCCGGCGCTGTGCGAGGACGCGCTGCGGCTGGCCAGAGTCCTCGCCGGGCTCATGCCCAAGGAGAGCGAAGTCCACGGCCTGGCCGCCCTGTTGGAGATCCAGGCCTCGCGGACGGCGGCCAGGACCGGCCCGGACGGGCAGCCGGTGCTGCTCGCCGACCAGAACCGGAGCCGCTGGAACCGGTCCCTGATCCGGCGCGGCTTCGCGGCCCTGGAACGGGCGGCCGAGAACGGTGTCCACGGGCCGTACGCGCTCCAGGCCGCCATCGCCGCCTGCCACGCGAAGGCGCTGACATACGAGGAGACGGACTGGCGGACCATCGCCGCGCTGTACGACCGGCTGGCGGCCGTCGCGCCGTCGCCGGTGGTCGAGTTGAACCGCGCGGTCGCCGTGTCGAGGGCGCGGGGCCCGGCGGCGGGGCTCGCGCTCGTGGACGCCTTGGCCGGTGAACCCGCCCTGGCGGACTACCACTTGCTGCCGAGCGTACGGGGAGACCTGCTGGAGCGGCTGGGGCGCACGGAGGAGGCCCGGGCGGAGTTCGAGCGGGCGGCCTCGCTCACCCGCAACGCACGCGAGCGGGAGCTGCTGCGCGGACGGGCCCGGCGGGCGGGTGGGGTGCGGCCCGGGTCCGAGGGGGACTCGTCCGCGGATGAGGCGGGCGAGGTGGGGGAGTGATCGCTCGGTAGTCTCCTGGACATGTCACGCCGTACCCCGCTTCCCCCTCCCCCTCCGCCCGTAGAGATACAGAGCTGGCCCGGCCGGGAGGCCCGGCTCGCGGACCGCGCGCGGGCGATGGGCGAGCTCAACCGCCGTCTGCTGGGCGGCGGACGGCTGGCGGTGTTCCTGGTGTGGGTCGCGACCCTGCAGCTGGGCTGGGGGCTCGCCGGGGGCGGGCTCGTCGTGCTGGAGGACAGCATCGACCTGATCTCGGCCATGCTGGTGCTCGTCCCCATGGCGATCGGCCTGGGCGTCCTCGTTCCCGCCGTCTCCTTCCTGGCCCGCGGGGTGTGGCGCGACCGCGAGGCGTACAACCGCCTGCTGCGGTGGGCCGCCCTGGACAGCGACCCCGTCGGCGACGCCCGCCTGCGGGAGCCCGTCCTCAGCGCCGCCTGGCTGGTGCTCTCCTTCGCGCTCTGCGCGGTGGGTCTGTGGGTGTCCCTGGCGGCGCCCGCCGAGCTCGTCGGGCCGGGCCTCGGCGGGTACGGCACGGTCGCCTACCTCATGGGCGCCGCCCTGGGGCTGTGGATCCCCGGTCTGGCCGGGCTCGTGAAGGCGATCCGCCACTACCGCTTCGCGGTCCGGCTCATCGCGCCTGAGGGCTCGCGGGGGCACTCGCCGGATTCTGATGACGTGCCGGGTGACCGATCAGCATCGTCGGAGCGCCCGCGACACGGGTGAGGAAGACCGTGGCGGAGTGCGGGCCCTTCGGCTTGATCCTGCGGCGCAGCTCCTCCGGCTCGACGGCCGAGCCGCGCTTCTTCACCGTCAGCGTGCCCACCTCGCGCTCGCGCAGCAGCGCCTTCAGCTTCTTGAGGTTGAAGGGCAGCAGATCGGTGATCTCGTACGCGGTGGCATACGGGGTGGGGGTGAGCGTGTCCGCCGTGATGTAGGCGATCGTCTCGTCGATCAGGCCGCCGTCCAGCGTCTCGGCGACCTCGGCGACCAGGTGGGCGCGGATGACGGCGCCGTCCGGCTCGTAGAGGTGGCGGCCGACCGGGCGGACGGCGGGGTCGGGCAGGCCCCGGCCGGTCAGGCCGGCGCCGGAGGGCAGGAGGGTGGCGCGGACGGTGCCGGGGGACGTGCCGAACCACAGCACCGCCTCCTTCACGTCGCCGCCGTCGGAGATCCACTCCGCCTCCGCGTCCTCGGGGACGGCCTCGTGCGGCACGCCGGGGGCGATCTTCAGCGCCGCGTGCGGGACCCGGCGCGCGGCCTCGATCGCCCACGAGAGTGGCGGGGAGTACGCCTCGGGGTCGAAGATCCGGCCGCGTCCGCCGCGCCGCGCCGGGTCGACGAAGACCGCGTCGTAGGGGGCCGTGTCGATCTCCGTGACGTCCGCGAGGCGGACCTCGATCAGCTCGTCGAGCCCCAGCGCGGCGGCGTTCGCGCGGGCCGCCTCGACCGTCAGCGGGTCGCGGTCCACGGCGAGGACCGAGATCCCGGCACGGGCCAGGGCGATGGCGTCCCCGCCGATGCCGCAGCACAGGTCGGCGACCGAGCGGACGCCGAGCTCCTTGAAGCGGCGGGCCCGGTAGGCCGCGACCGACGCCCGGGTGGACTGCTCCACGCCGTGGGGCGTGAAGTACATCCGGTACGCGTCGTCCGCGCCGAACTTCGCCACCGCGCGCTGCCGGAGCCTGGCCTGCCCGACGGCGGCCGTGACCAGCTCCGCCGGGTGGTCCCGGCGCAGCCGGGAGACGGCGGCCAGCTCCTGGGCGGGGTCGTGGTCGCGCAGGGCGGCGAGCAGGGTCTGGCCCTCCGGGGTGAGCAGGGCGGTGAAGGCGGCGAGGTCGGTCACCCGCCCCATTGTGGTGCCTGGCCGCCGGTGGGCCGGCCGGGGGATGGTGCGCGTGGCGCGGCGGTGTCGCGGGGGTGGAGGGGCTCGGCGCTGACAGGATGCGGCGCCATGCAGCTAGTACGACAAAAAGAGCAAATGGGTCTCCGGTGTCAAGCATCCCGGGGCGTGCGTCAGTCGCGGAGGGCGGTGGCCGCGGCGCTGCTCGTCGCCGCCCTCGCCTCGGCCTGCGGGTCGCCCTCCGACGGCTCCGGTGGCGGTCCCGGCGCACCGGGCGGGCCCGCGCCCGGCGGGCCCCAGGGGCAGCCGCAGGGCGCGTCCGCCGCCCTCAACGCGTACGTCGAGAAGGTCCGGGAGCAGCGGGCCGCCCGGGTGCTCGCCGCCAGGAAGTGGGGGCTCGACCGGCCGCCGCTGGAGGCTCCCGCCCCGCCCGCCGTCAAGCCGGTGATCACCACCCGCAAGGGGTTCGAGACGGGCGGCGAGGGTCTGCCGCCCGTCTTCACCACCGTGCCGACCAAGGAGAAGGTCGTCTTCCTGACGATCGACGACGGCGCCGAGAAGGACCCCGAGCTGCTGCGCATGATGAGCGAGCTGCGGATCCCGTACAGCGCCTTCCTCAGCGACTACCTGGTCAAGGAGGACTACGGCTACTTCAAGAAGATGCAGGACGCCGGCGTCTCCCTGCACAACCACACCCTCAACCACCGCTACATGCCGGGGCTTTCGTACACGGCGCAGAAGCGGGAGATCTGCGGGATGCAGGACACGATCCAGAAGCGGTACGGGAAGCGGCCGACGCTCTTCCGGCCGCCGTACGGGAACTACAACGAGAACACGCTGCGCGCGGCCAAGGAGTGCGGGGTGAAGGCGGTTCCGCTGTGGGCCTCGGAGGCCTTCCCGGACCGGATGGAGTGGCGCGAGTGGGACCGGGACCTGCACCCCGGCGACATCGTGCTCACCCACTTCCGCGGCAAGGAGGACTGGAAGGGCTCGATGCCGGACATGATCCGTCGGGTGATGAGCACGATCACGGCCAAGGGCTACGCCGTCGCCAGGCTGGAGGACTACGTGTGACCCGCCTTCCGGGAACCGCCACGCGGCACTGAATTGGCACTCCGCTTGACCGAGTGCTAACCGCGGTCATAGTCTCGGCTCTGGCACTCCCCACCGGAGAGTGCCAACACAGCGACGGGCAGGTCCGGCACCCGCGACGACGGATCCACCTGGTCGCCACCTCAGACAGTCAACCCCGTGATCTCCGAAGGGGGAGGTCGGATCGTGACGACCACCAGCTCCAAGGTTGCCATCAAGCCGCTCGAGGACCGCATTGTGGTCCAGCCGCTCGACGCCGAGCAGACCACCGCCTCTGGCCTGGTCATCCCGGACACCGCCAAGGAGAAGCCCCAGGAGGGCGTCGTCCTGGCCGTGGGCCCGGGCCGCTTCGAGAACGGCGAGCGCCTGCCGCTCGACGTGAAGACCGGCGACATCGTGCTGTACAGCAAGTACGGCGGCACCGAGGTGAAGTACAGCGGCGAGGAGTACCTCGTCCTCTCGGCTCGCGACGTTCTCGCGATCGTCGAGAAGTAGTCCGGGATCCGGGGTCGCTCCCGGACACCGCTTCACCGAAGTCAGATGCATTGAGCTGCGCCCCTAGACCCCGCACTGGGCGTCCGGGGGCGCGGTTCGTTTCACCAGTTTCACCACGAAATCCGAGAGGGCTGAATCGCTCCATGGCGAAGATCCTGAAGTTCGACGAGGACGCCCGTCGCGCCCTTGAGCGCGGCGTCAACAAGCTCGCCGACACGGTGAAGGTGACGATCGGCCCCAAGGGCCGCAACGTCGTCATCGACAAGAAGTTCGGCGCCCCCACCATCACCAACGACGGTGTCACGATCGCCCGCGAGGTCGAGCTCGACGACCCGTACGAGAACCTCGGCGCCCAGCTGGTGAAGGAGGTGGCGACCAAGACCAACGACATCGCGGGTGACGGCACCACCACCGCCACCGTGCTCGCCCAGGCCCTGGTCCGCGAGGGTCTGCGCAACGTCGCCGCCGGCGCCTCCCCGGCCGCCCTGAAGAAGGGCATCGACGCCGCCGTCAAGGCCGTCTGCGATGAGCTGCTCGCCACCGCGCGCCCGATCGACGACAAGTCGGACATCGCCGCCGTGGCCGCCCTCTCCGCGCAGGACCAGCAGGTCGGCGAGCTCATCGCCGAGGCGATGGACAAGGTCGGCAAGGACGGTGTCATCACGGTCGAGGAGTCCAACACCTTCGGCCTGGAGCTCGACTTCACCGAGGGCATGGCCTTCGACAAGGGCTACCTGTCCCCGTACATGGTCACCGACCAGGAGCGTATGGAGGCCGTCCTCGACGACCCGTACATCCTGATCCACCAGGGCAAGATCTCCTCGATCCAGGACCTGCTGCCGCTCCTGGAGAAGGTCATCCAGGCCGGCTCCAGCAAGCCGCTGCTGATCATCGCCGAGGACGTCGAGGGCGAGGCCCTGTCGACCCTGGTCGTGAACAAGATCCGTGGCACCTTCAACGCCGTCGCCGTCAAGGCGCCCGGCTTCGGTGACCGCCGCAAGGCGATGCTCGGCGACATGGCCACCCTCACCGGTGCCACCGTCATCGCCGAGGAGGTCGGCCTCAAGCTCGACCAGGCCGGCCTGGACGTGCTGGGCACCGCCCGCCGCGTGACCGTCACCAAGGACGCCACCACCATCGTCGACGGTGCCGGCAACTCCGAGGACATCGCGGGCCGCGTCAGCCAGATCAAGGCCGAGATCGAGTCCACGGACTCCGACTGGGACCGCGAGAAGCTCCAGGAGCGCCTCGCGAAGCTGGCCGGCGGCGTGTGCGTGATCAAGGTCGGCGCCGCCACCGAGGTGGAGCTCAAGGAGCGCAAGCACCGTCTGGAGGACGCCATCTCCGCGACCCGCGCCGCGGTCGAGGAGGGCATCATCTCCGGTGGTGGCTCCGCTCTGGTCCACGCCGTCAAGGTCCTTGAGGGCAACCTCGGCAAGGAGGGCGACGAGGCCACCGGTGTCGCCGTCGTCCGTCGCGCCGCCGTCGAGCCGCTGCGCTGGATCGCCGAGAACGCCGGCCTGGAGGGCTACGTCATCACCTCCAAGGTGGCGGAGCTCGACAAGGGCCAGGGCTTCAACGCCGCGACCGGCGAGTACGGCGACCTGATCAAGGCCGGCGTCATCGACCCGGTGAAGGTGACGCGCTCCGCGCTGGAGAACGCCGCCTCGATCGCCTCCCTCCTCCTCACCACCGAGACCCTCGTGGTGGAGAAGAAGGAAGAGGAGTCCGCCGACGCGGGCCACGGCCACGGTCACGGCCACTCGCACTGAGGCACATCCGGCTGATCACCGAGGCCCGGCGCCCCCGACGGGGGGCGCCGGGCCTCGGCCTTTCCCGCGGCTCAGACCTCCACGGCGCCGTCGCTCAGACCTCCACGGCGCCGAGCTGACCCATCAGCCCGAGCAGGTCGTACTGCCACCATCCCTCGACGATCTTGCCGTCCTCACGGAACCGGTGGACCACCGTCCCGGACATCGAGACCTCCTTGCCGGTCGCCTCGATCCCCATGAACTCGCCGGTGTGCGTGGCGTTCCAGGTCCAGCGGGTGCAGACCCGGTCACCCTCCGCGATCTGGTCCTCGACGGTGAACCGGAACCGGAAGCCGCCCCGCCACTCGTCAAGCTCCCGCCGGACCGCGTCCATGCCGATGACGTCCTGCGGATTGGCGGGATCGTGGTCGTGGTAGTCCTCGTCGAAGACCTCGTCGAGCGGTGGCAGCCCGCCCTCGGCCGCGGCCAGCTCGAAGAACCGCCTGGCCGTCGTCTTGTACAGCTGCTCGTCCCGGACGACGTCCAGATCCGTGAACCTCGGCATCTCGTCGCAGAGCGCGACCATCTCCCGGAAGATCCGGTCGGTCTCGGGAAGCTGCGAGTTGGTCATCGCCACGTCGTACGAGGGGAACTCGACGATCTCCACCAGGTGGGAGGCGTCGGAGCGGTCCTTGCCGATGATGCTGTGGGTGGCGGTGCGCTTGCCCTTGGTCTGTTCGACCCACTTGTCCATGAGCCGGTTCATGTCGTCGAGCCGGCTGGTCTTGCAATCGATGATCTGTACGAATGTCATGACGCCTCCCGGACCGGGTGGGACACCTCCATTTTAGGCGCGGAGGGCCGTCGGACCCGTCTGGCAGCATGGCCACGCCTCGAACCGGGCACCGTCCCCGTCGTCGCCCTACGCCGACCGCGTCAGATCCGACGCCCGCACCTCCTCCGCGAACGGCTCCCCCCGCCCGTACCGCGCCACCTCCTCCAGCGCCCGGTCCGCCATCCGGTGCAGTTCGTTGCCCAGAGAGCCGGCCACGTGCGGAGTGAGCAGCACGTTCGGGAGCGTCCAGAGCGGGGAGTCCGGCGCCGGGACCTCCGGGTCCGTGACGTCGAGGACCGCGTGGAGGCGGCCCGACGTCAGATGGGGCAGGAGCGCCCTCTCGTCGATCAGGGAGCCGCGCGAGGTGTTGACCAGGGTGGCGCCGTCGGGCATCAGGGCCAGCTGGGGCGCCCCGATCATCCGGTGCGTGGACGGCAGTTGAGGCGCGTGGACCGAGACGATCGAGCCGCGGGCGCACAGGGTGTCGAGGCCGACGAGCTCCACGCCCAGAGCGCGGGCCTCGGCGGGCTCCACGTACGGGTCGTGGAGCAGCACCTCGAAGTCGAAGGGGCGCAGCAGCTCGATCACCCGGCGGCCGATCCGGGAGGCGCCGACCAGCCCCACCGTCCGGCGGTAGTTGCCCCAGGCCGCCGACTCGGCGAGCCAGGCGTGGTCGGCGCGGACCTCCTCGTACCGCCGCGCCGAGTGCAGGATCCGCTTTCCCGCGAAGAGGATCGCGGCGAGCGTGTACTCGGCGACGGGCAGCGCGTTGACCGCCGCGGCCGAGGTGACGGTGAGGCCCCGGTCCCAGCAGGCCTCGGTGACATGGTGTTTGACCGAGCCGGCCGCGTGGACGACGGCCTTCAGGCGCGGGGCCCGGTCCAGGACGGCGGCGGTCAGGGGCGGGGCGCCCCAGCAGGTGAGGAGGAGTTCGGCCTCCGCGAGGGCTTCGGCGACGCGGGGGCCGGGCGCGGTCAGGTCGTGGGCGACCAGGTGCGGGTCGGTGCGGGTCAGGGCGGCGAGACGCTCGCGGTGGGCGTCGGTCAGCAGCCGCTCGGCGATGCCCGGGCCCATGGAGAGCAGGAGCGCCGGCCGGTTGTCAGTGGCGTGGTGCATGGTGGAAGTCGTGCTCCTCACTTGACGCTGCCGGCGGTCAGGCCGGCCTTCCAGTGGCGCTGGAGGGAGACGAAGGCGACGACGAGGGGGACGACGGCCAGCAGGGATCCGGTGACGACGAGGGGGTAGAAGTCGGGTTCCGCGTGGGCGTTGCTGTTCCACGCGTACAGGCCGAGGCTCAGGGGGTAGAGCTTCTGGTCCGAGAGCATCACCAGGGGGAGGAAGAAGTTGTTCCAGATCGCGGTGAACTGGAAGAGGAAGACGGTCACGAAGCCGGGCATGATCATGCGCAGACCGATCGACCAGAAGGCGCGCAGTTCGCCGGCTCCGTCGATACGGGCCGCTTCGAGCGCCTCGTCGGGGATGTAGCCGGCGCTGAAGACCCGGGAGAGGTACACCCCGAAGGGGTTGACCAGGACCGGGATCAGCACGGCCCAGTAGGTGTTGACGACGCCCACCTCGCTGGCGAGGAGGTACATCGGCAGCGCGAGCGCGGTGGTGGGCACCAGCACGCCCAGGAGGACGACGCCGAAGAGCTTCTCCTTGCCCGGGAAGTCGTACTTGTCGAAGGCGTACCCGGCGGCGACGCTGATCAGGGAGCAGGCGAGGGCGCCCACGCCCGCGTAGAGGAGGCTGTTGACGTACCAGTGGAAGTAGATGCCGTCGTTGTACTCGGCGAGCCGGGTGAGGTTGCCGCCCAGGTCGAAGCCCTCGAAGGAGAAGGCGTTTCCGGCGAGGAGACCGCCCGCGTCCTTGGTGGCGGCGGTCAGAAGCCAGACGAGGGGGAAGAGCATGTAGACGACGGCGAGGACGAGCGCGCCGTTGACGGCGGTCCTGGACAGCCAGGCGTTCTGGGGACGGGGCTTGCTCATGCCGCCTTCTCCTTCCGGCGTCCGGTGAGGCGTGTGACGCCGAAGGACAGCAGTGCGGCCGTCAGGGCCAGCAGGACGGACGCGGCCGCGGCGAGTCCGTAGTCGTTGCGGTCGAAGGCCGCGGTGTAGGCGTACATGTTCGGCGTCCAGGTCGAGGTGACGGCGGAGCCCGTGCCCTTGTTGAGGATCAGCGGTTCGGTGAAGAGCTGCAGCGAGCCGATGACGGTGAAGAGGCCGACCATCACGAGCGAGGCGCGGATCAGCGGCACCTTGATGCTGAACGCGATGCGCCAGGCGCCCGCCCCGTCGACGGTGGCCGCCTCCAGGACGGAGCGGTCGATGGCCTGCAGCGCCGCGTAGAAGATCACCATGTTGTAGCCGAGCCACTCCCAGAGGGCGATGTTGACCACGGAGGGGAGCGCGCCCTCGGGGGAGAAGAAGTCGAAGCCGATGCCGCCGGCCTCCATCGCCTTGACCACCGGGCTGAGTTGGGGCGTGTAGAGATAGACCCAGATCAGCGCCGCGATGATGCCGGGGACGGCGTGCGGCAGGAAGAGCGCGAGCTGGAAGAAGCGGCGGGCGCGGGCGAGCGCCGAGTCGAGCAGCAGGGCGAGGGCGAGGGCCCCGGAGAGCAGCAGCGGAATGTAGAAGAGGCAGTATCCGAGCAGGACGCCGAAGCCCTCGCGGAAGGCCCGGTCACCCAGCGCCGCGGTGTAGTTGTCGAGGCCGGTGAAGACGGTCTCGGTGCCGCCGAAGCCCAGCCCCGACTGCTTCTCGGTGAACAGGCTGAGCCAGACCGCGTATCCGATCGGCACCACCATCACCGCGGTGAACAGGAGGAAGAAGGGGGTCAGCAGGCAAGCTGCGGCACGGGTGCGGGCCTTCATCGGTCAGCCCTCGACCTTCAGCCCGCGCTTCTTCAGCTCGGTGACGGTCGCCTGGTGGCCGGTCCTGATCGCGTCGGCGATGGTGGGACCACCCTTGGTGATCTTGCCGAACTGGTCCTTGATGGCGGTGTTGGTGGTGCCGGTGGTCGGGCCCCAGGCCCAGTTCCGGCCGATGGCGGCGCCGGACTCCTCGAAGAGGGCGTAGATGTCCTGGCCGCCGTAGTAGCCGGCGTCGAAGACCTGCTTGGCGACCGGGCGCAGCGCGGTCGCGGCGGGGAAGGCGCTGGACGTGCCGGAGGCGATACGCGCCTTGACGCCTGCCTCGGTGGTGGACATCCACTCGGCGAACTCGACGGCCGCCGCCTTCTTCCCGCTGTCCTTCGTCACGGCGAAGGAGGTGCCGCCGAGCATGCCGCTGGCGGGCTTGCCGTCCCAGCTCGGCATGGGCGCCACGGCCCACTTCCCGCTCTGCTCGGGAAGGGTGCCCTTGAGGACGCCCGCGCCCCAGGAGGCACCGAGGTAGCCGATGGTGGTGCCGTTCTTGAGCGAGCCGGTCCACTCGGGGCTGAATGAGGCGTTCTTGTGGACGAGGTCGGAGTCGATCAGGCCCTGCCAGTAGGCGGCGACCTTGGTGGTGGCCGGGTCCGTGGTGTCGATCTTCCAGGTGTCGTTCTCGGCCTTGAACCACTGGGCGCCGGCCTGCCAGGCCATCGCCTCGAAGGTCGTCGGGTCGTCGGGGAAGAAGGTGGCGATCCGGGTCTTGGCGTCGGCCTTCTTCACCTTCTCGGCCGCGGTCCTGAACGCGTCCCAGGTGGTGGGCGTCTCGACCTGGTACTTCGCGAAGAGGTCCTTGCGGTAGAAGAAGGCCTGCGGGGAGGCGTCGAAGGGGACGGCCCACATCCGGCCGCCGAGCGTGGTGAGTTCCACCGCCTGCGGCAGCAGCTTGCTCCGGTCGGCCTCGGTGAACTGGTCCCCGATGTCCTGCAGGGCGCCGGAGCTGACGAACTCGGGGAGCGAGGAGTACTCGATGGAGACCAGGTCGGGCGCGTTGCCCGCCTTCACCGCGTTGGAGATCTTGGCGTAGCCGCCGGCGGTGCCGGAGGGGATCTCCTCGAACTTCACCTGGATGTTCTTGTGGGAGGCGTTGAACGCGTCCACCACGTCCTTGGAACCCTTGGCCCAGCCCCAGAAGGTGATGGTCACGGGCTTGCCGTCGGTCCCCTTGGACCCGGCGGCGGAGGAGTCGTCACCGCTGCCGCCGCACGCCGTGAGGACGGCGAGGGCGGTGGCGGTGCCGGCTATGACACGGGATGTTCTGCTCCAACTGCGGCTCACGGCACAGCTCCTGAAGGCGGGCGGCTAGGACGTTGTGGCCGCGATCCTTGGACCGTCCGTGACCGAAGTCAAGAGCGAAAGATTGTTTGATCGAAAAAAGGTCAGTTCGATCAGAAGGGCCCTGGGGTGAGCGGAGAACGCGGGGCGCCGCAGGAGGACCGCACCCGGAGCCGGGGCAGAAGGCTCAGATGGCGCCGCGCGGGCTCCTCGTCCGGGGTGTGAGCCCCCGTCAGCCGCTCCACCAGCAGCTCCGTGGCGTGGCGGCCCACCTGGCGCTTGGGCGGCGCGACCGCCGTCAGCGGGGTGTCGGCGAGGGCGGCGACCTCGTCGTCGTACGCGATCAGGGCCAGGTCCTCGGGCACCTTGACGCCCAGGTCGGCCAGCCGCCGCACGATCTCGATCGCGTCCACGTCGTTGTGGACCAGGGCCGCGCTGGCGCGGCCGGACGTGACCGCCTCGTGCAACGCCCGTACCGCGCGGGCGAATCCCTCCGGGTCCTGGTCGGCCGGTACGGAGGCGATCACCGGACCCGGGGCCTCGACGCCCAGCGCCGCCAGCGCCTCGGTGTACCCGGTGCGTACCGCGAGCGCGGTCGGGCTGTCGGCGCGGGCCACCAGGAGTGGGGTGCCATGGCCCAGGCCCAGCAGGTGGCGCAGGGCGAGCAGGACGCCGTGGCCGTGGTCGGAGACGACCCGGTCCAGGCCGTCGAGCGGGGAGCCGGGATCGGCGCGGCGCTCCAGGAGCACGGCGGGCACGGGCAGTTCGGCCGGCCAGTCGCCGTACGCGAGCTTGTCCTCGGGCCCGCGCCAGCCGGGCGCCACGAGCAGGCCCTCGGCGCCCGCCGCCAGCAGGCCCTCCGCGCGTGCCCGGTCCTCCTCGGGCCGGTAGTCCGAGATCCGCAGGATGAGCCGGGCGCCCGCCCGCGCCGCCGCCTCGTGCGCGCCCCGGATGACCTCGGCGAAGTAGTACGTGGCCGAGGGGGCGAGCAGACCGAGGACCAGGCCCTCGCCGGAACGCCCCGCTCCGGGCTCGCTCTGACGCCCCGGCCAGGACACCTGGCCGTGCACCCGGTCGAGCAGCCCCCGGCCGGCCAGCGCCTCCACGTCCCGGCGGGCGGTGACGGGGGAGACCCCGAGCAGGGTGGCCAGGTCCGCGACGCGCGCGGTACCGCGCTCGCGCACCAGGGTCAGCAGTCGGTCGTGACGTTCAGCGGCACTCTCGCGCACGGCGTGTTCCCCTCGCGGTGTGGTGGTCCGGCGGGGCGCCGTCCCCGGCCCGACTGTAATGCAGGATGATCGAACTGTATGGAGTTTCGATCATTCGGTCCGAACCATTGACGTTCGCTCAGGCCCCGTTCATGATTCCCGGCGGCGCCATCTCCGCCCCAGGGGAGCATCATGCCCGCGCCGCCCGAGAACCGTGAGCTCAGCCCGTTCACCGGCTGGACCCGCGCCCACTGGGAGGACCACGCCGACCGACTCCTCCTCGCCGTCCGCCCGTACGCGACTCCCCGGCATGGTCGCGTCGACCTCCCCGGGCCCCGGCCCAGCTGGTCCGGCGCCCGCTCCGACGGCCTCGAAGGGTACGCGCGTACGTTCCTCCTCGCCGCACTCCGCGTCGCGGGCGCCCAGGGGCAGGACCCGCACGGCCATCTCGCGCGCTATGCCGAAGGCCTCGCGGCGGGTACGGCGGGTACGGCGGGAACAGCCGGTACGGCGGGCGCGGCGGAGCCCGGTATCGCCTCCGCCGAAACCTGGCCGCTCCTCGCCGACGTCCGCCAGGCGGTCGTCGAATCCGCCTCGATCGCCTTCGGACTGCGCCTGACCCGGCCCTGGCTCTGGGACACCCTGGACGACCGCACCCGCCAACGCGCCGTCGACTGGCTGCTGCCCGCCCTCGCCCCGTCCCCCGTCGACAACAACTGGTGGCTCTTCGGCCTCACCGTCGCGGGCTTCCTCCAGGACGCCGGCATCGAGACCGACCGGGCCGCCGCCACCATCGACCGCTCCCTCGCCCGGATCGAGGAGTGGTACCTCGGCGACGGCTGGTACAGCGACGGCGACAACCGCGCCTTCGACCACTACAACGCCTGGGCCCTGCACTTCTACCCCGTCCTGCACGCCCACCTCGCCGGCGACCGGGGCCTTCTCGACCGCTACGGTCCCCGGCTCCGCGCCCATCTCGACGACTACGTCCACCTCTTCGACACCCACGGCGCCCCCCTGCCGTACGGCCGCTCCCTCGTCTACCGCTTCGCCGCGGCCGCCGCACCCTGGCTCGGAGCCCTCACCGGCCACACCCCGCTCACCCCGGGGACCACCCGCCGACTCGCCTCCGGCACCCTGCGGTACTTCCTCGACCGGGGCGCCCTCGACGAGCGGGGGCTGCTCACCCTCGGCTGGCACGGCCCCCACCCGCCGATCGTCCAGAGCTACTCCGGGCCCGGCTCGCCCTACTGGGCCTCCAAGGGCTTCCTGGGACTTCTCCTCCCCGCCGGACACCCGGCCTGGACCGACCGCGAAGAGCCCCTGCCCGCCGAACGGGCCGACACCGTCCGCCCGGTCGCCCCGGCCGGCCTGCTCATCCACTCCACCGCCGCCGACGGACTCGTACGCCTCCACAACCACGGCAGCAACCACGTCGGCAGCGACCCCGCCGGGGAGGACGACTCCGGCTACGCCCGCTTCGCCTACTCCACCCGCACCGGCGCCACCGCCCCTCCCGCCGCCGCGGACAACCACTTCGCCCTCGTGGTCGACGGCCGCCTCACCCGGCGCGGGCCCGCGACGCCTCTGGGCACCGGCCCCGGTTGGGCCGCCTCCCTGCACGCCCCCCGGCCCGGCATCCGGATCCTCTCCGCCACCCTCGCCCACGGCCGCGCCGAGGTCCGCGCCCATCTCGTCCTCGGAGCGCCCGAAGGCACTCCCGTACGCCAGACCGGCTGGGCCACCACCCCAGGGGGACCCGTGTCCCAACTGCACCCGGTCCACGGATATCCACCGGCCACCGAGACCGTCGAACTCGCCACCGGCGCCACCCTCCAGGGCCCGGACAGCCGCACGCCCGCCCTGCACGGCACCACCACCGGCACGGAGACCCTCTTCGTCGCCCTGGCCTCCCTCACCGCCGAAGCCGAACCGGCCCCGGTCGACACCCTCGCCACCGTCCGGGTCGACGGCCGCGCGATCGCCGTGACCTGGCGGAACGGAACCACGACCCGACTCGCCCTCGATCCTTCGTGAGCAGCGCGGTAGATCCACCCTCTCCGCCACCACCGCCGCCACCACGTCGACCGCTCGGCCGGGCTACTTGGGGCCGTACTTACGACCCGCCTTGGAGGACACCCCGCCGAGCAGTCCGCGCGGCGCCAGCTTCACCACACCCATCAGCGCCTTGTAGCGGGGGTCCGGGACGGACAGCGTCTTCCCCCGCGCCAGATCGGCCAGCGCCTCGGTGACCAGCTTGTCGGCGTCGAGCCACATCCAGCCCGGAATGTTCTCCGTCCCCATCCCCGCGCGCGCGTGGAACTCCGTCCGCACGAACCCCGGGCAGAGCGCCATCAGCCGCACCCCGCTGCCCGCCAGGTCCCGCGCCGCGCCCTGGGTGAACTGCACGACCCACGCCTTCGACGCGCCGTAGGTGCCGCGCGGGACGAAGGCGGCCACCGAGGCCACGTTCACCACCCCGCCCCGGCCCCGGGCCCGCATGGACCGGGCCGCCGCCGACGTCAGCCGCAGCACCGCCTCGCAGTGGACCGTCAGCATCTTCAACTCGTCGGCCATGGACACGTCCAGGAACCGGCCCTTGTTGCCGAAACCGGCGTTGTTCACCAGCAGGTCGACCGGCTGTCGCGGATCCGAGAGCCGGGCCTCCACGGCCGCGATCCCCTTCTCCTCGGCCAGGTCCGCCGCGAGAACCTCGGCCTCCACCCCGTGCCGGTCGTGCAGTTCGGTCGCCTGCTCCCGCAGTCTCGTCACATCGCGGGCCACGAGCACCACGTCGTGCCCGTCCGCCGCCAGCTTCCGCGCGAAGGCGGCCCCGATCCCCGCCGTCGCGCCCGTAATCAGTGCAGTCGTCATATGCGGCACGTTAGCCGCCCCCGCCACCCCGCCCCGCCTCCGGTCGTACCCCCCGGTCACACCCCTGGTCACACCCGGGCGTCGCACCCCTCCGCGTACGGCTCAGGCGCCGGTGCCGTACTTCTCCGTGTAGGTGCGGGCGAGGTCCAGCAGGCCCGACTCCATCCACTCGGCGGCGACCAGCGTGCTCGGCAGCAGCGCGCGCTCCGTCATCGAGGCCCGGTACAGGTACGCGACCGTGACGGTGTGGTCCGGCCGGTGCACGACCGTCACCGGGTCGCCCGCCATGAGCTCCCCCGGCTCGATCACCCGCAGCAGCGCCCCCGGCCCCGCCGTCGACTCCGTGAAGCGCCGCACCCAGCCCTTCTCCCCGAGGAAGCCCGCGAACGTACGGCAGGGGATCCGGCTGCCGGTCACCTCCAGGAGCGCGTCGCCGATCCGCCAACGCTCCCCGACCAGCGCCCCGTTCACATCGAGCCCGAGCGTGGTGAGGTTCTCGCCGAAGCAGCCGTTCGGCAGCGGCCGGCCGAGCTCGCGCTCCCAGAGGTCCATGTCCTCCCGCGCGAAGGCGTACACGGCCCGGTCGTCGCCGCCGTGGAAGCGCAGGTCGCACACGTCGTCCCCGGCGACCCCGCTCGCCCCCACCCCGCGCGGCCCCGGCGCCTCGACCCGTACCGGCCCCTCGACCGGACGCTTGTCGACACCCGTCGTCCCCGAGGGGGCGTCGGTGTACTCCACGGCCTTGGCCCGGCCGACATTCACACTCAGCACCTTCATGAGCGCACCCTAAGGGAGGCGCCCCAAAGCAAGGAAGGGATATTCGCCCCCCAGCCCAAGACTCGCTTATGCTCGAAGGATGATCGAGGCCCGTCACCTCCGCGTCCTGCGCGCCGTCGCCGCCACCGGCTCCTTCTCGGCCGCCGCGCGGGAACTGGGCTGCACCCAGCCCGCGGTGAGCCAGCAGATGAAGGCGCTTGAGTCCTCCGCGGGCACCCCGCTGCTCATCCGCACCGGTCGCGAGATGCGCCTCACCCAGGCCGGCGAGGCGCTGGTGCGGCACGCCTCGGGCATCCTCGCCGGACTCACCGCGGCCGAGGAGGAGGTGGCCGCCATCGCCGGGCTGCGGGCCGGCCGCGTCCGTCTGGTCTCCTTCCCCAGCGGCAGCTCAACCCTCGTCCCCACCGCCCTCGCCGCCCTGCGCGCGGCCCATCCCGGCACCCGGGTCTCGCTGGTGGAGGCCGAGCCGCCGCGCTCGGTGGAGATGCTGCGCGACGGCGACTGCGACGTGGCCCTCGCCTTCCGGTACGGAGCGGGCCCCGCCGAGTGGGACGACCTCGTCGTCCGCCCGCTGCTCGCCGACCGCCTGGTCGGCCTGGTCCCGGACTCGCACCGGCTGGCCGGCGCGGAGTCGGTGGCCATCGCGGAACTGGCCGACGAGCCGTGGATCGCGGGCTGCCCGCGCTGCCGCCGCCAGTTGGTCGAGGTCTGCGAGGAGGCCGGCTTCACTCCGCGCATCGATTTCGCGACCGACGACTACCCGGCCGTCGTGGGACTCGTGGGCGCCGGCCTGGGCGTGGCGGTCCTGCCGCGGCTCGCCCTCGAATCGGTACGGCCCAAGGGCGCGCGCACTGTGGCCGTGGAGCCGGCCGTGGAGCGGGAGATCGTGGCCCTGACGCTGCCTGACCTGGCGCAGGTGCCCGCCGTCGCGGCGACGCTCGACGAGCTGAGCCGCGCGGCCACGCGCGCGTAGCGCGTGCTCCGAGGCCGGGTGGGGTGCGGGCCCGGCCTCTCACTGAACATGTCAGTGACCTGCAGAAACGTTACTTCAGGCGCGCCCCACGCCTGCCGAACTCGATGCCGATGCCGTGGCGGGTGCCGTGATCAGGCGATTGCGGGCTCGTCCCATGAGCTCTTCGCGTTCGTCCTCGGTGAGGCCGCCCCAGACGCCGTAGGGCTCCCGTACGGCGAGTGCGTGTGCCGCGCACTCCGCGCGTACCGGGCACCGCATGCAGACCTCTTTCGCCGAGTTCTCACGCGCACTCCGTGCCGCGCCGCGTTCTCCCTCGGGGTGGAAGAACAGGGAGCTGTCGACTCCGCGGCAGGCCGCGAGGAGTTGCCAGTCCCAAAGATCGGCGTTGGGTCCGGGAAGGCGGGAGAAATCTGCCATTGCGCTTGTCCCCTTGAAACCGTGTCGAACGGATTGGTGGGCGGGTGGATGGCTGATGTGCGGGGGCCCTTCGCCCCCCGTGGGTCTCGCGTACCCGCTCTCGCGGGTTCGACCCGACCGTACAACTACTGTCTAAGTAGATGTAAATATGACTCATTGCGAATCTAGCCACAGACACTGCAAAAAGGGAAGAAAACCCGCTAAATGGGGCATAGCTTCCAACGGAGGACGGATGACCTTCGACGCTCTGCTCCGCGTTCGCTCCCTCACGTAGAGTGCCGAAGGTGGCCGTCCGACCCGTAACTCTTTCGAGTGACCGTCGTTGAGAGTGCGGAGGCGGTTGAAGGAAGAAGCGCTCGGGCAGGTGTCCGAGGGCGTCAACCGCACAGGTGACGATACGTACCAGCCCTGGAGGCTCAAGGTGACGCGCATCAGCTGCGGAGGGCGGCCATGACATCCGTCCTCGTCTGCGACGACTCCCCGCTTGCCCGAGAGGCGCTTCGCCGCGCGGTCGCGACCGTGCCCGGCGTGGAGCGCGTGACCACCGCGGCCAACGGCGAGGAAGTCCTCCGCCGCTGGGGCGCGGACCGCTCGGACCTGATTCTGATGGACGTACGCATGCCCGGTCTGGGCGGCGTGGAGACCGTCCGCCGGCTGCTGTCCGCGGACCCCGGCGCCCGCATCATCATGCTCACCGTCGCCGAGGACCTGGACGGCGTCGCGCTCGCGGTCGCCGCCGGTGCCCGGGGCTATCTGCACAAGGATGCCTCGCGCGCCGAACTGCGGGCCACGGTCACCCAGGCCCTCGCCGACCCGACCTGGCGGCTCGCGCCGCGCCGGCTGCGTTCGGCGGAGATGGGCGCGGCCCCCACGCTCACCGCCCGTGAGATCCAGGTGCTCGAAGGGATGAGTCACGGCCGGTCCAACGCGGAGATCGGACGCGAGCTCTTCCTCTCCGAGGACACGGTCAAGACCCACGCCCGCCGCCTGTTCAAGAAGCTGGGCGCGTCCGACCGGGCCCACGCGGTCGCGCTGGGCTTCCGCTGGGGCCTGGTCCGCTAGATCCGCCCGGCTCTGATCCGCCGGACGGGTTCAGGTGTCGTCGCCCGGGTGACTCGGGGTCCGTGAGGCCCCGGTCCGCCGGACATGCTCCAGGCGTCCCATGCCCGTCGCACCCCCGTCCGCCACGGCGGGCGGGGCGGCTTCTGTCCCCACCGAGGCAGCGGCTTGTGTCAGTAACTCGCCCGATGCCGCATCCTTGAGGGTGTGGAGTTCCTCGGGGACGAGTCGATCGAGCGGAAGGGGAGGGCGCAGGAGATGAGTTCCGGCGCACCTGCTCATAACGCTTCGGTGCACAACTACGGACGCGGTGCCGCTGATCCTCAGGCGTCAAGGCACCATGGAGCGATGCGCGACGACGAGACCGTGGGGTCACCCATGCCCGTAGGGCCGGGGGAGATCGGTGCACTCGTTCACCGTGCCGTCGACGGCGACGAGCAGGCGACGCACGACCTTCTGGCGCGCGTCCACCCCCTCGCCCTGCGCTACTGCCGCACCCGGCTCAGCCGGCTGCCCGGTGATGCCCGCCACTTCGTCGAGGACTTGGCGCAGGAGGTCTGCGTCGCGGTCCTGATGGCGCTGCCGCGCTA
The DNA here is from genome assembly GCF_044764755.1 of Streptomyces sp. NPDC093600. Classification (NCBI taxonomy): domain Bacteria; kingdom Bacillati; phylum Actinomycetota; class Actinomycetes; order Kitasatosporales; family Streptomycetaceae; genus Streptomyces; species Streptomyces sp. NPDC093600. Next base: position 491,282 of record NZ_JBIWIU010000001.1, read on the forward strand.
CAAGGACACGGGCAGGCCCTTCGAGGCGTTCGTCTTCGCCATCGCCGGACACAAGGTCGCCGATCTGCAGCGCGCCGCCATGCGCCATCCGGGGTCGACGGCGGTGCCCTCCGACGAGATGCCGGAGCGGCCCGACGACTCACTGGGCCCCGAGGAGCGTGCGCTGCTCAGCGACGACGCCGAGTGGGCCAAGAGGCTCCTCGCCAACCTCCCCGAGAACCAGCGGGAACTGCTGGTGCTCCGGGTGGCCGTCGGGCTGACGGCCGAGGAGACCGGCCAGATGCTCGGCATGTCGCCGGGGGCCGTACGGGTGGCGCAGCACCGCGCGCTCAGCCGTCTTCGGGCACTGGCCGAGCAGTAAGGGTCGACGAGAGCCGGTGGCCCTCACGTACACGTATGAACGCACAAAGCTTCTCGGTGATCTTGCTCGTGGAATGAGACACCGCCGTAGCCCGTTAGCATGGACGTCCGCACCGATCAAGGCCATTTGGGGAAGGTGTCATGACTGTCAACGTCGACGGAGTGCCCGAGAAATTCGCGACGCTCGGGCTGACCTACGACGACGTGCTGCTGCTGCCGGGCGCGTCGGAGGTGCTCCCCAACGCGGTCGACACCTCGTCCCGTATCTCCCGTAACGTCCGGGTCCAGATCCCGCTGCTCTCGGCGGCGATGGACAAGGTGACCGAGTCCCGCATGGCGATCGCCATGGCCCGTCTGGGCGGTGTCGGCGTGCTGCACCGCAACCTCTCCATCGAGGACCAGGCCAACCAGGTCGACCTGGTGAAGCGCTCCGAGTCCGGGATGGTCACCGACCCCATCACGGTGCACCCTGAGGCGACGCTCGCCGAGGCGGACGCCCTGTGCGCCAAGTTCCGCATCAGCGGTGTCCCCGTCACCAACCCGGACGGCAAGCTGCTGGGCATCGTGACCAACCGCGACATGGCCTTCGAGAGCGACCGCAGCCGCCAGGTCCGCGAGGTCATGACGCCGATGCCGCTGGTCACCGGGAAGGTCGGCATCTCCGGCGTCGACGCCATGGAGCTGCTGCGCCGCCACAAGATCGAGAAGCTGCCGCTCGTCGACGACGAGGGCGTGCTCAAGGGCCTGATCACCGTCAAGGACTTCGTCAAGGCGGAGAAGTACCCGAACGCCGCCAAGGACGCCGAGGGCCGCCTGCTCGTCGGCGCCGCCGTGGGCGCCAGCCCCGAGGCGCTGGAGCGCGCCCAGGCGCTCGCCGCCGCCGGAGCGGACTTCCTGGTCGTCGACACCTCGCACGGCCACAACAGCAACGCCCTGAGCTGGATGGCGAAGATCAAGTCGAGCGTGAGCGTCGACGTGATCGGCGGCAACGTCGCCACCCGTGACGGCGCGCAGGCGCTGATCGACGCCGGTGTCGACGGCATCAAGGTCGGCGTGGGCCCCGGCTCGATCTGCACCACCCGCGTGGTCGCGGGCATCGGCGTCCCGCAGGTCACCGCCATCTACGAAGCCTCTCTCGCGGCCCGTGCGGCCGGCGTCCCGCTGATCGGCGACGGCGGTCTGCAGTACTCCGGCGACATCGGCAAGGCGCTGGCCGCCGGCGCCGACACCGTGATGCTCGGCAGCCTCCTCGCGGGCTGCGAGGAGTCGCCCGGCGAGCTGATGTTCATCAACGGCAAGCAGTTCAAGTCGTACCGCGGCATGGGCTCGCTCGGCGCCATGCAGTCCCGCGGCCAGGGCAGGTCGTACTCGAAGGACCGCTACTTCCAGGCCGAGGTCAGCTCCGACGACAAGCTCGTGCCCGAGGGCGTCGAGGGCCAGGTGCCCTACCGCGGCCCGCTCTCCAACGTCCTGCACCAGCTCGTCGGCGGTCTCCGTCAGACCATGGGCTATGTGGGTGCCGCCACCGTCGCGGAGATGGAGTCGAAGGGCCGCTTCGTGCGGATCACCTCGGCGGGGCTCAAGGAGAGCCACCCGCACGACATCCAGATGACGGTCGAGGCGCCGAACTACAGCAGGAAGTGACGCGCGGGTGAGTGAGGGGCGGTTCCGGCATGTGGCCGGAACCGCCCCTCCCGCTTGTGTCGGGGATACTGGTAGGCGCAGACATAGAGGGAAAGGCCACACATCGTGACTGAGATCGAGATCGGGCGCGGCAAGCGCGGCCGCAGGGCGTACGCGTTCGACGACATCGCCGTCGTACCGAGCCGGCGCACCCGGGACCCGAAGGAGGTCTCGATCGCCTGGCAGATCGACGCCTACCGCTTCGAGCTCCCCTTCCTGGCCGCCCCCATGGACTCGGTCGTCTCGCCGCAGACCGCCATCCGCATCGGCGAGCTGGGCGGCCTGGGCGTGCTGAACCTCGAGGGCCTGTGGACGCGGTACGAAGACCCGCAGCCGCTGCTCGACGAGATCGCGGAGCTGGACGAGGCCAACGCGACCCGCCGTCTGCAGGAGATCTACGCCGCTCCGATCAAGGAGGAGCTGATCGGGCAGCGGATCAAGGAGGTGCGCGACTCGGGCGTGGTCACCGCCGCCGCGCTCTCCCCGCAGCGCACCGCGCAGTTCTCCAAGGCCGTCGTCGACGCCGGGGTGGACATCTTCGTCATCCGCGGCACCACGGTCTCCGCCGAGCACGTCTCCGGCGCCGCCGAGCCGCTGAACCTCAAGCAGTTCATCTACGAGCTCGACGTCCCGGTCATCGTCGGCGGCTGCGCCACGTACACCGCCGCCCTGCACCTGATGCGCACCGGCGCCGCGGGTGTCCTGGTCGGCTTCGGCGGTGGCGCGGCGCACACCACGCGCAACGTCCTCGGCATCCAGGTCCCGATGGCGACCGCGGTCGCCGACGTGGCCGCGGCCCGCCGCGACTACATGGACGAGTCCGGCGGCCGTTACGTCCACGTCATCGCCGACGGCGGTGTGGGCTGGTCGGGCGACCTGCCGAAGGCGATCGCCTGCGGCGCCGACTCGGTCATGATCGGCTCCCCGCTGGCCCGCGCCACGGACGCCCCGGGCAAGGGCCACCACTGGGGCATGGAGGCCGTCCACGAGGACGTGCCGCGCGGCAAGCTGGTCGACCTGGGCATCGTCGGCACGACCGAGGAGATCCTCGCGGGCCCGTCGCACTCCCCGGACGGCTCCATGAACTTCTTCGGCGCCCTGCGCCGCGCGATGGCCACCACGGGCTACAGCGAGCTCAAGGAGTTCCAGCGGGTCGAGGTCACGGTCGCGGACGCGCAGCACAAGCGCTGACGCTGTTCTCGTACGTACGGAGGGCCCCGCACCGGGTGGTGCGGGGCCCTTCCGCGTGTCCGGGTCTCAGAGGCGGTGGGCGGCCCCCGCCGGGGTGGCGCCGCGGGTGTCGAGGAGCAGCTGGGCCTTGACCGACAGGCCCTGGAGGTCGTACGTGCGGTGGTGCTGGAGCAGGAGCGTGAGGTCGGCGTGGGCGGCGGCTTCGTAGAGGGAGTCCGCCCGGGGGACCGGCAGGTCGCGGACGCGCCAGTCCGGCACGTACGGGTCGTGGTAGCTGACCACGGCTCCCAGGTCCATCAGGCGGCGGGCGATCTCGTCGGCGGGGGAGCCCTCGCGGTCGGCGAGATCGGGTTTGTAGGTGACGCCGAGCAGAAGCACCCGGGCGCCGCGGGCCGACTTGCCGTGCTCGTTCAGCAGGGTGGCGCAGCGTTGGATGACGTACCCCGGCATGCGTTCGTTGACCTGGCTCGCCAGCTCGACCATACGGAGCGGGCGTTGGGCCCCGATGGTGTCGACGGGCACGCCGTGGCCGCCGACGCCCGGGCCCGGGCGGAAGGCCTGGAAGCCGAAGGGCTTGGTCTCCGCGCAGCGGATGACGTCCCACAGGTCGACGCCGAGCTCGTGGCAGAGCACCGCCATCTCGTTCACCAGGGCGATGTTGACGTGCCGGAAGTTGGTCTCCAGAAGCTTGACCGTCTCCGCTTCGCGGGGGCCACGCGCGCGTACCACCTTGTCGGTGACGCGGCCGTAGAAGGCGGCGGCGGACTCCGTGCAGGCGGGGGTGAGGCCGCCGATGACCTTGGGCGTCCCGGCGAAGCCGTGGGTGCGGTTGCCGGGGTCGAGTCGCCCGGGGGAGTACGCGAGGTGGAAGTCGCGGCCCGCGCGCAGGCCCGAGCCCTCTTCGAGGAGGTCGCGCAGCATGCCCTCGGTGGTGCCGGGGTGGACGGGTGACTCCAGCAGCACCGTGGTGTGCGGGCGCAGCCGGGCGGCCAGGGCGCGGGCGGCGTCGGCGACGGCGGCGAGGTCGAGGGCCCGGTCGGGGCCGGGCGGGGTGGGGGCGCAGATGACGGCCGTACGGACCCGGCCGAGGTCCGCCGGGTCGGTGGAGGGCCGGAAGCCTCCCGCGAGCATCCGGCGGATCTCCGACGCGCTGAGCGAACCGTCGACGGGCGGGCGGCCCGCGGCGAGTTCGGCGACGGGGCGCGGGTCGGTGTCGTAGCCGATGGTGTCGATGCCGGCGGCGACGGCGGCTTGGGCGAGGGGGAGTCCGTGGTGGCCGAGGCCGATGACGGCGAGATCAGCGGGCATGGAGGTGGGACGTCCTTCCCAGTAGCCGGAGGGGACGAGACGCGCAAGCCCGGTGGACAGAACGAGGGGCGAGCGCAATGTCAGACTAGGCGTAAATATGACCGATATGCGGGATTGTGGGGTCGAAGGTCGCCGAGTGTTATCCACAGGCGGTGGCTGAAGTCGGAGGGCCGGGACAGAATCGAGACTGTGAGCCCGACCACGGGGGGACGACGGGAGGCAGCGGTGAGGACAGCGGCACTGGGGCCGGCGGAGCGTGCGGAAGCGCTCGCGACGATGGCCGAGCGTGAACTGGACGTACTGGTCGTGGGTGCCGGTGTCGTCGGCGCCGGGACCGCCCTCGACGCGGTCACGAGAGGACTCTCGACCGGGCTCGTGGAGGCCCGGGACTGGGCGTCCGGCACCTCCAGCCGGTCGAGCAAGCTGATCCACGGCGGCCTGCGGTATCTGGAGATGCTGGACTTCGCGCTCGTGCGGGAGGCGCTGAAGGAGCGCGGACTGCTCCTGGAGCGGCTCGCACCCCATCTGGTGAAACCGGTGCCCTTCCTCTATCCCCTGAAGCACAAGGGCTGGGAGCGGCTCTACGCCGGCTCGGGCGTCGCGCTGTACGACGCGATGTCCGTGTCGTCGGGACACGGCCGCGGCCTCCCCGTCCACCGGCATCTGTCACGGCGTCACGCCCTGCGGGTGGCGCCCTGCCTGAAGAAGGACGCGCTGGTCGGGGCGTTGCAGTACTACGACGCCCAGATGGACGACGCCCGCTTCGTCGCCACACTCGTACGGACCGCGGCGAGCTACGGCGCGAAGGCCGCCAGCCGGGCGAGGGTGATCGGCTTCCTGCGCGAGGGGGAACGGGTGGTCGGCGCCCGGGTGAAGGACGTCGAGGGCGGCGGCGAGTACGAGATCCGTGCCAAGCAGATCGTGAACGCCACCGGGGTGTGGACGGACGACACCCAGGCGCTCATCGGGGAGAGGGGGCAGTTCCATGTACGGGCGTCCAAAGGCATCCATCTGGTGGTGCCCAAGGACCGGATTCACTCGAACACCGGACTGATCCTGCGCACCGAGAAGTCCGTGCTGTTCGTGATCCCCTGGGGACGGCACTGGATCGTCGGCACCACGGACACCGACTGGGACCTGGACAAAGCCCATCCGGCCGCGTCCAGCGCCGATATCGACTATCTCCTCGAACGCGTCAACAGCGTGCTGGCGGTCCCGCTCGGCCGGGACGACGTCCAGGGGGTCTACGCCGGGCTGCGGCCCCTCCTCGCCGGAGAGTCGGACGCGACCAGCAAACTCTCGCGCGAACACACCGTCGCGCACCCGGTCCCCGGTCTCGTCGTCGTCGCGGGCGGCAAGTACACCACCTACCGCGTGATGGCCAAGGACGCCGTCGACGAGGCCGTGCACGCGCTCGACCAGCGGGTCGCTGCCTGCGTCACCGAGGACATCCCGCTGCTCGGCGCCGAGGGGTACAAGGCGCTGTGGAACGCGCGGGCCAGGATCGCCGCCCGAACCGGGCTCCATGTCGTACGGGTCGAGCATCTGCTCAACCGCTACGGCGCCCTGACGGAGGAGATCCTGGAGCTGGTCGCCAGTGACCCGAGCCTCGGCGAACCGCTGACCGGAGCCGAGGACTATCTGCGCGCCGAGATCGTCTACGCCGCCTCGCACGAGGGGGCCCGGCACCTGGACGACGTCCTGACCCGGCGCACCCGCATCTCGATCGAGACCTTCGACCGGGGGACGCGCAGCGCGCGGGAGTGCGCGGAGCTGATGGCGCCGGTACTGGGCTGGGACGCGCAGCAGATCGAGAAGGAGGTCGAGCACTACGAGAAGCGGGTGGAGGCGGAGCGGGAGTCGCAGCGGCAGCCGGACGACCTGACGGCGGACGCGGCGCGTCTGGGCGCGCCGGACATCGTGCCGATCTGACGCCCTGTCGGGATCGGGTCGGTACGGAAGGGGGAAGCAAGGGGGAGGATCGACATCAACTCGCCGTGCTGCTCGTTGGGTTGGCACCCGCGCCTGACGCCCCGTTCGGGAGGCCGGGGAACCTCAGGGGGGTGGCTGGGCGTCGGGTGGCATGGTGGGAGTGTCGTTCCCCGGGGCCGTCTTCTCGGACTGCGGACCCGGGAGCAGTGCGGGTCCCGGAGTGAGAGACAATGGGCTCTCTTCCAGGGCGGGTTACCGCATCGCGCGGGAAGCGGCAGGCGCGGGCGAAGATCAGGGATCGCAGAGGGGACGCATGTCGGAGGCGGAGCAGTCGCGGGGCACGGCGCGGGACCCTCGGCGGGACGCCGGCGCGGGTGCCGGAACCGACGGCGACCGGGGTGTGGTCCCAGCGGCGCGTGAGGCGGAGCGGGACGGCGGCTCCGGCGCGCAGACGGGCAAGGCGGACGGCGCGGAGAGGGATCAGGCGGGCGGCGCGAGCAGCGCCGAAGCCGCCGCCGAACCCTCGGACGCCCGGCCGGGCAAGGTCCCGGGACCGGCGACGGCCGGAGAGGCATCGATGGCCTCGAAGCCGGGCCCGGACGCCGTGTCCCCGGAGATGGACGCGGGACGCGCGGACAGGGCTCCGTCGGGCGCCGCCACGGCCGGCGGCAAGCCGACCGGCAGCGCGCCGGGGAAGGCGGTCGCGGAGGGCGAGAGCCCGGCCGGATCACCGTCCGCCCAGCGGGACGACTCGAAGCCTGCCGACTCGAAGCCTGCAGACGCGAGGCCTGCGGATCTCAAAAAGCCGGCCGAGGCGCGGTCGGCCGACGCGAAGGCGGCCGAGCCCAAGCCTGCCGACCCGAAGCCGCTTGTCGGCGGCGCGAAGTCGCCTGTCGACGCGCGGCCCGGTGACGTGAAGGGCACGGGCGTCGGCGCCGGAGGGGCCCAGGGCGCCAGGAAGGCCGGTGCTCCCGGACGCGCCGCGAAGGCGGCGGCCGGGGCGACGGCCGAGGGCAGTCTGCTGGCCGGGCGGTACCGCCTCGGCGCCGTGCTCGGGCGCGGCGGCATGGGCACGGTGTGGCGTGCCGTCGACGAGACGCTCGGACGGACCGTCGCCGTCAAGGAGCTTCGCTTCCCCAACAGCATCGACGAGGACGAGAAGCGACGCCTCATCACCCGGACCCTGCGCGAGGCCAAGGCCATCGCCCGGATCCGTAACAACGGCGCCGTGACCGTCTACGACGTCGTCGACGAGGACGACCGGCCCTGGATCGTCATGGAGCTGATCGAGGGCAAGTCGCTCGCCGACGCCGTCCGGGAGGACGGCACCCTCACGCCCCACCGCGCCGCCGAGGTCGGCCTCGCCATCCTCGACGTGCTGCGCTCCGCGCACCGCGAGGGCATCCTGCACCGCGACGTGAAGCCGTCGAACGTCCTGATCGCCGAGGACGGCCGGGTCGTCCTCACCGACTTCGGCATCGCCCAGGTCGAGGGCGACCCCTCGATCACCTCCACCGGCATGCTCGTCGGCGCCCCCTCCTACATCTCGCCGGAGCGGGCTCGTGGCCACAAGCCCGGGCCGGCCGCCGACATGTGGTCGCTCGGCGGACTGCTGTACGCGGCCGTCGAGGGCAGCCCGCCGTACGACAAGGGCTCCGCGATCGCGACGCTCACCGCCGTGATGACCGAGCCCGTCGACCCGCCGAAGAACGCGGGGCCGCTGCTCGAGAAGGTCATCTACGGCCTGCTCGCCAAGGACCCCGCCCAGCGGCTCGACGACGCGGGCGCCCGCGCGCTCCTGAGGGCCGTGCTCGACGCTCCCGCGCCCACCTTCGTGCCCGAGCCGTCGCCGGAGGCCACCCGGGTCGTTCCCCTGCCGCCGGCGCCCTCGAAGCCGCCGTTCGGACCCGCCACCACGGAGCGGAGCGGCGAGGCGGCGGCCGAGCGGATGCTCGGCGCGCTCAAGTCCGTACGCAACGCCGCCACCGCGCCGAAGCCGGTGCGGGGCGGCAACAGGCCGGCCCAGGCCCGGGCGTCGCTCACGGATGTGGTGCCGCGCCGCACGCTGGTGATCATCGCCGCGATCGTCGTCCTCGCCCTGCTCGGCACCATCCTCGCCGTCGCGCTGGGCGGAGGCGACGACGGCACGGGCAACAAAGGCGGTGGCACGGGCGGCGGCGACCAGGTGACCTCGGCCGGTGCCACGGCGGGAAACGGTGGCACCGAGGAGCAGGGTCAGACGCAGGGGCAGGGCCAGACGCCGAGCGAGCCCGGCGAGCAGCCCGGCGGTACGGGCGAGCAGAGCGGTACGCCGTCGGGGAAGCCCAGCACCGGCGGCCCCGGCACGGGCGGCGCGTCGCTGCCCGCCGGCTACGTCATGGTGGCCAACGACCGCTTCCACTTCAGCATGGCGATGCCGTCGTCCTTCAAGCTCAACGCCATAGCGGGCCAGAACTCCGGCGGGATATTCAACGCGAACGGCGGCTTCCCGCGCGTCCAGGTCGACTTCAACGACAGCCCGAAGGACGACGCGGCCAGCGCCTGGGCCGGTGCCGTGGCCGGGGTGTCCGCCAGCAGCAACGGCTACCGCCACATCGGCATCAAGCCCGTCTCGTACAAGGGATATCCGACCGTCGCCGACTGGGAGTTCGAGCGCGACCAGAGCGGCATCCGGGTCCGGATCCTCAACCGGGGATTCAAGGTGGACGCCAAGCGGGGCTACTCCATCATGATCAGCTGCAAGGCGGACGCGTGGAACGCCGCCGAGTGCAAGACGCTGCGGGACACGGCGTTCGCCACGTTCAGCCCCAAGGACTGACCGACGGCACGTATCGTGAGAGGTCGGGGACCGTACGCAGCTGGACAGAGCCGACAACTGCACGGGTTCCGACCATAATTGACGGTTCCGACGATCCATGAGATCCCTGGGGTGTGCGGGGTCCATGGGATCGTGGGAACAGGGGCACAGCGCGCTCGGTGGGGAGGCGTCGTGGAGGACTACGCGGGAAGGGTGCTCGCCGACCGCTACCGCCTGCCGCTGCCGCCGTCGGACGCGTACGAGCCCGTGGAGACGCGCGCCTTCGACACGTACAGCGGGCAGGAGGTCCTGGTCCGCCAGGTGCCGCTGCCCGAGGTGGTCGACGCCGAGTTCCTCGACGCGGAGTTTCTCGACGCGGAGTTCGTCGACGGTGACGCGGGCGGCGGTTCCGCGGCTCATCCGGCGCGGGGGCGGGCGTCCCGGCGCCCGGCCGACCCCGCCGTGCGGAGGGCCGTCGAGGCGGCGCAGGCCGCCGCGCGGATCCCCGACCATCCCCGACTCGACCAGGTCTTCGACGTGTTCGCCGAAGCCGGTTCGCTGTGGATAGTGAGTGAACTGGTGGCGGCCAGGCCGCTGGCCTCGCTCCTCGCCGAACGCCCCCTCACTCCCTACCGGGCGGCGGAGATCGGCGCCGACGTCCTCACCGCCCTGCGGGCGCTGCACGCCCATGGCTGGACCCACCGGAACATCACCCCGCGCACGGTGCTCGTCTGCGACGACGGACGGGTGGTGCTCACCGGGCTCGCGACGGGCGCGGCGGAGGAGGCCCTGTGCGGGTACGCACCGGTGCCGGAGCCCGAGGAGGACGACCGGCGGTACACGGGGGGTGCCGAGCTGCCCGGTGGGGCCGCTGGGTCCGCCGGGGCCGCCGAGGGGCCGCGTGTTCCCGCTGCCGCCGAGCGGCCGGACCGCGGTACGGCCGTCCCCGTCCCCGTGCCCGGCGCACGCGCGCGTGCGGAGATCGAGGCGGCCGGACCCGAACGCCCGAGGACGGCAGACGAGTCGGGCGCCGAGCCGGGCACCGAGTCGGACAACCCGGTGGTGAGTCCGACCACGGACGTACGGGCGGCCCGCGCGGGTGCCATCGCCGCGTACCGCGCGGGAGCCCGCGCCGCGGCACGCCTCGCGGACACCGGACCCGTGCCGGTGCGGCGGTCGGACCCGGACCTGGACGCGCGCCCGGACCCGGGCCCGCACCCCGACCTGGACCCGTACGAGGACCCCGACCCGTACGCGGACCCGCACCCTGACCCGTACGCCGGCCCCGGCCCCGACCTGAGCCCCGGTGACGGCCCGGACCGCGCAACCGCGCCCGTGCCCGCGCGGGGTCTCGGTCCCGAGCCGCAGTGGTGGTCCCAGGCCGAGGACGACGAGGGCGACGACGCCGAGGACGAGGGCGCCGGACCGCCCCGCGCGCTGCTCACGGGCCGTTGGAGCGACGGGCCGCACGCCTCGCGCGACGGCTCGGGGCCGATCCCCGCGGGCGGCTCGGGTCCGGCCGGAGGCCGGGGAAGCGGCCAGGTGCTCCCGGGCTCCGGCCGCCCCGCTCTCCCGGCCGGCTACACCCCCGCACAGGCCCCACAGGCCCCGCACACGGCCCCCGTTCCCGCCGCTCCGGCCCCGGTGCCCGCGCCGGCCGTCAGCCACTGGGACGGGCCCGCGCCGGACGCGGACGGCCCCGGACACCCGTACCGGGGTCCCGCCACCCGGCTCGCCGGCGAGCGGGCCCGCCAGACGCGGATCGCCGTCGTCGGCGCCGTCACCGAGCGCTGGGCCCCCGAACAGGCGGGTCCGGTCCACGAGAACTGGCGGCTGGCTCCGCCCATCGGCCCCGCCACCGACCTCTGGGCGCTCGGCGCGCTGCTCTACCGGGCGGTCCAGGGCCACGCCCCGTACCCGGAGGACAACGCGGCCGAGCTGGTCCAGCTCGTGTGCGCCGAGCCCCCCGCCTTCGCCGAGGAGTGCGGGCCACTGCGCCCCGTCGTCGAGTCCCTGCTGCGCCAGGACCCCACCGAGCGCCCCGACTTCGAGGAGGTGCGGGGCTGGCTGCGCTCCCTCGTCCGGTCGGCGCCCGAGCCCGACGCCGGCGTCGGGGTCGTCCCGCTGCCGTCCGTCGACGCCACCCGGCTGCCCATCGTGCGCCGCCGTGGCGAACTGGTGCGCAGGCGTCGTGGGGGAGCGGCCGGCGGCCGCCACCGGCAGAGGAAGAGCAAGCAGCCCTACCTGCCCCCTCAGCCCCATGGGCCGGCCGAGCCCCGCCGGGCCCGTGGCCAGGACCGGCGCCACGAGCCCCGGCGGGAGTTCCGCCAGGAGTCCCGGCAGGAGGAGTTCCACGAGGAACTCCCGCAGCGAGCCCCCCGCGCTCCACGGCCTGTGCGGTCACCCGCAGTGTCCCGTTCCCCGCGGGCGCTCGGACGTACGCTGCTGCTCGTGATCCTGCTGCTGCTCGGTGGGGCCGTCGCGTACGCCGTGATGTTCATGCCCCAGGAGGGTGGCGCGGGGGGCCAACGAGCCGCCGGGCAGCCGGGCGGGCAGTCCACCGTGCCCTCGGACCCCGGCCCGCCGAAGACCACCCCGAGCACGCAACCCACCCCGGGCACGAAACCGAGCACGAAACCGGGCGCGAGCACGACACCGCGCCCCGGCGCGACCACCCCGCCCGCCGCCGGCGCGGACCTCGCGACGGGTTACTCACTGCGCAAGGATCCGGAAGGCTTCCAGGTCGGCGTCGCCGACGGCTGGCGGCGCAGCCCCATCAACGACGCCGGACAAGTCCGTTACATCGGTGGCGAGTTCACCCTCATCGTCGTGCCCGGACGGGACACCGTGCAGACCCACGGCGCTGACCCGATGGCGTACCAGCGCACCAAGGAGCGCGAGCTCCAGCCCTGGCGGGACTCCTCCTGGTCCAGCGCCTCCGGACTGCGCCGCATCGACGTCGGCCGACAGGCCATGGCGGTGGGGCAGTTCACCTGGCAGGACAGCACGGGCCGCGAGGTGTTCGTCCGCAACCTGGCCCTGATCGAGGGCGGCCGCTACCACGTGGTCCAGGTCATCGGCCCGGAAACCGAACGCGACGAGGTGTCCGAGATCTACGACCAGGCCGTGAAGGCGTACCGCGCGACGCGCTGAGACGACCGGTCGGCTCCCCGCCTACCGGTCGGCTCACCGTCGACCGGCCGGCTCCCCGCCTACCGGCCGCCCGCCACTCGCTCGCCCGACGACCCGTCCGCCGCCCGGTCACAGGCTTGTTCCGTTGCCCGCCCCGAGGTTCCGCCGCCCGTTCCGCCTCCGTAATCTGGCCTCAGAAGGAACGGGCGGGGGCAAGTGGAGCATTCACAGAGCGCAGGCGCGGGGACCGGGGCCGGAGCGGACACCGGGCAGGGCCTCCTGCTGGCCGGGCGGTACCGGTTGGGCGAGACGATCGGCCGCGGCGGCATGGGCAAGGTCTGGCGCGCCCACGACGAGGTCCTGCACCGGATCGTCGCCGTCAAGGAGTTGACGGCGGGTCGGTTCGTGGCCGAGGCCGACCGCCTGGTGCTGCACGCCCGTACGCAGAAGGAGGCCCGCGCCGCGGCGCGGATCACTCACCCCGGCGTGGTCACCGTCCATGACGTGCTGGAGCACGACGACCGTCCGTGGATCGTGATGCAGTACGTCGACGGGCCCTCGCTCGCCGACGCCGCAAAGGAGTCCGGCACGATCGAGCCCCGGGAGGCGGCCCGGATCGGCCTGCACGTCCTCGGCGCCCTGCGGGCCGCGCACGCGGCCGGGGTGCTGCACCGGGACGTCAAGCCCGGCAACGTCCTGCTGGCCCGCGACGGCCGGGTCCTGCTCACCGACTTCGGGATCGCGGCGATCGAGGGCGACTCGACGATCACGCGCACCGGTGAACTCGTCGGCTCCATCGACTACCTGGCACCCGAGCGGGTACGGGGCGGGGACCCCGGTCCCGCATCCGACCTGTGGTCGCTGGGCGCGACGCTGTACACGGCGGTGGAGGGCAGCTCGCCGTTCCGGCGGAGCTCTCCGATCAGCACCATGCAGGCGGTGGTGACGGAGGAGCCGTCGCACCCCGGGAAGGCCGGGCCGCTGGCATCCGTCATCGTCGCGCTGCTCCGCAAGGACCCGGCGCACCGGCCGCTCGCGGACGAGGCCGAGCGGATGCTGCTCGACGCCATGGAGGGCCGCACGCCGCGAGCGGCGCAGGCGTACGTCCCGACGCAGCGGGTGCCGGAGGAGGCGCTGACCGCCGCCACCGCGTCGCTGCCCGAGACCGGCCGGCCCGAGCACGCGCAGCAGCCGCACCCGGAGCCCGCGGGCACGGGCGCCGGTACGTCGTCGACCCTCGCCGACGTACCGGTCACCGCCCCCGCCAGGAGCCGCGGACGGTGGCGTACGGCCGTCCTGGCGGCCGTCCTCGCGGGCCTGGTCGCGGGCGGGGCCGTCTTCGCCGCGATGAACTACTCCGCCGCCCGGGACGCCGACCGCGACCGTCGTGCCGCGGAGCGGAGCACGGCCCCCACCGGCCCGGCCGAGGCCGGGATACCCGCCGGCTGGCACAGGGTCGAGGACCCCGAGGGCTTCAGCCTCCTCGTCCCCGACGGCTGGAAGCGGCAGACCGACGGCGACAACATCGACTACACGCCGGACAACGGCCGCCACCGGATCCGGATCAGCATCGACCCCACGCCCGACTTCGAGAACCCGTACGTGCATGTGCTGGACCTGGAGAAGACCCTCAAGAAGCGCATGCAGTACCAGCGGATCAAGCTCAACCAGAACACCTACCGCGACCAGGTCCGCTCCGCCCGGTGGGAGTTCACCTGGTACGAGAAGCAGGAGTTCCCGGGCCCGAGGCACGCCATCGACCAGCTGTACTTCACGGACGACGGCACCGAGTACGCCCTGTACATGTCCTCGCCGGAGTCGAGCTGGGAGACCACCCGGCAGCAGTTCGACATCGTTCTGCGGCACTGGCGGGCGCCGGGCGAGCAGACGGACTGAGCGAGCCGAGCGAGTGGCCATCGGAACCGGGAAATCGCACGCGCGCCCTACCGTAAGCCCCTGATCAGGGCTTATATGCCAGTGATCGCTGGCGCGATTGTGCGCACCCGGTGAAAACGCGTTACCGACGGGTACCCAAAGACCGGGATGCGGCCTACTCTCGCCCTCATGACGGACTCGCAGGCTCGCGCCACCACGCTCACGGCGGTCACCACCACCGGTACGAACCCCCTCGCGCCCTCGCCCGCCGGTGCGCGCACCGCGGCCGACGTGGTGACGCCCGAGGTGGTCGCCCAGCTCACTCGCGGGGTCGTCGGCTCCGGCCGTACCGCGAACCACACCCCGTTCACCGGCGAGAAGCTCGCCGAGCTGCCCGAGTCCACCCCCGAGGACGTCGCCGAGGCGTTCGCCCGCGCCCGCGCCGCCCAGGGCGTCTGGGCCGCGACCCCGGTCCGGGCCCGCGCCGCCGTCCTGCTCCGCTTCCACGACCTGGTCCTGGAGCGCCAGGCCGAGGTGCTCGACCTCATCCAGCTGGAAACGGGCAAGGCCCGGCTCCACGCCCACGAGGAGGTCCTGGCGGTCGCCGTCGCCGCCCGCCACTACGGCCGCAAGGCCCCCTCCTACCTGCGCCCCAAGCACCACACCGGTGTCGTACCGACCCTCACCAAGGTCACCGAGCTGCGCCAGCCGCGCGGGGTCGTCGGCCAGATCGCCCCCTGGAACTACCCGCTGGAGCTCTCCGTCGGCGACGCGCTGCCCGCCTTCGTCGCGGGCAACGCCGTGGTGATGAAGCCGGACACCGAGACCGCCCTCACGGCGCTGTGGGCCCGGGACCTGCTCATCGAGGCGGGGCTGCCGGCCGAGGTCTTCCAGGTCGTCCTCGGCGAAGGACCGGTGGTGGGCCCCGAGGTCGTCAAGCACGCCGACTACGTCTCCTTCACCGGCTCCACCCGCACCGGCCGCGAGGTCGCGCAGGGCGCCGCCGCCCGTCTCGTCGGTGTCACGCTCGAACTCGGCGGCAAGAACGCCATGCTGGTCCTGAAGGACGCCGACATCGAGAAGGCGGCCGCCGGCGCCGTCCGCGCCTGCTTCTCCTCGGCCGGACAGCTCTGCATCTCCATCGAGCGGCTGTACGTGCACGAGTCGGTCGCCGACGACTTCGTCGCCCGGTTCGCCGCCCGCACGAAGGCGATGCGGCTCGGCAACTCCCTCGCCTACGGCGCCGACATGGGCTCCCTCGTCAGCGGTCGGCAGCTGGAGACGGTCACCCGGCACGTCGAGGAGGCCGTCGCCAAGGGCGCCAAGGTCGTCGCGGGCGGCGTCGCCCGCCCCGACATCGGCCCGCTCTTCTACGAGCCGACCATCCTCGACGGCGTCGAGGCGCCGATGGCCGTCTGCACCGAGGAGACCTTCGGCCCCGTCGTCTCGATCTACCGCTTCAAGGACGAGGACGAGGTCGTCGAGCTCGCCAACGCCACGCCGTACGGCCTCAACTCCTCCATCTGGACCAGGGACGCGCGCCGCGGCCACGCCATCGCCGCCCGGCTGCGCACCGGCACGGTCAACATCAACGAGGGGTACGCCCCGGCGTACGGAAGCGTCCAGGCGCCGATGGGCGGCATGAAGGACTCCGGCCTGGGGCGGCGCCACGGCTCGGAGGGCATCCTCAAGTTCACCGAGGCCCAGACCGTCGCCCAGCAGCGGCTGATCCCACTCGCGCCGTCCTTCGGCATGGACGACGAGAAGTACGCCGCGTTCATGAGCGTGTCCCTGAAGGCGATGAAGGCCCTGCGCCTGCGCTGACACCCGCCGCCGCATCCGCACGTCCCGTCCGCATCGCCCGCATCCGCCCGTTCCCGCACTTTCACGTACGAGGAGAGCCATGACCGCGGTACCCCCTGCCCAGAATCAGGAAGACGACGGTGCGTACGACTACGACGTCATCGTCGTCGGTTCCGGCTTCGGCGGCTCGGTCACGGCCCTGCGCCTGACCGAGAAGGGCTACCGGGTCGGCGTCCTGGAGGCCGGCCGCCGTTTCACGCGTGCGACCCTGCCGAAGAACTCCTGGGACCTGAAGAACTTCCTCTGGGCCCCCGCCCTCGGTCTGTACGGGATCCAGCGCATCCATCTCCTCGGCAACGTCATGGTGCTCGCGGGCGCCGGCGTCGGCGGCGGCTCCCTCAACTACGCCAACACCCTCTACGAGCCGCTCGCGCCGTTCTTCGAGGACCCGCAGTGGAGGGACATCACCGACTGGCGGGACGAGCTCACCCCGTACTACGACCAGGCCAAGCGGATGCTCGGCGTGCGGCTCAACCCGACGATGACCCCCTCCGACGTGCACCTGAAGGCCACCGCCCAGTCGATGGGGATCGGCGACACCTTCCACATGGCGCCGGTCGGCGTCTTCTTCGGCGACGGCGACGATGCCGACGGCACGGCCAGGGCGGAGCCGGGCGGCGAGGTGGCCGACCCGTACTTCGGGGGCGCCGGCCCGTCCCGCAAGGCGTGCACCGAGTGCGGCGAGTGCATGACCGGCTGCCGGCACGGCGCCAAGAACACCCTGAACGAGAACTACCTCCACCTCGCGGAGAAGGCCGGCGCCGTCGTCCACCCCATGACGTCGGTCGTCGCCCTCACCGAGGACTCGCGCGGCGGCTACGCCGTCAAGACCCTCCCGACCGACAACCGGAGGAAGGGCGCGGGGCGGACCTTCACCGCCCGCAGGGTGGTGGTCGCGGCCGGCACGTACGGCACCCAGACCCTGCTGCACCGGATGAAGGACTCCGGCCTGCTGCCCCGGATCTCCGGCCGCCTCGGCGAGCTGACCCGTACCAACTCCGAGGCGCTGGTGGGCTCGCAGACCACCGACCGGCGCTACCGCAGACGGCACGGCAAGGACCGGGTCGACTTCACCAGAGGGGTCGCGATCACCTCGTCGATCCACCCGGACGAGAACACCCACATCGAGCCGGTCCGCTACGGCAAGGGCTCGAACTCCATGGGCGGCCTGACCGTCCTCCAGGTGCCCTACGGCGCCCACCGGGTCCGCAAGTGGCTCCTGGAGATGGTCAAGCACCCCGCCCTGGCCCTGCGCGCCCTCTCCAACCGCCGCTGGTCGGAGCGGACCATCATCGGCCTGGTGATGCAGTCCCTGGACAACTCGCTCACCACCTACCGCAAGCCCGGCGGCCTCGGAAAGGGCCTGCTCACCGCCCGCCAGGGGCACGGCGCCCCGAACCCGACCCAGATCGAGGCGGCCACCCGCGCCGCCTCCCTGATGGCGGAGGAGATCAACGGCTTCGCCGGTTCGAACATCGGCGAGCTGATGGGCACCCCGCTGACCGCTCATTTCCTCGGCGGCTGCCCGATCGGCGCCGACGCCGAGTCCGGTGTCATCGACCCGTACCACCGCCTCTACGGCCACCCGGGCATCTCGGTCGTCGACGGGGCGGCGGTCTCCGCCAACCTCGGCGTCAACCCCTCGCTGACGATCACGGCGCAGGCGGAGCGGGCGATGTCCTTCTGGCCGAACAAGGGCGAGGAGGATCCGCGTCCGCGCCAGGGCGAGGGGTACGTCCGGCTCGCCCCGGTCGCGCCGAAGTCCCCGGCGGTCCCGGCGGACGCCTTCGGCGCGCTGAACCTGCCGTTCCTGGGCATCCCGGCGGTCCCGCCGAGGCAGGCGCGGAGGAGCCCCGACACCGCCGTGACCTGACCAGACAGGCCCCATGCACGGAAGAGGCGCTGCACCCCCCTCCGAGTGCAGCGCCTCTCCAGCTTCTGGTGGTGCCGCATGCATGACCTGTGACCGGGGGGATTGGTTGTAGCGGATACACGGAATCGTCGTGTGACGCGCGTCACTCCCAGCTGGCTTCGCGTACGGCAAGGGCCCCGCGGCGCGATGTGGTGCGCGCGGCGGGGCCCTTGGGCGGCACCGGTGTCAGGGCGGTGGCGGTGCCGGCGGAGAGCGGCGCCCGGGGGGAGGAGGCGCCGCAGCGGAGAAGGAGGGGACTCAGGGACTGGAGGGGCGGGACGGAACGCGGGGGTGGATCTCATCGTGCTGGGCGGATGCGGCCGGGCACCCGTCGGGCCGGTTGCGGTCGGCCCAGGGCGTCCCCGGGGCCGACCGCTCTTCATGGGTGACCGGGCTGCTGTCCCCTGCCGTCCGGTCACACGCGCTGGGGCGAGGTCCCACGACGTACCGGTGGTACGCCACACGCCCCAGCGGAGCCACGCGTGGTTTCTTCGGGCCCGCCCCTGGCTGGCACGGACACCGGGACCAACGAAGGGGTGCGGGAGCCGGTCACGCGCCGTACGGGTGAGAGCGGGTCCGAACTCAGGTCCGCACCCCCGTCCTCGCGGGTCAGACCCGGCCCCGGCACAGTTCGAGCACGGTCATCGCGAGGGTGGTGCCCGGCTTGCCGAGCGCGTCCCTGTAGTGGCCGAGGACCTCCATCTCGCGCGCGAGGTTCACCCGGCGGCCGCCCGAGCCGATCCGGGCCTCCTGGATCACGGCCGAGACGGCCATCCGTTCCTGGATCAGGCCGATGATCCGGTCGTCGAGCGCGTCGATCCGCTCGCGGGCGTCTCCGATGAGCGCGGCGGCCTCGTCGGTACGGGCGCCGGTCTTCTCCGTCACGGTCTTCTCCGTCACGGTCTTCGCGGGCGGGGTCTTCGTGGCGGCGGTCGTGGTGATCGTGGCGGCGGTCGTGGTGATCGTGGTGGTCATCGGGGGCTCCTCGTGGTGTCGGGTGCGGAGGGCCCCGGAGCGGCACGGCCCGGAAACGACAGAACGCCCCGGGCCTTGTCGGCCCGGGGCGCCTGGGAAGTCGCTTGTCAGATCAAGCAGCACGACCATGGCAGCCGGACGGGCCGGTGCCATAGGTAAAGACGAAGGTCGTGAGCTTGCGCATGCGGACAGTATGGACCGCGCCCCGCGCTCGCGGCCAAACCCGGTTCGGATGGTGAGACGAAAAGCGACACCGGCGCGCCGGTAGAATCGACAAATAGCCCCCCTCTTTCGGGGAACCTCTCCTACCGCCGGAAGGCCGCCGTAGTGTCATCAGCGACTCCCGCTGCCGCGCCCGACGTCTCCAACCCGGACGTAGTCCTCGTTGTCGACTTCGGCGCCCAGTACGCCCAGCTCATCGCCCGCCGAGTCCGTGAGGCCCGGGTCTACAGCGAGATCGTCCCGTCCACCATGCCGGTGGCCGAGATGCTGGCCAAGAACCCGAAGGCGATCATCCTCTCCGGCGGCCCGTCGTCCGTGTACGCGGAGGGCGCCCCGCGCCTGGACCGAGAACTGTTCGAGGCCGGTGTCCCGGTCTTCGGCATGTGCTACGGCTTCCAGCTGATGGCGACCACCCTCGGCGGCACCGTCGACAACACCGGAGCCCGCGAGTACGGCCGTACGCCGCTGCACGTCTCCAAGGCCGGCTCCACCCTCTTCGAGGGCACGCCGACCGAGCAGTCCGTGTGGATGTCGCACGGCGACGCCTGCTCCGCCGCCCCCGAGGGCTTCACCGTCACCGCGTCCACGGACGTCGTACCGGTCGCCGCCTTCGAGAACGACGAGAAGAAGCTGTACGGCGTGCAGTACCACCCCGAGGTGATGCACTCCACGCACGGCCAGCAGATCCTGGAGCACTTCCTCTACCGTGGCGCCGGCATCCAGCCGACGTGGACCACGGGCAACGTCATCGAGGAGCAGGTCGCGGCCATCCGCGAGCAGGTCGGCACCAAGCGCGCCATCTGCGGTCTCTCCGGCGGCGTCGACTCGGCGGTTGCCGCGGCGCTCGTGCAGAAGGCCATCGGTTCGCAGCTGACCTGCGTGTACGTCGACCACGGTCTGATGCGCAAGGACGAGACCGAGCAGGTCGAGAAGGACTTCGTCGCCGCGACCGGCGTCCAGCTGAAGGTCGTCGACGCGCAGGAGCGATTCCTCACCGCGCTCGCGGGGGTCTCCGACCCCGAGGAGAAGCGGAAGATCATCGGCCGCGAGTTCATCCGCGTCTTCGAGCAGGCGCAGGCCGAGATCGTCGCCGAGTCGGCCGGCGCCGGCGAGGACGTCGCCTTCCTCGTCCAGGGCACGCTCTACCCCGACATCGTCGAGTCCGGTGGCGGCACCGGCACGGCGAACATCAAGTCCCACCACAACGTGGGCGGCCTCCCCGAGGACCTGGAGTTCGAGCTCGTCGAGCCGCTGCGCCAGCTCTTCAAGGACGAGGTCCGTATGGTCGGCCAGGAGCTCGGCCTGCCGGACGAGATCGTCCAGCGGCAGCCCTTCCCGGGCCCCGGCCTGGGCATCCGGATCGTCGGCGAGGTCACCAAGGAGCGCCTGGACCTGCTGCGCGAGGCCGACGCCATCGCCCGCGAGGAGCTGACGGCCGCCGGTCTCGACCGCGACATCTGGCAGTGCCCGGTCGTGCTGCTCGCCGATGTGCGCTCCGTGGGCGTGCAGGGCGACGGCCGGACCTACGGCCACCCGATCGTGCTGCGCCCCGTCTCCTCCGAGGACGCCATGACGGCGGACTGGACGCGCATGCCGTACGACGTGCTCGCGAAGATCTCGACCCGGATCACCAACGAGGTCGCCGACGTCAACCGCGTCGTGCTCGACGTGACCAGCAAGCCGCCGGGCACCATCGAGTGGGAGTGACCCCTCCCGTACGCGTCTGAAACCGCCGTCCCGTCTCCACGGGGCGGCGGTTTCGCCGTGTGACCCCCGGTCGATCGCTGCGGTCGTCGTGTGACCCCTCTGGTCAGTTGCACGGCTCGGAGCTACCTTCCCGCCCATGAGCCAGACACCCGCGCCGGTACCGGTCGAGCAGCTCCGCTTCGCCCTGCCGCCCGTCCACGAGACCGCGGAAGAGGAGCGGGCGTACCGCAAGCGGAGACTCGCGGGCGCCCTTCGACTCTTCGGGCGGCTGGGATACGAGGAGGGTGTGTCCGGTCACGTCACCGCCCGGGACCCGGAGTTCCCCGACTGCTACTGGGTGAACCCCTTCGGGGTGCCGTTCGCCGAGCTCACCGCGAGCGAGCTGCTCCTGGTCGACGGCGACGGGCAGGTCCTCCACGGCGCTCATCACGTCAACCAGGCGGCCTTCACCGTCCACGCCCAGGTGCACCGGGCCCGGCCCGAGGTCGTCGCCGTCGCGCACACCCACTCCACCTACGGGCGGGCGCTCGCCGCCCTCGGCGAGCTGATCGAGCCGATCACCCAGGAAGCCTGCGGCTTCTACCAGGACCACGCCCTGTTCGACGCCTACACCGGGGTCGCGGTGGACCCGGAGGAGGGACGGCGGATCGCCATTGCCCTCGGCCCGTACAAGGCGATCGTGCTGCGCAACCACGGGCTGCTGACGGTCGGCGCCACCGTCGACGCCGCCGCCTGGTGGTTCATCACGATGGAGCGCTGCGCCCAGGTGCAGCTGACCGCGCGAGCCGCGGGCAAGCCGGTGCCGATCGGCCACCGGCAGGCGCTGGCCACCCGCGAGCAGCTCGGCACCGATCTCGCCGCATGGATCAACTACCAGCCGCTGTGGCGCGGGATCAGCCGCACGGAGCCCGAACTCCTGTCGTAGGACGTGCCTTTACGTCAATGTGATGACTGTTCAATCACTCTCGCGCGGGGCGCTCGGAGCACGCGAGGAGCGTTCCGGTGCGGGACAATTGCCAAGGATCGACGGCTGGTTGACGGATCGGGAAGTGAGCGCCGTGGCGGTGCAAGAGGCGAGACGGTGCCAGGAGTCGACGCTGTGCGGTGACGCCGGGCCATGCGTACCGGGCGGGCGAGCGGGGCACCGGCGTGCCGTCGCCGCCTTCCTCGCCCTGCGCGACGATCTCGCCGCGGGGCACGGCGTGCCCGCCGCCGTCGCCCACTCACCGGTCGCCTCCCGCCAGTGGGTCTCCGACGAACTCGGCCAGTCCGCCCGTACCGTCGCCACCCGCGGCCGCGAGGCGGGCGAGGCATGGCTCCGGCGTGTGCGTCCGGCCACCTTCGGGGCCGTCTGGGGCGCTGTCGTCGCGCTGCTCCTCGGGCAGGCGCTCACCGCGGTCGGCACCGGATGGACGGGTCCGCGCACCGCGGCGCTGGGCGCCGCGCTCGCCCTGGCCGGCCTGCTCACCGGCGCCGCCCACGCCCACCGGGCACACGGAGGAATCCTCGCGCCGCTCATCGGCGAGGACAACCGGCTCTCCACCTCCCGCGCCGTCGCCGCCGGCTGGCTCCTCTTCACCCTCTACGCCCTCCTCTTCCTCACGCTGCGCCTGATCACCGGAGCCGACGGGGTCGGCCTCGGGCTCGCGCGCTCCGCCGGGCTGCTCACGGCCTTCGCCGTGACGTCGGCGGTGGCCGTCGCCGTCCGCCGGATCGTGTGGGGAAGGATCCTGGGGCAGCGGCTGCAGAAAGTCCGGGCCGACCGCCCCCGGGCCGCCGACCTCGTCTCCGACGACGACGGCCGCGCCTGCTTCACCGACCTCCAGTACGTCCTGGTCTCCACCGCCGTCCTCCTCCTGTGCGCCGTGCGGCTGGCGCGTGAACCCGACCGCCTGCCGGTGCCTCCCTGGTCCCTGGTGCTGCTCGTCGCCCTCTCCGCGGCGGGCTATCTCGCCGGGAAGTGCGTCGAGGGCGGCCGGCCCGTGATCCTCTCCGTCGTCCGCTCCCGGGAGGCGGGCGACCTGGACGCCCCGATCCGTACCGGCGACGACATCGAGATCCGGGGTGTCGGCTTCGTCCCACCGGGCGGGCACGGCCCCGACCCGCTCACCCGCCTGGTCGTGCGCATCGGCACGGTCCACGCCCGCGTCCCGCTGGTTCCCGTCCCCGGCGGCTTCGCCAACCCGACCGACGCGTCCCTCACCGTGCCGCTCCCGGCGGACGTCGAGCCGGGACGGGTGGAGGTCTGGGTGGTGACCGCCGCCGGCGCGGAGTCCAACCGGGTCACGATCGACGTCGTCGACTGAGCCGTCCGGGCGGGACCGCCTGCCCGCCTGAACCACCGGCGGGTCTCCCACGTATCCAGATACGGGGCGTCCGAGGACAATCGATTCCCCGGACACTGGCGGGTGGCGTGGAGAGGCGGGCCGGCGATGGCACGAATGCGGCGGACGAACGGTTCGTACGGCCCCGGCGGGGGCGGTCGCGCGGGCGGTCGCGGCGGAGGCGCGGCCGGGTGGAGGGAGACCGCCTCGCGGTACGCGCTCCTGCCGCTGCGCGTCTTCCTCGGCGTCACCTTCATCTACGCCGGTCTGGACAAGCTCACCGACTCCTCCTTCATGGCCGAGACCGGCAACGGATCGATCGGCGAGATGATGCGGGGCGTCCGGGACAGCTCCGCCGTGCCCGCCCTCGTCGACCTGGCGCTCGAGAACCCCGTCGGCTTCGGGTACACCATCGCGCTGGGTGAGCTGGCCGTCGGCATCGGAACCCTGGTCGGGCTCTTCGCCAGACTGGCCGCCCTCGGCGGGGCGCTGATCTCCCTGAGCCTCTGGCTGACCGTCAGCTGGCAGAGCGACCCGTACTACTACGGGAACGACCTCGCCTATCTGATGTCCTGGCTGCCGCTCGTGCTCGCCGGGGCCTCGATGTTCTCGCTCGACGCGGTCCGCGCCGACCGGCGGCGTATGCGGTAGGCGACCCAGGTCACCAGGGCGGCCGCGCCCAGCCCGCCGCAGAGCACCGGGATCACGCCGTACCAGGGCGCGACCCAGGCGTCGGCGGCGTCGCCCGCGTAGAGGACCGCGAGGGCGAGGGCGGTCGCGCCGGCGACGAGACGCCCCGGACGGAACTCATGAAGCAGCACGGGTGACCTCCACCTGTCCGAGACCGACCTCCAGGGAGAGGTCGAGCGTTCCGGCGGGGGCGGTGCCCTCCGGAGGGGTGAGCGTACGGGTCTCGTCGCGGTCCGGCGCGATGTCGATGTCGCCGGGCGGCTGCTGCGGCAGCCGCAGGTCTCCGAGACCCACCTGCGCCCGCACCTTCACGGTCACGTTCTCCGGGACGACCACCTCCAGCTTTCCGGCGCCCACCTCCACCGTGGTGCCGACCGTCGTGCCCGAGGGGACCGCCAGCCGGGACAGGTCGAGCGTGCCGACGCCCGTGCCCAGTTCGTACCGCGGCTGGACGGCGGTGACCGACGCCGGTCGCCAGTCCGTACGGGCCCAGTCCGTGGATATCTGCTTCGGCAGCGCCGCCGCCACCGCGAGCAGGCCGGCCGTGACCACGGTCATGAAGATCGTGCCGAAGCCGGTCCGGCCGAGGAAGCTGGCGAGCACCAGTCCCAGGCCGAAGACCGCCAGCGCCGCCACGAGCCCGATCTGCACGCTCGTCCCCAGCGGATGCCCCTCCCACGCCAGGAACGTGCCCAGGCCGCCCGCCACCAGGGCCAGGAAGAGGACCAGGCCGCCGATGGAGCGGGGACCGCGCCGGGCCGCGGGAGTGACGGGGGCCGGCCGACCGGACTCCGGGACCCACGTGCCCCACTGGCTGCCGGGCACCGGCCGCTCGCCGTCCGCGGTCAGCCCGTCGGCGTCCACCCCGTGCGGACCCCAGAGATAGCCGACGGCTATGGGGCCGGTCGAGCCGTCCTTGACGATCGGGTCCTTCCACCAGGACGTGAACTCCACGAGCGGCGGCGCCTTGGCCTCCGGCGGCGCCTCGGCGACCGCGGCGGCGGTCGCCGCGTCCAGCCGGCTCTCCGCGTCGCCGCCCACGGCCTGCCGACGCCGCTGCGACCAGACGGCCGCCCCGCACACCGCTGTCGACAGCATCATCGCGAACGCGATCGTGCCGCCGTTGTGCAGCATGGACAGGAACACGCCGCAGCCGACCAGGGCCATCAGCAGCGCGGCGAGCGAGGCACCCTCGACCCGGCCGGAGAGCAGCTTGCGGCCCTCGTTCTCCTCCTCACCCGCGAGCGGGATCAGCAGCCACGCGAAGCCGTAGAAGATCAGCCCTATGCCGCCGGTCACCGACAGCACACCGATCGCGGTCCGGAAGATCACCGGATCGAGGTCGAAGTGCTGCCCGAGACCACCGCACACCCCGCCCACGACCTTGTGCCCCGGCGAGCGGCGCAGCGGCGCGACGGCGTGGGCCTCCGCCGGCGGCGGGGCCTCGTGCGAGGAAGGCGTCGAACTCGTCATGCGTCCATGGTGACGGCCCGTGAACCCCGGCGGCACCGGGACCGACCCTGGCCCGACCCTGATATTCCGCCGCCCGCCCACCCCGACGCGTCCCCGGGGCCATTCACCTAGGGGCCATCTCAGGGGCCGACCCTGATGTCCGGGCCTGGGAGGGCGTGTGACGATCGGTGTATGCCAGCAGCCGCCCGTGTCTCCGAGACCGACGAACCGCCCGTGCGCAAGCTCTACCGGAGCGCCGACGGACGGTGGCTCGGTGGTGTCGCACGCGGCCTCGCGGGACATCTCGGGCTGCCCGTCGTCTGGGTCCGCGCCGTGTTCGTGGCGCTGCTCCTCGCGGACGGGCTCGGCGCCCTGCTGTACGCGGTCTTCTGGATCGTCGTCCCGCTGGGTGTCGGTGGACGGGCCACGCCGCGGCCCGTGTTCGAGACGACGGCGGACGGTCGGCGGCGGTTGCGCAAGCCGGACCGCGGCCAGGTCTTCGCGCTGATCGCCCTGGCGCTCGGCGCCGCCGTCTTCGTCGGCAACGTCGACTTCGGCAACCAGGCCGACCGTTACGTCTGGCCGACGCTGCTGATCGGCGTCGGTGTGGTGCTCGTCTGGCGGCAGGCGGACAACGCCCGCCGGGCCAGCTGGACGGAGCCGGGCCGCCGGCGGCGCACGCTCCAACTCGCCCGCGGCTTCGCGGGCGTCGCCCTGGTCGGCCTCGGCCTGACCGCCTTCATGGTGGTCCGGGGCTCCGCTGCCCAGCTGGGCACGGCGTTCACCGCCGCGATAGCCGTGCTCACGGGCATCGCCCTGCTCGCCGGGCCGTGGCTGGTCCGGATGTCGCAGGACCTCTCCGAGGAGCGGACCATGCGCATCCGCGCCCAGGAGCGTGCAGAGGTCGCGGCCCATGTCCACGACTCCGTCCTGCACACCCTCACCCTCATCCAGCGGAACGCGGACGAGCCCGGGGAGGTGCGCCGGCTCGCCCGCGCACAGGAGCGGGAGCTGCGGAACTGGCTGTACAAGCCGGAGGGGACGGGCAAGGACGAGGACGAGGAGCCCGACACCCTCGCGGAGGCGGTGAAGAAGGCCGCCGCCGAGGTCGAGGACCAGCACGGCGTCCCGCTGGAGGTCGTGGTCGTCGGCGACTGCCCGCTCGACGAGAAACTGGCCGCGCAGATGCAGGCCGCGCGCGAGGCGATGGTCAACGCCGCCAAGTACGGTGGCGAGGGAGGGGCGGTGCAGGTCTACGCCGAGGTCGAGGGCCGTACGGTCTTCGTCTCCGTCCGCGACCGGGGGCCGGGTTTCGACCTGGACTCGGTGCCCGAGGACCGGATGGGCGTACGAGAATCGATCATCGGCCGGATGCAGCGCAACGGCGGTTCGGCGCGGCTGCGGTCCGTGCCGGGAGGGGGCACCGAAGTGGAGCTTGAGATGGAGAGGGCGGACGGATGAGCGACGAGACCGGGACCGGGACGACGGAGGCGCCGACCGAGGAGCGCCGGGTGCGGGTCGTCCTCGTCGACGACCACCGGATGTTCCGCACCGGCGTGCGGGCCGAGATCGGCCGGACCGACGTCACCGGTGTCGAGGTCGTCGGCGAGGCCGCCGATGTCGACCAGGCCGTCACGGTGATCACCGCCACCCGTCCCGAGGTCGTCCTGCTGGACGTGCATCTGCCGGGTGGCGGCGGGGTCGAGGTGCTACGCCGCTGCGCGAACCTGATGGCCGCGCCCGAGAACCCGGTCCGCTTCCTGGCCCTCTCGGTCTCCGACGCGGCGGAGGACGTCATCGGTGTCATCCGGGGCGGTGCCCGTGGCTATGTCACCAAGACGATCACCGGTACGGATCTGGTCGACTCGATCTTCCGGGTCCAGGACGGCGACGCGGTGTTCTCCCCGCGTCTGGCCGGATTCGTCCTGGACGCCTTCGCCTCGACGGACGCCCCGCCGGTGGACGAGGACCTGGACCGCCTCACCCAGCGGGAGCGGGAGGTGCTGCGGCTGATCGCCCGTGGATACGCGTACAAGGAGATCGCCAAACAGCTCTACATCTCGGTGAAGACGGTCGAGTCGCATGTCTCCGCGGTGCTGCGCAAGCTGCAGCTCTCCAACCGGCACGAGCTGACCCGCTGGGCGACCGCCCGCCGCCTGGTCTGACCCGCCGCGCCATGACGCGCCCGCGCCCGCGCCCACGCCCCGCCCCCCGGGCCGGGCCGGCCGGGAGGCCCGGGCCGGGGCGTCACCCCACCCGGGTCGCGCCGACGAACGGCATCTCGTCGATCGGCGCCACCCGCACCGGGGCGCCCGGTCGTGGTGCGTGGATCATCTGCCCGCCGCCGATGTAGAGGCCCACGTGGCTGATGCCCGAGTAGAAGAACACCAGGTCGCCCGGGGCCAGTTCGGAGCGTGAGATACGCCGCCCGGCGTTGATCTGCGTGTACGTGGTGCGGGGCAGCGCGACGCCCGCGGCTCGCCAGGCCGCCTGCGTCAGCCCCGAGCAGTCGTACGCCGAAGGACCCGTGGCCCCCCACATGTACGGCTTGCCCAGCTGGCCCTGGGCGAAGGAGACGGCCTGCGCGGCGCGGGTGTTCGGCGCCGTCACCGGCCCGCGTGCCAGGGAGTCCCGGTCGGCCCGGCCCCCGGACGCACTGCTCGGATCCGCCGCCCCGAGCCGCCCCGATCCCGTCGCCGCCGCCTCGTACCGTGCCCGCTCCTCGGCCGTCAGGCGGGCCAGGAGTGTGCGGGCCTCGCCGAGTTTGGCCCGTACGGCCGTCTCCTGCCGGCGCAGCTCGGCCTCGTGATCGCGCAGCTCCGTCAGCCGCCGCGTGGACTCGGCGCGCAACTGTCCGATCCCGGTCAGCTCCCGGCGTACGGAGCCGAGGGCGGCGGCCTGCCGCTCCCCGGCCTTCTCGGCGATCGCGGCGCGCGCCAGATACTGGTCGGGGTCGGAGGTGAGGGCCAGGCGCACGGCGGGATCCAGACCGCCGGAACGATACTGCGCGGTGGCGATCGCACCCAGGCCGCTGCGGAGGGTGTTGAGCCGCTCGGTCCGGCGAGCCGCCTCGTCCCGCAGCCGGTCCAGCGAGCTCCGCGCCTCGGTGGCCTTCTCCTTCGCCGCGTTGTACCTCTCGGTGGCCACCTCGGCCTCCTGGTACAGCCGGTCGACCTGCGCCTTCACCTGGGCGGGGGGCGGCCGGGGCTCGGCGTGCCCGGAGCCCTCGAACACCGTCGCCGTCGCCGCAGAGGCGAGAGCGAGTGTGGCGGCGGTCCGTGCCGCCCGGCCGCCGAGGGGGTACTGCTGGGGCTTCCGGTGCGCTGCCACGAGGGCGGGTCACATCCTCTCCCTGTGGGGGTCGATGCCCGCCGGGCCCGACGGCGGCCCGCACAGGGGAGACGGGCCGCCGCCGGGTTTTCTCGGCGGGGGCGGTCGGCGCCGCCGGAAGGACCGGCGGTGGTGGGAGCCGACCACCTGGGGCAGGACGCTAAACCCGCCCGTCACGGCCCGGCGGAGAGATGACCGCTATTGGCGCCAGTTGACGCTCCGGGACCGATCTCGTCCGGCCCCGGCGACGGGTGGGCACCGCTTTCCGGCTCGGGAGCGACCGATGCGCCGGAGAAGACGGCCCCGACCGGAGGGCGGTGCTATGGCCCGGTTAGGCTCCGCCCCATGGACGTCCTCATCAATGTCTTCGTCGCCCTGCACATCATCGGAATCGCGTCCCTGCTCGGCGGGTTCCTCACGCAGATGAAGGCGATGGGCGCGGGCACGGCCCGCTTCGTCCCCGCGATGCTGCACGGCGCGCTGACCATGCTGGTCACGGGCATCGCCCTGGTCGGCCTGAACCAGGCGGACGACCAGACCGTCGACAACGTGAAGATCGGCGTCAAGATGGCGGTGCTCGTCGTCATCCTCGCCCTCGTCTATGTGAAGCGGGACGAGGAAAGGGTCGCCAAGGGCCTCTTCGGCGCGGTCGGCGGCCTGACCGTCGCCAACATCTTCATCGCGACCCTGTGGACCTGACGACCCTGTGGACCTGACCGTCCGCTGACGCCTCAGGCCGGGCGCACGCCGCCGTGGATCGGCATGGAGAAGACCGACTCCTCGCGCACGTTCGCGCCCGGCTTCGGCGCGTGGATCATCTTCCCGCCGCCGATGTAGAGGCCCACATGGCTGATGTCGTCGTAGAAGAAGACGAGATCGCCCGGCTGCAGATCGTCCGTCGCGACCCGTGCCCCCGCCTCCACCTGGTCCCAGGTGGTACGGGGCAGGTCGACGCCCGCCTCCTTCCAGGCGGCCTGGGTGAGGCCGGAGCAGTCGTACGAGCTCGGACCCGTCGCTCCCCACACGTACGGCTTGCCGATCTGGCCCCGCGCGAACGCCAGCGCCTTCGCGGCCTTGACCGCGTACGGGGAGGTGGCGCCGCCGGTGGGCGGCGGAGTGGTCGCGGGCGTCCCGGGCGGCTGCTGCCGCCGGGCCGCCTCCTCCTGCCGCCGCCGCTCCGCCACGGCCGCCGCCTGCCGCCGGGCCTCCGCCTCGGCCCGCTCCTCCGCAAGCCGCCGGGCCTCCGCCTCGCGCCTGCGCTCCAGCTCCGCGAGCCGTGCCTTCTCCTCGGCCGTGAGCCGGGCCAGGAGCGTACGCGCCTCGGCCAGCTTGCGCTGGACCGTCTGCTTGCTGGTGCGCAGCGCCGCCTGCGACGCGGTGAGGCTCTCCAGGCTCCGCGTCGCCTCCGCGCGCCGCTCCGCCGCCTCGGCCCGCTTGTTCTCGTAGTCCGCCACCGCGCCGCGCTGCCGCTCGGAGAGCCGGCTCATCAGGTGGGTCTGGTCGAAGTAGGACTGGGGACTGTCCGCGAAGATCAGCGCAGCCGTCGGTCCCACCGCTCCCGCCCGGTACTGCGCCGCCGCGTACGAGCCGAGGGTCCGGCGCGACTCGTTGACCGCGTCGGTCCGCCGCGCCACGTCGTCCAGGACCCGGTCGACCGTGCGCCGCTGCCGGTCGGTGGCTTCCTTGACCCGGTTGTACTCCTGGGTCGCCGTGCCGGCCTGCCGGTAGAGGTCGTCGACCTTCTTCTGGATCTCCTCCACCGTCGGCTTCGCCGGAGCCGCGGGGGCCGCCCCGGCGCTCTGCGTGGACAGCAGCGTGACCGAGGCGAGAGCGGCCGTCGTGACCCCGACGGCGGGGGAGTGCTGACGTGTGCTGCGCGGCTTGCGATGGGACGCCAAGACCGGCATCTCCTTCCGTGGACGCCGGTGCCCACGGGCGCGACTGCCTCGCGGCAGGGCCGGGTTCGGCGTGGGCCGCCCGCTCGGCGTGATTCGCCGTCGAAGGGGACGGGCTGCTTGGCGGAGCACGCTAGCCAACCCGTACGGCCACTGGGAAGACCGATGTTCGATATGCCCGATACATTTTCGTGACCTGAAGCGGATGATCACCCTCGGTGAGTTCGGCCTCACTTCGAGAGGTGGCAGCGGGCTGTCAGTGCGGCGGCCTAGACTCGATAAGCGATGAGCAGCCTCTTTGACGACAGCTTCCTGGCAAGCCTCCAGAACCACTCCTCGGAGGAGCCCCCGCCCCCGCCCGAGGACCACGAGCACGGCGCCCCGGCCGAGGCGGAGGTCCCGCACGACCTCTTCGGGGGCCGGTTCGACGTGCCCCCGGCCAGGGACGCGCACTACCGCGACGGAGCCCCGCGCCCCGTCGTGGACGCCGCCGCGCTCCTGGAGGGGCTGAACGAACAGCAGCGCGCCGCCGTCACGCACACCGACACCCCGCTGCTCATCGTCGCCGGAGCCGGCTCCGGCAAGACCCGGGTGCTCACGCACCGCATCGCCCACCTCCTGGCCACCCGGCACGTCCACCCGGGCCAGATACTGGCGATCACCTTCACCAACAAGGCCGCCGGCGAGATGAAGGAGCGGGTCGAGCATCTCGTCGGCCCGCGCGCCAACGCCATGTGGGTCATGACCTTCCACAGCGCGTGCGTCCGCATCCTGCGCCGCGAGTCGAAGAGGCTCGGCTTCACGTCCTCGTTCTCGATCTACGACGCCGCCGACTCCAAGCGCCTGATGGCGCTGGTCTGCCGGGACCTGGACCTCGACCCGAAGAAGTTCCCGCCGAAGTCGTTCAGCGCCAAGATCTCCAACCTGAAGAACGAGCTGATCGACGAGGAGACCTTCGCCGACCAGGCCGCCGACGGCTTCGAGAAGACCCTCGCCGAGGCGTACCGCATGTACCAGGCGCGGCTGCGCGAGGCCAACGCCCTGGACTTCGACGACATCATCATGACGACGGTCCACCTGCTCCAGGCGTTCCCGGACGTCGCCGAGCACTACCGCCGCCGCTTCCGCCACGTCCTCGTCGACGAGTACCAGGACACCAACCACGCCCAGTACACCCTCGTACGGGAACTGGTCGGCACCGGTTACGAAGACCTGGGCCCCGCCGAGCTGTGCGTCGTCGGTGACGCGGACCAGTCGATCTACGCCTTCCGAGGCGCGACCATCCGCAACATCCTCCAGTTCGAGGAGGACTACCCCGACGCGACGACGATCCTGCTCGAACAGAACTACCGCTCGACGCAGACCATCCTCTCCGCCGCCAACGCCGTCATCGAGCGCAACGAGAGCCGTCGCCCCAAGAACCTGTGGACCAACGCGGGCGCGGGCGCGCGGATCACCGGCTATGTCGCGGACACCGAGCACGACGAGGCCCAGTTCGTCGCGGACGAGATCGACCGGCTCACCGACGCGGGCGAGGCGAAGGCCGGCGACGTCGCCGTCTTCTACCGTACGAACGCCCAGTCCCGTGTCTTCGAAGAGATCTTCATCCGCGTCGGCCTGCCGTACAAGGTCGTCGGCGGTGTGCGCTTCTACGAGCGCAAAGAGGTCCGCGACGTCCTCGCCTACCTGCGCGTGCTCGCCAACCCCGAGGACAACGTCCCGCTGCGCCGCATCCTCAACGTCCCCAAGCGGGGCATCGGCGAGCGCGCCGAGGCGATGATCGACGCCCTCTCCCTGCGGGAGAAGATCACCTTCCCGCAGGCGTTGAAGCGGGTCGACGAGGCGTACGGCATGGCGGCCCGCTCCGCCAACGCCGTCAAGCGTTTCAACGCCCTCATGGAGGAGCTCCGCACCGTCGTCGACTCCGGCGCGGGCCCGGCCGTCGTCCTCGAGGCCGTACTGGAGCGGACCGGCTATCTCGCCGAGCTGCAGGCCTCCACCGACCCGCAGGACGAGACCCGGATCGAGAACCTCCAGGAACTGGCCGCCGTGGCCCTGGAGTTCGAGCAGGAGCGCGGGGAAGAGGGCGGGACCCTCGCCGAGTTCCTGGAGCAGGTCGCCCTCGTCGCCGACTCCGACCAGATCCCCGACGAGGACGAGGAGGGGTCCGGAGTCATCACGCTGATGACCCTGCACACCGCCAAGGGCCTGGAGTTCCCGGTGGTCTTCCTGACCGGCATGGAGGACGGCGTCTTCCCGCACATGCGCGCGCTCGGCCAGACCAAGGAGCTGGAGGAGGAGCGGCGCCTGGCGTACGTGGGCATCACGCGCGCCCGCGAGCGGCTCTATCTGACCCGCTCCTCGATGCGCAGCGCCTGGGGCCAGCCCTCGTACAACCCGGCCTCGCGCTTCCTGGAGGAGATCCCGGCGACGTATCTGGAGTGGAAGCGGACCGGTCCGATGGTGAAGCCCGCCGGGCCGACCTCGGGGATCACCTCCCAGCTCTCCTCCTCGCGCTCGCGCACCGGCCCCTCGGGCTTCGCGACGCGCCGCGCCGGCGAGAAGCCGGTGATCGCACTGCAGGTCGGCGACCGGGTCACGCACGACCAGTTCGGCCTCGGCACGGTCATGCAGGTGACGGGCGTGGGCGCGGACGCCCAGGCGACGATCGACTTCGGCGACGAGAAGCCGAAGCGACTGCTGCTGCGGTACGCGCCGGTCGAGAAGCTCTGAACGGCTGACCGTACGCACACGAGGAAGGGCCCCGGCTTCGGCCGGGGCCCTTCGCTCTGTGCCGGGTGTACGTCAGCCGGTCGGGCTGAGGCCGTGGCTGCGCAGCCACGACTCGGGGTCGATCGCCGCCCCGCCGTTCGGCCGTACCTCGAAGTGGAGGTGCGGGCCGGTGGAGTTGCCGGAGTTGCCGGAGTACGCGATGACGTCACCGGCCTTGACCTTGCCGGAGCGGATCTTGGTGCTGCTCAGGTGGCAGTACCAGGTCTCGGTGCCGTCCTCGGCGGTCACGATCGCCATGTTGCCGTAGGCGCTGTTCCACTGAGTACGGACGGTGCCGTCGGTCGCGGCCATCACCTTGGAGCCGTACTGGACCGGGAAGTCGATACCGGTGTGCACGGACATCCAGTTGACGCCGGCCTGGCCGTAACGGGCGCTGAGCTGGTGCAGCTTCACGGGCAGCGCGAACTTCGGACGCATCGCCTCCTTGCGGGCCGCCTCCTCCTCGCGCTTCTTCCGCTCGGCTTCCTGCCGCAGTTTGAGGTCGATGCGCTCCTGGGTGCGGCTGGCGCGGTCGCCGAAGTCGCGGGCCTCGGCGCTCAGCGCCGCGAGCTGGGTGTCCAGCTCGTTGTTGGCGGCGACCGGCTTCACCGACGACGGATCGGCCGCGGCCAGCGCGGTCGTGTCGTCCTTGGTCTCGCCGGCTTCG
The DNA here is from genome assembly GCF_044764755.1 of Streptomyces sp. NPDC093600. Taxonomy (NCBI): domain Bacteria; kingdom Bacillati; phylum Actinomycetota; class Actinomycetes; order Kitasatosporales; family Streptomycetaceae; genus Streptomyces; species Streptomyces sp. NPDC093600. The sequence continues at coordinate 525,369 of NZ_JBIWIU010000001.1, forward strand.
GCGAGCCCGCCGACGGAGGCGGCGGCGATGCCGGCGACACCCATCACGCAGGCAGACGGGACGGCGACGGTGAGGAGCGCCGAACGCTTGGCGGGGGTACGGCGACGGCCGCGGCTGCCGCCGGAGGAGCGGCGTACGGGGCGGGCGGCGGGGGTGGCCGGAGACTCCGTGAGGATCTCGACGGTCGGTTCCGCGGCCTCCGCCGGGCTCTCGTAGTCGTAGCCGTAGTCGTACGGCTGCTCGTCGGCAGGAACGGCCTCGAACTGCGCGGTGTGCTCGGCCTCCGTGGTGTGCTCGTCACCGTGGCCGGTGCCGTGACCGGCGCCCTGGTCCGGGACGAACTCGTACGCGGGGGTGTACTGCTGCGGAACGACGGGCTCGGCGACCTGCGGCTCGGGCTCGGGCGCGGCGGCGTAGTTCCAGGCGGTGGCGTCGTACGTACCGGTGTCGAAGGAGGGGGTCGTCCACTGACCGGTGGTGTCGTACGAGGAGAGGTGCGCCGTCTCGTACTGGCCGGTCTGCTGCGCCTCGCTCCAGGCGGTGGCGTCCCACTGCCCGGTGGTGTCGTACTGACCCGTGGCGTCGTACTGCTGGGGGATCGGCTGTGGCGCGACGTAGGTGTCGTACGTGCCGGCGTCCCACTGCTGGCCGCCGTTCCACTGGGTGGTGTCGTACTGACCGCTGTGACCTGCTTCGTAACCGCCCGGGAGGGCGCCGAACAGCGGGTCGGTGGCGAAGCTGCCGGTGGTGTGGGCGTCGTCTCCGACGTATCCGGCGTGGGGGTGCTGGTCGTTCACCAACTTCTCTCTCGCCTCGGCGGCAGGACCAGTCCGGGGCGGGCCCGACGAGGGGTGTCCCGGGGGTAAGCAGTGGCGCGACTGTACCCGGCGGTATGCGCAAGCGACAATCTTCGGAGGGTTTTGGGTCCGCAGGAAACGGGCAATCGGCCGTGTTTCGGCGGCCTGAGGGAAGAGCTTTGGCTCTGTGTTCGAGGAACGTTCGAAGAACAGACTTCTTCTGGCGGAACGTCAGGCGACGGAGGTGGCTCCGGGCTCCCCCGGCGCGTCGCTCTCCCGCTCCTCCTCGTCGAGCGCTTCCAGGATCCCGGCGGCCACCGTCGGATGCACGGGCAGGGCGAGATGCCCGATCCCGCTGACGCGCACGTTGTGGACCAGCAGGTCGGGGTGGTCGAGGCAGGCCGTCTCGACCGGGACCATCACCTGGTCCAGATCGCTCCAGAAGCTGACGAAGCGAGTCCGGCAGCCGGGGGCGGGCCCGGCCAGCTCCCGCAGCACCTCGGAATCGGGCCGCATCTGCCGCACCAGGGGATGAGCGCCGGCCCAGGGGACGGCGGTGGTTCCGGCGTGCGGGGTGCCGAGCATGACCAGCGTGCGTACCCGCGCGTCACCGCCCAGTCGCTGTACGTAATAGCGGGCGATGAGTCCGCCGAGGCTGTGCCCGACGAGGTCGACCCGTTCGTGCCCGGTGCGGGAGCAGAGCTCCTCGATCCGGCGGCCGAGCAGGTCGGCCGCCGTCCGCAGGTCGCCGGTGAGCGGAGAGTAGTTGAGCGAGTCGACGCAGTCACGGCCGTTGCGGATGAGCGCGCGGCGCAGGAGGACGAAGACGGACCGGTTGTCGACCAGGCCGTGGAGGAGGACCACGGGGCGGCCGGAGCCCTGCCCCGAGGCGGACACGGTCACGGGCCGCTCCCGGACGATTCCGGAGGGGTACAGGAGCATGTGGCCGGTGAGGATCGCCAGCTCCAGGGCGTTGGCCTTCAGCGCGGTCGTGACCTTGGTGAGCCTGGTGAGCACCATGAGCGGCCTCCCGAACGGCACGCGGGCGCCGTACGGCGGTCGGTGCGCCGGGCGCCCGTGCCTACGGCCCGGGGCCCGCGATCCCCGTCGCGGCTCCCTTGCGCACGACCCGGTTGCGGCTGAAGGGCCCAGGAGGGAGGGCCCGGGAAGGGTGCGGCGCAGAGCGAACATGTCCCTCCGTGTGATTTCCCCCTCGCTGCCCACCGCGAAACGGCCGCTTGCGGGATGCTGGCGATAACGTTCGTTCACCTCCCCGGCCACCAGGCCCGGGGGTCGCATGTGGAGGCAGTGATGGGTGTGACCGGTCCGATCCGCGTGGTGGTGGCCAAGCCGGGTCTCGACGGCCACGATCGCGGGGCCAAGGTGATCGCGCGGGCGCTGCGCGACGCCGGTATGGAGGTCATCTACACCGGCCTGCACCAGACGCCCGAGCAGATCGTCGACACGGCGATCCAGGAGGACGCCGACGCGATCGGCCTGTCGATCCTCTCGGGTGCGCACAACACGCTCTTCGTGAAGGTCCTGGAGCTCCTGAAGGAGCGCGACGCGGAGGACATCAAGGTCTTCGGCGGCGGGATCATCCCCGACGCGGACATCGCGCCGCTGAAGGAGAAGGGCGTCGCGGCGATCTTCACCCCGGGCGCGACGACGGCGTCGATCGTCGACTGGGTCAACGCGAACGTACGGGTCGCGGCGTAGCGGCGGGGCCGCGAGGCCGCTGCGCGGCGGGTGCTTGGAGGTCGTGGACCTTCAGGCGCCGGCCGGCCGAGGTGCGCCTCGGGCAGCCGTGGTGTACGGCGTGACGCGGGCTCAGAGCATCCGAGCCGGCGGACCACCGGCTGTCGAGCGGTCGGGCTCGACAGCCGGTAGCCGGTAGCCGGGGCCGGATGGGCGGGTTTGTCGGGCCTGTGCGTCAGTTCCGGGGCCGGTCTCAGGCCGTCAGCTCGGCGAGCATCTCCGCGCGCAAGCGCAGCGTGGACACCAGGCGCTGGAACGCCTCGGACCAGTAACCGCCCGCCCCCGGTGAGGCGTCCTCCGGTTCGGCGGGGAGAGCGGTGAGGGACTCCAGTTGGGGTGCCGCGTCGGGGGAGAGGCAGCGTTCGGCCAGGCCCATCACGCCGCTGAAGCTCCATGGGTAGCTGCCCGCCTCCCGCGCGATGTCCAGGGCGTCGATCACCGCGCCGCCTAGGGGTTCCGCCCACGGAACCGCGCAGACGCCGAGCAGCTGGAACGCCTCCGACAGGCCGTGCGCCGCGATGAAGGAGGCGACCCAGCGGGCCCGCTCCTCGTCCGGCAGGGTCGAGAGGAGCTTCGCGCGTTCGGCGAGGGACGCCGTGCCCGGCCCCGTCGCGGGCGGAGCCGACGGGCGCCCGAGCAGCGCCCTCGACCAAGCGGCGTCGCCCTGCCGTACGGCGGCCCGGCACCAGGCCGCGTGCAGCTCGGCCCGCCACTCGTCGGCGACGGGCAGGGCCACGATCTCCTCGGGGCCGCGCCCGCCGAACCGGGCCGGCCAGCAGGCCAGCGGCGCCGACTCGACGAGCTGGCCGAGCCACCAGGACCGCTCGCCCCGCCCGGTCGGCGGGGTGGGTATCAGGCCGTCCCGCCGCATGCCCGCGTCGCACTCGTGCGGCGCCTCGACGACGATCGTCTCGGCCCCCTCCGTACGGTCCAGGCTGACGCAGGACGCGGCCCGGCGTGCCATGCGGCCGGCGAGCGCCGATCCTGGCAGTGCGGAGAGCAGTTCGGCGGCCGTGGAACGGACGTTGCGGCTGCGGTCGGAGAGGGCCGCCTCCAGGAACTCCTCGTCGGCGTCGGAGAGTCCGCTCCGGAGGGAGTCCACGAACATCAGCCGGTCCTCGGCCCGTTCGGCAGGCCAGGTGGAGCGGAGCAGGGAGAGCGCCGCCGCCGGGTCCGCCGCCCGCAGGGAGGAGAGCAGCGCGACCCGTTCGGCGAACAGGCCCTCCTCCCACAGGGCCCGGACCGCCTCGTCGTCCCGGGCGTCGGGCAGTACGGCGCTGCCGGACGCACCGCGCAGGGCGAACTTCCACTCCGGGTTGAGCCCGGCGAGCCACAGTCCGCGCGGCCCGGCCAGGGCCAGGGCCTGGGGCCGCAGGTCGGTGCGGGCGCGGGCGGCGTCGAGGAGGGCGGGCAGCGCGGACGCGGGCGCCTTGTAGCCGTGCTCGTTGGCGGCGGCGAGCCACTGCGGGAGCAGCTCGGCGAGGTCGGGCGCGGCTCCCCGGCGCCCGCCGGACGGGGCCGGGGCCGCCCGGTCCGCGAGCAGCCGGCCGAGGCGGCGACGGGCCGCCTCCGGCAGCGGCCGGCGGTCATCGGCGGGCGCGGGCTCCGGCGCGGGGGCGGCGGGCCCGGGGCGCAGCCCCGCCCTGCGGCGCACCGTGTGAAGGGCCGCGGCGTCGAGCAGGACGACGGGCGCGTCGTCAGCGGCCGTCGCCGCACCGGACAGCGCCGGCGACGCGGGCGGTCGTCGATCGGTGCCGAGCAGGGCCGAGGTGACGAGCTCTTCCCAGGCGTCCATGAAAGTCCTCCAGGCTGTCGTCGGTTGAGCGGTGGCCGCCGGATGTGGGTTGGTGTCAGGCGGTTCGGCCTCAAGGGGCCGCCGTACCGGGTGGGTGGCGGTGGCGGTGGTGCGGCGCTGGTGCGGGGCCGGTCGCCTTACGGGCGTGGTGGTGGCGCCGGTGCCGGACCCGTCGCCGTACGGCGAGGCAGTCGCGCCGGACCCTGGCGCTCCCAGGCGGGTGGTGACCGGGCCGGCTGAGCGGCCACCCGGGGCGGCGTCGGGAGGGAACGCTGCCGAGCGGCCCCCGGCAGGGAGTCGCGTCGGCACCGAAGCGGTCTCGCCGGGCGGTCGGACGGTCAGTGGAGTGGGACCGTTTCGCCCGGGGCCTCCGGGGACCAGGCGGCGAGTGGGGTGAAGCCGCGGTGCCCGCACTCGCCGAAGACGGTCACCGGCCGGCCACCCGACAGCGCCGCCAACCGCCACAGGCCGGGCCGCGCGAGCGCCGGGGCGCTCAACGGCACCGCCTCGCCGCCGACCTGGCCTCCGGAGGCGCCGGCGAGGTCACCGCGGCCCGCCGGTCTCGCGTCCGCCAGCTGCCAGCCGTACTCCGTCGGGATCGGCACGACATCGGTAAGGGTCGCCGGCCAGGAGTCCAGCCACGGGTCCTCCCGCAGGGCGTTGCCGTAGGCCGTGAGGGCGTCGGTGACCGTGCCGCCCGGAGGCGGGGCGTCGAGTGGCGCGGGGGCGGAGAACTGCTCGGCCCATTCGGCCCGCAGCGCGCCCGCGCCCGCGTGGAGGGTGACCGCCGCGTCGAGGACGGAGCCCACCGGGAGGGACAGCTGAGGTGCTCGCCCCGCCGCTCCGAAGGAGAGGAGCAGGGCCGTCCGTCCGCTCTCCCGGCCCTGGAGCCAGACGCGGCGGGTCGTCAGTCGGCTGTCGGCCGCGTCGTACTGGGCGAGAACCAGCCAATGGTCCCGTACCGTCGGGCCCTGCGCGGTCGGGGTGAGGCCCACCCGGGCGCGGACGGTCGTCGCGAGCGGGCCGGGCAGCCGGTCGACGCCGAGCCAGGCCCTGTCGAGGAGATGCGTGAGCGCGCACTCCTCCAGGAGCCGCACCGGCCATCCGGGCCCCGAGCCCGGGATCGACCCCAACTCGCGGACACGGCCGGCCAGTCCGGGGGCCTGGGCGTCGACCATTCTCGCCGCCGTCTCCTCCCACAGGGCGTAACCGGACCGCTCGGCCGACGCCAGGCCCCCGCAGAGCAGATCGGCGAGCCGCTGCTCCAACTCCTCGGCCCCCGCCGTGATCCTGGCCGCCCGGCGCTCGGCCCGGCGGCGCGCGGCCTCCGGGTCGGCGGGCGCGGCAGTGGCCCCGTCTCCCCCGTCGCCCGAGCGAGCGGCGGCGCGCTCCCGCCGCGCCTCCAGCCATGACGCGGCCCAGTCCGGGACCTCATCCCCGCCGACGGCCGTGCCGTCCGAGGCCCAGAGCAGCAGCAGCCCCAGCGCGTGCTTGCACGGGAACTTCCGGCTCGGGCAACTGCACCTGTACGCCGGGCCCGTGGTGTCGACCACCGTCCGGTACGGCTTGCCGCCGCTGCCCCGGCACAGGCCCCAGACGGCGCCCTCGTCGCTGCTGCCCGCGCCGGACCACGGCCCGGCCGTCCCCAGCTTGCTTCCCGCTCTGCGCGAGGCGTCGTCAGGAGCCAGAGCCAGCACCTGATCCGCCGTCCAGCGCACCCCCTGTGTGTCCATGCCCCCGACGGTAGGGGGCCCCACTGACAACGCCCCCGGCCTGCTGTTTCCCGCCCCGCGGCCGACCGAAAGGCCGCTTGACTTTACTCTCTCTTTACGATTTTCTGCGAGGGCTCACCACACCATCCGCCGCACACGCGGCAGTTCAGGGGGACCCCGCAATGAAGCGCACCGCACGCACCGTCCGCACCGCCGCCTCCGCCCTCGCCGTCACCGGCCTGGCGTTCGGCCTCGGTGCCTGCTCCACGGCCGTCGACCAGGTCGACAAGGCAGTGAACGAGACCTACGAGGTCACGTACGAAGTCAGCGGCAAGGGCATCGAGTCGATCGAGTACCACGCCGGCGGCGGCACGGCGATGGAGCCGAAGATGGAGTCGGAGAAGAAGCCGATCACGCCGTGGAAGAAGACGGTGACGCTCAAGGGGGTCATGCCGCCCGCCGTCATGCCGGTCTCGCTCACCCCCGGCGACATCACCTGCAAGGTCATCCACGAGGGCAAGGTCATCAAGGAGGCGAAGGGCGAGGAGGCGATGAGCGGAGGCTGTGTCGCGGTCTCCCCGATCGCCGGCTGACGCCCTTCCCAGATCGCCCAGTTGCGGCCCTGAGCTGCGGCGACGGCCGATTGTCAGTGGCATGGTGCACGGTGGATCCCACATCAGGTCGAACGATCTGGAGGGGGATCCATGACCGTGCCCGAAACCATCGCGAGCGCTGTGCCCGACGCCGGGAGCGAGGTGCTGCGGCCGCACGCCGAGCACGCCTTCGCCGACGAGCTCAAGGCGCTCGCGGCCGCCGACGACCGGCCGAGGCCCGTCCGCTGGCAGCTCTCACCCTGGGCCGTCGCCACCTATCTCCTCGGCGGCACGCTCCCCGACGGGACGGTGATCACGCCGAAGTACGTCGGGCCGCGCCGGATCGTCGAGGTCGCCGTCACCACACTCGCCACCGACCGGGCGCTGCTCCTGCTCGGCGTGCCCGGCACCGCCAAGACCTGGGTCTCCGAGCACCTCGCCGCCGCCGTCAGCGGAGACTCCACCCTGCTCGTCCAGGGCACCGCCGGCACACCCGAGGAAGCGATCCGGTACGGCTGGAACTACGCCCGTCTGCTCGCCCACGGGCCCAGCCGGGACGCGCTCGTGCCCAGCCCCGTCATGCGCGCGATGTCCGAGGGCCTGACCGCCCGCGTCGAGGAGCTCACCCGCATCCCCGCGGACGTGCAGGACACACTCATCACGATCCTGTCCGAGAAGACCCTGCCCGTACCGGAGTTGGGGCAGGAGGTGCAGGCCGTCCGAGGCTTCAACCTCATCGCCACCGCCAACGACCGTGACCGAGGGGTCAACGACCTCTCCAGCGCGCTGCGCCGCCGCTTCAACACGGTGGTACTGCCGCTGCCCGCCAGCCCGGAGGCGGAGGTCGACATCGTCTCGCGCCGCGTCGACCAGATCGGCCGCTCGCTCGACCTGCCCGCCGTACCGGAGGGCGTCGAGGAGATCCGCAGGGTCGTCACCGTCTTCCGCGAGCTGCGCGACGGGATCACCACGGACGGCCGCACCAAGCTCAAGTCTCCTTCGGGGACGCTGTCGACGGCCGAGGCGATCTCCGTCGTCACCGGCGGCCTCGCCCTGGCGGCGCACTTCGGCGACGGCGTCCTGCGCCCCGGCGACGTCGCCGCCGGCATCCTGGGCGCGGTCGTCCGCGACCCCGCGGCGGACCGTGTCATCTGGCAGGAGTACCTGGAGACGGTCGTACGGGAGAGAGACGGCTGGAAGGACTTCTACCGCGCCTGCCGCGAGGTGAGCGCATGACGGCCGCCACCCGCGCGCTCACGCCCGTCTCCGCCCACGACGCGGCCGGCCCCCACGGCCCGCGCCCCGCCGAAGCCGGAGCCGGAGCCGGAGTTGGAGCCGAGTCCGGGCCCGTGGCCGAGACCCGGCCCCCGGGCCGCGGCGTACCGCGCCGGGAGCCGCTCGTCCTCGGCGTCCGGCACCACGGCCCCGGGTCCGCCCGGGCCGTGCGGGCTGCACTCGACGCCGAGCGGCCCGCCGCCGTGCTGATCGAAGGACCGCCCGAGGCGGACGGGCTGCTCGGCCTCGCCGCCGACGAGGCCATGCGGCCGCCCGTGGCGCTGCTCGCGCACGCGGTCGACGATCCCGGCCGTGCCGCCTTCTGGCCGCTGGCCGAGTTCTCGGCCGAATGGGTGGCCCTCCGCTGGGCGCTGGCCCACGACGTCCCCGTCCGGTTCATCGACCTGCCCGCCGCTCACACCTTGGCCGCCACCGACCCGACCTGGAGCGACGGCGAGGGCGACAGCGAGGGCGAGGCGGCCGACCGGGCGGTCCGTATCGACCCGATCGCCGAACTCGCCGACGCCGCCGGCTACGACGACCCCGAGCGCTGGTGGGAGGACGCCGTCGAACACCGCGGCCCCGGCGACCCCTTGGCCCCGTTCACCGCGCTCGCCGAGGCCATGGGAGCCCTGCGGGAGGCCTACGGCCACGGCGGCCGCCCCCGCGACCTCGTGCGCGAGGCCCATATGCGGCTCCGGCTGCGCGCCGCCCGCAAGGAGTTCGGAGACGGAGTCGCCGTCGTGTGCGGCGCCTGGCACGTGCCGGCGCTCACCGCGAGGACCACCGCCACCGCCGACCGCGCCCTGCTCAAGGGCCTGCCCAAGGTGAAGACCGAGATGACGTGGGTGCCCTGGACCCACCGCCGGCTGGCCCGCCGCTCGGGGTACGGCGCCGGCATCGACTCGCCCGGCTGGTACGCACACCTCTTCGCCGCCCCCGACCGGCCGGTCGAACGCTGGATGACCAAGGTCGCCCGCCTCTTCAGGGAGGAGGACCGGATGGTGTCCTCCGCCCACGTCATCGAAGCCGTTCGGCTCGCGGAGACCCTCGCGGCGATGCGCGGCCGCCCGCTGGCCGGACTCGGCGAGACCACCGACGCCGTACGGGCCGTCATGTGCGACGGCTCAGACGTCCCGCTCGACCTCGTACGCGACCGGCTCGTCGTCGGCGACGTCCTCGGGGAGGTCCCGGCCGCCGCCCCCGCCGTACCGCTCCAGCGGGACCTCACCAGGCTCCAGCGCGGTCTGCGCCTCAGACCCGAGGCGCGGGAGCGCGAACTGGAGCTCGATCTGCGCAAGGAGAACGACGCCGCCCGCAGCCGGCTCCTGCACCGGCTGACCCTGCTCGCCGTCGGCTGGGGCGAGCCGGTCGCCGGCCGCGGCAGCACCGGCACCTTCCGCGAGAGCTGGCGGCTGCGCTGGCAACCAGAACTGCATGTGCGGGTCGCGGAAGCGGGCGTCTGGGGCACCACCGTCGCCTCCGCCGCCACCGCCAAGGCCGAGAGCCGCGCCCGGGAGGCCACCGCCCTCGCCGACATCACCGCCCTGGCCGAGCGGTGCCTCCTCGCCGGACTCGCCGAGGCGCTGCCCACGGTCATGACGGCGCTCGCCGACCGCGCCGCGCTCGACACCGACGTCGGCCACCTCGCCCAGGCCCTCCCCGCGCTCGCCCGCTCCCTGCGCTACGGAGACGTCCGCGCCACCGACACCGCCGCGCTCGGCGAGGTCGCGGCCGGACTCGCCGAGCGGATCTGCGTCGGACTGCCGCCCGCCTGCACCGGACTCGACACCGACGCCGCCGCCGAGATGCGCGGCCATCTCGACGGCGTCCACACCGCCCTCGGACTGCTCCCCGACAGCGCCCGGCTGACCGACCGCTGGTCGGGCGTGCTGCGCGGGCTCGCCACCCGCGACACCGTCCCCGGCACCCTCCGTGGCCGATGCGCCCGGCTCCTTCTCGACGAGGGGCGGCTCGACGAGGGCGAGGCCGCCCGCCTCATGGGCCTCGCCCTCTCACCCGGCACCCCGCCCGCCGACGCGGCCGCCTGGATCGAGGGCTTCGTCGGCGGCGCCTCGGGCGGAGGCATGCTCCTCGTCCACGACGAACGCCTCCTCGCCCTGGTCGACGCCTGGCTCACCTCGGTGCCCGCGCACGCCTTCACCGACGTGCTGCCGCTGCTGCGCCGCACGTTCTCCGCGTACGAACCGGGCGTCCGCCGCACCCTGGGCGAACTGGTCGCCCGTGGTCCGTCCTCCGGCGGCCGGGCGCACCTGGAGGCAGGCGTGCCCGGCTTCGCCCCCGACCTCGACGAGGCCCGGGCCGACGCGATCCTGCCCGTCCTGCGCCTGCTGCTCGACCCCGCCGAACCCGTGGAGAACCCCGCCGAACCCGTGGAGAACCCCGCCGGTCCCATGGAGGACCCCATGGAGAGCCCCATGCAGGACCCCGTGAACCCACCGGTGAGGGAGCCCCTCTCCACTCCCGTGGAGGTGGGCCCGTGAACGCCCCTGGAGGTCGGCCCGTGAACGGCACCGGACAGGACGAGCGGCTGCGCCGCTGGCGCATGGTCCTCGGCGGAGGCGAGGCGGACGGCACGGGGTGTTCCCTCACCGGTACGGACGCGGCGATGGACGGAGCGCTCACCGCGCTCTACGGACACGGCCCGGGCGCGGGCCCCCGGGCGTCCGGCGGACGGGACCGTTCGGCCGGACTCGGCGGCTCGGCCCCCTCCGTGGCCCGCTGGCTCGGCGACATCCGCACGTACTTCCCCAGCTCCGTCGTCCAGGTCATGCAGCGCGACGCCATCGACCGCCTCGGCCTCTCCACCCTGCTCCTGGAGCCAGAGATGCTGGAGGCCGTCGAGGCGGACGTCCATCTCGTCGGCACCCTGCTCTCCCTCAACAAGGCCATGCCCGAGACGACCAGGGAGACGGCGCGCGCGGTCGTCCGCAAGGTCGTCGACGACCTGGAGAAGCGCCTCGCCACCCGCACCCGGGCCACGCTCACCGGCGCCCTCGACCGTTCCGCCCGGATCAGCAGGCCACGGCACCGGGACATCGACTGGGACCGCACGATCCGCGCCAACCTCAAGAACTACCTGCCCGAGCACCGCACGGTCGTCCCCGAACGGCTCATCGGTTACGGCCGGGCCGCGCGGTCGGTGAAGAAGGACGTCGTGCTCTGCGTCGACCAGTCCGGCTCGATGGCGGCATCGGTGGTGTACGCCTCGGTGTTCGGCGCGGTCCTCGCCTCCATGCGGTCGATCGCGACCCGGCTCGTCGTCTTCGACACGGCGGTCGTCGACCTCACCGACCAGCTCGACGACCCGGTCGACGTCCTGTTCGGCACCCAGCTCGGCGGCGGCACCGACATCAACCGGGCCCTCGCCTACTGCCAGTCGCGGATCACCCGGCCCGCCGACACCGTCGTCGTCCTCATCAGCGACCTCTACGAAGGAGGGATACGCGACGAGATGCTCAAGCGGGTCGCGGCGATGAAGGCGTCCGGGGTCCAGGTCGTCGCCCTCCTCGCGCTCTCCGACGAGGGAGCCCCTGCCTACGACCGCGAGCACGCGGCCGCGCTCGCCGCGCTCGGCGCCCCCGCGTTCGCCTGCACACCGGACCTCTTCCCGGAGGTGATGGCGGCGGCGATCGAGAAACGCCCCCTGCCGGTGCCGGACACCCTCTAGGACAGGTCCGGACGCTCCGTGCCGGGGCTGCGGAATCCGTAGTCCCGGCACCACCCGACCGGGGTGCCAGGGCGCACTGAGGTCCATGTCACAACCGGCACCGCGGGCCCCTCACCTGGGGGACCGGTGTGGCGTGAGGTCCGCAACGACCTGTCCCCACCTGTGCGGTGGGCATCGAGGGCACCCTCGGGATCCCCTACGGAACGCCTCGCCACCCCTACGATCTGTGACCCGTATCACCGCTCCGTTGTGATCTGCGATTTAGGGACCCACGTCCCTCGGGGATAACCTGCGAGACGGACATGCCGCGTCCACGGACACCGTGTACGCCTCCCTTGTGACAGCGCAGTCACGTTGCCCTTCGCGGCACGCCCACGCAGACAACGAACCGCGATCATCAGAAAAGGGACGGACGCGCGTGGACCTGTTCGAGTACCAGGCGAGGGACCTCTTCGCCAAGCACGGTGTACCGGTGCTGGCCGGTGAAGTCATCGACACGCCTGAGGCGGCGCGCGAGGCCACCGAGCGTCTTGGCGGCAAGTCGGTCGTCAAGGCGCAGGTGAAGGTCGGCGGCCGCGGCAAGGCCGGCGGCGTGAAGCTGGCCGCCACCCCGGACGAGGCCGTCGCTCGCGCGACGGACATCCTCGGGATGGACATCAAGGGCCACACGGTCCACAAGGTGATGATCGCGGAGACCGCTCCGGAAATCCTCGAGGAGTACTACGTCTCGTACCTCCTCGACCGCACCAACCGCACCTTCCTGGCCATGGCCTCGGTCGCCGGCGGCATGGACATCGAGGAGGTCGCCGCGACGACCCCCGAGAAGCTCGCCAAGGTCCCGGTCAACGCCAACGAGGGCGTCACGATCGAGAAGGCGCGCGAGATCGTCGCGCAGGCGCAGTTCCCGGCCGACGTGGCCGAGAAGGTCGCCGAGATCCTCGTGACCCTGTGGGACACCTTCATCGCCGAGGACGCGCTCCTCGTCGAGGTGAACCCGCTGGCCAAGGTCGCCTCCGGCGACGTCCTGGCCCTGGACGGCAAGGTGTCTCTCGACGAGAACGCCGACTTCCGTCAGCCCGAGCACGAGGCGCTCGAGGACAAGGCCGCAGCCAACCCGCTCGAGGCTGCTGCCAAGGCCAAGAACCTCAACTACGTCAAGCTCGACGGCGAGGTCGGCATCATCGGCAACGGCGCCGGCCTGGTCATGTCGACCCTGGACGTCGTCGCGTACGCCGGTGAGAACCACGGCGGCGTGAAGCCGGCCAACTTCCTCGACATCGGCGGCGGCGCCTCCGCCGAGGTCATGGCGAACGGCCTGGAGATCATCCTGGGCGACCCGGACGTCAAGTCCGTCTTCGTCAACGTCTTCGGTGGCATCACCGCCTGCGACGAGGTCGCCAACGGCATCGTCCAGGCCCTGGAGCTCCTCAAGAGCAAGGGTGAAGAGGTCACCAAGCCGCTGGTCGTGCGCCTCGACGGCAACAACGCCGAGCTGGGTCGCAAGATCCTCTCGGACGCGAACCACCCGCTCGTGCAGCGCGTGGACACCATGGACGGCGCGGCCGACAAGGCCGCCGAGCTCGCGGCTGCGAAGTAAGGGACGAGGTCACAGCACACCATGGCTATCTTCCTCACCAAGGACAGCAAGGTCATCGTCCAGGGCATGACCGGTGCCACGGGCATGAAGCACACCAAGCTCATGCTGGGTGACGGCACCAACATCGTCGGTGGCGTGAACCCGCGCAAGGCCGGCACGTCCGTCGACTTCGACGGCACCGAGGTCCCGGTCTTCGGCACCGTCGCCGAGGCGATGGAGAAGACGGGCGCCAACGTCTCCGTCCTCTTCGTCCCGCCGGCCTTCGCCAAGGCCGCCGTGGTCGAGGCGATCGACGCCGAGATCCCGCTGGCCGTCGTCATCACCGAGGGCATCGCCGTCCACGACTCCGCCGCCTTCTGGGCGTACGCGCAGTCGAAGGGCAACAAGACCCGGATCATCGGCCCCAACTGCCCGGGTCTCATCACCCCCGGCCAGTCCAACGCCGGCATCATCCCGGGCGACATCACGAAGCCGGGCCGCATCGGCCTGGTCTCGAAGTCCGGCACGCTGACGTACCAGATGATGTACGAGCTCCGTGACATCGGCTTCTCGTCCGCCGTCGGCATCGGTGGCGACCCGGTCATCGGTACGACGCACATCGACGCCCTCGCGGCGTTCGAGGCCGACCCCGACACCGACCTGATCGTCATGATCGGTGAGATCGGCGGCGACGCCGAGGAGCGTGCGGCCGACTTCATCGCGAAGAACGTCACCAAGCCGGTCGTCGGCTACGTCGCGGGCTTCACCGCGCCGGAGGGCAAGACCATGGGCCACGCCGGCGCCATCGTCTCCGGCTCCTCCGGCACCGCGCAGGCGAAGAAGGAGGCCCTCGAGGCCGCCGGCGTCAAGGTCGGCAAGACGCCGACCGAGACGGCCAAGCTGGCGCGCGCCATTCTCGCGGGCTGAACCAGACTGCCGCACAGGTGAGAGGGCCCCGCTCCTCCCGGTCTCCGGGAAGGGCGGGGCCCTCTCGCGTACAGGGCGCGTACACGGTCATCAGTGCGGGTCGGGGACCAGCCGCTCCGGGCCAGGATGCGGCCGGGCGCGGAGCATCTCCCGCAGCTCCTTGTCCTCCGGGGTGAGCTTCGGCGAACCGCCGCGGACCGGGACGCCGTTGACCGTCTCGCCGGGGGCGTGGACCGGCAGGTACTGGGTCGGCGCGGTGGCGAGGGTGAAGGCCGTAAGACCGATGAGCGCCGCCGTGGCGCCGAGCGCCGCCCGGGTCCACAGCCGCGCGCGCCGCTCACTCTTCGTCCGTACGGTCCCGGCCGCCGGAAGCGTCGCCGTCGGCGCCTCGGTGACGAGCGCGACGAGCCGCCTGTGCAGGGCGTCCGGGTCGGCGAGTTCGGGCACCCGCTGCCCGATGACGGTACGGGCGTGCATCAGCCGGTTGGCGGTGGCGGGGGTGCTCGCCTCGGTCTCGGCGGCGGTGTCCGGCAGGTCGAGGCCGAGCCCGTCGTAGAGCAGGACGGTGCGGCGGTACGGCGGCGGCAGCTCCAGCAGGGCTGTGAGCAGGGCCCGTCGCCCGGCCTCTGTGGGCAGGGCGTCGGGGTGCCGGTGCGCGCGGCGCAGTCGGTGCCAGGGGGAGAGCGCGTACTCGTACGCGGCCGCCCGCACCCACCCCACCGGGTCCCGGTCGACCGCGACCTCGGGCCAGTGTTGCCAGGCGTGGTGGAAGGCCCGCTCCACGGACTCGCGGGAGAGCCGGCGGCGGCCGGTGAGCAGGTACGTCTGGTGGACGAGGGCGGGGGCGGCGTAGGCGTAGAGCGCGTCGAAGGCCTCCTCCGGAGTGAGGGAGGAGCGCTGCGCGGCGGGCTCTGCCCCTGCTTCGGGGGCGGGCTCCGTCAGGGTCCCGGTGGCCGTGGCGGCCGGCGCCGGGTCGGCCTCATGGCCGGCCGGGACCGCCCGGTCGTCCCCGGCGGGTTTCAGGCGTTCCAGCGGCTTCCGGGCCGCCTCGCGGCCCGGAAACGGGGTCTTCGGGGGCTTGGCGGCCCCTTTGACCGCCGTCCTCGGACGGGTGGGCGCGGCGGTCTTGGTGCGCGCCAGGGGCTCGGCGGGGGTGGGCCGGGGCGCCTCCGAGAGAGGCGCGGGGTCCGCACCAGGGGGCGCGGACTCTTCGTCGTACGCGCCGAGAAGCTTCGCGTACGCCTCCCGCTTCCGGCCCCGCGGGTCGGTCCGTCCCGTCTCCCAGGACCGGATGGTGGCCCGGGTGACCCCCATGGCATCGGCGACCTGGTCCTCGCTCAGGGCCAGAGCCTCCCGCAGTCTGCGCCGCTCCTTCGGCGAGGGCAGCGCGGCGGAGGAGACGGAATCGGCGGTGCTCCGACTCGGACTCATCGGTGACGACCTCCCGCAGAGCTCCTCTGGGCGGAAAAGTACATAAACGTATATTGAGCGACACCACGGCGGTTTGCCTGTTACGCGGGAAAAGCGCGTGTCGTTGGCAGCATGGGCGCGTGACCGAAATGACCGAGCGCCCCCTGTCGTCGGCGGCCGATCCGCTGGTCCGGGGCGGCCGCTCTGCGGCGCTGGGTACCGCCTTCGTGCGGGGCGGGGTCGCGGCGGGGCTCGGGCTCGGCGCGGTGGCGGTCCTGGTGATGGCGGCGTGGATCGGCTCCCCGTACCCGGACAGCGGGCCGGGCGGGGCGCTGCACACGGCCGCCGGGCTCTGGCTGCTCGCCCACGGCGCCGATCTGGTGCGCGGCGACACCCTGTCCGGAGCGCCCGCGCCCCTCGGGGTCTCCCCGCTGCTGCTGATGGTCCTGCCGGGCTGGCTGGCGCACCGCGCCGCTCGGGACACGCTGGAATCGGACGAGGACGGCCCCAAGCCCTCCATCGGCGGCGCGGTGGCCGCGGTCACCGCCGGGTACCTGCTGGTCGCGGCTGGTGTGGTGGTCTACGCGGCGAGCGGCCCGCTGTCGCCCGACCCGCTCACGACCGCGCTGTGGCCGCCCGCCGTGGTGGTGGCGTCGGCGGCGCTCGGCGTCTGGACGGCGGTCGGCCGACCGCTGCCGGAGCGGGAGCACGCCGCCGCGGCACTGCGGGCCGCTGTGCCGGCCCTGTTGGCCCTGCTCGGCGGCGGGGCGGTGCTGATCGGCGTCTCCCTGGGCTGGCACGCGAGCGCGACGCGCGAGTCCTTCACGAACCTCGCGGGGGACTGGCCCGGGCGGGTCTCCCTGCTGCTCCTCGCCGTGACGCTGCTGCCGAACGCGGCCGTCTGGGGAGCGGCGTACGGACTCGGCCCCGGTTTCGCGCTCGGTACCGGCGCCGTGGCGACGCCACTGGAGTTCACGGGCACGGCGGCCGTTCCGCCGTTCCCGCTGCTGGCCGCGCTGCCCCCCGAGGGGCCGGGCTCCTGGCCGCAGTGGGCGGCGGCGGTCGTGCCGCTGGCGGCGGCGCTCGCACCGGGCTGGAGCGTGGGACGGGCCGCGCGGCTGTGGAAGGCCCGGGAGGCGGCTCTGACGGTCCTCGTGGCCGCCGGGCTGTGCGGAGCCGCGATGGCGGTGCTCGCGGCCGTCGCCGGCGGGCCGCTGGGCTCCGGCCGGCTGGCGGAGTTCGGCCCGGTGTGGTGGCGGACGGGCGCCGCGGCGGTGCTGTGGAGCGTGGTGGTGGGGGTGCCGACGGCGCTCGGGGTACGGCTCTGGGCGCGCCGCGGACTCACACCCCGGCCGCGACCGGCGGCACCGGCCGGCGCCTCCGCGCCGCCCGGCTCGGTTCCCCCGGGCTCGGTTCCGGCGCCGGGGCGCGGGACGGTCCCGGAGCCGCTGCCGGGCGAAGCCGCCGGACGCCGGAAGTCCGAGATGGAGGACGACGACGACTCCGGTTTCGAGCCGTACGACTATCTTCCGGCGGCCTGGGAGCCGGCTCCGCCGCCGCCCCCGTCCACCCCGCCGCTCCCCTCGACGCCGCCTCAGCCTCCGCCTCCGGCCGCCCCGCCGATGCCTGAGACTCCGCCCGAGTCGCAGGCCCAGCCCCCGCCCCCGCCGCCGCCCGAGCGCCCCGCGCCCTTCGCGTAGCCGCGGGGCCTACCGCTCCGGTGCGCTTGGCGCGGAGGTCACTCCCGCACCCCGAAGACGTCCCGCAGCGGTTCCGGCAGCAGGTCGTTGCAGGCCAGCTGGCCCGAGACCGTCAGGGCGTCGTCGGCACAGGTGTAGAAGTCGCGGTAGACGAGCTGGAGGGTGAAGCCGCCCGCGACGATCAGCAGGGAGAGGATTCCGGCGACCAGACCGCTGACGGCCGCCGTGCGCTGCGCCCGCGCCGGGGCGCTCCGGGCGCCCGCACCGCCGGCGGCGGTGGCGGCGGGGGTGGCGGGAGCCGGCGGAGTGGACGGATCGGTGGCCGCGGCCGTCCTCGGCTTGGCGCGCAGGGCGCTGACCGCCCAGTACAGGGCCAGGGCACCGAGGAGCAGGGCCAGCTCCCGGATCTCGAAGACGGCGAAGAAGAACGCCCACATGCCGGCGAGCAGGGCGTAGCGCGCCCGTCGCTGTGCCGGGTCGGTCGGGTCCCACTTCAGGCCGGGCCCCTGACCCTCTCCCGGGCCGCCCTGACCCGTCGGGCGCTCGGGGCGGCGGCCCCAGCCGTCGGAGGAGCGGCCGGGCTGGCGGCTGCTCCAACGGCCCCCGGAGGACCCGGAGGATCCCGACGAATCGGACGACGAGTCGTCGTCCGAGCCCTCCGGCCGCCGTGGCTGCCACGGCTGGTCCGGCTGCCCCTCGGGCGGCGGCGCGAACGGATTGTTGTCGTCCGTGGACTGGCGTTCCGGCATCTGCTGAACGTCTTCCCTCTGTCGTCGCAACTGCGGTCTCACGTGCGCTCGCGCGTACGGCCGCACGTGCTGTCTCAACGGATGTCTCATCTGGCGTTGAACCCAGACGCTACCTCCCGGCCCCGCCCCCGTCCCGTGGGGGCTGTCCGGTGTGCCGGTATCGTTGCTGACGGTCGAGCCATTCGTAGGGTTCCCCGTATCGAGGGGCACGATTCGTTCGTACGACCGCACAAACACCCACGGAAAGAGTGACTCAGTGGCCCCCGCCCGCCTCGTCGTCCTGGTCTCCGGGTCCGGCACCAACCTCCAGGCCCTGCTCGACGCCATCGCCGCCGACCCCGGGGGGTACGGCGCCGAGATCGTCGCCGTCGGTGCCGACCGCGAGGGCATCGCGGGCCTGGAGCGCGCCGAGCGCGCCGGACTGCCCACCTTCGTGTGCAAGGTGAAGGACCACCCGACCCGTGAGGCGTGGGACCGCGCGCTCACCGAGGCCACCACCGCCCACGCGCCGGACCTCGTCGTCTCGGCGGGCTTCATGAAGATCCTCGGGAAGGAATTCCTCTCCCGTTTCGGCGGCCGGATCGTCAACACGCACCCCGCGCTGCTGCCCAGTTTTCCCGGTGCCCACGGAGTGCGCGACGCACTCGCCTACGGCGTGCGGGTCACCGGATGCACCGTCCACTTCGTCGACGACGGCGTCGACACCGGACCGATCATCGCCCAGGGCGTGGTCGAGGTCCGGGACGAGGACGATGAAGCCGCTCTCCATGAGCGCATCAAGGAAGTCGAGCGCTCACTGCTCGTCGAGGTCGTGGGGCGTCTGGCCCGGCACGGCTACCGCATTGAGGGACGAAAGGTAACAATCCCGTGACCGCCGAAGGTACGAAGCGCCCCATTCGTCGAGCACTCGTCAGCGTCTACGACAAGACCGGCCTTGAGGAGCTGGCCCGCGGTCTGCACGAGGCGGGTGTCTCCCTCGTCTCCACCGGCTCCACCGCCGCGAAGATCGCCGCCGCCGGCGTCCCGGTCACCAAGGTCGAGGAGCTCACCGGCTTCCCCGAGTGCCTGGACGGCCGCGTCAAGACCCTCCACCCGCGCGTGCACGCCGGCATCCTCGCCGACCTGCGCCTGGAGGACCACCGCCACCAGCTCACCGAGCTGGGCGTCGAGCCCTTCGACCTAGTGGTCGTGAACCTCTACCCGTTCAAGGAGACCGTCGCCTCCGGCGCGACCCCCGACGAGTGCGTCGAGCAGATCGACATCGGCGGCCCCTCGATGGTCCGCGCCGCCGCCAAGAACCACCCGTCCGTCGCGGTCGTCACCAGCCCGGCCCGCTACGCCGACGTGCTCACCGCGGCCCGTGAGGGCGGCTTCGAGCTCGCCGCCCGCAAGCGCCTGGCCGCCGAGGCCTTCCAGCACACCGCCGCGTACGACGTCGCCGTCGCCTCCTGGTTCGCCGACGACTACGCGGCCGCCGACGACAGCGGCTTCCCGGACTTCCTGGGCGCCACCTACGCGCGCGACAACGTCCTGCGCTACGGCGAGAACCCGCACCAGGGCGCAGCGCTGTACGTCGACGGCACGGGCGGCCTCGCCGAGGCCGAGCAGCTGCACGGCAAGGAGATGTCGTACAACAACTACACGGACACCGACGCCGCGCGCCGGGCCGCGTACGACCACTCCGACCCCTGCGTCGCGATCATCAAGCACGCCAACCCGTGCGGCATCGCGATCGGCGCCGATGTCGCCGAGGCCCACCGCAAGGCGCACGCCTGCGACCCGCTGTCGGCGTTCGGCGGTGTGATCGCGGTCAACCGTCCGGTCTCCGTGGCGATGGCCGAGCAGGTCGCCGAGATCTTCACCGAGGTCATCGTCGCCCCGGCGTACGAGGACGGCGCGGTCGAGATCCTGGCCAGGAAGAAGAACATCCGCGTCCTGCGCGCCGAGGGCGCACCGGCCGCCCCGGTCGAGGTCAAGCCGATCGACGGCGGTGCGCTGCTCCAGGTCACCGACCGCCTCCAGGCAGACGGCGACCGTCCGGAGAACTGGACCCTGGCGACCGGCGAGGCGCTGTCCGCCGAGGAGCTCGCCGAGCTCGCCTTCGCCTGGAGGGCCTGCCGCGCGGTCAAGTCCAACGCGATCCTGCTCGCCAAGGACGGCGCCTCGGTCGGCGTCGGCATGGGCCAGGTCAACCGCGTCGACTCCGCGAAGCTCGCGGTCGAGCGCGCGGGCGAGGAGCGGGCGCGCGGCTCGTACGCCGCGTCGGACGCGTTCTTCCCGTTCCCCGACGGCCTGGAGATCCTCACGGCGGCCGGCGTCAAGGCGGTCGTCCAGCCGGGCGGCTCGGTCCGGGACGAGCTGGTGATCGAGGCGGCGAAGAAGGCGGGCGTGACGATGTACTTCACGGGCACGCGCCACTTCTTCCACTGATCCACTGATCCGCTGATCCGCTGATCGCGATCCGCTGATCCGCGAAGGGTCCGAGGGCCCGCCGGTACGAGAACGTACCGGCGGGCCCTCCCCGTCCGGTGTCCCGCCGGCCCCCGTCCGGCGGCCCGTCGGCCTGCTCGGCTCGGTGATTCCACCGGCCTCGGGCTCTCTGGTCTAATGGGTTGCTCTTTTGTCGGCGGCTGGTAGTGGGGGCTCGCGGTGTTGGATGTGCAGAACGGGGCCGCGACGGCGATCCCCGCCCCCGCGACGCCCAGCCACGAGACCGTCCCCACCGGGGCCGCGGAGAGCCGGCCCGGCCCGCCCGTCCGCCCGTACGCGCTTCTCGCCGGGGCCCTGGGCGTCCTCTACTTCCTCTACTCCTGGGTGCAGTACGAGCGGTTCCGTACCCCCTCCTGGGACCTCGGGATCTTCGAGCAGGCCGTCCGGGCCTACTCCGAGCTCCGCGCGCCCATCGTCGACATCAAGGGGCCGGGCTTCCTCATACTCGGGGACCACTTCAGTCCGGTGACCGCCCTCCTGGCGCCCCTGTACTGGATCTGGTCCTCTCCGCTCGCGCTTCTCCTCGCCCAGGCCGCGCTCTTCGCCGCCTCCGCCGCCGTCGTGGGCCGTACCGCCCAGCAGGTGCTCGGCAGCCGGGCCGCGGGTCTGGGCATCGCCGTCGCCTACGGCCTGTCCTGGGGTCTGCAGGAAGCGGTCAAGTCCGACTTCCACGAGATCGCCTTCGCCGTCCCGATGCTGGCCCTGACCTGCCGGGCCCTGCTCCTGGGACGGTGGACCGCCGCCGTCGCCTGGTCCGCCCCCCTGGTCCTGGTCAAGGAGGACATGGGGCTCACCGTCGCCATGGTCGGCGCGGTCCTCTTCCTGCGCGGCAGCCGCCGGCTGGGCGCCGCCCTTGCCGCCTTCGGCGTCGCCGCCTTTGCCCTGACCGTCCTGGTCCTGATCCCGGCCGCGAGCCGGGTCGGCCAGTACGACTACTGGGCCAAGATCGAGAAGTCGAGCGCGGGCGCGGACGTCCCCTTCACCGAGGTGCTGCTCACCGCGCTCGGAGCCGGCGAGAAGTGGGAGATGCTCTTCTTCCTCGTCGGCATCACCGGCTTCCTCGCCCTGCGTTCGCCGCTGATGCTGCTCGTACTGCCGACGCTCGGCTGGCGCTTCCTCTCCCAGGACCCGAACCACTGGGGGATGCTCTGGCACTACAGCGCCATCCTGATGCCGGTCGTCTTCCTCGCCCTCGTCGACGCCGTCCGGGCCGTGCGCACCTCGCGGCGCGGCTGGCTCGTCTCGTACGGGAAGGTCGTCGTGCCGGTCGTCACGGCCGTCTCGGTCGTGCTCGCCCTGGAGCTGCCGTTGCGGGACCTGCTGCGACCGGAGACGTACCGCACGGACAGCCGGACGCTGGAGGCGCGCAAGGCGGTGGAGGCGGTGCCCGAGGGGGCGAGCGTGGAGACCAATGTGACGCTCATGGCGCATCTCACCGCCGACCACACGGTCTACTGGGTCGGCGGCGCGAAGGGCGTCACCCCCGACTACCTGGCGTTCGACCTCGCCTCTGGCTGGTCGCAGCCCGTCTCCGACCCGGTCGGACTGGCGGCGTCGCTGCATCCGGAGGCGCGCTACACGGTGTCGTTCCAGGCGGGCCACTTCGTGGTGCTGCGGCGCGTCTGACCGGCGAGCCCCGGGCGATCCCGCGGAGGCCCCGCAGAGCGGAAGGGCCCCCGGTTCGTCGAACCGGGGGCCCTTCCGCTCTGCGGGGGAGCGGCCGCTGTCAGCCGTTCTCCTTGATGACCAGGGTGCTGCACACCTTGTCGGCGAAGGTCTGCTTCTTCGAGTCCCAGATCGGCCACAGGTAGCCGATGTAGCAGGCGATGCCGTCGAGGAAGTGCGCCAGCTGACGCACGAACGCCATGCCGAAGCCGAGCGGGCGGCCGTCCGACTCGCGCAGCGTGCGGGTGCCGACGGCCCGCTTGCCGATCGTCTGACCGGTGGCGCCCTCCTTGTAGATCTGGAAGAAGAACATGAAGACCAGGTACAGGAAGCCGATCAGACCGAGGACGGTCGCGGCGGCGCTGCCCTCGCTGCCACCGATGGCGGCACCGATGCCGGACAGCAGGTAGAACGGGCCGAGCAGGACCGCGCTGTCGATCAGGCGGGACAGGACACGCCAGCCCCAGTGCGCCAGCGGCGGCATGCCGCCGTAGCCCATCGGAGCCTGGGAGTACTGCGGAGCCTGCGGGTACGCGCCGTACGGCTGGGCGGGCTGCTGCTGGGGGTAGCCGTACTGCGGCGGAACCCCCTGGGGAGCCTGCTGCGGGTAGCCGTAACCCGGCTGCCCCTGGGGCTGCTGAGGCTGCTGCGGCTGCTGGCCGTACGGGTTGTTCGGTTCACCGAAGCTCATGACGGGTTTCCTCCGTGGGGGTGGTGCGGGGACTGTGCGGTCCGAGCGGAGGAACATCACTGAATCTTGAGCGGTCCGCCCCCCTGCGCTGCCGCGACACTGCGCGGATCATCGTCGTCGCAACGTCGACTTTTTGTCCAGTCGGTTGCCCGGGTGTTGTGCAAGTGCAACTCGGGCTCCGCGCGCCCGAGGTCCGCCGCCGCCGAATTGGAACAAGGCGGGGTCCATCCGGGAGGATGGCCGTATGAGCGCCCAGATTCTCGATGGCAAGGCCACCGCAGCCGCGATCAAGTCCGATCTCACCACCCGCGTGGCGGTGCTGAAGGAGAAGGGCGTCACGCCCGGCCTCGGCACGATCCTGGTCGGCGACGACCCGGGCAGCCAGAAGTACGTCGCCGGCAAGCACCGCGACTGCGCGCAGGTCGGCATCGCCTCCATCCAGCGTGAACTGCCCGCCACCGCCACCCAGGAGGAGATCGAGGCCGTCGTACGGGAGCTCAACGAGGACCCGGCGTGCACGGGGTACATCGTCCAACTCCCGCTGCCCAAGGGCATCGACGAGAACCGCGTCCTGGAGCTGATGGACCCGGCCAAGGACGCGGACGGCCTGCACCCGATGAACCTCGGCCGTCTCGTGCTCAACGAGCCCGCGCCGCTCCCGTGCACGCCGAACGGCATCATCACGCTGCTGCGCCGGCACGGTGTCGAGATCAAGGGCGCCGAGGTCGTGGTGGTCGGACGTGGAGTGACGATCGGCCGCCCGATGCCGCTGCTGCTGACCCGCCGCTCGGAGAACGCGACCGTGACGCAGTGCCACACGGGCACGAAGGACCTGGCCGCGCACCTGCGCAGGGCCGACATCGTCATCGCGGCCGCCGGTGTGGGGCACCTGATCAGGCCGGAGGACGTGAAGCCGGGCGCGGCCGTGCTCGACGTCGGCGTCTCGCGCGACGGTGAGGGCAAGATCGTCGGCGATGTGCACCCCGGCGTCGCCGAGGTCGCCGGCTGGATCTCCCCGAACCCGGGTGGTGTGGGCCCGATGACCCGGGCGCAGCTCCTGGTCAACGTCGTCGAGGCCGCCGAGCGCGCGGCCGCGGCGCTCTGACGATGGCCGCCCGTACCCCCGCTCCGGACGGGACCGGGGCGGGGACCGGAGCCGAGGGGCCCGCCGCCAAGGCGCCCACTGCCGAGGCGCAGGCAGGTGGAGGCGCGGCCTCCGCGCGGACGCGGCGGCCGCCCACCATGACCACCGACACCGCCCGGCCGGAGGGCGGCGGGCGCGCCGCCCCCGGGGACGCCCCCGCGCCGGCCCGGCAGTGGCCGCTGCTCACGGTCCTGGGCCTGGCCGCCCTCGGCCTGCTCGTCGTCGGGACCGACCTGTTCCCGCAGTCGTTCCGGGTGGGCACGCTCCTCGTCGGCGTCGCCCTGCTCACCGGCGCCGGACTGCGCCGCGCGCTGCCCTCGGTGGGCATGCTGGCCGTACGGTCGCGCTTCACCGACATGATCACGTACGGGTTGATGGGCACCCTCATCGTGCTGCTCGCCCTCATGGTGCAGCCGGCCCCCTGGCTGCGGATCCCGTTCCTGGAGGACGTCCTCCACCTCACGATCACGTAGCCACCGACCCCGGTCCGGAACGGACGACGGCGCCCGTCCTCTCCCCCGAGGGAGGACGGGCGCCGTCCGGTATTCAGGGTCATGGACGCGACAACAGGGCTTCAAGGGGCGTCAGCGGCCTGTGGCATGGAGGTGACCATTCCGGTACTTGCCGGGGGCGCGCGGGCGGGCACTTGGGTGGCAGTGAGCCGGACCACAAGGGGGTGGGGGTTGGACCGGGCCCGGGTCGGATAGCCTGACCGCTGGATATCTCTTCACGTCGAGACACCGATCGATCAAGAGAGACGTCCGGATCAGGGGCAGGGACCCCCACCGCCAGCTGTCTTACGGAGATCGCCATGACCCGCACTCCCGTGAATGTCACCGTGACCGGCGCGGCCGGCCAGATCGGCTACGCGCTGCTCTTCCGCATCGCCTCCGGCCACCTGCTCGGCGCGGACGTGCCGGTCAAGCTGCGCCTCCTCGAGATCCCGCAGGGCCTCAAGGCCGCCGAGGGCACCGCCATGGAGCTCGACGACTGCGCGTTCCCGCTGCTGCGCGGCATCGACATCTTCGACGACCCGAACAAGGGCTTCGAGGGTGCCAACGTCGCCCTCCTCGTCGGCGCCCGCCCCCGCACCAAGGGCATGGAGCGCGGTGACCTGCTCTCCGCCAACGGCGGCATCTTCAAGCCGCAGGGCAAGGCCATCAACGACAACGCAGCGGACGACATCAAGGTCCTCGTCGTCGGCAACCCGGCCAACACCAACGCCCTGATCGCCCAGGCCGCCGCCCCGGACGTGCCGGCCGAGCGCTTCACCGCGATGACCCGCCTGGACCACAACCGCGCCATCTCGCAGCTGGCCAAGAAGACCGGCGCCCCGGTCACCGACATCAAGCGCCTCACCATCTGGGGCAACCACTCGGCGACCCAGTACCCGGACATCTTCCACGCGGAGATCGCCGGCAAGAACGCCGCCGAGGTCGTCAACGACGAGCAGTGGCTGGCCGACACCTTCATCCCGACCGTCGCCAAGCGCGGCGCCGCGATCATCGAGGCCCGTGGCGCGTCCTCGGCCGCCTCGGCCGCGAACGCCGCCATCGACCACGTCCACACCTGGGTCAACGGCACCGCCGAGGGCGACTGGACCTCCATGGGCATTCCGTCGGACGGCTCGTACGGCGTCCCGGAGGGCCTGATCTCCTCGTTCCCCGTCACCTGCAAGGACGGCAAGTACGAGATCGTCCAGGGCCTGGACGTCAACGAGTTCTCCCGCGCCCGCATCGACGCCTCGGTCCAGGAGCTGGCCGAGGAGCGCGACGCGGTCCGCGAGCTCGGCCTCATCTGAGCCCGGCGAAACTGAGCCCCGCGCACTGAGCGCCGCGGAGCGCCCCCGGCCCTTCAGGGCCGGGGGCGCTCCGCGTTCCGCCCGGCGCCCCCGGCGGGCGCCGGCGCACTCACTTCCGGTACTGCCCGGGGACGTAATGGCCGGGCGTCATACGGGTGGTGACGCCGATCCGGTTCCAGGCGTTGATGACGGTGATCGCGCTGATGACGCGGGCGAGTTCGGTCTCGTCGAAGTGGGCGGCCGCCTTCGCGTACACCTCGTCGGGGACGAAGCCGTCGGTGAGGACGGTGACGGCCTCCGTCAGCGCCAGGGCGGCGAGTTCGCGCTCCGTGTAGAAGTGGCGCGACTCCTCCCACGCGGACAGCTGGACGATCCGCTCGACCGACTCGCCCTCCGCCAGCGCGTCCTTGGCGTGCATGTCGATGCAGAACGCGCAGCGGTTGATCTGCGAGGCCCGGAGCTTGATCAGGTGGTAGAGCGTCGGGTCGAGATCCTTCGCGGCGGCGGCGTCCAGCCGGACCATCGCCCGGTAGAAGTCCGGGACCAGCTCGGCGAAGGGGAGGCGGGGGCCGTGCTCGTGGGCGTGTCCGGTCGGTGCGGTGTGCTGCGGCATCGTGGTCATGGTGATCACCGTACGAGTCGGATGGCCCGGGAGTATGGTCCACTTCCATGGAAAACGGCTGGGCCACTTTCGGGGCCGACCTCCATCTGGAGCTGCGCGGTCCGAAGCTGCGCACGGGGCTGATGGACGCCCTGCGGGAGGCGATCCGCAGCGGCCGTCTGGAGGCGGGGGTACGGCTGCCGTCGTCGCGTTCGCTCGCCGCCGACCTCGGGGTGGCCCGCAACACCGTCGCCGACGCCTACGCCGAGCTGGTCGCCGAGGGCTGGCTCACCGCCCGGCAGGGCTCCGGAACGCGCGTCGCCCGCAGGGCGGCCCCCCGCCCGGCTGCCGGGCCCGGCACGCGGCCGGCACCGGCCCGCCCGGTCACCTCCCGCCCGACGTACGACCTGAAGCCCGGGGTCCCCGATCTCGCCTCCTTCCCCCGCGCCGAGTGGCTCAAGGCGTCGAGGCGCGCCCTGACGGCCGCGCCGCACGAGGCGTTCGGTTACGGCGATCCGCGCGGCCGGATCGAACTGCGCACCGTACTGGCCGAATACCTCGCCCGGGCACGGGGCGTGTACGCGCGGCCGGAGCGGATCGTGGTCTGCTCCGGGTTCGTGCACGGGCTGATGCTGATGGCACAGGTGCTGCGGGCCGGGAGCTCCGCCACGCCCTCAGGACCCGGCGGGAAGGCGCGGGAGGTGGCTGTCGAGTCGTACGGACTCTCCGTGCACCGGGACGTGCTGACCGGCGCGGGCCTGCGGCTACGGCCACTGCCCTTCGACGGACTCGGCACCCGCACCGAGGAGTTGGGCGGGATGGCGGACGTCGGCGCGGTCCTGATGACGGCCGCCCACCAGTTCCCGCTCGGCGGCGCCCTCCCGCCGGACCGGCGGGCCGCCGTCATCGACTGGGCGCGCGCCTCGGGCGGCCTCGTCCTGGAGGACGACTACGACGGCGAGTTCCGTTACGACCGCCAGCCCGTCGGCGCCCTCCAGGGCCTCGACCCCGAGCGGGTCGTCTACATGGGCACGTCCAGCAAGTCCCTGGCGCCCGGCCTTCGGCTGGCCTGGATGGTGCTGCCGGAGAGCCTGGTGGACGAGGTCGCGGCGGCCAAGGGAACGGTGGACTGGATGTCCAGCGCGCTGGAGCAGCTGACGTTCGCCGAGTTCCTCGCCTCGGGCGCGTACGACCGCCATGTACGGGCGATGCGGCTGCGCTACCGGCGGCGCCGCGACGAGCTGGTGGCGGCGGTGGCCGCGCACTCCCCGGACACGCGGGTGAGCGGCATCGCGGCCGGTCTCCACGCCGTCCTGCGGCTCCGCCCCGGAACCGAGCCCGACGTCCTGCGCTCCGCCGCCTGGCACGGCCTCGCCGTCCTCGGCCTGGACCGCTTCCGCCACCCCGACGTTCCCCGGACGCTCGACGGCCTGGTCGTCGGCTACGCGACGCCTCCCGACAGCGGCTGGGCGGGGGCACTGCGGGCGCTGTGCCGGGTGCTGCCGTAGCGCGCACACCCCTCGGCCTACACTGTGCGGTCGCGACCACGGGATGGGGAGGACGGACATGCGCAGGCTGAGGTCGAGCACCGTGGTGCTCGGCGGTATGGGGGTGCTCGCGGCGACGATCACCTCCTGTGGCTCCGAGCCGGACAGGCGGTGCGTCGACCCGGTGACCCGGGAGAAGCTGCCCAGTTACGAGTGCGAGAGCCGCGGCGGAAGCACCACGCGCGGCACGTACTACTACGGCGGCAGCGTCAGCGACAACCGGGTCAGCGGCGGCAGCTTCGACAAGTCGGCTGTCGACACCGGCGGCTTCGGCTGCTCCGGCTCCGGCGGCGGCTGACCCACGCCCATGCAACGGCACACCATCGAACCCCGCCCCGGCTGGCAGCGGACCGTGGAGGAGCAGGGACTCGTCTACCCCCTGACCCGTTACCCCGACGGCTCGCTGCGCCCGTACTGGGACGAGAGCGCGTACTACTCCTTCACCCTCCCCGAGGTCGAGGCGCTGGAGGAGGTCGTCGAGGAGCTGCACGCCATGTGTCTGGCGGCGGCCGCCCACATCGTCGAGAAGGACCGTTTCGCCGATCTGGGCCTGACCGATCCCCGGCTCGTCTCCCTCGTCGCCGAGTCCTGGCGCCGCCGGGCCGAACTCCCCTCCCTCTACGGCCGCTTCGACCTGCGCTACGACGGCACGGGCCCGGCCAAGATGCTGGAGTACAACGCCGACACCCCGACCTCCCTCGTCGAGGCGGCGAGCCCGCAGTGGTTCTGGATGGAGGAGCGCTTCCCCGGCGCCGACCAGTGGAACTCCCTCCACGAGCGGCTCGTCGACGCCTGGAAGCGGCAGGCGGCGCTGCTCCCGCCCGGCAGCCCGGTCCATTTCGTCCACTCGGACGGGGACGAGCTCGGCGAGGACCTGATGACGGTCGCGTATCTGCGTGAGACCGCCCAGCAGGCCGGACTCGACACGGAGGCCCTCTCGGTCGAGCGCATCGGCTGGGACCGCCTCTCGGGGCGGTTCGTGGACGACCGGCTGCGGTTCATCCGCAGCTGCTTCAAGCTCTATCCGTGGGAGTGGCTGACCACGGACCGCTTCGGCCCCTACGTCCTCGACACCCTCGACAACGGCGGTGGCACCGGCACCACCTGCTGGATCGAGCCCGCCTGGAAGATGCTCCTGTCCAACAAGGCGCTGCTCGCGGTCCTGTGGGAGCTGTACCCGGGCCATCCGAACCTGCTCCCCGCCTACCTGGACGGACCGCGCGAACTCGCCGCGCACGGCGGCTATGTCGCCAAGCCGCTCCTCGGCCGCGAGGGCGCGGGCGTCACGATCCACGAGCCCGGCGCCCCGGCCGTCGTACGCGATGAGCCGTGCTGCTACCAGGAGCTGTGCCCCCTGCCGGACTTCGACGGCAACCGGGTCGTGCTCGGCGCGTGGGTCGTCGAGGACGAGGCGGCCGGGCTCGGCATCCGGGAGTCGGCGGGCCTGATCACCGACGAGTACGCCCGCTTCCTGCCGCACGTCATCCTGTGAGACCGCGAGAGGGACGGGCCGCCGGAGCGCTGTATGTGACAGCCGCCCCGGCGCCCCTCCCTCCGTCTGCTCGGCTCAGTCCGACAGGACCGTCCGCAACTGCTCCAGACCCCAGTCCAGGTCCTCCTTGCTGATCACCAGCGGGGGAGCGATCCGGATCGTCGAACCGTGCGTGTCCTTCACCAGCACCCCCCGGGCCATCAGCTTCTCCGAGATCTCCCGGCCCGTGCCCCGGGACGGGACGACGTCCACCCCCGCCCACAGCCCGCGACCGCGCACCCGCTCCACGGCTCCTCCGCCCACGAGCAGCCCCAGCTCGGCGTGGAGATGCTCGCCCAGCTCGGTCGCGCGCTGCTGGTACTCGCCGGTCCGCAACATCGCGATCACCTCGAGGGCCACCGCGCAGGCCAGCGGATTGCCGCCGAACGTCGAACCGTGCTCGCCCGGCCGGAAGACCCCGAGGACGTCGCGGTCCGCCACCACCGCCGAGACCGGGACGACACCGCCGCCCAGCGCCTTGCCCAGGATGTACACGTCCGGCACCACGCCCTCGTGCTCGCACGCGAACGTCCTCCCGGTCCTGCCGAGCCCCGACTGGATCTCGTCCGCCATGAAGAGCACGTTCCGCGCCCGGGTCAACTCCCGTACCCCGCGCAGATAACCGGCCGGCGGCACCAGCACCCCGGCCTCGCCCTGGATCGGCTCCAGGAGCACCGCGACCGTGTTCTCGGTGACCGCGGCCTCCATCGCCGTGAGATCGCCGTACGGAACGATCTCGAACCCCGGGGTGTACGGGCCGTAGTGGTCCCGCGCCTCGTGATCCGTGGAGAAGCTCACGATCGTCGTCGTACGGCCGTGGAAGTTGTTCGCCGCGACCACGATCTTCGCGTGCCCGTCCGGCACGCCCTTGACCTCGTACCCCCACTTCCGCGCGGTCTTCACGGCCGTCTCGACCGCCTCAGCGCCCGTGTTCATCGGCAGGACCATCTCCTTGCCGCACAGCTCGGCGAGCCGCTCGCAGAACTCGGCGAAACGGTCGTGGTGGAACGCCCGCGACGTGAGCGTCACGCGCTCCAGCTGGGCCCGCGCGGCGTCGATCAACCGGCGGTTGCCGTGCCCGAAGTTGAGCGCCGAGTACCCGGCGAGCATGTCGAGATAGCGGCGCCCCTCGACATCGGTCATCCATGCCCCGTCCGCCGAGGCGACCACGACGGGCAGGGGGTGGTAGTTGTGTGCGCTGCGCGCCTCCGCGGAAGCGATCGCGTCTTGCGTCCTCGACACGGGTTCTCCGTTCGTCCTGCGGCCCGGGGGTGGGTGTGGCCCCCTTTCCTATCGTCGCTCGGATGACGGGCGAGGAAACTTGGATGACGGCTCGCCCGATAGGCTGGAAACACGCACGGCGACTGGCGTACGGGGAAGAGACCCCGGGGGAGCCGTGCGCGGCAGACCGCACGAGGTGCCGCCCGCCTGGGCACCACGGGACCCCCTCCCGTGTGGCGCCGCGATACGACGCAGTGCCCCGGGACCCGCCGAACGCCCGGAGGAACACCGTGAACCACCCCGACCACCACCCCGCGCTGTCCGCCGCCGACCCCGAACTCGCCGCGCTCGTCGGCGCCGAGGAGCGGCTGCAGGCCGAGACGCTCCGGCTGATCCCCAGCGAGAACTACGTCTCCCACGCCGTGCTCGAAGCCTCCGGCACCGTCCTGCAGAACAAGTACAGCGAGGGTTACCCCGGCCGCCGCTACTACGAGGGCCAGCAGAACATCGACCGGATCGAGACCCTCGCCGTCGAGCGCGCCAAGGCCGTCTTCGGCGTCGACCACGCCAACGTCCAGCCCTACTCCGGCTCCCCGGCCAACCTCGCCGTCTACCTCGCCTTCGCCGAGCCCGGCGACACCGTGATGGGCATGGCCCTGCCCATGGGCGGCCACCTCACCCACGGCTGGGGCGTCTCCGCGACCGGCAAGTGGTTCCGGGGCGTGCAGTACGGCGTACGCCAGGACACCGGGCTCATCGACTTCGACCAGGTCCGCGACCTCGCGCTCAGGGAGCGACCGAAGGTGATCTTCTGCGGCGGCACCGCGCTGCCCCGCACGATCGACTTCGCCGCCTTCGGCGAGATCGCCCGCGAGGCCGGCGCCGTCCTCGTCGCCGACGTCGCCCACATCGCCGGCCTGATCGCGGGCGGCGCCCACCCCTCCCCGGTGCCGCACGCCGACGTGATCTCCACGACCACCCACAAGACGCTGCGCGGCCCGCGCGGCGCCATGCTGATGTGCCGCGAGGAGCACGCCAAGGCCCTCGACAAGGCCGTCTTCCCCGGCCTCCAGGGCGGCCCGCACAACCAGACCACCGCCGCCATCGCCGTCGCCCTGCGCGAGGCGGCCCAGCCTTCCTTCCGCGACTACGCCCACGCGGTCGTCGCCAACGCCGGGGCCCTCGCCGAAGCGCTGCTCGCCCGCGGCTTCGACCTGGTCTCCGGCGGCACCGACAACCATCTGATCCTGATGGACCTCACCCCCAAGGAGGTCCCGGGCAAGGTCGCCGCGAAGGCCCTCGACCGGGCCGGGATCGTCGTCAACTACAACACCGTCCCCTACGACCCCCGTAAGCCCTTCGACCCCTCCGGCGTCCGCATCGGCACCCCGTCCCTCACCTCCCGCGGCCTCGGTACGCGGCACATGGAGCAGGTCGCCGACTGGATCGACCGGGGCGTGGCGGCGGCACGGACCGGGGACGAGGACTCCCTGGCCAAGATCCGCGCCGAGGTCGCCGACCTGATGGCCGCCCACCCGGCCCCGGGCCTGCCGGTCTGACGCCTACCCGCCCGTCTGCCCGCCCGCTCCCTGTGTTCCTCGTCTCACTCGGTACGGTGACGAGGGGACCCGCCGGGGGCGGGCGGGATCCGTTCCCGAGCTGTCCGTGGCACCTGCGAGAATGAGGGGCATGGCCTCTGACAGTCCTCGTGTGCTCTCCGGAATCCAGCCCACCGCAGGCTCGTTCCATCTCGGCAACTACCTCGGCGCGGTGCGCCAGTGGGTCGCGCTGCAGGAGACCCACGACGCGTTCTACATGGTGGTGGACCTGCACGCGATCACGGTCCCGCAGGACCCCGCCGAGCTGCGTGCCAACACCCGGCTCGCCGCCGCCCAGCTGCTGGCCGCCGGCCTCGACCCCGAGCGCTGCACGCTCTTCGTCCAGAGCCATGTCCCCGAGCACGCGCAGCTCGGCTGGGTCATGAACTGCCTCACCGGCTTCGGCGAGGCGTCCCGCATGACGCAGTTCAAGGACAAGTCCGCCAAGCAGGGCGCCGACCGGGCCACCGTCGGCCTCTTCACGTACCCGATCCTCCAGGTCGCCGACATCCTGCTCTACCAGGCCAACGAGGTCCCGGTCGGCGAGGACCAGCGCCAGCACATCGAGCTGACGCGCGACCTCGCGGAGCGGTTCAACGGCCGCTTCGGCCAGACCTTCACGGTGCCGGCGCCGTACATCCTCAAGGAGACGGCGAAGATCTACGACCTGCAGGACCCGACGATCAAGATGAGCAAGTCGGCTTCCACGCCCAAGGGTCTGATCAACCTCCTCGACGAGCCGAGGACGACGGCGAAGAAGGTCAAGAGCGCGGTCACCGACACCGACACGGTGATCCGCTTCGACCCGGCGAACAAGCCCGGCGTCTCCAACCTCCTCACCATCCTCTCCACCCTCACCGGCACCTCCGTCGCCGAGCTGGAACAGGGATACGAGGGCAAGATGTACGGCGCGCTGAAGACGGACGTGGCAGAGGTCATGGTGGACTTCGTCACGCCGTTCCGGGCCCGTACGCAGGAATATCTCGACGACCCCGAGACGCTGGACTCGATCCTGGCCAAGGGCGCGGAGAAGGCCCGTGCGGTCGCCGCGGAGACCCTGGCGCAGACGTACGAGCGGGTGGGTTTCCTGCCCGCGAAGCACTGACCGACGACCCGGTCCGAGGACC
Source organism: Streptomyces sp. NPDC093600 (assembly GCF_044764755.1). Classification (NCBI taxonomy): domain Bacteria; kingdom Bacillati; phylum Actinomycetota; class Actinomycetes; order Kitasatosporales; family Streptomycetaceae; genus Streptomyces; species Streptomyces sp. NPDC093600. The sequence continues at coordinate 558,768 of NZ_JBIWIU010000001.1, forward strand.
CTGGCCACAGAGGTGGTGCAGGCCGCACACTGGCGGCTGCACCACCGGCACGGACGAGTGAGGAGACAAGACGTGGGGACCGTAACGCTCGGCGTTTCGATCGCGGTCCCGGAGCCCTTCGGCAGCCTGCTCCAGGAGCTGCGCGCGGGCTTCGGGGATCCCGCCGCCCACGGCATCCCCACGCATGTCACCCTGCTTCCGCCGACCGAGGTGGACGCGTCCCGGCTCCCCGCGATCGAGGTGCACCTCACCGGGATCGCCGCCGGTGTCCGCCCCTTCCCGATGCGGCTCAGCGGCACGGGAACGTTCCGCCCGCTGTCGCCGGTGGTCTATGTCCAGCTCGCCGAGGGCGTCTCGGCCTGCGCCTGGCTCCAGCAGCGGGTCCGTGACACGTCCGGCCCGCTGGTGCGGGAGCTGCAGTTCCCGTACCACCCACACGTGACGGTCGCGCACGGCATCTCCGAGGAGGCGATGGACCGGGCGTACGAAGAGCTGGCCGAGTTCGAGGCGGCGTGGACCTGCTCGTCCTTCGCGCTCTACGAGCAGGGCGCGGACGGGGTGTGGCGCAAGCTGAAGGAGTACGAGTTCGGAGGCGGCCGTACCCACTCCGCCGTCCCGGCCCAGGGCTCCCCGCTGGACACCCCGACCCCGGCGGCGGGCTGACCCAGGTCCCGGCCCCCGAGCCGCGCCCCCGCCCGCTCAGACCGGGAGGCGGCGGAACAGCGGCCTCGGCACGTGCCGCAGCGCCGCCATCACGGCCCGCAGCGCTCCCGGCACCCACACCGTCTCCGAGCGGCGCCGCAGACCCAGCTCGATCGCCGTGGCGACCGCCTCCGGAGTGGTCGCCAGCGGTGCCTCGTCGAGCCCGGCGGTCATCTTCGAGCGGACGAATCCGGGCCGTACGACCATCACGTGCACCCCGGTCCCGTGCAGCGCGTCCCCGAGCCCCTGGGCGAACGCGTCGAGACCGGCCTTGGACGAGCCGTAGATGAAGTTGGCGCGCCGGGCCCGTTCGCCGGCCACCGAGGAGAGCACCACCAGCGAGCCGTGCCCCTGCGCCTGCAAAGCCTGCGCGCAGACGAGGCCCGCGGAGACCGCGCCGGTGTAGTTCGTCTGGGCCACCCGGACGGCGGCGAGCGGGTCGGACTCGTCGCGCGCCTGGTCGCCGAGGACACCGAAGGCGAGCAGCACCATGTCGACGTCGCCTTCGGCGAAGACCTTGCCGAGCCGCTCCTGGTGCGACGCGGTGTCGAGCGCGTCGAAATCGACCGTGCGGACGTCCGCGCCCAGCTCGCGCAGCGAGTCGGCGGCGGCCGCCAGGGCGGGTGAGGGGCGCCCGGCCAGCCAGACGGTACGGGTGCGGCGGGCGACCAGCCGGCGTGCGGTGGCCAGACCGATCTCGGACGTGCCGCCGAGTACGAGCAGGGACTGCGGGATGCCGAAGGCGTCCTTCATGGCGAGCGGGCTCCTCAGGGGCGAGACGGCGGGACAGGCGAGACGGCGGGACAGGTCCGGGGTACGGCGTCGTCCGGGGGCGTCGTCCCCCGGACGCCCCGGTCGTGGCGGGGCGGCGGCCCTCACAGGGCCAGCCGGCGCGACAGGTCGGAGGTGAAGACCGAGAGGGGGTCGACAGCGGCGCGCAGCGCCTGGAAGTCGGCGAGCCGCGGATACATCGTGTGCAGCACGTCCGGCCGCAGCCGGGAGTCCTTGGCGAGATAGACCCGGCCGCCCGCCCCCGCGACCTCCTCGTCCAGCTCGTCCAGGAACGCGCCGAGCCCGGAGAGCCGGGCGGGGATGTCGAGCGCGAGCGTCCAGCCGGGCATGGGGAAGGACAGCCAGCCCGGGTCGCCCGCGCCGAAGCGTTTCAGTACGGCGAGGAAGGACGGGCAGCCGCGCCGCGCGATGCGCTTCACGATCCGGCGCAGGGTCTCCTCCTGGCCGTACCCGACGACGAACTGGTACTGGACGAAGCCGCCGCGGCCGTAGATCCGGTTCCAGTGCGGCACACCGTCCAGGGGGTGGAAGAAGGTGGAGATTCGCTGGAGCTCACCGGTGCGGCGGCGCGGGGCCCTGCGGTACCAGAGCTCGTTGAAGAGGCCGACGGTGGTGCGGCCGAGCAGCCCCTCCGGGACGAGCGCGGGCGCGGACGGCAGCCGGCCCGGCCGGAAGGCGAGGGGCGCGCGGCGGGCGCGGCGGGGGAGTGTGCCGTACGGCGCGTGGTCGCCGCGGGTGAGGACGGACCGGCCGGTCGCGGCGCCGCGCGCGAGCAGGTCGATCCAGGCGACGGAGTAGCGGTAGCGGTGGTCGGTGGCGGTGAGCCGGGCCATCAGGTCGTCGAGATCGGTGGCGCGCTCGGTGTCCACGGCCATGAGCGAGGTCTCGACGCGGAGGAGCCGGAGGGTCGCGGAGAGGATCACTCCGGTGAGGCCCATGCCGCCGGTGGTGGCGTCGAACAGGTCGGTGCCGGGGACGACGGTACGGATCTCCCCGTCGGCGGTGAGGAGTTCGAACGCGGCCACGTGGCGGGCGAAGGAGCCGGAGACGTGGTGGTTCTTGCCGTGGATGTCGGCGCCGATCGCGCCGCCGACGGTGACGTACCGGGTCCCGGGGGTGACGGGGACGAACCAGCCCAGCGGCAGCAGCACCTCCATCAGACGGTGCAGGCTGACACCGGCGTCGCAGACGACGAGGCCGGCGGCGGCGTCGACGGTACGGATCCGGTCGAGCCCGGTCATGTCGAGGACCGAGCCGCCGGCGTTCTGGGCGGCGTCGCCGTAGGCGCGGCCGAGACCGCGGGCGATGGAGCCGCGGGCACCGCAGGCGCGGACGGCGGCGGCCGCCTCCTCGTAGGTGCGGGGCCGGTGCACGCGCGCGAGGGTGGGCGCGGTGCGGCCCCATCCGGTGAGGGCTTCGGCGTCTTCGGGGACCCCGGCGGCGGCGACGGTCGCGGGCCCGGTGTCGGTCTCGGCAGCCATGGACGCGACCGTATCGCCCCGAGTGTGCCGTATGCCTGGTTCGCCCTGCGGTTCGTCGAAATGGGTGATTAAAGGAGTGTCAGGAAAGATTGCCGTGCGGTCGGCCGCGCACCGGGTCAGAGTCGCCCCGGATTGACCGAGTGCCCGGCACCGAAGGCCGGGGAGCGGGGAGGCGGAGTCGATGCGAGACGCGGACCGGGGCTGGGCGAGGACCGCGATCGGAGCCGAGAGGAGGCTCCTGGCCGTCCTGCGCGGCTGCGGCCGCCGGCCGGCGGTGGCGACGGCCGCCCGCGCGCTGTCCTTCGCCGGTGAGCACGGCGCGCTGTGGCTCGCCGCCGGACTCACCGGCGCGGCCGTGGACACCGAGCGCCGGTCGGACTGGCTGCGCGGCACGGCCGTGGTCGGCGCGGCCCATCTCGCGAGCATGGGGCTCAAGCGGGTGGTGCGGCGGCCCCGACCGGACGCGGAGCGGTACGCGCCCCTGGTCCGTACGGCGGGCCGGCACTCCTTCCCCAGCTCCCACGCCACCTCCGCCGCTGCGGCGGCCGTCGCCCTCGGAGCGCTGCGGCCGCCGGTCCGGCGCCTGCTCGTCCCCGCGGCCGCCGCGATGTGCCTGTCCCGCCTGGTCGTCGGCGTCCACCACCCCACGGACGTGGTGGCGGGCGTGCTCCTGGGCGCGGTGACGGCGACCGCCGGTCACCGCCGGCCGGGAGGGGCGCGGGCGGTCACCGCGCCACGCGCGCCCGCGGCACGTGTCCTGCACGCGCGCGTGGCATCCGGGGCCGTGCTTCGCCTCGTCCCGGCCCTCCGGGTGCCCCGACGACGCCCGGGCTCCGAGGTGGCCGGTCCCGGCCGGGGCTCCGTGTCACCGCTCTCCCGGCGGACGCCGTGACCGAGCGCACCAGTGGGGCCGTGCTCCTCGACAAGCCCGCCGTCGTACGCGAGCGGCGACGCGCCCGGGTGCCGTGGGCGGTGGTCGCCGTGCCGGCCGGGCTCCTGCGCACCGCACGGCCGCGGCAGTGGGTCAAGAACGTCCTCGTCGTCGCCGCGCCCGTCGCCGCAGGCCAGCTGGTCTCCTGGCACACGGCCGCCCGACTCGCCCTGGTGTTCGCGCTGTTCACGGCCGCCGCGTCCGCCGTCTACCTGGTCAACGACGCCCGGGACGCCGACGCCGACCGCGCCCACCCGGTCAAGTGCCGCCGCCCGGTGGCCGCCGGGCTCGTCCCGGTGCCGCTCGCGTACGCCACCGGGATCCTCCTCGGCCTCGGGGCCGCCGTCGCGGGCGCGGTCCTGTGCAACCCCATGACCGCCGCGCTCCTCGTCGCGTACCTCGTCATGCAGGGCGCGTACTGCCTCCGCCTCAAGCACGTCCTCGTCGTCGACCTCGCCGTCGTCACCACCGGCTTCCTGATGCGGGCCATGATCGGCGGGGTCGCGCTCGGCATCCCCCTCTCCCGCTGGTTCCTGATCACCACCGGCTTCGGCGCGCTCTTCATGGTGGCCGCCAAGCGGTACTCCGAGGCCGTGCAGCTGGAGGGCGCGCGGGGGGCGACCCGGGCCCTTCTCACCCAGTACACGACCGGATACCTGCGCTTCGTCTGGCAGCTGGCGGCCGGGGTCGCCGTCCTCGGCTACTGCCTCTGGGCGCTGGAGAGCGGCGGCGTCGCCCACGGCTCGCTGCTGCCGTGGCGCCAGCTCTCCGTGATCGCCTTCATCCTCGCCGTGCTGCGCTACGCCGTCTTCGCCGACCGCGGCACGGCGGGAGCCCCGGAGGACGTCGTGCTGCGCGACAGACCGCTCGCCGTCATCGGCGTGGCGTGGGCGGCGATGTACGGGATGGCGGTCACCGACCTGTGAGCCGGTTCCAGGGGTAGGCGTACGTCATGGACTGGCTGACCAAACTCCCCGTCATCGGCCCCTGGGCCGCCCGGCTCATGCGGACCCACGCCTGGCGTTCGTACGAGACCCTCGACGAGGCCCACTGGACCCGGCTCGCCGCCGCCATCACCTTCATCAGCTTCCTCGCCCTCTTCCCCCTGATCACCGTCGCCGCGACGGTCGGCGCCGCGCTGCTCACCGACGCGCAGCTCGACAGCATCCAGGCGAAGATGTCCGAGCAGGTCCCGGGCATCTCCGACCAGCTCGACATCAACGCGCTCGTCGACAACGCCGGCACGATCGGGATCGTGGCCGGCGCGCTGCTGCTCTTCACCGGCATCGGGTGGGTCGGCTATATGCGGGACTGTCTGCGCGCGGTGTGGAAGAAGGACGACGAGGACGAGGGCAACCCCGTGGTGCGCAAGGGCAAGGACGCCGTCGTCCTGCTCGGGCTCGGCGGGGTGGGGCTCTGCTCGCTCGCCGCGTCCTCGCTCGGTTCCACCGCCGTCGGCTGGAGCGCCGGACAGCTCGGGATCTCCGGCGGCGGGGTCGGCGGTGTCCTGCTCCAGGCCGCCGCGGTCGCGTTCGCCGCGCTCGCCGACTTCCTGATCCTGCTGTACGTCCTGACCCTGCTGCCCGGGGTCGAGCCGCCGCGCCGCCGCCTGGTGGTGGCGGCGGTGATCGGCGCGGTCGGCTTCGAGCTGCTGAAACTGCTGCTCGGCGGCTATATGAGCGGTGTCGCGGGGAAGTCGATGTACGGGGCGTTCGGCGTGCCGGTCGCCCTGCTGCTGTGGATCAACTTCACCGCGAAGCTGCTGCTGTTCTGCGCGGCCTGGACGGCTACGGGTTCACGCTCTCGTCCCGAGGCTGACGCCGACCGACCAGCTCAGGGAGCGGCCAGCGACGGTTGACGAGGAACACCGCGCCCGCGAGCACCACCAGGACGCCGCCCACCACCGCGAGGGCGATGCCGATCCCGCCGGACTTCTCCTGGGCGACGCCGGCCTTCTCGACCGTGGCCGGGACGTCCTTGCCGGACACGGGCAGCGAGCTGGGGTCCGTACCGGTGCCGGACCCGGGCTCCGTGCCGGTACGGGCGGACTTCGGCGGGACCAGCTCGCCGACCGGCGTCACCTTCCCGGACGCCGCGAAGCCCCAGTCGAGCAGCCGGGCGGTCTCCTTGTAGACGGCGTGCTGCTCCTTGGAGGACGGGTTCATCACCGTCACGAGCAGCACTTTGCCGTTGCGTTCCGCAACGCCCGTGAAGGTCGCGCCGGCGTGTGTGGTGGTGCCGTTCTTGACCCCGGCGATGCCCTGGTACGGCGCTACGCCGAAGTCCCCGGTCAGCAGCCGGTTGGTGTTCTGGATCTCGAAGGTCTCGCGCTTCTTGCCCGGCTTCAGCTCGCCCGGGAACTTCGCGCGGGCCGTCGCGGCGTACTCGCGGAAGTCCGGCTTCTGCATGCCGCTGCGGGCGATGAGGGTGAGGTCGTACGCGGAGGAGACCTGGCCCGGGGCGTCGTATCCGTCGGGGGAGACCACGTGGGTGTCGAGCGCCTGCAGCTCGGCGGCGTGCTCGTTCATCTCCCGGACGGTCTGCGGGATGCCGTTGTTCATCGCCGACAGAACACGGACGGCGTCGTTGCCCGAGCGAAGGAACACGCCGAGCCAGAGCTCATGCGCGGTGTAGGTCTGCTTCTCCTTGATGCCCACCAGACTGGATCCCGCGCCGATGCCCGCCAGGTCGGCCGAGGCGACGGTGTGGGTCGTCGTCTTCGGGAACTTCGGCAGGAGCGTGTCCGCGAAGAGCATCTTGAGCGTGGAGGCGGGGGCGAGGCGCCAGTGGGAGTTGTGCGCGGCGAGCACGTCACCGGTCTCCGCGTCCGCGACGATCCACGACCGGGCGCTGAGCTCCTTGGGGAGGACCGGGGCGCCGGGCCCGAGCTGGACCTGGGTGCCCGGCTTGCCGAGCAGCGCGCCGCCGACGTGGGACATGACGGCGGGCGGCTTGGGCTGTTTGTCCTCCTTCTCGTCCGCCGACGGGTGCGCGAGCGCGGGCGCGGCGGTGAGGAGGGGGAGCAGCGCGGCGGCCGTGGCGGCGGCGGTGACCGTCCATGCGGTCTTTTTCGAAGCAGACACGGTCGGAAACGTACATGCACGCCTGAGGGATCCGAACCCCGCCGGGCGGTTCGCCGGCGGCCGTCCACCCGGACGCGGGGTCCCTGGGACGGGCGGTGATACTGGGGTCATGAAGCTCAGCCGGCCCGTCTCCTGGTTCCTGCTCGCGTTCGGTGTGTGGAGCTGGTTCATCTGGATCTCTTTCGTCAAGAACCTGTGGAACGACGGGAGCGGGCTCGCCTTCGACGACGCGGGCGATCCGACGGCCTACTTCTGGGTTCATCTGCTGCTCGCCATCACGTCCTTTGTCTTGGGGACGGCGGTCGGTGCGATCGGGTTGCGTGGCGTGCGCGCATTGCGGCGTGAACGCGGATAGGGGTTTCCGGGCGTGGTCGTCTTCCTGCTGGTTCTCGTGGTGGTCCTCGCCCTGCTGGGCGGGGCCCACTGGTACGTGTGGCGGCGCCTGGTCCGTGATGTGACGGCCCCGGGCGGCGTGGCGCGCCGCCTCGGCACGGCGGCGGCCTTCGTCCTCCCGCTCCTCTCGCTCACCGCCCTCACCTCCTCGCGGCTCGGTGCTCCGTTCTGGTTCCAGCAGGTGGTGGCCTGGCCCGGCTTCCTCTGGCTGGCGCTGCTGCTGTACGTGACGCTGGCCCTGGTGGTCGGCGAGGCGGTCCGGCCCCTCCTGCACCGCTGGGCGGCCCGCCGCGCGCCCGCGCCGGAGCCCGCCGCGCCCGCCGCGCCCGCGCCGGAGCCCGGCGCTGTCGTGACCGGCGCGCCCGGCGTTCCCGCCGGAGCAGCCGCGGCGACCTCGGCGGCCCCGGCCCCGGCAGCCGCCGGAGCCCCGAGCGGCGGGGTCCTGCCCGGCGCGACCGGCGAGCGGTCCGGTACGACGGCGACGGTGACCGGGGGGCCGGGGAGCGGCTCCTCGACCGCCGCCGAGACCACCCACGTCCCAGCCTCCGCCCCCGCCCCCGCTTCCGCCGTGTCGAGGCGGCTGTTCGTGTCCCGGGTCGTCGGTGGCGCGGCTGCGGCCGCCGCCCTGGGAACCGTCGGCAACGGCGCCCACGGCGTGCTGCGCGGCCCCCGCGTCAAGCGGGTCACCGTCCCGCTCGCCAAGATCCCCCGCGCCGCGCACGGCTACCGGATCGCCGTCGTGTCCGACGTCCACCTCGGGCCCATCCTCGGCCGCGCCCACACCCAGCGCATCGTCGACGCCGTCAACGCCACCCAGCCCGATCTGATCGCCGTCGTCGGCGACCTCGTCGACGGCACCGTGGAGAACCTCGGGTCCGCCGCCGAGCCGCTCGCCCGGCTCCGCGCCCGGCACGGCTCCTTCTTCGTGACCGGCAACCACGAGTACTTCTCCGGTGCCGACGCCTGGGTCGACCACGTCCGGGAACTGGGACTGCGCCCCCTGCGCAACGAACGCGTCGAGATCGGCGCCGGCTTCGACCTCGCGGGCGTGGACGACATCGCCGGCGAGAGCGAGGGCCAGGGCCCCGACTTCGCCGGCGCGCTCGGCGACCGCGACCGCGCGAAGGCCGCCGTGCTCCTCGCGCACCAGCCGATCGTCATCCACGACGCCGTCCGCCACGGCGTCGACCTCCAGCTCTCAGGCCACACCCACGGCGGTCAGCTCTGGCCCGGAAACTACCTCGCGGAGCTGGCCAATCCGACCGTCGCGGGCCTTGAGCGGTACGGCGACACCCAGCTCTACGTCTCCCGTGGCGCGGGCGCCTGGGGACCCCCGGTCCGCGTCGGAGCGCCCTCCGACATCACCCTCGTACAGCTGGCGTCGAAGCAGGCATGAGCGCGCCCGGCGCGCCCGCCGCCGCGGTGACCGATACGTACTGGTCGGTCACCTGAAGGCTGATATCCCGGACATATGCCTGCGCGGTGAAGGTTTACTCTTCCACCAGTGAATTTCGTGTGATTGGGTGAGCGCCATCGCGGCACGGCCGGGCGCCGCCGCGACAGGGGTGGGCTCGACAAAAGGAAGCACGGCAATGCGGTCGACGGTCCGTCTGCGGATCCTCATCATGTGTGGAGTTCTGGTGGCCGCCGGGCTGGGGGGCTGGCAGCTTCTGCCGTCCGACGAGGAACGGACCGACGCCATCACCGTCGGCACCACCGACGAGGTCACCTCGCTGGACCCGGCAGGCGCCTACGACGCCGGTTCCTGGGCGCTGTACAGCAACGTGTTCCAGTCGCTGCTGACGTTCAGGACGGGCTTCACCACCCCCGTCCCGGACGCCGCCGAGAGCTGCAAGTTCGCCGACGCGAAGCTCTCGACGTACCGCTGCGAACTCCGGGACGACCTCACCTTCGCCAACGGCCGCAAGGTCACCGCCCAGGACGTCGAGTACTCCTTCGAGCGGATGCTGAGGATCAAGACGGACGTCGGCCCCCAGCCGCTCTTCCCGACCCTGAAGAACGTCGTGGCCGAGGGCCGGACGGTCACCTTCCACCTCAGCGGCCGGGACGCGACCTTCCCGCTGAAGCTCGCCACGGGCGCCGGCTCGATCGTCGACCGCAGCCAGTACCCGGCCGGCGCGCTGCGCACGGGCAACACGGTCGACGGATCGGGGCCGTACGTCCTCAAGGAGTACAAGCCCGGCGAGAGCGCGCGGTTCGAGCCCAACCCGCACTACAAGGGCGCGATCACCAAGGCCGGCGGCCCGGTCGTCGTCAGGTACTTCACCGCGTCCGAGCAGCTCGCCGCCGCCTGGCGGGACAAGCAGGTCGACGTCACGCACCGGCAGATGCCGCCGAAGTTCCTCGCCGGCCTGGGCAGCACCAAGGAGACCAGCGGCCGGATCACCGAGGCGGAGAGCCCGGAGATCCGGAACCTCAACTTCAATGTGCGCTCCGGGTCGCCGATGGCGGAGAAGGCGGTGCGGCAGGCCGTCGCCGCCGTCATCGACCGCCCAGCGATCGTCACCGGTGCCTATCAGGGCACCGTCGAGCCGCTGTACTCCCTCATCCCGCAGGGCTTCATCGGCCACAGCACCGCGTTCTACGACACCTATCCGGACCCCTCCGTCAAGAAGGCCAAGAGCCTGCTGAGGAAGGCGGACGTCGAGACCCCGGTCTCGTTCACCCTCGGCTACCGCGAGGACGCCACCTACGCCGCCGAGGCCGCCGAGCTCAAGCGCCAGCTGGAGGCGACCGGTCTCTTCGAGGTCGAGGTCGTCGCCGCGGAGTGGAAGGACTTCCAGAAGGCGTACGCCAAGGGCGAGTACGACGCCTACACCGTCGGCTGGCTCCCCGACTTCCCCGACTCCGACAGCTTCACCGCGCCGCTCGTCGGCACCGGCAACACGCTGCACAACGGCTACTCGAGCCGGAAGGTCGACTCCCTGATCGCCGCGACGCAGCAGTACGGCGACCGGGGCGCCGCCAGCAACGACTTCGAGGCCATCCAGCTGGAGGTCGCCGAGGACGTGCCCCTGGTGCCGCTGTGGCAGAAGAAGGACTACGTCCTGGCGACGGACGACGTGGCCGGCTCGCAGTACCTGACCGACGGCACGGGCATCTGGCGCCTCTGGGAACTCGACTGGATCTAGGAACCTTTCCTAGCGGGCGTCCGCCTCTAGGCGGCGCCCTCCCCGTCCTCCGCTCCCCGCGCCTTCGCGGGCTTCTTCGCGGACGCCTTCTTCGCCGCCTTCGCCGTCGTCGACGGGGCCCGCTGGGGCTTGCCCGACGCGGCCATCCCCGCCGCCGTCGGCATGAAGTCGGCGAGCAGGTCGTGCGTCTCCCGGACGAGCGGCCGCAGCAGGCGGAAGCGGGAGAGCGCGATCGCGCGGGCGGTGACCGGGGCGAGCCGCTCGACGAGGCGCCGGCTGTTGGCGGCCCCCTCGGAGCGGTCGTAGACCCAGAACAGCACCAGGCCCATGTGCTGGAGCCAGAGCAACCGCGGCAGCGGCTCGGCGAGTTCGGGGTCGACCTTCACCGACGCACCGGAGATGACCCGGCGGTGGACCTCGATCACGGCCTCGCGCGAGCTCTCCGACTCCGGGGAGAAGGGGCTGAGCGGGCTGTCCGGGTCGGCGGCGTTCTTGAAGAACTGGGCCGCGAACTCGTGGTACGGCTCGGCGATGTCGAGCCATGCGAGGAGGACGCCGCGGATACGGGCCGCGAGGTCCTTCTCGTCGCCGTCGAGGATCTCCCCGACCGCCGCCTGGTGCTCCTCGGCGATCCGGTCGTAGAACCCCTGGACGAGGTGTTCCTTGGAGGAGAAGTAGTAGTACGCGTTGCCGACGGAGACCCCGGCCTCCTGGGCGATGGCCCGCATCGTCGTCTTGTCGTAACCGCGTTCCCTGAAGAGCCGGAGGGCCGTTTCGAGGATGAGGGTGCGGGTCTGCTCGCTCTTCGGCGGCTTGGCCGCCTCGGCCGGGGCGGGGACCTCGGTCCCGGCGGCGGCCCCGACGGCCTCCGCGGGCTGCTCTTCCTTCACGTCCCTCACGTCCTTCACGTCCTTCACGGTGCCCGAGCCTAGCCGGGTGCGCCGTGAAAAGAGGAGGCGGCCGAGGTGGCGGCGGCCTAAGGTCGGGCGGATGACGCTCTCTCATGACCTCGCCGGCGAAGGCTCTTCCGCCGTCGTCCTCCTCCACTCCGGTGTCTGTGACCGACGGATGTGGGACGCGCAGTTCAAGGCCCTGGCCGACGCCGGACACCGGGTCGTGCGCTGCGACCTCCGCGGCTTCGGCGAGTCCCCGATCGACCGGCCGCACACCCACATCGAGGACCTGCGCGCTTTGCTCGACACCCTCGGCATCGACCGGGCCGCCCTGGTCGCCTCCTCCTTCGGCGGCCGGATCGCCCTGGAGTTCGCGGCCCGCCACGGCGACCGGGTCTCCGCGCTCGCGCTGCTCTGCCCTGCCGTGCCCGGCCAGGAGGCGAGCGCGGACCTGCGGGCCTGGGGCAAGCGCGAGGACGAACTGATCGAGTCCGGCGACCTCGACGGCGCCGTCGCGCTCAACGTCGACACCTGGCTCGGACCGGAGGCCGGGCCCGAGGCCCGCGAGCGAGTCCGTGCGATGCAGCGGCGCGCCTTCGAGCTCCAGCTCGCCGCGCCCGAGGAGTTCCATCCCGTCGACCCGGAGGTCCGCGAGCCGGAGCTGGCCGCGATCGACGTGCCGTGCCTCGTCGTCTCCGGCGCCCACGACGTCGCCGACTTCCGCGCGATCGGCCCCCGCCTCGCCGCCCTCCTCCCGGCCGCCCGCCACGTCGAACTGGAGTGGGCGGGCCACCTTCCCGCCCTGGAGCGCCCCGACGAGACGAGCGCCCTGCTCACGACCTTCCTGGCCGCCCCCTAGGGCTGCGCGCCGGGCGCGCTCAGCGGTCGGTGCCGAAGCGTCGCACGCCGGGCACGAGGGCCGTCGCCAGACAGCAGCAGCCGACGACCGACGCGGCGGCGACGAGCGGCACTTCGGGCCCCCAGGCGGAGGCGGCGAGCGGTGCGAGGGCATAGCCCACCGGCATCGCGGCCAGGGAGAGCAGCCAGTCGTACGAGGTGACCCGGGCCAGGGCGTGGGCCGGGATCGCCTCCTGTACGGCGGTCTGCCAGACGGGGGAGAGGAAGCCGAGACCGGCCTGGGCGATCCCGTACGCGGCGATGGTGACCGGCGCGGGGGCCGGCAGGGCCAGGAGCAGCAGGGGCAGCGCGTACGTGGCCAGGCCGAGGTTGGCCGTCAGGACCGGGCGCTTGGGGCGCACCCGGTCGGCGGCCAGCGCGCCGACGAGGACGCCCACCGCGCCGACCTGGAGGAAGAGCAGCCAGGTGGCGTTGCCGCCCAGCCGGGTGAGGGCGATGACGGGGCCGAGCGTCATCAGGACGGCGGCGGCGCCGTTCCAGGCGCTGTGGGCGACCAGGCTGGTCCAGTACCAGTCGCGGGAGCGGACCTCCTGCCAGCCCTCCTTGAGGTCGGCCGCCAGGGAGCGACGGGGGATCGGCACCCGCTTGACGCGTACGGCGGCGAGCAGGGCCGCGCTGAGGGCGAAGGTGGCCGCGTCCAGGACGAAGGCCCAGCCCGCTCCGACGGTCAGGATCAGGGTTCCGGCGAGGGCGGGGCCGCCGACGCGGGTGGCGCTCTGGGCGACGCTCATCGCGGCGTTGGCGCGCTGGAGCGACTCGGGGGCGACCGTTCCCTTGATCAGGGGCGAGCCCGTGGGCATGGCGAAGGCGCCGGCCGCGCCACCGGCCACTTCGGCGCAGGCGATGACCCAGAGGCTCGGCTCGCCGCTCAGGAGTTGTACGCCCACCAGGAGCTGGGTGACGCAGCGGACGACGTCGGTGGTCAGGGCCACCGTACGGGCGTTGAAGCGGTCGCCGACGACACCACCGAGGGGCAGCAGGAGCAGCTTGGGGACCATGGCGCAGGCCAGCACGAGGGCGAGCGCCGAGGCGGACCCGGTCGCCTCCCAGACGGCGATGGCGAGGGCGGCGGGGATGGCGGCGTCCCCGAGGAGGGAGAAGGTGCGGCCGGTGAGGAGCAGCCGGAAGGAGCGGCTGCGCAGGGGGTGGGGGAGGGGTGCGGTGTCGGAAGGCGCGGCGGGCATGCCGCCAATGTATTTCGTTACCGAATAATTCGGCAACGAAATATTCGGGAACGAAGGGACCCGCCGCCTCGACGTACGATCGGCCCATGGAGCCGACCGAGCCCCCGCAGCCCGCAGAGCAGCCTCAGCCCACCCAGCCCACCCAGTCCACGGAACCGGCGCGGCGTGACTGGACCGACGAGCACGTGGCGCGCTGGCAGCCCGTCCTGCCCGGCCTCGACCCCGTCGTCGAAGGCGCGGTCACCCGGATGAAGAAGCTCTCCGTCCATCTGCGCCGGGTGCGGGAGCAGTCCCTCCTCGACTTCGACCTGGAACGCCACGAGTTCGACACCCTGCACAAGCTCGCCGGCCGAGGCGGCAGCGCCGCCCCCTCCGAGCTCGCCAAGGACCTCGACCTCGCCCCCGCCTCGGTCACCGGCCGCCTCGACGCCCTGGAGCGGCGCGGATTCATCCGCCGTACGCAGTCCACGACCGACCGCCGCCGTGTCGTCGTCGAACTCACCGCCTCCGGCCGCGAGACCTGGCTCGGCGCGATGGACGTCCTCGGCCACGAGGAGTACCGGCTGCTCGGCGTCCTCGACGCGGACGAGCGCGTCCTGCTCAACGACATGCTGCGCCGGATCATGGTGGTGGCCGAGGAGCCGGGCGGCACGGAGGCCTGGCACGGCTGACCCGTGCCCGACCCGTGCCCGTGCGCCCGTCGGCCTCGCGTCCTACCGGCTCACATGCTCAGCGAGCGCGCGTAGTTGAGCTGCCCCATCACCCAGTGGATGGTGTCAGGCCCGGTCGCCGGGATCATCGTGGAGTGGTGCCGGCCGCCGCTGGTGACGGTGACCTGGATGAAGCCGGTCGTCTGCTTCTCCTTCATCAGCAGGAAGAGCAGACCCAGCAGACAGAAGATGAAGAAGATGACGGCCAGCACGATCGCGGCGGTCGGCATCTTCTCCTCCGTCCGGGACATGTCCATCGCGTTCCACACCGCGCCCTTGAGCGGCATCGCTCCGGCGGGCGTGATGATCTGGTCGCCGACGACGGTGATGTCACCGAGGGCCAGCAGCGGTGCCCCGCCCTGCGCCATGGGCGGATACTGCGGCGGCACCGGTACGCCCGGCAGCGTCGGCTGGTACGCGGGCCCGGACGCCGCGTGCGGGTAGCCGTAACCGGGCGCACCCGCCTGCTGTTCGGGTCCCCACTGGTACTCACCGTCCGCGTAGGGGTTCGGCTCGGTCATGTCTCCCCGCTTTCCACAACGACAAAGGCCCGCTCCTGCACGCCGCAGCGTACAGAAACGGGCCTTCGGCCGTGCGACCGGTCAGAAACGGCGCGTGATCAGCGCGCGCTTGACTTCCTGGATCGCCTTGGTGACCTCGATGCCACGCGGGCACGCGTCGGTGCAGTTGAAGGTCGTGCGGCAACGCCACACGCCGTCCTTGTCGTTCAGGATCTCCAGGCGCTGCTCGCCCGCCTCGTCACGCGAGTCGAAGATGAAGCGGTGCGCGTTGACGATCGCGGCCGGACCGAAGTACTGGCCGTCGTTCCAGAAGACCGGGCAGGACGACGTGCACGCGGCGCACAGGATGCACTTGGTGGTGTCGTCGAACCGCTCCCGGTCCTCGGCCGACTGCAGACGCTCGCGCGTCGGCTCGTTGCCCTTGGTGACCAGGAACGGCATGACGTCCCGGTACGCCTGGAAGAACGGCTCCATGTCGACCACGAGGTCCTTGAGGACCGTGAGGCCCTTTATGGCCTCGACCGTGATCGGCTTCTCCGGGTTGATGTCCTTGATCAGCGTCTTGCAGGCGAGCCTGTTCTTGCCGTTGATCCGCATCGCGTCGGAGCCGCAGATGCCGTGCGCGCAGGAGCGCCGGAAGGTGAGCGAGCCGTCGACATCCCACTTGATCTTGTGGAGGGCGTCGAGCACGCGCTCCTTGGGGTCGATCTCGATCTGGAAGTCCTCCCAGACCGCCGCGTCCGAGATCTCGGGGTTGAAGCGGCGGATCCGGAAGGTGACCGTGATGTACGGCGAGGCGGCGGAGTCCTTCTCCACCTTGTCGAGCACGGGGGTAGCCATCAGTACTTACGCTCCATCGGCTGGTAGCGGGTCTGGACGACGGGCTTGTAGTCGAGACGCACGGTCTCGGAGCCGTCGGCGCCGACCTCGCGGTACGCCATGGTGTGGCGCATGAAGTTGACGTCGTCGCGGTTGGGGTAGTCCTCGCGGTAGTGGCCGCCGCGGGACTCCTTGCGCGCCAGGGCCGAGACGGCCATGACCTCGGCCAGGTCGAGCAGGTTGCCCAGCTCGATGGCCTCCAGGAGGTCGGTGTTGAAGCGCTTGCCCTTGTCCTGGATGGACACGTTCAGGTAGCGCTCGCGCAGCTCGGCGATCTTCTCGACCGCCGTCTTGATGGTCTGCTCGGTACGGAACACCATCACGTTGGCGTCCATCGTCTCCTGCAGCTCCTTGCGGAGGACGGAGACCCGCTCCGTACCCGTGGAGTTGCGCAGCCGCTCGACCTGCTCGGCGACGAACTCCGCCGGGTTCTCGGGCAGCTCGACGAAGTCCGACTTCGCGGAGTACTCGGCGGCGGCGATGCCGGCCCGCTTGCCGAAGACGTTGATGTCCAGGAGCGAGTTGGTGCCCAGACGGTTGGCGCCGTGCACGGAGACACAGGCGACCTCGCCCGCCGCGTACAGACCCGGGACGACGGTGGTGTTGTCGCTGAGGACCTCACCCATCACGTTGGTCGGGATGCCGCCCATGGCGTAGTGCGCGGTCGGCTGGATCGGGATCGGGTCCGTGTAGGGCTCGATGCCGAGGTACGTACGGGCGAACTCGGTGATGTCCGGGAGCTTGGCGTCCAGCTGCTCCGGCGGCAGGTGCGTCAGGTCGAGGTAGACGTGGTCGCCCTCGGGACCGCAGCCGCGGCCCTCGCGGATCTCCGTGTAGATGGAGCGCGAGACGACGTCACGGGACGCGAGGTCCTTCATGACCGGCGCGTACTTCTCCATGAAGCGCTCGCCGTCCTTGTTGCGGAGGATGCCGCCCTCACCGCGGGCGCCCTCCGTCAGCAGGATGCCCATGCGCCAGATGCCCGTCGGGTGGAACTGGAAGAACTCCATGTCCTCCAGGGGCAGGCCGCGGCGGTAGCAGGCGGCCTGGCCGTCACCGGTCAGGGTGTGGGCGTTCGACGTCACCTTGAAGAACTTGCCGGTGCCGCCGGAGGCGTAGATGACGGCCTTCGCCTGGAAGATGTGGATCTCGCCGGTGGCCAGCTCGTAGGCGACCACACCGGCGGACTTCTTGACGCCGTCCACCTCGGTGATCAGCTGGTCCAGGACGTAGAACTCGTTGAAGAACTCCACGCCCTCCTTGACGCAGTTCTGGTACAGCGTCTGGAGGATCATGTGGCCGGTGCGGTCCGCGGCGTAGCAGGACCGGCGGACCGGGGCCTCGCCGTGGTTGCGGGAGTGGCCGCCGAAGCGGCGCTGGTCGATGGTGCCGTTCGGGGTCCGGTTGAACGGCAGGCCCATCTTCTCCAGGTCGAGGACGGCGTCGATGGCCTCCTTCGCCAGGATCTCGGCGGCGTCCTGGTCGACCAGGTAGTCACCGCCCTTGACCGTGTCGAAGGTGTGCCACTCCCAGTTGTCCTCCTCCACGTTGGCGAGCGCGGCGGCCATGCCGCCCTGCGCGGCGCCCGTGTGGGAGCGGGTGGGGTAGAGCTTCGTCAGCACGGCGGTGCGGCTGCGCTTCGTCGCCTCGATGGCGGCGCGCATGCCGGCGCCACCGGCGCCGACGATGACGGTGTCGTACTTGTGGATCTTCATGAGTGGATTACCTCAGCCCCGTGCCTAGCGGATGTTCGGGTCGAAGGTGAAGATCACCAGCGTGCCCAGAAGGATGGTGAACACCGTGGCGGTGTACAGCAGGCCCTTGAGCCACAGGCGCGTGCTGGCCCGCTCCGCGTAGTCGTTGATGACCGTGCGGAGGCCGTTGGCGCCGTGGAGCATGGCCAGCCACAGCATCAGCAGGTCCCAGACCTGCCAGAACGGGGACGCCCAGCGGCCGGCGACGAAGGCGAAGCCGATCTTGGAGACGCCGCCGTCCAGGTAGAGCTGGATCAGCAGGTGGCCGAGGACGAGGACGACCAGGACGATGCCCGAGAGGCGCATGAAGAGCCATGCGGCCATCTCGAAGTTGCCGCGGGTCGCCCGCGGGGTCTTGCCCGTGCGCTTGCGGGGAGCCTCGATGTACGGCGCGGGGTTGTCCACGTCGTAGTGGGCACCGCCCTCGACGGGACCGATAGCGGTAGAGGTGTCAGCAGACATGTCTGGCGTCAGCTCCCGAACAGTTCACGTGCGGCGTGGCCGAGGATGGGGTACAGGGAGCCCGCCATCAGCACGACCCAGATGCCCACGACGGTCCAGAGCATCTGCTTCTGGTAGCGCGGGCCCTTGGACCAGAAGTCCACGGCGATGACGCGAAGGCCGTTGAGCGCGTGGAAGAGGATGGCGGCCACGAGGCCGTACTCAAGGAGTGCGACGAGCGGCGTCTTGTACGTGGCGACGACTTCGTCATAGGCCTCGGGGGAGACGCGGACGAGAGCGGTGTCCAGCACGTGTACGAACAGGAAGAAGAAGATGAGGACGCCGGTGACTCGATGAGCCACCCAGGACCACATTCCTTCCCGGCCGCGGTACAGCGTTCCAGCCGGCACGGAAAAACCCTCCGGGAGCGGGGATCAGGGTCGGCCGGCTTCAGTGTCGGTCTGACCCGGCCGGGTACGGTCCACCGGCCCTGGTCATCGTAGCGACGAGTTGTCGGTTCGTTCGCGCGGGGTCCATAGGTGTGATCAAACAGGCACGGACGGGCTATCGCACAAGCCCGGATCACCGCATTCCGGACAGATTCTGCCGGGACACCAGATGGACCAGGCGCGTACGGGCGAGCCGGCGCAGTTCGTCGGCGGTGATGGCCCGCTCCTCGTCCGGTTCGTTGCCGAGCCGGGACCGGAGGGCGGCGAGGACCTGGTCCAGCCGCTCGCCCGGCCTCACCCCGTCGAGGCTGATGACGAACGCGTGTCCGAATCGGCTCTCGTACGCGGCGCGGGCGGCCCGCAGCGCGGTGAGCGCGGCCGCCGGGGCGTGCGGGTGCAGCGCGGCGGACGCGGCCGAGGACTCCTGGGCCAGCGCCTCGTCGAGATCGGCGGCGGACAGGTCGTAACCCGCCTCGTCGGCGGCGGCGAGCAGGGCGTCCAGCGTCGGATACGGACGGTGCGCGGCCACCCGTTCGGCCCAACGGCGGCTGGCGCAGCAGCCGAGGAGCAGCTCCTCGGCGAGACCGGGCGCGGCGGCGTTGAAACCCGCGAGTCCGGTGGGGTGCCGTTGACCGCCCTGCGGAGCGCGTATGGCGGGGGAGCCCAGGTTCCGTGAGGGGGCGTGGGTGTCGCTGGTCAGCGTGGGCTCCGGGAAGGGTGGGGTGAATGTGGCGCAACGTTATCGACGGGAAGGGGTAGCCGTCCGACGGATGCGCGAATTTCACCCGGAAGGGAGAGTTTGGGATACGGCAGTGGACGTACGTGCCCCGGGCTCCGTGCCCCCGAATGGCCCCACTCCGTTCCCCGAGGGAGGATTCCGAGTGATGCGGTACTCCATACGTGGGTCCCACAGGGGCCCGGCTCTGCTCGCGGCCGCGGTGGTCTGGGTCACCGTCGCGGCCTGTGCCGGCGGGTCGCCGGAGGGTTCCGCGGGGACCGCCTCCGGCCCCCGCACCCCGCCGTCCGCGGTCGGCGCGCCGACCACCGGGCCGACCACCGGTACGGGTACGGCGCCGAGCCCCACGCCCACCCCGACCCCCACCCGGACGTATCCGCTCTCGACGGCGCCGCTCACCGTGCCAGCCGTCCGCTCGCACGAGGCCGCCCGCGGCCCCGGCTGGCGGCCCGTGCCCGGGGCCGGTGTCGTCGTCGCCCGGGGCAGCGAGGGCCTCGCCGACGAGGGGCGGCTGCTCGCCGGAGAGCTCAGGATCCAGTACCGCGGGGCCGTCGCCGCCCGCGCGGGCGACGTCGAGCTGGCGCTCGGCGGGAACGGCGCCGCCGAGTCGTACACCCTGACGACCCGAGACAACCGGGTCCGGATCACCGGCCCGGACCAGGCCGGGGTCTTCTACGGCACCCGCACCCTCAAGCAGTCGGTGAAAGGCTCCGGCGCCATGCCGGAGGGCGTGGTGAGGGACCGGCCGGCGAAACCGCAGCGCGGCCTCCAGGTCGACACCGCGCGCAAGCACTTCACCGCGGCCTGGATCGAGGACCGGCTGCGGGAGATGGCCGACCTCAAGCTCAACCAGTTCGGGCTGCACTTCGCCGACGACCAGGGCTTCCGGATCGCCTCCGACAGCCACCCCGAGATCGTCTCCGCCCAGCACCTCACCAAGGCCGAGGTGCGCCGGATCATCGCGCTCGCCCGGAGCCTGCACATCACGGTCGTACCGGAGGTCGACTCGCCCGGACACCTCGGCGCGGTCCTGCGGGCCCACCCGGACCTCCAGCTGCGCAACGTCCAGGGGACGGCGAGGCAGGGCGCGATCGACATCTCCAAGCCCGAGTCGGCGCGGATCGTGGACGATCTGCTGCGCGAGTACGCGCAGCTGTTCCCCGGCCGGTGGTTCCACGTCGGCGCGGACGAGTACCAGGCGCTGACCGTGAGCGACCCGGCCGCCTCCTATCCGCAGCTCGCGCGGGCCGCGCGGGAGAAGTACGGCGCGTCGGCGGGGGTGCAGGATCTGGCGGAGGGCTGGCTGAACGACCGCGCGGCCGTCGTGCGCGCGGCGGGCAAGACGGCCAAGGCGTGGAACGACGGCTTCTTCCGCGGCGGGGTCGTCCACGCCGACCAGCGCATCGAGGTCGAGTACTGGACCGGCAAGGAGATCGGCGCCCGGCCGCCGGCCGAGTACCTGGCCGAGGGCCGCAAGGTCGTGAACCTCAACGACGAGTTCCTCTACTACGTCCTCGGCGAGCCGAACCAGTTCACGTACCCCACGGGCCGCCGCATCTACGAGCAGTGGACACCCCTGGTGCTGCGCGGCACGACACCGGTGCCGGCGCGCTACGGGCCGCAGATCCTGGGCGGCCGGTTCGCGGTCTGGTGCGACCTGTCGGGCGCGCAGACGCAGGCGCAGGTGGCGGCCGGGATCCGGATGCCGCTGACGGCGACGGCGCAGAAACTGTGGGACGAGCGGGCCCCGGCGATGACGTGGGAGCGGTTCAGGGCGCTGGCGGGCCAGGTGCGCTGAGGCCGGAGGGGCTTGCCAGCACGCCCGCGCGGCCTTCTCGGACCTGCCGCTGCGCAGGTCGGAGCAGCTGTTCCTGCTGCCGCGCGTACGCGAGCTGGACGCGAACCTCAGTGCGTACGACGCTCTGCACGTGGCGCTCGCCGAGGGGTACGACGTACCGCTGGTGACGAGTGACGGCCGGCTCGGGGCCGGCGCGCGGGCCACCCGGGCCAAGTGCCCGGTCGAGGTGTTCGACGAGAAGACCCACGGGGGGCCGGGGTCGTAGGAGTCCCGTCCGTCCTCTATGCAGCACGCGAAGGCGACTGGCATGATTCCGGCCGCGCAGTGACGTAATCGCGCCAGGCGGCGCAGTAAGGGGAGTACTGCGTCCGCAACGGGAGGCCTCCATGAGCCTGCTGGAACTGATCGACCGGGCCGACGAGCGGAGTCTGGCGGCTGCCGGGCTCGCCTGCCTGGACCGCTGCCTGCCGCTGCTCGCCCCTCAGGGCGGAGAGGTGCTGCGGCCTGTCTGGGCGGCGGTCGCGCGCGGCGACGGCGCGGCGTGGGGCGAGGCGATCGCCAAGGCCCGGGTCGAGCTGGACGCCCCCGGGGACGACGACGAGGCGGCCGGGCTCGTACGCGCGATGCTGGACGCCGCGCCCGCCGAGTGGGCCGAGGGGCCGTTGCGGGAGTGGGCCTCCGGGTGTTCCGTCACCGCGCTGGCCCTGCACGGCCGGTACGACGCGGGCGAGGTCACCGACGAGGCGATCGCGCGCTGCCGCGCCGGGGACGGGACCGGAGCGGGCCCGCTGGTCGCCGGTGAGCTGCGCCGGCAGGAGACCGTCCTCGAATCGGTCGCCCATGGCCCGACCGGACTGCGCCGGGCCCGCGAACTCTCCACGGAGGGCGGCCGGGTGCTCCGGGCCGTCGTCTCCCGCCGGGCCCGCACGGCCTGACGAAGCCCTCGCCGGCGCAGGGCGACCAAGCATGGTGGCCGGGCGCCCGGCGGGGGCCCGGCCGATGGTCATGCCTCCTGGCCCGGCAGCGAGACCGACGCGATCAGCTCCGCGATGTCCCGCTCCGCCGTCGCCTTGTCGAGGCCCAGGCCCGTCAGGACCCCCTTGCCGTCCTCGAACTCCAGCAGCGCCAGCAGGATGTGCTCGGTACCGACGTAGTTGTGCCCGAGGCGCAGGGCCTCCCGGAACGTCAGCTCCAGTACCTTCTTCGCCCCCGCGTCGTACGGGATGAGCGACGGCACCTCCTCGACCGCCGGGGGGAGCGTCGCCGTGACGGCCTCGCGCACCTGCTCCGGGGTCACCCCCCGCGAGGTGATCCAGTGGACGGCGATCCCCTCGGGTTCGGCGAGCAGGCCGAGGGCCAGATGGCCGGGGAGCGTCTCGGCGTTGCGCGCGGCCGCGGCCTCGTTGTGGGCGGCCATGACGACGTTCCTCGCCCGGGGGGTGAACCGGCCGAAGCCCTCACCGGGGTCGAGCGCGGTGGCGTCGGGGTCCTTGGGGACGAAGCGCTTCTGGGCCGCCTGCCGGGTCACGCCCATGCTCCGGCCGATATCGGTCCAGGAGGCGCCCGAACGCCGGGCCTGGTCGACGAAGTGGCCGATGAGGTGGTCCGCCACATCGCCGAGATGGTCCGCCGCGATGACCGCGTCGGAGAGCTGGTCGAGCGCGTCCGTATGGACCTTCTTGATCGCTTCGATGAGGTCGTCGAGCCGGACGGGAGGGGTCATGCCGACTGGTTTCGTCATGGGTGCAACCCTAGGTTGACAGTCACCGAGGTGTCAACCGTCAGTTGACAGTTCGAAGCTCGTCATGATGATCGCCATGACGACGCCCGAGCACGCCATGGCCGCGGACGACCTCCGGCACGCCGTCCGCCTCGCCCTCACCACCCTGCGCGGCGCCTCGGCCGGCACCACCGCCGCCGAGTGGGAGCGGCCCGCCGGGACCCTGACCTGGAGCTGCTGGGAGACCGCCGAACACCTCGCCGACGACCTGTTCGCCTACGCGGCCCAGATCGGCGCGGAGGCACCGCCGCTCGACAAGGAGGTGCCCTTCCGCTGGGAGCGGCGGAGGGAGGGCGGCCCCGCCAACGTCACCTACGCCGATCCCGCCGGCGGCGTCACCGGCCTCCTGCAGGTCCTGGAGTCCTGCGGCGCGATGCTGGCCGCCCTGGTGCGCACGGCCCCCGCCGACCGGCGCGCGTACCACTGCTTCGGGATCTCCGACGCGGCCGGCTTCGCGGCCATGGGCATCGTCGAAGTGCTCGTCCACACCCATGACATCGCCCGTGGCCTGGGCGTTCCGTGGAACCCGCCGGCCGGACTCTGCGACCGGGTCCTCGCCCGGCTCTTCCCGGACGCCCCGACGGACACGGAGCGCTGGCCGACCCTGCTGTGGGCGACCGGCCGGGGCGGACTCCCCGGGCGGGAGCGGCGCACTTCGTGGCGCTGGTACGCCGGGGTCCCGGGGGAGTGACGTCCCGGGCGGAGAAGGAGGAGCGGTGTCACGGCCGTTCCCCGGACCCGAGGCCCGGGGAACGGCCGCGTGTGTCAGGGACGCCAGCCGTCGGGAATGCGGCCCTGCCGCACGTCGTTGGCTCCGCTGCACAGCCCGTTGTCGGGATCGCCCCAGATCTTGATGGTGTCGACGCGGTTCGCCCAGCTGGTGCCGCCGGGGTGCCTGTAGCTGCCGAGGTTCACGGCCCTGTTCTTCGGGATGCAGATGTAGGCGTCCGGGGAGGCGCCCGTGTCGATCAGCCAGACGGAATCGTCGTCACGGGTGTTGACGACCGCGTCCGGGTCGTTCTGTATGGCGGGTGGCATGTTCTGGTAGTAGGTGTCCTGGAACCAGCCGATGATGCTGCCGCTGGAGTAGGAGCCGCTGTACACGCACACGCGCGGGTAGGAGCAGCCGTGCATGCCGGCGGCCGAGGCGGGCGAGGCCGTCAGCGGGGTGAGGGTCGCGGCCAGTCCGGCGGAGGCGAGCAGGGTCGCCGCCAGCTTTCTGTTCAGCTTCATGGGAACGCTCCTGATGAGGTGGCATGGGCGGAGCGTCCGCACCGGACGGCTCCGCAACGAGACTGCGGGTTCGGCGCGATGTCCGGCCACAGCCGACATGAAAGTGGCGTCAGCCGGGGACGTCCCACGCGCTGACCTGCTGGGACGCCGCCCGCCGAGTCGGCACGGCGGGACGGCCAAGAGCGGGAGTGGCCGATTCTGTTCCAGGGCGGGGTCACCGTTCCGCGAACGACGCTGTGACGGCTGATGCAGAATGAGGCCGCTGACACGGAGGGCCGGACCAGCGGGCCCTGACGCGAGTGGGGGAGAACATGTCGCGTTGGAAGGCGCTGCCCGCGGAACTGCATCCACACGTCCACCAGTTGCTCGTGCGCTTGCGCAGACTGAAGGACCGCGGCGAACTGAGTACGCGACAACTGGCGGCGAAGACCGGTTACAGCGCGAGGTCGTGGCAGCGGTATCTGAACGGCCGGTCACTGCCGCCGCGGAAGGCCGTCGAGGCGATGGCCCGCATCGGCGGTGACGACCCGACCCGGCTGCTGGTGCTGCACGAGCTCGCCGCCGAGCGCTGGGCGGAGGGCCGCGTGGCCACCGCCGGTGCCCCGGAGAGCGCCCCCTCGGCGCCGGCACACACGCCCACGGAGCGGCAGCCGTACGGGCGTCGCGTACCCGCCCTGGTCACGGCGGGAGCGGTGGCCCTGGTGCTGTCCGTCTCCGCGGCGCTCCTGCTCGCCGTCCGGCTCGCCGACGCCCGCGCCGAGCTCGCGGACGCCCGCGCCGGTACGGTCGCGGCGGCCCCGGCCACCGTGTCGGAGTCCTTGGTGCCGGTCATATACACCTGCCGGCCGGAGCGGCGTGACGGCCGCTGGTACGCGGGCCTCAGCCGCACCACGGACACCATCCTGGCGTACACCCACGTGGGGCCCGAAGTGGCCGAGGCGCAGTGCCTGCTGCGCCGGGCGGGCATCTCGCCCGGCGAGATCGACGGCGTCTTCGGCCCGAAGACACAGCGTGCGGTCGAGCGCGTCCAGACACGGGACGGGCTGGTCGTGGACGGTGTCATCGGCCCGCACACCTGGAAGGCCCTCCGGGCGGTGGCGCCGGAGTGACCGCGGAGCGCGCGCGGCTGACCGCGGTGCTGCGGGAGCTGCGGGCCCGTACGGGTCTGAGCCTGGCGGCGCTGTCGGCACGCACGGCGTACAGCAAGTCCTCGTGGGAGCGCTACCTCAACGGCAAGAGCCTGCCTCCTCGTCAGGCCGTACGGGAGCTGTGCCGGGTCGCGAACGAACCGGACGGACGGCTGTTGGCCCTGTGGGAGATCGCCGAGGCGGACTGGAGCGGACGCGCGGCGGTTCCCGCCCCGGCCGCCGCCGAGTCGCGCCCCCGGCCACAGCCGCGAGAACCACAGCCGCAGGTACCGCCCCGGCCTCCGGAGAGCGGACGGCCGCGCGGCCGTGGGGGCCGGCTCTTGCTGGCGCTGGCCTCGGCGTACACGGTGATCGGCGTCGTGGTGACCCTGGCGGTCCTCCTGCTGCCGGACCGGGAGGCCGCGGAGGACGAACCGCTGCCGGCTTCCGCCCCGTACTCCCTCGCCCCTCAGTGTCATGGAGCCGCCTGCGAGGGCCTGGACCCGATGCGCTTGGTCTGCGGCATCGGCCCCGACACCCTCACCACGTACCGCACCGCCACCGGCGCCCATGTGGAGCTGCGCTACAGCGAGAAGTGCGGCGCGAGCTGGGCCCGGACGTGGGGGACCCGGATCGGCGACCAGGTGGAGATCACGGCGGGCGGCCCGACCCACGAGGTGCGCGTCGAGAACAGGGCCGACGCGGAAACGTACGTCTTCACCGAGATGGCCGCGGCCCGCCCCGGCAGCACGGTCCGGGCCTGCTTCCGGCCCGCGTCGGCCGAGGGCGAACGGGAGTGCGTCGAGGCCCGTGTGCGCGCGGCCCCCTGAACGGCCGAGCGGTCAGCGCGTACCCGGCCGGAAAAGGAGGACGACCGGGGCCGCCACCCCCCACAGGAGAGGCCCCGGTCGCCGTCCGCCGGGGCCGCAGCACGGCCCCGTACTTCTCTCAGCGCCGTGCATGCGTTTTCTGTCACACCACATGCGGTCAGCTGAAGGTTGCAGTTTGTACAAAGAGCGGACGAACATGGACGCCGCCACGGGAAAGGACGTAGCGTGCTGCTCTGCGCCGGGCGGCGTGGTGGCGGTGGTGACCAGCCGCGATGACGAACAGGTTGTGGGGAGTGCTGGGGGACGACGCGGAGCTGACGGCCGCGGTGCTCGCTGCGCAGGACGGGGACGAAGACGCCTTCCGTACTGTGTATCGCGCCGTGCATCCCCGGCTGCTCGGTTACATGAGGACGCTCGTCGGCGACGCCGACGCCGAGGACGTCGCCTCCGAGGCCTGGCTCCAGATCGCCCGCGATCTCGACCGCTTCAGCGGCGACGCCGACCGGTTCCGCGGCTGGGCGGCCCGTATCGCCCGCAACCGGGCGCTCGACCACATCCGGATGCGCGGCAGACGCCCCGCCGTGGGTGGAGACGAGACCGAACTCACCGACAAGCCCGCCGAGTCCGACACGGCGGACGAGGCCATGGAAGCACTGGCCACCGGCCACACGATGAATCTGATCGCACAACTCCCCCAGGACCAGGCCGAGGCCGTGGTCCTGCGGGTCGTCGTCGGTCTGGACGCCAAGAGCGCCG
Source organism: Streptomyces sp. NPDC093600 (assembly GCF_044764755.1). NCBI lineage: Bacteria > Bacillati > Actinomycetota > Actinomycetes > Kitasatosporales > Streptomycetaceae > Streptomyces > Streptomyces sp. NPDC093600. The sequence continues at coordinate 585,311 of NZ_JBIWIU010000001.1, forward strand.
CCGACACCCTCGGCAAACGCCCCGGGGCCGTACGGACCGCGGCGCACCGCGGCCTCAAGCGGCTCGCCGAACTCCTCGGCGCCGACGGCGCCGACGCCGGCACGGCCCCGCTCGGGGGCGTACCGCCGCAACGCGGTCGCAGACCGGAGGCCCCGGCCCCCGGTGGTGTGACGCAATCGCGCGCGCGTACGCAGAAGGACATGTGATGGCCGACGAGCGGTACCAGTGGCTCGACCAGGAGGCCGCGGAGCGGTTGCTGCGCGGCGAGCCGGTCGACCCCGTCGACGATCACGCCCGTGAGCAGGCCGAACGCCTCGCGCAGGCCCTCGCGTCGGCGCGTCCCCTGCCACCCGTCCTCGCGGCGGAGGCCGAGCTCCCCGGCGAGGCGGCCGCGCTGGCCGCCTTCCGCAAGGCCACGGCCGAGCGGGCGTCTCTCGCCGCCTCGTCCCCGGCCCCCTCACCCCTCATCCCCTCGCCCGCCGACGCGCCCGGGCCCGTCGCCGAGCTCGACCGCGTACGGGTCGCGGCGCCGCTGCCCGCCGCCCGCCGGTGGGGCCGCTCGCTGCGGTACGGCCTGGCCGCCGCGGTCGCGGCCGTCGCCGTCGGCGGGGTCGCCGTCGCCGCCGGCACGGGGCTGCTGCCCCGGCCGTTCGACGACGCCCCCGAGCCCGCCGTGTCCGTCACGGTGGCCGACACCCCCGAGCCCCTCGCCTCGGACTCCCCCGGTGACACCGCCGGCACGGGTACGCCGTCGGCGCCACCGGAGACCGGCGACGGCCCTTCCCCCGGCCCCTCGCCCTCGTCGACCGCGCCCCCCGCCACCGCCGGCCCCGGCGGCACGGACGGCGGTGACCCGACGCCCCGGAAGAGCGCGGACGGTTCCGGGGAGAACGCCGCGGCCGTGCGCGCCAAGACCGTCAAGTGGTGCCTGGACCACCGCGCCGGACGCCTCGGCGACGGCGACCGGCAGCGGCTCGCCGGCGAGGCCAGGAAGGGCGAGAGCGTCTCGGGCTTCTGCGACCGCGTCCTGGCCGGCGGCTCGGCCGGAGCGAGCGGCTCAGCCGCTACGGGCGGTGTGACCGGCGCGACCGGCCGCACGTCCGGCGGCGACTCCTCGGGCGGCGAGGGCAAGGAAGAGGACGGCTCCGCCGACGGAGAGGGCGATCGAGCCGGTTCCGCCGGATCCTCGGGGGCTGGCGGGGGCACCACCGCCGGATCCTCCGGTGCCGGCGGCAAGGGCACGGGTCACGGGAAGGACGGCTCGCGCGGTGCCCCGGGAAGCGACCCGGGCAAGAGCCGAGCCGGTGGCCAGGGCAAGGGCCGGAGCCACGCCCGTAACGCCGCCGCCGCCCCCGTGCAGACGCCCGCGCCGGCCGCCGCGGAGGCCGTGACACACGAGGTGTGACACTTTTCGGCTCGCCGGCGCAGTACTGAGTGAGCCGACTGGTCATCGGCCGCGCATGGAGCCGGGGTTCCCCCCGTACCTTCGGCTCTGCGCACTGGCGCGGGTGGGACACGTTCCCCCGGTCCCACCCGCGCCCCCTCATCCCACCGGCCGCTCATCGCCGCTCATCAGCCGCCATCGGCCGCTCACCAGTGGACGACGACCTTGTCGCCGACCTTCACCTGGTCGAAGAGCGTCGCGATCTTCCCCCGGTCACGGACGTTGACACAGCCGTGCGAGCCCCCGTTGTAGCCGCGGGCCGCGAAGTCCGACGAGTAGTGCACGGCCTGACCGCCGCTGAAGAACATCGCGTACGGCATCGGCGTGTGGTAGATCGTCGACTTCCAGTCCTTGGCCTTCCAGCCGACGCTGAACGTTCCCTCGCGGGTGGGGGTGTTCTCCGAGCCGAAGCGCACGTCCATCGACGACACGACCTTGCCGTCGATCATCCAGGCCAGCGTCCGGCTCTCCTTGCTGATGCACAGCACCCGGCCCGTCATACAGCGCGCGTCCGGCTTGTCCAGCTTGTTCGTCGTGGACGGCTTCAGCTCGTCCGCCGTCGGCTCGCGGGTCATCGCGAGCAGCCGCTGCCAGGTGGTCTCGTCCACGGAGCCGGTCCGGGGCAGCTCCCGCTTCTTCTGGAAGCCCTTCACCGCCCCCGCCGTCATCGTGCCGTAGAACCCGGTGGGCGCCCGGTCGAAGTACCCGACCTGGCGCAGCCGCGCCTGCAGCTCGCGCACCTGCGCGCTCTCGTCGCCGTCGTCCATCAGGACCTTGCCCGCCGGCTTGTCCGGTGTCGACGAGGACGACGGCTTGCCGTCCGCCGTCGCCGAGGCCGACGGGGACGAGGCAGTGGGCGCGGGAGCCGCGGCGGAAGCGGACGGAGAGGAGGAGGACGGCCTCGACGCCGTCCCTCCCGTACCGGCCGCCTGCGCCGTACAGCCCGTGGCCAGTGCCACGGCCGCCGCGGCCAGTAGTGCTCTTCGTATGACGGACGAACGCTGCATCGGAGCCCCCCGAACGAGTGTGTGTACGTAGGGATGCTCCCCGTGCCCCGTTGGTTGCGCACCCGGCCGAAGTGCGGAGCATGAAGTACGGAGCATGCTGTGAGGAAGGTCCCAGCGTGCGGCCCTCCACCGGCCGCACGGCCGCCGCTACAGTCCGTCGCGAGGGTCGGTACCACTCAGTAGGTCTATCGGGAGGCACAACAGATGGCGCGCGAGTCGGAGTCGGGACTGCCCATTGAGCCGGTCTACGGACCGGACGCCCTGGACGGGTGGGATCCCGCCGAGAAGCTGGGCGAGCCGGGCTCGTACCCCTTCACGCGCGGCGTGTACCCGTCGATGTACACCGGCCGTCCCTGGACCATGCGGCAGTACGCGGGCTTCGGCACCGCGGTGGAGTCCAACGCCCGCTACAAGCAGCTGATCGCCAACGGCACGATGGGCCTGTCCGTCGCCTTCGACCTGCCGACCCAGATGGGCCACGACTCCGACGCGGCGATCTCCTCGGGCGAGGTCGGCAAGGTCGGTGTGGCCATCGACTCGATCGACGACATGCGCGTGCTGTTCGGCGGGATTCCGCTGGACAAGGTCTCCACCTCGATGACCATCAACGCCCCCGCCTCCCTCCTGCTGCTGCTCTACCAACTCGTGGGCGAGGAGCAGGGCGTCCCGGCCGACCAGCTGACCGGCACGATCCAGAACGACGTGCTCAAGGAGTACATCGCCCGCGGCACGTACATCTTCCCGCCCAAGCCGTCGCTGCGGCTGATCGCGGACATCTTCAAGTACTGCAAGGCCGAGATCCCGAAGTGGAACACCATCTCGATCTCCGGCTACCACATGGCCGAGGCCGGTGCCTCGCCCGCGCAGGAGATCGCGTTCACCCTCGCCGACGGCATCGAGTACGTCCGTACGGCCGTCGCCGCCGGCATGGACGTGGACGACTTCGCGCCCCGGCTCTCCTTCTTCTTCGTGGCACGCACCACCATCCTCGAAGAGGTCGCGAAGTTCCGGGCCGCCCGCCGGATCTGGGCGCGGGTGATGAAGGAGGAGTTCGGGGCGAAGAACCCCAAGTCGCTGATGCTCCGCTTCCACACCCAGACCGCGGGTGTGCAGCTCACCGCCCAGCAGCCCGAGGTCAACCTGGTGCGCGTCGCCGTCCAGGGCCTCGCGGCCGTCCTCGGCGGCACGCAGTCGCTGCACACCAACTCCTTCGACGAGGCGATCGCCCTGCCGACGGACAAGAGCGCCCGGCTGGCGCTGCGGACGCAGCAGGTCCTCGCCTACGAGACGGACGTCACCGCCACCGTCGACCCCTTCGCCGGTTCGTACGTCGTCGAGAAGATGACCGACGACGTGGAGGCCGCGGCGCTCGCGCTGATGGAGAAGGTCGAGGAGCTGGGCGGCGCGGTCAACGCGATCGAACGCGGCTTCCAGAAGAACGAGATCGAGCGGTCCGCCTACCGCATCGCGCAGCAGACCGACAGCGGTGAGCGGGTCGTCGTCGGCGTCAACCGCTACACGATCGACGTCGAGGAGCCGTACGAGCCGCTGCGGGTGGACCCGGCGATCGAGGCCCAGCAGGCCGAGCGGCTCGCCAAGCTGCGTGCCGAGCGGGACCAGGCGGCCGTCGACGCGGCGCTCGCGGAGCTGAAGAAGGCGGCCGAGGGCACGGACAACGTGCTCTACCCGATGAAGGACGCCCTCAGGGCGCGCGCCACCGTCGGCGAGGTCTGCAACGCGCTGCGCGAGGTCTGGGGCACCTACGTCCCGACCGACGCGTTCTGATTTCCGCGATACGAAACAACAGGGCGGAGTGTCGTACCCGCGTGCGACACTCCGCTTCATGCTGGGTGTCACCGATCTTCCGACCTATCTCGCCGGGCTCGTCCTCATCATCCTTCTGCCGGGACCGAACTCGCTGTACGTGCTGTCCGTCGCCGCCCGCAAGGGCACCCGGACCGGATACAAGGCCGCCGCCGGCGTCTTCACCGGCGACGCCGTCCTGATGACCCTGGCCGCGCTCGGCGCGGCCTCGCTGCTCCAGACCACCCCCCTGCTCTTCATGATCGTGAAGTACGCGGGCGCGGGCTATCTGGCCTGGATGGCGTACGGCATGCTGCGGGCCGCCTGGTCCATGTGGCGCTCCCGGGGCGAGACGCCCGCCGGTGAGCCGGCGCCGGACGAGGTCGCCGCGGGGGAGAACCCGTACCGCCGCGCGCTGATCATCAGCCTGTTCAACCCGAAGGCGATCCTCTTCCTGATCTCGTTCTTCGTGCAGTTCGTGGACCCCGGCTACGCCTACCCGGCCCTGTCCTTCCTGGTCCTCGGCACGCTGCTGCAGCTCGGCAGCTTCCTCTACCTCACGATGCTGATATTCGGCGGGACACGGCTCGCGGCGGCGTTCCGCAGCAGCCGGCGGCTCGCGGCGGGGGCCACCACGGCCGCCGGAGCCCTCTTCCTCGGCTTCGCCGCGAAGCTCTCGCTGGCTTGACCCTGACACCGTTTGAGGCCGTTCCGTAGGGGGCGTCATGTTCACCATCGGAGACTTCGCCCGGCACGGGCGCGTGTCGGTCCGCATGCTGCGCCACTACGACGCCATCGGACTGCTGCGCCCGGCCCATGTCGACCCGCGCAGCGGTTACCGCTTCTACGAGGCGGAACAGCTCGCCCGGCTCAACCGTGTCATCGCGCTCAAGGAGCTCGGCTTCACCCTCGACCAGGTGGGGTCGATCCTCGACGAGCGGATCGGCGCGGAGGAGCTGCGCGGGATGCTGCGGCTGCGCCAGGCCGAGCTGGAGACGGCCCTGGCGGAGGCGGCGGGACGGCTGGCACAGGTCGGCGCGAGGCTCCGGGCCATCGAGAGCGAGGGACATATGCCCACCCAGGACGTCGTGATCAAGAAGGTGCCCGCGGTACGCCTGGCCGAGCTGAGCGGCCTCGCCGCGAGCTTCGGCACCGAGGAGATCTCCCCGGTGATCGACCCGCTGTACGACGAGGTGTGCGCCCGGCTGGACGCGGCGGGGGTCGGCGGCTACGGCCCCGCGGTCGCGTACTACGAGGACGCGGGCCGGGGCGACGGCTCGGTCGTCGTGCACGCCGGGATGATCCTGCCCGAGGGGGTCCGGGCGGCCGAGGGCGTCGACGTGGTCGTCCTGCCCGGCTTCGAGGAGGCGGCGACGGTCGTCCACCGGGGCTCGATGGACGACATCCTGCCCACCGCCCAGACCCTCGCCACCTGGATCGACACCCACGGCTACCGGTCGGAGGGGTACGCCCGCGAGCTGTATCTGGAGTGCCCGGACGACCGCTCCCAGTGGGTGACGGAGCTCCAGGAACCGGTCAGCCGGGCGTAGAAAGGTGCGGTGCGCGGGCCCCGGGCGGGCCCCGCGCACCGTCTCCATGCCGACTACCGGATCAGCGCCCGCCGTCTACCGGATCAGCGCCCGCTTCAGCTTCAGCGCACGGCGCGCGAGCCGGCGGACCCCGGGGTGGCGGGGGACCGGGAGGCCGCCCGGGAGGCCGAGGACGGTGAGACGGCGGCGGGTGAAGTGGTGCCGGGTGCGTGCGGCGAGCGGGCCGGAGAGGTGCCGTACGGCGGCCTCCCGCAGATCCGGGCGGATCTTCGGCTGCATCGCGAACCCGACCGCCGCGACCAGACCGGCCAGCTCCTCGGGATCCGGTGCGTCCGCCACGGCGCCGGCCGCGTCCTCCTCCAGAGCGGGGACGAGCGCGTCGACGAGGGTGACCGGCACACGGTTGCTGTTCTGGTACGGGGTGAGCCGGGTCAGGAGCGTCTCGGTGCCGACCCGGGCGACGGGGACCCCGTAGAAGGCGCGCGCCGTCATCAACGCCGTCGAGAAGCAGCCGACCACCAGCGCCGGGCGCAGCTCCCGGTACAGCACCTCGGCGAGCACGGGCCGGTCCAGGACGGCCAGTTCGGCCCCGAGCCGCTCCGCCTCCAGGGCCAGGCTCCTCGTCCAGGCGTCCGGCGCCGTCGGGTGCGGTTTGAAGACGAGCCGCCGGTGCCCGCGCGCGATCGCGCCGCGGACCATCCGTACGTGCAGCTCCTCCTCCTCGGCGGGGGTGAGGAGGTCCAGCGCCGCCAGATACTGGCCGAGCAGCAGCGCGGGGCCTTGCCCGTCCCCGGCGGTGGCGGCGTCGTCCGCGAGCTCGTCGACCACCTTGGTGAACGCCTCCGTCGGCACCACCGTCGCCACCGGCCCGAACTCCCCGAGCAGCAAGGGTTCCAGGCCGGGCACCAGGTCGAGGTGGAGCAGCCGGCGCACCCGCTGCCCGACGAGCGGATCGATCTTGTTGCGGGTGGGGCCGTAGCTCATCAGCCCGTCCGCGTACACGTCGAGCGCCGCGTCCGGGAACAGCCGGGCGACCGTCAGCGCGGGCGTCACCTGCACGGACTCCACCGCGATCTCCAGCCGGTCGTCGCCGAGCCCCCACAGCAGCCGCAGATGGCGCTCCAGGAGCGGCAGGTCGTCCGCTCGCGGGGTCCAGCCGGCCGGGTGGAGCGGGGAGATCGCCTCGTTCCAGGACAGGACGGCGTCGAACCGGCCGCGCAGCCTCTCGAAGCCGGGCATCTCGTCCAGGGAGGGCGTCGTCTCCGGTACCGCCGCGTTGTTCGCGACCAGCAGCAGCCGCCGGTCGGCCGGCCCGAAGCAGCCGCTGTCCAGGGCGGCGGCCAGCGTGGCGGCGCCGTACAGCGTGGAGGCGTAGAAGATCTGCGTGGTGCCGACGGCCCGGGTGGTCTCGGTGGTGCTCATGCGGCGGCCTCCGTGCTGCGGGCGCGGGGGAGGGCGCTCGTGCCCACCCGGCTTCGGCGCAGCTTGCGCAGCACGGCCGCCCGCTGCTCGTCCATCGACCCGAGCGCCTCGCCGAGCAGGTCCTGCGGCATGCGCCGCAGCGCGGCCGCGCTCATCGCACGCAATTTCCTCGCCACCATCGGCTCGTACCGCTCCATGTTTCCGACGTGATGCGAAATGAGCGCGCAGTAGGTCCGTACCGCCTTAGGGAGAAGGCGGTCGGCGTCGTGATCATTCGCGGTTTCGTCGATCACCTGATCGAAAGCGCGAATGAAATCCAGCTGGCGGATATCGCCGATCTGTGTGAGCGATGTGGAGACTCCGCGCCGGTAGAAGATTCCCAGCGTGCTCACCGCCGCGAAGGAATCCGCCTCCCGGTGCAGCTTCCAGATCCACGGCCGGTCCTCCGCCGTCCGCAGCCCGGGCGTGAAGCGCAGCAGCCCGCGGTCGAGGAGCCGCCGGTCGTAGAGCCCGGCCCAGGCGTACGGGTAGTCCACCGAGGTGGTCCGGCCGGCGGGCAGGATCACGTCCCGGGGCCGCAGCACCTCGCCCCGCCGCCCGACCGGCGACCGGCGCACCGAACGGGTCCGCCCGGTCACCCGGACGTGGTCGGTGCGCAGGAAGTCGCAGCCCAACTCCTCTATGGCCGCGACGAGCCGGCCGTAGTGGCCGGGCGCGAGCCAGTCGTCCCCGTCGAGGAAGGCGAGATAGCGCCCGCGAGCCGCGTCCAGGCCGGTGTTGCGCGCCGTGGCGAGGCCCTCGTTGCGCGCGTGCCGGATCAGGACGGCACCCGGGATCTCGCGGACGGCCCGTTCGAGGAGCTCCGCGGTCCCGTCCGTCGAGCAGTCGTCGACGAGAAGGAACTCGAAGTCCTCGCGGGCGTTGGCGCGCAGGCTTCTGAGGGTGTCCGGGGCGTATGTCTGCACGTTGTAGAACGGCACGACGACGGAGAGCTTGACCACGCGGCCGACGCTATGCGCCGCCCCGGCATTCGTCCTGACCGGTAGAGAGATGCCGGGTGAACATGAAGCGGCGGGGCCCTTAACCACCTTGAGCGAAACACCTCCCGCCCTTCTCCGACACGCCCTTCCCGGGCGTTTTCAGAAGGCGTAGTGGCGCTGTTCACCGTTTGTTGTGGCCCAGTTGGGCCGGGAACCGGAATGCCTCTCTAACGTCCTCGACGTGCCAGCAAGTACCAATGAAGCGGTACGCGTCGCCGTACTCGCCGACTCCGACACCCGGTGGAAATGGGGCGCGCTCACCGCGCGCAGAATCACGGCCGAGGCCGTCGAACCCACCGGCTTCCTCCTGCGCGGCCGGGCCACCCCCACCGCGCGCCAGCTCGCCGAGACGGGGGTGTCCACGACGCCGCCGCGCGAGGTGACGGGTGCGGAGTTCCTGCGCGCGGTACGGGATGCGGCGGCCCGCGACGAGGGGTACGACGTCGTCGTCCTCGCCCTCGTCGGCGGCACCGTGCGCGCCGTACTGCAGGGCCTGGCCGAACTCTCCCTCCCGCGGCGGCCGGTGATCGTCACCGGCTATGTCGGAGTCGTCTACGAGAAGCTCGCCGACGGGCTCCTGCTGCGCCACGGCGCGGACGTCGTCCTCGCCAACTCCCGGCACGACGCGGAGCGTTTCCGCGCGGTGTACGAGGGAGTGGGCGCCGACGCCTCCTCGGTCGTGGAGGCCGCGCTGCCCTTCCTGGGCGGGGCGCCCTACGCCCCCGAGGCGGGCCGCGACACGCTCGTCTTCGCGGCCCAGCCGTCCGTTCCGGCCACCCGCGCCGAACGCACCTACCTGCTGCGCAGGCTCGTCGGGTACGCCCGGGCCCACCCGGAGCGCGAGGTCCTCCTCAAGCTCCGCTCCAAGCCCGGCGAACACACGACGCACCTGGAGGAACTCCCGTACCAGAGGCTGGTGCGCGAGCTCGCCGTACCGCCCAACTTCCGTCTCGTGTACGGGCACATGGGCGAGGTGCTCGACCGTACCGACCTGCTGGTCACCGTCTCCTCGACCGCGGCGCTCGAAGCGCTGCACCGGCGCATCCCCACGGCGGTCCTCACCGACCTGGGCGTCCGCGAGGTGCTCGGCAACCACCACTTCATCGGCTCGGGCCTGCTGACCTCCTTCGACCGCCTGGACGCGGACGTACGGCCGGTGCCGGACGAGGAGTGGCTGGCGCGGCAGGGCGTCGCCGCCGGGGGCGGGTCGTACGCGTCCTCCTTCGACGCGGCGCGGGCGCGCGTCCGCGAGCTGCTGGCCCGGCCCGCACTGCCCCCGATCGCGCCCTACTACACGGCGGAGACGGCCCCCGGCTACCTCCCCGGCATCCTCGCCCGCCACCGCCTCGACGCGACCGCCCCGGAGCCCCGCGACAGCGGGCTGCGCCGTGTGGTCCGGGAGGCGGCGCGGGGCGCGTACCGCCACGGCGTCCAGCGCGTGGCCCCCGTCATCCGCCGCCTTGGAGAACTCTGATGCCGACCCCCACCGTGCTGGCCGTGATCCCCGCGAGGGGCGGCTCCAAGGGCGTCCCCGCCAAGAACCTCGCCCCGGTGGCGGGCGTCCCGCTGGTCTCCCGCGCGGTCCGCGCCTGCCTCCGCGCCCGTGCGGTCACCGACGTCGTCGTCTCCACGGACGACGCGGCGATCGCGACGGAGGCCCGCGCGGCCGGCGCGGAGGCGATCCACCGCCCGGCGTCGCTCGCGGGCGACACGGCGACCAGCGAGTCGGCGGTGCTCCACGCGATGGACGCCTTCGAGGCCACCCGGGGGCGCCGCGCCGACGTGGTCCTCCTCGTCCAGTGCACGAGCCCCTTCCTCACCCCGGAGGAGGTGAGCGAGGCGGCCGACCGGATCACATCGGGCACGGCCGACACGGCGCTGACGGTGTCCCCGACCCACGGCTTCCTCTGGCGCGAGGGCCGGGCGCCCACCGGCGAAACGGTCGGCACCGACAACGATGGCGACACCGGCACAGTCACCGGCCCCGCGTCCAGCGAAGGCACGGTCGGCACCGGCACCGAAACCGGCATCGACGCCGGTGGCCCCGCGTCCGGTGCCCACGGCGTCAACCACGACAAGGCGCACCGCCCCCGCCGCCAGGACCGCGAGCCCGAGTACCTGGAGACCGGCGCCGTCTACGCCATGGACGCCGAGGGCTTCCGTACCCACCGCCACCGCTTCTTCGGCCGCACCGCGCTCGTCGTCACCGACCCCTCCCGGGTCCTGGAGATCGACGATCCGCACGACCTCGCCCGCGCCCGCGCGCTCGCCCCCCTCCTCGACACCCCCACCACCCCCCGGATCGACGACGTCGACGCGGTCGTCCTCGACTTCGACGGCACGCAGACCGACGACCGCGTCCACATCGACGGCGAGGGACGCGAGTTCGTCTCCGTCCACCGCGGCGACGGCCTCGGCATCGCCGCCCTGCGCCGCGCCGGCCTGCCGCTCCTGATCCTCTCCACCGAACAGAACCCCGTCGTCGCCGCCCGTGCCCGCAAGCTCAAGATCCCCGTCCTGCACGGCATCGACCGCAAGGACCTCGCCCTCAAGCAGTGGTGCGAGGAGCAGGGGATCGACCCCCAGCGCGTGCTCTACGCCGGCAACGACGTCAACGACCTGCCCTGCTTCCACCTCGTCGGCTGGCCCGTCGCGGTGAGCAGCGCCCACGACTCCGTACGGGCCGCCGCCCGTGCGGTCACCGTCACCCCCGGTGGCTCCGGAGCCATCCGGGAGATCGCCGCCTGGCTCCTCGGACCCGAGCTCCACACCCCCGACGCGTAAGGAACACACGAACCATGAGCACCAGCACCAGCGCCAGCGCCAACCCCCGCATCCGTACCTTCGGCAGCAAGACCGCCGGCCCCGGCCACCCCGTCTACATCACGGGTGAGATCGGCATCAACCACAACGGCGACCTGAACAACGCCTTCGCGCTCATCGACGCGGCCGCCGACGCGGGCTGCGACGCCGTGAAGTTCCAGAAGCGCACGCCCGAGATCTGCACCCCGCGCGACCAGTGGGACATCGAGCGCGACACCCCCTGGGGCCGGATGACGTACATCGACTACCGCCACCGCGTGGAGTTCGGCGAGGACGAGTACCGCGCCATCGACGAGCACTGCAGGAAGCGCGGGATCGACTGGTTCGCCTCGCCGTGGGACACCGAGGCCGTCGCCTTCCTGGAGAAGTTCGACGTCCCGGCCCACAAGGTCGCCTCCGCCTCCCTCACGGACGACGAACTGCTCCGCGCCCTGCGAGCTACCGGCCGTACGGTGATCCTCTCGACCGGCATGTCCACCCCGAAGCAGATCCGCCACGCGGTCGAGGTCCTCGGCAGCGACAACATCCTGCTCTGCCACGCCACCTCGACGTACCCGGCCAAGGCGGAGGAGCTCAACCTCCGGGTGATCGACACGCTCAAGGAGGAGTACCCGAACGTCCCGATCGGCTACTCCGGCCACGAGACCGGCCTCCAGACCACGCTGGCCGCCGTCGCGCTCGGCGCCACGTTCGTCGAGCGCCACATCACGCTGGACCGCGCGATGTGGGGCTCCGACCAGGCCGCGTCCGTCGAGCCGCAGGGCCTGCAGCGCCTGGTCCGCGACATCCGCACCATCGAGACCGCGCTCGGCGACGGCGTCAAGAAGGTGTACGAGTCGGAGCTCGGCCCCATGAAGAAGCTCCGCCGGGTCCAGGGGCTCGTCGCCGCATGACCGGCCAGCTGGCGTTCGTCGAGAGCCCGGTCCAGCTCCTGAACGTCCTGGAGTGGTCCCACGCCCGCACCTGCGCCCCGGCGACGGCCCGGGCCCAGGACCCGGCGACGGCCCCGCTCGCGGGCCCCGCCGGCCCCCAGCCGGGCACCGGCCTTCCCGGCCTCCCGGCCCAGCGCCACCGCCGGGCGGCCCCGGCCCCAGCTGAGGGGCCGGCCGCCGGCTCGGGAGCCGGGGAATCCGGGGCGACCGGGGGAGCGGCGGCCGGTCCCACCGCCGGTCTCACGATCGTCGTGCTCTCGCCGACCGACCCCATGTCGCGCGGCCAGTTGCGCCGGATGGCCCAGCTGGCCCGCGACGAGGGGTTCCACGTCCGCTGGCAGGAGGCCCGCGGCGGCCGGGGCGCGCTCGTCCGTACGCTGCGCGAACTGGCGCCGCTGCTGCGCGCCGCGGACCGGGTGATCGTCGGGGACCCGTTCTCCCGTTACGTACAGCTGCTGCTCACCCTGTTCGGGCCCCGGCGGCTGACCGTCGTCGACGACGGCACCGCCACGATGGAGTTCGCCTCGCAGCTGGCCCGGGGCGAGCGCCTGGTGCGGTGGCACCGGCGCGGCAGCCGCGGTCCGCGCGAGCTCGTCCTCGCCCCCGTCTCCGCGCTCGCCCGCCGCCGCCTCGCCCCCACCCGCCGCCGCACCGTCGAGATCTTCACCTCGCTGCCGGTCCAGCCGCCCCCCGGCACCACCGTCACCCCGCACACCTTCGCCTGGACCCGCGCCCGCTTCGGCCCGCCCCGCCTCACCCGGGGCGCCGACCTCGTCGGGACCTCGCTCGTCGAGACGGGCGTGGTCGACGCCGACCGGTACACGAAGGCCGTCGCCGATCTCGCCCGCACCCACGGAGCGACCCGCTACTTCGCCCACCGCCGCGAGTCCACCGAGAAACTGCACCGGATCGCGGTGGAGACCGGTCTGGAGATCGTCCGCCCCGAGCTGCCGCTGGAGGTGATCGCCCGGCGCGGCCCGATCGGGCGTACGGTGGTCAGCTTCCCGTCCACCGTCGTGCACACCCTGCCGCTGGCCCTGGAGGGCACCGGGGTCAAGGTCGCCGTCTGCGAGATCGCCCCCGAATGGCTGAGGGAGAACGTGTCCCCCCGGGCGCAGGGCTTCCTCGCGGGAGTCGCCGGCACCGCGGCCCACGAGGTCGACCGGCTCACCACCCGCGCCGCCCCGGCCGTCGAACGGCTCGAATTCGGGTGAGCTTACCCACAAGGGATGGCCGTCACGCCTCGTCAAACGGGTTTCTTTCCCCTATCGGACTGAACTTTTTCTGATCAACGGGCAGTTGATCTCTTCGGGGGCCTACCCTTCAAAAGGTGAACCAGTTGAAGTCCCGTGAGCCCGACTCCCTCGCTCTGCCCGGAACGCTGTCCGACTCGCTGCGCGCAGAACTGATCGACTTCCGCCGCGACCTGCACATGCACCCCGAGCTCGGCAACCAGGAGTTCCGTACCACCGCTGCCCTGAAGGCCCGCCTGGAGGCGGCCGGCCTCGCGCCGAAGGTCCTCGCGGCGGGCACCGGGCTCGTGTGCGACATCGGCACCTGGGACGGGGTACGCCCCATGCTGGCGATCCGCGCCGACCTCGACGCGCTGCCCATCCCGGACGTCAAGACCGTCGCGTACCGCTCGACCGTTCCCAACCGCGCGCACGCCTGCGGGCACGACGTCCACACCACCACGGTCCTGGGCGCCGGGCTCGTCCTCGCCGACCTGGACCGGCAGGGCCTGCTGCCGAACGCGGTGCGGCTGATCTTCCAGCCCGCCGAGGAGGTGCTGCCCGGCGGCGCCGCCGACGCCGTCGCCGCGGGCGTCCTGGACGGGGTCGGCCGGATCATCGCCGTGCACTGCGACCCGAAGGTCGACGCGGGCAAGATCGGACTGCGCCACGGAGCCATCACCTCCGCCTGCGACCGGCTTGAAGTCACCCTCGACGGCGCCGGCGGCCACACCGCCCGCCCGCACCTGACCACGGACCTGGTCACCGCCGCCGCCCGCATCGCCATCGACGTGCCCGCCGTGCTGGCCCGCCGCGTGGACGCCCGCGCCGGACTCTCGGTCACCTGGGGCCGGATCGCGTCCGGCCACGCCTGCAACGTCATCCCGCAGCACGCCGAGCTGTCCGGCACCATCCGCTGCCTCGACCTGCGCACCTGGCGCGAGGCGCCCGACCTGGTGCACGCGGCGGTCGACGAGATCGCCACCCTCCACCGCGCCAAGTCGACGATCAACTACGTCCGCGGCGTCCCGCCGGTCGTCAACGACCCGGTCGTGGCCGACCTCCTCCACGACGCGATGGCCGCACGCCGCGGACCGTATGCGATCGAGGACACCGAGCAGAGCCTCGGCGGCGAGGACTTCTCGTGGTACCTGGAGCACGTCCCGGGCGCGATGGCCCGCCTCGGCGTCCGCGTTCCCGGCGACCCGACCCACCGTGACCTGCACTCCGGCGATTTCGACGTGGACGAACGCGCCATCCAGGTCGGCGTGGAGCTCTTCACGGCGGCGGCCCTCCTGGACGCGGCCCCCGCGGCCCTGACGCCCCCGGCCCCGCGACTCTGACGCCCCCGGCTCGGACGTAATCCGGCCAACCCCCGGCCGGCCCGTCCGGGCCGGTCCGCCCGGCCGCGCACCCCTCACCCGGTTGGCCCGCACGGTGCCCCAACACGCCTGCGTGACGGTCTGGTACGACTCGTGGGCGTCGATCCGGTAACGACTCGTGAACGGGTCTTTAACTGACATCTACGCGCGTTACGATCGCCGAAAAGCCAGCGCCGCAAGAGGCGCTTTCGGTCAGTCTCGAAGGGACCCTCCTCGTGCGCCGCGTATCCAAGATCACCGCCGCGTGTGCTGTCACCGCGGCTCTCGCTCTCACTGCCACCGCCTGCGGGGAGTCCTCCACCGAGGCCACGGGCTCCGACAAGGGCACCATCAAGGTCGGCATGGCCTACGACGTCGGCGGCCGTGGCGACAACTCCTTCAACGACTCCGCCGCGCGCGGCCTGGACAAGGCCAAGGCCGACCTCGGCGTCGAGACCAAGGAGCTCACGGCCAAGAACGGCGAGACGCCGGCCGACCGTGAGCAGCGCCTCGCCTCGCTGGCCGAGGGCGGCTTCAACCCGGTCATCGGTGTCGGCTTCGCGTACAAGGACGCGATCGACAAGGTGGCCGCCAAGTTCCCGAACACCACCTTCGGTCTGATCGACTCGGTCTCGGACAAGAAGAACGTCTCCTCGATCGTCTTCACCGAGGAGCAGGGCTCCTACCTCGCCGGTGTCGCCGCCGCGCTGAAGTCCAAGGACGGCAAGATCGGCTTCATCGGCGGTGTCGACCTCCCGCTGATCAAGAAGTTCGCCGCCGGCTTCCAGCAGGGCGTCAAGGACACCAAGCCGAGCGCCAGCGTCCAGATCCAGTACCTGTCCACCGGTACGGACCTCTCCGGCTTCGGCGCCCCGGACAAGGGCAAGGCCGCGGCCAAGGGCATGCTCGACAAGGGCATCGACGTCATCTTCGCCGCCGCGGGCGGCTCGGGCGCCGGCGCCATCGAGGCCGTCGCCGCCAAGCCGGGCACCTGGGCGATCGGCGTGGACTCGGACCAGGCCAAGGACCCGGCCCTGTCCAAGTACTCCGGCTCGATCATGACCTCGGTCGTCAAGAACGTCGACACCGGCGTCTTCGACCTGATCAAGTCCGTCAAGGACGGCAAGCCGCTGACCGGTACCCAGCCCTACTCGCTGGCCGAGAACGGCGTCTCCCTGACCACCACGGGTGACCACCTCAAGGACATCCAGGCCAAGCTGGACGAGGCCAAGAAGAAGATCGTCGACGGTCAGATCAAGGTCGCCACGACCCTCTGACGTTCGTCGGAGGGGGGCCCGGAGAGCGGCTTCGGCCGACACTCCGGGCCCCCTTCACACGTATGCCCACCGGCAGTTGAACAATTTCGCGAACGCTACGCGCGTAGCTCCCGGCCCGCACGGTATTTTTCGCCACCGACAGCGCCTGCGTCCTGCCTCATCCTCCTCACGCTCCCTGCCTAGGAGAGTGCGCCATCAAAGCCTCCAGCTCCAGTAGTCCCCACGCCGTAGAACTCCGCGGCATCACCAAGCGTTTCCCCGGAGTCGTGGCCAACCACGACATCGACATCACCGTGCGCCGCGGCACCGTGCACGCCCTCGTGGGCGAGAACGGAGCGGGCAAGTCGACCCTGATGAAGATCCTCTACGGCATGCAGAAGCCGGACGAGGGCACCATCGCGATCGACGGCGAGCAGGTGTCGTTCAACAACCCCGGTGACGCCATCGCCCGCGGTGTCGGCATGGTGCACCAGCACTTCATGCTCGCGGACAACCTCACCGTCCTCGAGAACGTCGTCCTCGGTTCCGAGAAGCTCCACGGCATCGGCGACAAGGCCCGCGCCAAGATCAAGGAGATCTCGGACGCGTACGGCCTCGGCATCCGCCCCGACGTCCTCGTGGAGGACCTGGGCGTGGCCGACCGCCAGCGCGTGGAGATCCTCAAGGTCCTCTACCGCGGCGCCCGCACGCTGATCCTCGACGAGCCGACCGCGGTCCTGGTCCCGCAGGAGGTCGACGCGCTCTTCGCCAACCTGCGCGAGCTCAAGGCAGAGGGCCTGACCGTCATCTTCATCTCGCACAAGCTGGGCGAGGTCCTGTCGGTCGCGGACGACATCACCGTCATCCGGCGCGGCACGACGGTCGGCACCGCCGACCCGGCCTCCACCACGCCCAAGCAGCTCGCCGAACTGATGGTCGGTACGGAGCTGCCCTCCCCGGAGACCCGCGAGTCGACGGTGACGGACGTCCCGATGCTGACGGTCGAGGACCTGTCGCTCAGCGCCGTCGACCCCGACGGCGTGGTCCGCGCGGTGCTCGACGGCATCACCTTCACCATCCACAAGGGCGAGGTCCTGGGCATCGCAGGTGTCGAGGGCAACGGCCAGTCCGAGCTCGTCGACGCGATCATGGGCATGCGCCACCCCGACCGCGGTGTGCTGACCCTGGACGGCACCGACATCTCCACCGCGCCGACCCGCAAGCGGCGCGAGGACGGCATCGGCTGCATCCCCGAGGACCGCCACCGGCACGGCCTGCTCCTGGAGGCCCCCCTCTGGGAGAACCGCATCCTCGGTCACGTCACCGAGAAGCCCAACTCCAAGGGCGCCGTCCTCGATCTGAAGGCGGCCCGCCGGGACACCGAGCGGATCGTCCGCGAGTACGACGTCCGCACCCCCGGGATCGACGTCACCGCGGCCTCGCTCTCCGGCGGCAACCAGCAGAAGCTGATCGTCGGCCGCGAGATGAGCCACGCCCCCAAGCTGCTGATCGCCGCGCACCCCACCCGGGGCGTGGACGTCGGCGCGCAGGCGCAGATCTGGGACCAGATCCGCGAGGCCCGCCGCGAGGGACTGGCGGTGCTGCTGATCTCGGCCGACCTGGACGAGCTCATCGGCCTCTCCGACACCCTGCGCGTGATGTACCGCGGCCGGCTGGTCGCCGACGCCGACCCGGCCACGATCACGCCGGAGGAGCTGGGCTCGGCCATGACCGGTGCCGCCACCGGCCACCTTGAGCACGAACAGAGCGCCGAGGGCCCCGCGGGCCCCGAGCGCACCGACGGCCCGGAGGACGAGGCCCGATGAAGAAGATCGACAAGGAGCGGCTGCTCCTGGGCATCGCGGCACCGCTCCTCGCGGTCGTCGCCGCCTTCCTGATCACCGCCCTGGTGCTTGCCGCCACCGGCAAGGAGCCGTTCAGCGCCTTCGGCATCATGTTCGACTACGGCGTGAAGTCGGACAGCCAGGTCTACATCATCAACAAGGCGACGACGTACTACCTGGCGGGTCTCGCGGTGGCCATCGGCTTCCGTATGAACCTGTTCAACATCGGCGTCGACGGGCAGTACCGCCTCGCCGCGTTCTTCGCCGCCGCCGTCGGCGGCGCCCTGACGCTGCCCGGCATCGTGCAGATCCCGCTGATCATCATCACCGCGATGATCGTCGGCGCCATGTGGGCGGGCATCGCCGGTGTCCTCAAGACCACCCGCGGTGTCAGCGAGGTCGTCTCCACGATCATGCTGAACTTCATCGCGACGGCGATCATCGGCTACCTCCTCCAGCCCGGCCGTCTCGGCCACCTGGACGAGGCCGGCACCGAGGTCGCCACGAACCCGCTCCCGGAGTCCTCGCACTTCTTCGAGTTCCCGACCATGCCGACCCCGATCGCCGGGTTCGTCGTCATCGCGGTCCTCGCGGGTGTCGCGTACTGGTACGTCCTCTCCCGCACCCGCTTCGGCTTCGACCTGCGCACGGTCGGCCAGTCCGAGACGGCCGCCGCGGCCAGCGGCGTCAACGTGAAGAAGATGGTCGTGACCTCCATGCTGATCTCCGGCGCCATGGCCGGTCTGATCGGCATGCCGACCCTGCTCAACGAGTCGTACGAGTACGGCGGAGGCTTCCCCGTCGGCATCGGCTTCACCGGTATCGCCATCGCGCTGCTCGGCCGCAACCACCCGGTGGGCATCGCCCTCGGCGCGATCCTCTGGGGCTTCCTCGAGCGAGGCTCGCAGAAGCTCGAGTTCGAGGAGTACGACAAGGAGATCGTCGGCGTCATGCAGGGCGTCATCGTCCTCTGCGTCGTCATCGCCTACGAAGTCGTCCGCCGCTACGGCCTCAAGCGTCAGCAGCGCCAGGTCGGCGAGAAGCTCGCCGCCCAGGCCCGTACCCACGACAAGACGGAGGTGTCGGCGTGAGCGCCACGGCGACTTCCACCCCGCCGCCCGCGGCCCCCAAGGTGGCCGGCGGCAAGGGCGGCCGCACCCGCCGCCTCTCCCTCCCGGTGATCCTGCTGATCGTGGCGGGCGGGCTCGTCGCCCTCTCCGCCGTCCGCGCCATCACCGGCGCGCAGGACCTCACCTCCGCGGGCCAGATCAGCGCCGCGCTCTCCCTCGCCGTGCCGATCGGCCTCGCCGGTCTCGGCGGTCTGTGGGCCGAACGCGCGGGCGTGGTCAACATCGGCCTCGAAGGCATGATGATCCTCGGCACCTTCTTCGGTGCCTGGGCCGGCTGGCAGACCGACCCCTGGCTCGGCGTCCTCGCCGGCATCGTGGGCGGCATGCTCGGCGGTCTGCTGCACGCGGTCGCCACCGTCACCTTCGGCGTCGACCACATCATCTCCGGCATCGCGATCAACATCCTGGCGCTCGGTGTCACCACCTACTTCGCCAAGCTGTGGTTCAACTCCGGCGAGGCCGCGGCCAAGGGCGGCAGCCCCAAGCAGTCCCCGCCGGCCGAGGACATCACCTCGATCACCGTGCCGGGGGTCTCCGACTGGCTGGCCGACGTCGAGAGGCACCACTGGTTCCTGGTCTCGGACATCGCCGGCATCCTCGGCGGCCTGGTCACCAACCTCTCGCTGGTGACGGTCCTCGCCGTGCTGCTCGTGATCGGCTCGTACTTCGTGCTCTGGAAGACCTCGTTCGGCCTGCGCCTGCGCTCCTGCGGCGAGAACCCGATCGCCGCCGAGTCCCTCGGCGTCAACGTCTACAAGTACAAGTACATCGCCGTGATCGTCTCCGGCGGACTCGCCGGACTCGGCGGCGCGTTCCTGTCGCTCGTCACCTCGCACATCTACAACGAGGGCCAGACCGGCGGCCGCGGCTACATCGGCCTCGCCGCCATGATCTTCGGCAACTGGCGGCCCGGCGGACTCGCCATGGGCGCGGGCCTCTTCGGCTTCGCCGACGCGCTCCAGCTGCGCAGCGGCGGCCAGTCCGTGCACGCGCTGCTCCTGCTGCTCTTCGCGATCCTCGTGATCCTGGCGGCCTGGAAGGCGTACAAGAAGCGCTGGATCACGGCCGCGATCAGCGCCGTCATCGCCGTCGGCGTGCTGATCTGGTACCTCGGTACGGACACGGTCCCGACCGAGTTCGTCAGCGCCACGCCGTACGTCGTCACCCTGCTGGTGCTCTCGCTCTCCGCGCAGCGGCTGCGGATGCCCAAGGCGGACGGCATGCGGTACCGCAAGGGCCAGGGCAAGTGACGCCCGGCGTCTCGGAGGCCGACTGGGAGGCCCTGCGTACGGCGGCGCGCGAGGCCATGTCCCACGCGTACGCCCCGTACTCCCGCTTCCCGGTCGGCGCCGCCGCGCTCGTCGACGACGGGCGGGTGGTCTCCGGCTGCAACGTGGAGAACGCCTCGTACGGCATCGGCCTGTGCGCCGAGTGCGGGCTCGTCTCCCAGCTCCAGGCGACCGGAGGCGGCCGGCTGACCCACTTCGTGTGCGTCGACGGCCGCGGCGAGCCGCTGGTGCCCTGCGGCCGGTGCCGCCAGCTGCTGTACGAGTTCGGCGGCGCCGAACTCGTCCTGGAGACCCCGGCCGGGCGGGTGACGCTCGCGGAGATGCTTCCGCAGGCCTTCGGCCCGGACCACCTCGCCCCGTAACACCTCGGAGCGGCCCTTCCGGCACGATGGGAAGGGCCGCTCTCCCTTTTCCCCTCTATGCGCGTAGAAAGAGGCACCACATGGACGTCATCTCCGTCATCCGGACCAAGCGGGACAAGGGCGAGCTGAGCCCCGAGCAGATCGACTGGGTCATCGACGCGTACACCCGCGGCGAGGTCGCCGACGAGCAGATGTCCGCCCTCGCCATGGCCATCCTGCTCAACGGCATGAACCGCGGCGAGATCGCCCGCTGGACGGCCGCGATGATCGCCAGCGGCGAGCGCATGGACTTCTCGTCCCTCTCGCGCCCCACGGCCGACAAGCACTCGACCGGCGGCGTCGGCGACAAGATCACGCTTCCACTCGCGCCGCTCGTGGCCGCCTGCGGCGCGGCCGTACCGCAGCTGTCCGGCCGGGGCCTCGGCCACACCGGTGGCACGCTGGACAAGCTGGAGTCGATCCCGGGCTGGCGCGCCCTGCTCTCCAACGAGGAGATGCTGAACGTCCTGGACACGACCGGCGCCGTGATCTGCGCGGCCGGCGACGGACTGGCCCCCGCCGACAAGAAGCTGTACGCCCTCCGGGACGTCACGGGCACCGTCGAGGCCATTCCGCTGATCGCCAGCTCGATCATGTCGAAGAAGATCGCCGAGGGCACGGGCTCGCTGGTCCTGGACGTGAAGGTCGGCACCGGCGCGTTCATGAAGAACATCGAGGACGCGCGCGAACTCGCCTCCACCATGGTCGGACTCGGCACCGACAGCGGCGTGAAGACCGTCGCCCTGCTCACCGACATGTCGACCCCGCTCGGCCTGACCGCGGGCAACGCCCTGGAGGTCCGCGAGTCGGTCGAGGTCCTGGCGGGCGGCGGCCCGGCCGACGTCGTCGAGCTGACGCTTGCCCTCGCCCGGGAGATGCTCGACGCGGCCGGCATCAAGGACGCGGACCCGGCGAAGGCGCTCGCGGACGGCTCCGCGATGGACGTCTGGCGCCGCATGATCGCCGCCCAGGGCGGCGACCCGGACGCCACCCTCCCGGTCGCCCGCGAGCAGCACGTCGTCACGGCCCCGTCCTCGGGCGTCCTCACCCGCCTCGACGCCTACGACATCGGCATCGCCGCCTGGCGCCTCGGCGCCGGCCGCGCCCGCAAGGAGGACCCGGTCCAGGCGGGCGCCGGCGTCGAACTCCACGCGAAGCCCGGCGACACGGTGACGGCGGGCCAGCCGCTGCTCACCCTGCACACGGACACCCCGGAGAAGTTCGAGTACGCGCTGAAGTCCCTGGACGCCGCCTGGGACATCGCGCCGGCGGGCACGGCGTTCACCCCGAACCCGATCGTCCTGGACCGCATCGCCTGAGGCATATGTCATTGACACGTTCAGGTGAACGGGACCGGTGGACCTCCACCGGTCCCGTTCGGCATGCTGGGATCGGTGACGACCGATTGAGGAGCACACCATGAGCGCACTCGCCGTCGAGCCGGGGCCCAGCAGTGGACCGGTCTGGGACGAGCTCGTCCGGATCCGGGAGGGGACGGGCGTACCCGAGGGCTGGACGGTGGAGATCATCGAGGGGATCATCACCGTGGCGCCGACGCCAACGTGGGAGCACAGCGACACTGTCGACGAGGTGCAGCGAGTGCTCTACGCCGTGATTCCCCGAGACTGGGGCATCTACCACTCCGTCAGCGTCACTGTTCCTGAGCGCCGGGGCCTGTACGTTCCGGACCTCGTTGTCATTCCGAAAACAGCACCCCGGGACGCGCAGGGACACGTGCCGGGGGGCGAGGCGCAGCTCGTGGTCGAGGTCACGGCGCGGTGGAACGCGAACCACGACCGTGTGGAGAAGCTTCAGGGTTACGCAACCGCCGGTGTGCCGTTCTACCTGTTGTTGGACCGCTGGCACGTGGGTCGCCCCACCGCAACGCTCTACGGTGAGCCGAGGAGCGGCATGTACCGGGTCTTGGCGGTCGGGCAGTTCGGCGAGGAGATCCACATCCCCGCCCCCTTCGACCTGACCCTCGACACCAGCACCTTCCCCATCGGCTAGCCAGCGTCCCCCGCCCCAAGGGCCCCCAGCCCAGGTGCTCCGATGAGTTCCGGACCCGGCGCAGGTCTCCTTGGTGTGGACACCAGTCGACCGCTCGTACTGACCCTTGCCGCACGGGCCACCCCCGAGGAGGTGGCGCGGCTGTGCGCGCTGCTCGAAGGCGCCGCGCCCACCGACGTGATCTGCGACGTCGGCGGGCTGGCGCGCGCCGATCTCGCCGCCGTGGACGCCCTGGCCCGGCTGCGGCTCACCGCCGGGCGGCTCGGGCACCGGCTCACCTTCCGTGGCACCCGAGCCGACCTGCGGACCCTTCTGGAGCTCGTGGGACTCGCCGACGTCGTATGACGCGCCCCTACGGCTACGCCTCCAGCCGCTCCGGCATGTCGAACAGCGGGAACCACCGCTTGGTGTCCAGGAAGAAGTCCATCCCGGCGACCTTGCCCTCGCGGATGTCGAGGACGATCAGCGCCCACGGGCTGTACCCGCCCTCCGGGGCCGGGTGGTACTGCGCGAACGCCGGGGCGCCGTTGGCCACGGTCGGGACCAGCTTGGAGCCCGCGCAGACCTCGCCGACGCCCAGCATCCAGCCCACGATGTCGTCGTGACCGCGCAGCCACAGGTCGTACGGCGGCATGGACATCGTCGCGTCCTCGTGGAGGAGCGCGGTCAGCGCCTTCATGTCGTACCCCTCGAAGGCGGCGACATAGCGCTCGAGGAGCTCCTTCTGCTCCTCGTCCAGCGGGTTCGCCGGGTCCGAGGCGGCCGGTCCCTGCTCGGCGAGCGTGGCACGCGCCCGCTGGAGCGCGCTGTTGACCGACGCGACCGTGGTCGAAAGCAGTTCGGCCACCTCGCTCGCCTTCCAGGCGAGCACCTCGCGCAGGATCAGCACCGCCCGCTGCTTGGGCGGCAGGTGCTGCAGCGCGGCCACGAACGCCAGCCGCACGGTCTCGCGGGACACCGCCGTCTCCGCCGGGTCGGCCACCGACGGCAGCACCCGCCCATCGGGCACCGGCTCCAGCCAGGTGATCTCCGGCCGGGCGTTCAACTGGGCCTGGGCGACGGGGGTGGCGGCCGTCAGGTCCATCGGTCTGGCCCGCCTGTTGCCCGCGTTGAGCGAGTCCAGGCAGACGTTGGTCGCGATGCGGTACAGCCAGGAGCGCAGCGACGAGCGCCCCTCGAAGGAGTCGATGGACCGCCAGGCGCGGACCATCGTGTCCTGGACGGCGTCCTCGGCCTCGAACGCCGAACCGAGCATCCGGTAGCAGTAGCCGGTCAGCTCGGTGCGGTACTTCTCCAGCTGCGCGTCCAGATCGCCGGTCGTCGTCAGATCGCTCATCGGGTCCACCCCACTCGCCCCTCATCGGCACCGACGCGGTGCCGATGAGGGGAAGTTACCGCAGCCCACCGACAGCGCGGGTCAGGTTCCCGGCTTGCGCCCGTAGACGAACACGTCGTCGCCGTTCCGCAGGAGACTCCAGTACTTCTTCGCGTCCGCCGGGCGCATGTTGACGCAGCCGCCCGACCCGGGCGGGTTCCACATCGACTTGGTCGTGGAGTGGAAGGCCTGACCGCCGTCGAAGAACTGCGCGTACGGCATGGAGACGTGGTAGAGCGTCGACCAGTGGTTGATGCTGCGCCAGTAGATCTTCTTGGAGCCGGTGCGGGTCTCGGTGCCGTTCTTGCCCGTACGCACCGGAACCGGGCCGTACTTCAGCCGTGCGCCGTCCTGGATCCAGCTCAGCTGGCGGGTCAGGTCCACGCAGGCGATCCGGCCCCGGTTGGTCGGGCACGACCCGGCCTTGTTCGGGTTGGTGCCGGCCGCCTTCTGCGCCAGCATCGTGTTCATCGTCCGCCAGGTCAGCGGCCCGGCGTACCCCTGCGCGGGGGTGATGCCGTGCTTGCGCTGGAACGTCTGGACGGCCAGGCAGTCCGCCCGCGACTGACGGCCGTCCACCGGCCGGCCGAGGAACTTCTCCACCTGCTTCTGGTACGGCCCCGTCGTCACGTTGCACGACGAGGCCGCCTGGGCCGGCGCGGCGCCGAGGGCGACCGTCAGCGGCACCACCATCGAGGTGATGCCGAGGACGATCCCGGTCCGCTTGCGTATGGCTTCCATGATCACCAACTCCCCCTAGGGTCCTACGACATAGGACGAACGAAGAGCCGGTGCGGTTGTACGTTCTCCGTACGGATTCAGGCCGCCGTACGGAGCTGGAAGCGGCGGGCCTCGGCCCGCGCCGCCACGCGCGCGCTGTGGCTGCCGTACAGGGTGATCGACACGACGCCGAGGACCGCGACCAGTCCGAGCAGGACCGTGCCGGCCCAGCCGCCGGCGTGGAAGGCGATCGCGCCGAGCGTGCCGCCCACGCTGCTGCCGACGTAGTACGCCGACTGGTAGAGCGCCGACGCCTGGGCGCGGCCGGTCGTCGCCGTACGGCTCACCGAGGAGGAGGCGACCGCGTGCCCGGCGAAGAACCCGGCGGTGATCAGGACAAGGCCGAGCAGGACGGCGGTCAGGGTGTCGGCGAGCGACAGCAGCAGTCCGGCCGCGGTCGTGCCGACGGCCAGGTAGAGCGCACCGCGCCGGCCCAGGCGGGCCACCAGCTTCCCGGCCGCGGCGGAGGAGACCGTACCGACGAGGTACACCAGGAAGATCGAGCCGACAACGCCCTGCGGGAGCGAGAACGGGGCCTCGACCAGGCGGTAGCCGATCACGGTGTAGACCGCGCCGAACACCGTCATGAACAGGGCGCCGATGGCGTACAGACGCATCAGCAGCGGGTCGGACAGGTGGGTGCGGACGGTCCGGGCCAGTGCGCGGGGGTTCAGAGAACCGGGCGTGAAGTGCCGGGCCTTGGGGATCATCAGCCGGAAGACGACCGCGCAGACCACGGCCATCAGACCGACCGCGAGAAGACCGGCGCGCCAGCCCCACAGCTGGGCCGCCCAGCCGGTGACGATCCGGCCGCTCATGCCGCCGATGGAGTTGCCCGCGACGAACAGGCCGATCGCGGCGATCAGTGCCTTCGGCCGCACCTCCTCGGCCAGGAACGCCATCGCCGAGGCCGGCAGACCGGCGAGCGCCGCGCCCTGGACGGCGCGCAGGGCGACCAGCCACTCCAGGCTCGGGGCGAACGGCACGAGCAGCCCGACGACGACCGCGACGGCGAGGGAGGCGGTCATCAGCGCGCGCCGCCCGAAGCGCTCGGACAGGGCGCTCATCGGGAGGACGAGGAGGGCGAGGGCGCCGGTCGCGGCGGAGACCGTCCAGGAGGCGGCGGAGGCGGTGGCGCCGAACTCCGCGGAGATCGCGGGGAGGAGGGCCTGGGTGGAGTAGAGAAGAGCGAAGGTGGCGAGTCCGGCGGCGAAGAGAGCGAAGCTCATACGGCGGTAGCCGGGGGCACCGGGGGAGAGGCGGGTGTCGGCGACCGTGCTGGTGGCGGCCGCCTTGGTACTGGCGGAAGGCATGCATCGAACGTAGGCCGGATCATTTCATGCGTCCAATGCATGGAACTGCTGTAATCGTTCCCATGGTGCATGAGTACAGGTCACAGGGTCGGCTGTCACCGGGTAGTTACGAAGAAGACATGGGGCTGCTGCTCGCGCCACGGCTCGCGTACTTCGCGGCGGTGGCCCGGCACGAGCATGTGACCAGGGCGGCGGCCGAGATGGGCGTCCCGCAGTCGACGCTCTCACGGGCGATGGTCCGGCTCGAACAGGACCTCGGAGTCGCCCTGTTCGCCCGCAAGGGCCGCACGGTCTCCCTGACCCCGGCCGGCCGGACGTTCCTCGCCTCGGCCGAGCGGGCGCTCGCGGAGGTGGAGCGCGCGGCGGACTCCGTACGGGCGGATGCGGACCCCACGGCGGGGCGGGTCGCCTTCGGGTTCCTGCACACGATGGGCTCGGAGACCGTGCCGGGGCTGATCCGGGCCTTCCGGGTCGACCACCCCCGGGTCCGGTTCACCCTCGTCCAGAACTACGGCGAGGCGATGATCGAACGCCTCCGGGCCGGGGACCTGGACCTGTGCCTGACCTCCCCGGTCCCGGACGCGCCCGACCTGGTCGCCCGGCGTATCGACGAGCAGCGCCTGCGCCTGGTGGTGCCCGACGACCACCGCCTCGCGACCCGCAGGCGCGTCCGCCTCGCGGAGGCCGCCGACGAGACCTTCGTGACCCTGGAGCCGGGCTACGGGCTGCGTCGCATCACCGACGACCTGTGCGCCGAGGCCGGGTTCAAGCCGCGCGTCGCCTTCGAGGGGGAGGAGGCCGAGACCCTGCGCGGCCTGGTCGCGGCGGGCCTCGGCGTGGCCCTGCTGCCGCCGCCCGCCGTCCCGCGCCCCGGCGTCGTCGAACTCAACGTCACGGCCCCCCGCGCCGTCCGCGAGATCGGCGTCGCCTGGCTCGACGGCCACCCGGACACCGCCCCGGTGGCCGCCTTCAAGAAGTTCCTCCTGAGCAAGCGGGGCCATCTCCTGCCGGAGTGACGGCTCACCGCCGCCGCGAGCGGCCGAACCCCGCAGCCAGCGGCATCCGCAGACCCAGCGGCGGCGGGGCCGCCAGCGCGTCGGCGAGCGGCCGGGCGTAGGGGCGGGAGAAGAGTGAACCGAGCACGAAGTCACAGGCCAGGGCCCGGACTTCGGCGTGGTACTGGCGCAGCGCGTGGCCGTCCGAGTGGACCTCGAAGCGGCAGGTGTCGCGGTTCGACTTCTTCGCCCGCTCCGCGAGCCGGTACGACAGCTCCGGGTCCGTCCGCGCGTCGTTCGTGCCGTGCACGATCAGCACCCGGCGCCCCACCAGCTGCCGCACCGGCTCCGGCTCCGCCGCCACGTCGTCCTCCGGCAGCCAGGGCGCCAGCGCGAGCACCGCGTCGACCGCCTCGTGCCCGCCCGCCCGCAACGCGGCCCGCGCGCCCATCCCGTGGCCGGCCAGGCAGACCGGCACGTCGCCATAGCGGCGTACCACCTCCGCCACCGCCCAGCTCGCGTCCGAGGCGAGCATCGCGTCCGCGCCGTTCCAGCCCCGGCCCCGGTACCGCACCACGTGCGCCACGAGACCGTCCGCCCGGCCGGCTGTCACCAGCCGCCGGGCCAGCGGCAGCAGGGCCAGATGGGCACGGCCGGAGGCGCGCCGCCCGGACGCCGCCTCGCCGTCGGGAAGGAGCAGGACCACCCCGCCCACCGAGGTGACCGGGTGCGATGCGCCGACGGGCCGTCCGAGCCGGGGTGTCCGGATGTCGGCAGTCCCTACGAGTGCGGAGTGCGCCATGGCAGAACAGTCTCAGAAGCCGAGGTGTACGCCATCCGTACGCGCGGTCACTGTTACGTATCGACAGGTCGGTGGAGAGGGGAGTTCTACGCGCGTAGGGGCTAGAGTGCCGCAATGACGAGCCAGATCCCGAACGTCCCCACCCTGGACCAGATCCGCCGCGCCCCGAAGGTGCTCCTCCACGACCACCTCGACGGCGGTCTGCGCCCCGGAACGATCCTCGACCTCGCCGCCGCCCAGGGCTATGCCAATCTCCCCGAGACCGATCCCGACAAGCTCGGCGTCTGGTTCCGCGAAGCCGCCGACTCGGGTTCGCTGGAGCGCTATCTGGAGACCTTCGCGCACACCTGCGCCGTCATGCAGACCCGCGAGGCGCTCGTACGCGTGGCCGCCGAGTGCGCGGTGGATCTCGCCGAGGACGGTGTCGTCTACGCCGAGGTGCGCTACGCCCCCGAGCAGCACCTGGAGGCCGGACTCACCCTCGAAGAGGTCGTCGAAGCCGTCAACGAGGGCTTCCGGCAGGGCGAGCGGCAGGCCAGGGCGAACGGCCACCGCATCCGGGTCGGCGCCCTGCTGACCGCCATGCGGCACGCCGCCCGTGCCCTGGAGATCGCCGAACTGGCCAACCAGTACCGCGACTCCGGGGTCGTCGGCTTCGACATCGCCGGCGCCGAGGCCGGCTTCCCGCCCACCCGCCACCTCGACGCCTTCGAGTACCTCAAGCGGGAGAACAACCACTTCACCATCCACGCCGGCGAGGCCTTCGGGCTGCCGTCCATCTGGCAGGCCCTGCAGTGGTGCGGCGCCGACCGGCTGGGCCACGGCGTCCGCATCATCGACGACATCGAGGTGTCGGAGGACGGTTCGGTGAAGCTCGGCCGGCTCGCCGCGTACGTACGCGACAAGCGCATCCCGCTGGAGATGTGCCCGACCTCCAACCTCCAGACCGGCGCCGCCGCCTCCATCGCCGAGCACCCCATCGGACTGCTCCGCAGGCTGCACTTCAGGACCACCGTCAACACCGACAACCGCCTGATGAGCGGGACGAGCATGAGCCGGGAATTCGAGCTGCTGACCGAGGCATTCGATTACACGCTCGACGACATGGCGTGGTTCACGGTCAATGCGATGAAATCAGCTTTCATTCCTTTCGACGAACGCCTCGCCATGATCAACGACGTGATCAAGCCAGGATATGCCGAGCTGAAGTCCGAATGGCTGTTCCAGCAGACCGCTACGACCAGCGAGTCTCCCCGCCGGGACGGCTGATACAGCATTCGGGAGAAAGGCCGAAGCGGTCGGGTGACACGATCCCGGCCGCTTTTCGGTGTTTGCGGGAGCTTCTTTTGCTGGCTAGGTTTCGAAGCCGCTCCGCATCTCCGAATTCCGCTTTCCCGGAAGCTCCCAGATCCCCAAGGATGATTTTCTGATGAAGCAGTCTGCCGCCAAGACGCTCGGTGTCGCCGCCCTCGGTGCCGCTTTCGCCGCTGCCGCCGCCGGCACGGCCGCCGCCGCGGCCGCGCCCGCCGAACCCGCCGCCCTGGGTCTGGTGACCCAGGCGGTGCCGCTGGGCGACGGTCTCACCCAGCTCCCCGCCGGCGTCTCGGAGACTCTCGTCGCCGGGGAGGGCGCGCTGGGCAACGGTCTCGACCAGGGCGTCAAGGCGGTCCCGGGCGCGCTGGCCCACCCCATGGAGAGCGTCCGCGTCGACGGCGCGACCGACCTGCTGGACGGCGCCCCGGTCGGCCAGGTCACCGGCCTTCTCGGCGGCCTGCCGCTGGGCCTCGGCCTCTGAGCCCCGGCCTCTGAGCCTCCCGTACGGACCGTCCGGTCCTGTCCGGTCCCGTACGGCGCGAGGGCGCCCACCCCGAGCAGGGGTGGGCGCCCTCGCGCGTGTCCCGGCGGACTACCAGGCCGTGCTCGCCGACTTCTCCGCCGGCAGCAGTATCCACAGCGCCAGGTAGAGCAGGAACTGCGGACCGGGCAGCAGGCACGAGACGAGGAAGATGACCCGCATGGTCGTGGCCGACATGCCGAAGCGCCGTGCCAGCGCTGCGCACACTCCGCCGATCATGCGGCCGTCACGGGGGCGGACAAGTGCGGCCATGGTGGGCTCCTTCGTGAGGCGTGTCCCGGAAGCCGCTCCGTCGGGCTCCCGATGCATCCATCATCGCCCCGGACCGGGGGACAAAACGTCGGTCTACGGGGCGACTCCGACCCTGGTAATCGTCGGGGTAGGCCCCTGAGAGCCCTCCTCCCGCAGCAGGGCCGCACCCGGCCCCCGACCCGTCCCCGAGGAGGACCGGCCCCCTCCCACGTCCTCCCGGCGGCGCAGGCGCGCCCGCCCGGCGGGCACCACGAGCAGATGGGCCAGCGCCACCCCGGCGCTGTTCAGCAGCAGCGAGTCCACGTCCACCACCTGCCCGGGCACGGCGGTCTGCAGCAGCTCCACCGCGAGGGACACCAGCGCCCCGGCCGCGACGGTCCGGGCCAGGGACGCCCACGGCGACACGTACAGCCGCCCCTCCGCCATCGGCAGCAGGACACCGAGCGGGGCGAGCAGCAGCAGGCCCTCGCCGAAGCGGCGGGCCGCCTCGGCCGGGCCGAGCGCCAGATCGGCCTTGATCCCGGCGAGTGGGGTCAGGTTCGGCGCCGCCACCCAGGCGACGTCGAGTGGGCGGAGCGTCACCCAGGCGACGAGCATCAGATGTGCGAGGAGAAGGGCGAACCCCGCCACGCGTACGACCACGGCGGCACTGCCGCTCGAACCTTGACGCTGCACGCCCCCCTAGACGCGCACAGGCCCGGAATCGGTTCCGCCGCCGCGCGGAACACCTCGTCCGGAGGAACGTTCCGCCCCGGTCGGCTCCTGGCGGACGCCCCCGACCCGCTTCACGAGGCCGAAGGCGACGACACGGGCACCGTCGGCGCCACCGACTCCGGGCGCTCCCGCAGCTCGGTCGTGCACTGGTAGCGGCGCGGCGCGTAGGCGCCGGGGCCCCCGAGCACGACGGTGTCCGCGCCCGCGCCCGCCGAACTCCGCGCGAAGGTGCAGACGATCTGGGACAGCGCGGTCGCCGTCAGATCCTCCGGCTGCCGGCTCAGCCGCAGCGTGCCCGCCGGATCGCCCCCGCGCCCGCCGGTGACGGACAGCGGCCCCTTCACGGCCGTGGCGAACCCGGCCCCGCGCTCGCTCTCCGACGGCTCGCTCCGCAACTGCTCCAGCAGCGCCGACGCGGTCGGCACCGGATCCCCGCTCGTCTTCTCCTCCGGCAGCGGCGCCCGCCGGTCCACCGCCGTCAACTGCGAACCACAGACCAGGAATACCTGGACCGGAATCCCCGCCGACCGCGTGGTGACGTCCTCCCCGGAGACGCTGCACGGCACCCGCGACGGGGCCGGACCCGCGTCCACGGGCACGGACGTGGTCCTGATCCCGCAGCCCGGCAGCAGCACCGACAGCGCGGCCACGGCCGCCGCGACGGGGCCCACCCCGGTACGGCGCCCCACTCCCGTACGGCGACGTCGTATCAACGCTCCCCACCCTCTCCCGGCTCCCCCTGGCTCGGCAGCCGCAGCACGAACACCGCGCCGTCGCCGTCCGGTGAGTTCGCCGCCGTGATCGAACCGCCGTGGATCAACGCGTTCTCCATCGCGATCGACAGACCCAGACCGCTGCCGTCCGAACGCGGCCGTGACGCGCTCGCCTTGTAGAACCGGTCGAAGACATGCGGCAGGACCTCCTCCGGGATGCCCGGGCCGTGGTCCCGTACCTCGATGACCAGCTCCCCGTCCTCCGTACGGATCGCCACCCGCACCGGCGATCCGCCGTGCTTGAGCGCGTTGCCGATCAGATTCGCCAGGATCACGTCGAGACGGCGCGGATCGAGCCGCGCCACGATGCCGCGCTCGGCGTCCAGCTCCACCGCGTCCAGCCACGCCCGCGCGTCGATGCAGGCGGTGACCTGATCGGCCACGTCCACGTCGTCCAGGACGAGCCGGGCGGTGCCCGCGTCGAAGCGGGTCACCTCCATCAGGTTCTCCACCAGGTCGTTGAGGCGGCGCGTCTCGCTCACCACCAGCGCCACCGCCGGCGCGATCATCGGGTCCAGGGAGTCCTGCTCGTCCTCCAGGACCTCCGTCACCGCGGTCAGCGCGGTCAGCGGGGTGCGCAGCTCGTGCGACATGTCGGCGACGAAGCGCCGGCTGGACTCCTCCCGCGCGCTCATCTCCGCGACCCGCTGCTGCAGCGACTCCGCCGCGCGGTTGAACGTCCGGGACAGCTCGGCCAGTTCGTCCGTACCCGACACCCGCAGCCGGGTGTCGAGCTTCCCCTCGCCCAGCCGCCGGGCCGCCTCCCCGAGCCGGTGCACCGGCCGCAACACGGTCGTGGCCGCGGCCTGCGCGAGCAGCGCGGAGCCGATCAGGGCCAGGGCGGTCGCGATCCCCAGCGACCAGGCCAGCGAGTTCAGATCCGCCCGCTCGGCCTCCAGCGACTTGAACATGTACCCCGTCGGGCCACCGCCCTCGACCTTCGCCCCGCCCACCAGGTAAGGCGTCCCGCCGCGCTGGGTGCGCTGCCAGAACAGGTGGTACGGATAGGCGTTGGCGTCCGTCACGGGCCGCGCCGTCTCCACCTGCTTCCGCAGCTCGGGCGGGACGTCCGTCAGCGTGAAGGTGTCCGGGTCCGAGGCGCCGACGATCGGCTTGCCCTCGTCCCGCTCGCCGAGCAGCAGCACGCTGTACCCGGCGCTGCCGCTCGCCATCTGCTCGGCGGCGCGCCGCAGTTCCTCCTCGGTGGGGTGCAGCGGCAGCGTCGCGGCCCGGTTCTGCATCTCCTGCCGGAAGTCGTTCAGCGCCCCGTCCTGGGTACGGGTGAGGACCGCCTCGCGGTTCAGCCAGTAGGCGATGCCGGAGGCGGACGCGGCGGCGGTGAGCGCCACCAGGGCGAAGACGACGACCAGACGCAGTCGCAGGCTGGTGAAGCGCAGCCCGGCGAACATCCCCTTTCTCACGCAGGGACGTCCAGTCGGTAGCCGACGCCCCGCACGGTACGGATCAGGGTCGGGGAGGACGGCACGTCCTCCACCTTGGCGCGCAGGCGCTGGACACAGGCATCGACCAGACGCGAATCGCCCAGGTAGTCGTGCTCCCACACCAGGCGCAGCAGCTGCTGGCGCGACAGCGCCTGCCCGGGCCGCCGGCTCAGCTCCAGGAGCAGCCGCAGCTCGGTCGGCGTGAGCTGCAGATCCTCCCCGTTCTTCGTCACCGTCATCGCCGAACGGTCGATGACGAGCGAACCGAACGTCGCCGAGTCGGTGGACTCCCGCTCGCCGCGCCGCAGCACGGCACGGATCCGGGCGTCGAGGACCCGCCCCTGGACCGGCTTGACGACATAGTCGTCCGCCCCGGACTCCAGGCCGACGACCACGTCGATGTCGTCGCTGCGCGCGGTCAGCAGAATGATCGGCAGCTGGTCGGTGCGCCGGATGCGCCGGCACACCTCGAAACCGTCGATCCCGGGCAGCATCACGTCCAGCACGACCAGGTCGGGCCGCTGCTCGCGCAGCAGCTTCAGGCCGTCCTCGCCCGTCGCCGCGGTGGCCACTCGGTGGCCCTGGCGTGACAGGGAGAGCTCGAGGGCCGTGCGGATGGCGTCGTCGTCCTCGATCAGCAACAGGAAAGGCACGGCGCCATTCTGTCCCATGCGGCCACCCGAGTTCGACTGTGCGGCGACACCTGGGCCTGTGACACGGCTGTGACAGTCGGCGGACACCTCGATGAAAGTGCCCGGGCAAGCTTCTTGGCACACGGACCGAACAGACTCCAACCGACGGGGGGCGCACGATGAACGCACTGCACAGCACCACCTCAAGCGCAGTTGTCACGCGTCTCCACGATGTCGTCGTGCGGGGCGGTACGGAGAAGTCCGGCGCGGTGAACGGACGGGGGTGTGTTCGCAGCGCCGGGCGTCAGCACAAGGCGTCCTACATGGTCGCCGTGGCTGACGGGGGAGCGGCGTACGGGGAGGGCACGGGGGAGCGGCGGTCGGCGTCCGAGGCGGAGTTCACCGCCTACGTCGCCGAGCGCCGAGCCTCCCTGTACGCCACCGCCTACCACCTGACCGGTGACCGGTTCGAGGCCGAGGACCTGCTCCAGAGCGCGCTGTTCTCGACGTACCGCGCCTGGGACCGGATCAGCGACAAGGCGGCCGTGGGCGGCTATCTGCGCCGCACCATGACGAACCTGCACATCAGCGCGTGGCGCCGGCGCAAGCTCAACGAGTACCCGACGGAGGAGCTGCCGGAGACGGCGGGCGACACGGACGCGATGCGCGGGACCGAGCTGCGGGCCGTGCTGTGGCAGGCGCTGGCCCGACTGCCCGAGATCCAGCGCACGATGCTGGTGCTGCGCTACTACGAGGGCCGTACGGATCCGGAGATCGCGGAGATCCTGGACATCAGTGTCGGCACGGTGAAGTCGAGCATCTGGCGCTCCCTGCGCCGGCTGCGCGAGGACGAGGTCCTCAGCTTCGGCCGTGACGAGGAGGAGTCCTTCGGCGAGCTGGTGGCCTGAGGCGCACGGGGGGCAACGGGGGGCGTACGGGGGTACGG
Source organism: Streptomyces sp. NPDC093600 (assembly GCF_044764755.1). NCBI lineage: Bacteria > Bacillati > Actinomycetota > Actinomycetes > Kitasatosporales > Streptomycetaceae > Streptomyces > Streptomyces sp. NPDC093600. The sequence goes on from NZ_JBIWIU010000001.1 coordinate 619,734, forward strand.
GGGAAAGAGACGCGGGTCGGACGAGCCGGGGGGGCTTGTACGACCCGCGTCGTGCGTGCTGCGCGGGTCGGACGGGCCGGGGGGCCTGTACGGCCCGCGTCGTGCGTCAGGGGTGGCGCGTCAGTGGGCGGCCGGCGTGCGGGGGTGGTCGGCGGCGGCCGCGGTGAGGCGGCCCAGGGCCTCCGGCTTCGCGCAGGGATGGGCGCCCAGGGCGCCCTGGCGGGCGACGATGGCGCGTTCGGCGCGCATCAGGCGCCAACCGCGGCGCAGCAGGAACGGGACCGACTTGCGGCCCTCCCTCAGATCCCGCAGCAGGCGGCGGCGGAACGTCGTCGACGGGCGGCCCCGCAGGCACAGCGCGTCGGCCAGGACGCCGAGTTCACGGCAGCGGGCCACGATCTCCGCCGCGAAGATGCCCTCCGCGACGAACAGCGGCGCCCGCCCGATGTCCAGCCGCTCGCGGTCCACGCGCGCGCTGGTGGCGATGTCGTACACGGGGACGTCCGTCCGGCCGGTGCCGCACAGCTCCACGATCGCCGCGACGGCGGCGTCCGCGTCCCAGGAGAGCGGGGAGTCCCAGTCGATGTCGGCGCTGCCGGTCACCAGCGGGAGCGTCGGGTCGTCGGCCTCCTTGTAGAAGTCGTCGAGGCGCAGGACCGGGAGGCCGGTGACGGCGGCGAGGGACGACTTGCCGGAGCCGGAGGGGCCCGCGAGCAGGACGACACGGGTCGGTATCGGTTGGGAACTCACGGGACACCAGTGTGAGGCATTCCCCCGGGCAGGGGACCCCCGAGGGAGGCGGTGGTATCGAGCGTCACATCTCAACTACGCTCTGTGGCCTCCTGATCACTCATCGTCAAAGGACTCTCATGGCGCGTCACGCACTCCCCAGGACCTCTCGCCGCGGCGCCCTGCTGAAGGCCGGGCTGACTGTGACGGCCGCGGGGGCGGCGGTCCTCGCCCTGGCCGCCACCGCCCAGGCGGCCCCGGTCACCCCCACGCCGACGCCCATGAGCACGCTCCTCGGCAGCGACGCGACCGAGCTGGGCCAGGAGCTGGTCGGCGACGTCGGCCGCCACAGGGGCCCGTTGTCGGGGCTCCGGCTCGACCCGCAGGCCGACACCGGGGCCGCCGACATCGAGCCGGCGGACACGGCGCCGGTCACCGACCACGTCACGAAGGACGGGGCTCCGGCCGGTCCGCCGGTGGCCGGGCCGGTGACGCAGGAACTTCTTCCGCCCCGGTAGCGGCGCCGGGTGCGGACCGCAGCGGCACCTCTCGTACGAACCAGGCGAGGGCGAAGGCGATCGCCGCCAGGGCCGCGGTGCCCAGGAACACTCCGTGCAGCCCGCTCGTCACCGCTGCCCGGAACCCGTCCCGTGCCGGCTCCGGAAGCTCTCCGACCTGCGCGGGGGTCAGCCGCGGGTCCACGGACCCGAGGCGCGCCGTGAAGACGGCGCCGAGCAGGGCGACGCCGAGCGAGCCGCCGATCGTCCGGACGAGGGTGACCGTGCCGCTCGCCGCCCCCAGGTCGCGCGGCTCCGCGCTGTTCATGGTGATCAGCAGCGTCGACTGCATGAGGAAGCCCATGCCCGCGCCGATGACGAGGGTGAGCGCGGAGGCGGCGGCGGTCGGGGTGTCGACGTCGAGGAGCAGCAGCGCCAGCGCGCCGGCGGTCATGACGGCGCCGCCGAGGATCGGGTAGATCCGGTAGCGGCCGGTCCGGCTGATGATCCGGCCCGTCGACAGCTGGACCACCAGCATCCCGAGCATCAGCGGCAGGAGCAGCAGTCCGCTCGCCGTGGACGACTGGCCCCTGGCGAACTGCAGATACTGCGGCAGGTAGTTCATCGCCGCGAGCATGCCCGCGCCGACAAGGAAGCTGAGAATCTGGGCGAGGGTGAAGTCACGGCTGTGGAAGAGCCGGGGCGGGATGATCGGTTCCTCGGCCCGCCGCTCGGCGCGTACGAACAGGGCGAGCGAGGCGGCCGAGACCGCGCCGAGGCAGAGGATCTGCGGCGAGGTCCAGGCGTACGTGGTGCCCGCCCAGCTCGCGAGCAGGGTCAGGGTGAGGATGCCGAGCGTGAGCAGCAGCGCGCCGGACCGGTCGATACGGGCGTGGATCCGCTCCGTGCGCACCCGGATGCCGAACCCCACGATCAGCAGGGCGGCGAGACCGACGGGCACGTTGACGTAGAAGGCCCAGCGCCAGCTCAGGTGGTCGGTGAGGAAGCCGCCGAGCAGCGGGCCGCCGACGAACGCGACCGGTAGCATCGCCGCGCTGACCGACTGGACCTTGGCGCTGTCGCGCGGCGGCACGAGGACGCCGATGAGCGCGAAGGCGCCGACCATGAGGCCGCCGGCGCCGATGCCCTGGAGGGCGCGGAAGGCGATGAGCTGGCCCATGGTCTGGGCGAGGCCGGAGAGGACGGAGCCGGCGAGGAAGACGGCGACCGAGGCGAGGTAGCCGCCCTTGCGTCCGTACAGGTCGCCGGTCTTGCCCCACAGGGGGGTGGAGACGGCGGCGGTGAGGAGGTAGGAGGTGACCACCCAGGAGAGCTGGTCGAGGCCGCCGAGCTCACCGACGATGGTGGGCAGCGCGGTGCCGACGATGGTGCCGTCGAGGGTGGCGAGGACGATGCCGAGCATGAGCCCGGAGATCCCGAGGTAGGGGATGCGCGGGGCGGCCTGAGGGATCGTCACGGATCAGGCCCCGTACGGCTTCTTGGCGCGGGCGTCGCGCAGGGCCTCGCCCCACCAGGCGAGTTGGTCGAGCATCGACTTCGCGGCGGTGTCGGCCGCCGGATCGGTGGCCCGTCCGTCGGGGCCGAACTGTCCCCAGACGCCTTGGAGGCCGACCGCTTCGCGGATGGTGACGGCGTGCAGTTCGGCGAAGACCCCGCGCAGGTGCTCGACCGCGCGGAGGCCGGCGGAGAAGCCGCCGTACGCGACGAAGGCGACCGGCTTGGCGTGCCACTCCTTGTTGTGCCAGTCGATGGCGTTCTTCAGGGAGGCGGGATAGCTGCGGTTGTACTCGGGGGTGACGACGACGAAGGCGTCGGCGGCGGCGAGGCGGGGCGAGACGGCGCCGAGCAGCCGGCGGTCCTCCTCGGCGGCGGGCGCCTGGCCGAGCTGCGGGAAGACGGTGGGCAGCGGGGTCTCGGCGAGGTCGATCAGATCCGTCGTCATGTCGGAACGGGCGGCGGCGTGCGAGACGACCCAGTCGGCAACGACGGGGCCGAGGCGGCCGTCACGGGTGGAGCCCTGGACGACGGCGAGGCGGAGCGGATTCATGGGTCCCCCAACGATGAATGTGTACGGCGTACGGCAGCTGTGTACAACGTACACTTCGATGTGTACGCCGTCTACTCCGCATACGCTGTACGCGAGAGAGGGAGGTCAGCCGTGCCGAAGAAGGACCAGGCGAAGGACGGCTCGCTGTGGGAGCGGCTCGAACGGCCCGCGCCCGCGCGCACGTCCCTGACGCCGCAGCGCATCGCGGAGGTCGCGATCCGGCTGGCCGACGGCGAGGGCTTCGCGGCGGTCACCATGCGCCGGATCGCGACGGAGCTGGGAGTCGCGCCGATGGCCGCCTACCGGCACGTCTCCGGCAAGGACGATCTGTGGGCGCTCATGGTCGACCAGGTCTCGGCCGAACTGGAGCCGGAGGAGGACGTGACGGGCTGGCGCGAGACGCTGCGCGCGTACGCCGTCCAGACCCGCGCGATGATGGTGCGCCATCCCTGGCTGGCGCAGCTGCCGACCCCGTTGTTCGCGCTCACGCCGAGGCGGCTGGCGGCGGCGGAGCGTCAGCTGGCGTCCCTGGACGGGCTCGGGCTCGACGTCGACACGATGATGGCCGCGTTCCGGACGGTCGGCGCGTATGTGCACGGGGCGACGCAGGCGGAGGTGGCCCTGGCGCAGTACATGCGGGAACAGGGCTGGGAGAGCGCCGACGAGACGCGGCGGGGGCTCGCGCCGCAGATGTCGTATCTGATGGAGACGGGCCGCTACCCGACCTATCGGCGGTACGCGCAGGGGGCGGCCCGGAAGGACGACGCGGGCTGGCAGTTCGAGACGGGCCTCGACTGCGTCCTGGACGGGGTGGCGGGGCTGGTCGAGCGGGGATGACCACCGCCGTGGGGGTTTCACCACGGCCTCGGGGCCCCGATGGTGAACGGCCCCGAGAGCGCGGTGCGCCCCGGGTGCGTGCCCACCCGTTCCGCCCAGCGGAACAGATGCCCATCACACCCGGGGCGTTGATCAGTACGCGGAGCCCGAGGCTCCCAGGCTGCCCGTCGGGTGCCAGACCGTCTTCGTCTCCAGGAAGGCCGTCAGGCGGTCCGTGCCCGGGTCGGTCGTGAAGTCCGCCGTACGCGGGCGCAGGACGCGCTTGAGGTTGTCCGCCGCCGCGATCTCCAGATCGCGCGCGAGCTCCGCGTCCGCGCCCGTCAGGTCGATCGCGTTGACGTCCTGGTGGGCCGCCAGGTGCGGGCCCATCTCCGCGGCCTTGCCCGAGAGGATGTTCACCACACCGCCCGGCAGGTCGGAGGTGGCCAGCACCTCGCCCAGGGACAGCGCCGGCAGCGGGGAGCTCTCCGAAGCGATCACCACGGCCGTGTTGCCCGTCGCGATCACCGGGGCGATCACCGACACCAGGCCGAGGAAGGAGGACTCCTGCGGGGCGACGACCGCCACCACGCCCGTCGGCTCGGGCGTCGACAGGTTGAAGAACGGGCCCGCGACCGGGTTCGCCCCGCCCGCGATCTGACCGATCTTGTCCGTCCAGCCCGCGTACCAGACCCAGCGGTCGATCGCGGCATCGACGACCTCCGCCGCCTTCGACTTCGACAGGCCCTCCGCGTGCGCCACCTCGTGCACGAACTGGCTCTTGCGGCCCTCCAGCATCTCGGCGACGCGGTAGAGGATCTGGCCCCGGTTGTACGCCGTCGCCCCCGACCAGCCTCCGAACGCCTTGCGCGCCGCGACGACCGCGTCACGGGCGTCCTTGCGCGAGGAGAGCGGCGCGTTGGCCAGCCACTTGCCCTTGGAGTCGGTCACTTCGTACACCCGGCCGCTTTCGGAGCGGGGGAACTTGCCCCCGACGTACAGCTTGTAGGTCTTGAGGACGCTCAAACGGTCAGACATCGAGGTACGCCTCCAGGCCGTGGCGACCGCCCTCGCGGCCGTAGCCCGACTCCTTGTAACCGCCGAACGGCGAGGTCGGGTCGAACTTGTTGAACGTGTTGGCCCAGACGACACCGGCCCGGAGCTTGTTGGCCACGGCCAGCATCCGCGAGCCCTTCTCCGTCCAGATGCCGGCCGACAGGCCGTACTGGCTGTTGTTCGCCTTGGCGACCGCCTCGTCCGGCGTACGGAACGTCAGCACGGAGAGCACCGGGCCGAAGATCTCGTCGCGGGCGATGGTGTGCGCCTGCGTGACGTTGGTGAAGAGCGTCGGGGCGAACCAGTAACCGGACGTGGGCAGTTCGCAGGCCGGCGACCAGCGCTCGGCGCCCTCCGCCTCGCCCTTCTCCACCAGAGTGGTGATCCGGGACAGCTGCTCGGCCGAGTTGATGGCGCCGATGTCGGTGTTCTTGTCCAGCGGGTCACCGAGGCGGAGGGTGGAGAGCCGCCGCTTCAGGCTGTCCAGCAGCTCGTCCTGGATCGACTCCTGGACCAGCAGGCGCGAGCCCGCGCAGCAGACCTGGCCCTGGTTGAAGAAGATGCCGTTGACGATGCCCTCGACGGCCTGGTCGATCGGCGCGTCGTCGAAGACGATGTTCGCGCCCTTGCCGCCCAGTTCGAGGGTCAGCTTCTTGTGCGTGCCGGCGACCGAGCGCGCGATGGACTTGCCGACGGCGGTGGAGCCGGTGAAGGCCACCTTGTTCACGTCCGGGTGCTCGACCAGCGCGGCGCCGGCGTCCCCGTACCCGGGCAGGATGTTGACGACGCCCTTGGGCAGTCCGGCCTGGCGGCAGATGTCCGCGAAGAAGAGGGCGGACAGCGGGGTGGTCTCGGCGGGCTTCAGGACGACCGTGTTGCCGGTCGCGAGCGCCGGGGCGATCTTCCACGCCAGCATCAGCAGCGGGAAGTTCCACGGGATGACCTGGCCGGCCACGCCCAGCGGGCGCGGGTTCGCACCGTAACCGGCGTGGTCGAGCTTGTCGGCCCAGCCCGCGTAGTAGAAGAAGTGCGCGGCGACCAGCGGGAGGTCCGCGTCGCGGGTCTCCTTGATCGGCTTGCCGTTGTCCAGGGTCTCCAGGACGGCCAGCTCACGGCTGCGCTCCTGGATGATCCGGGCGATACGGAAGAGGTACTTGGCGCGTTCGGAGCCGGGCAGCGCGGACCACTTGCCGAACGCCGCGCGGGCCGCCTTCACCGCGCGGTCCACGTCCTCGGCGCCCGCACGGGCGACCTCGGAGAGGACCTCCTCGGAGGAGGGCGAGACGGTCTTGAAGACCTTGCCGTCGGCCGCCTCGACGAACTCGCCGTCGATGAACAGGCCGTACGACGGGGCGATGTCCACGACCGAGCGCGACTCGGGCGCCGGTGCGTACTCGAATACAGATGCCATGATCGATCAGTCCACCGTGACGTAGTCGGGGCCGGAGTAGCGGCCGGTCGCCAGCTTCTGACGCTGCATGAGCAGGTCGTTGAGCAGGCTGGAGGCGCCGAAGCGGAACCAGTGGTTGTCCAGCCAGTCCGGCCCCGCGGTCTCGTTGACCAGCACCAGGAACTTGACGGCGTCCTTGGTGTTGCGGATGCCGCCGGCCGGCTTCACGCCGATCTGGACACCGGTCTGGGCGCGGAAGTCGCGCACGGCCTCCAGCATCAGCAGCGTGTTGGCCGGGGTGGCGTTGACCGCGACCTTGCCCGTCGAGGTCTTGATGAAGTCCGCGCCCGCCATCATCCCGAGCCAGCAGGCGCGGCGGATGTTGTCGTACGTGGAGAGTTCGCCGGTCTCGAAGATGACCTTGAGGCGGGCCTTGTCGCCGCACGCGGCCTTGATGGCGGAGATCTGCTCGAAGACCTCCAGATAGTGGCCGGCGAGGAAGGCGCCACGGTCGATGACCATGTCGATCTCGTCGGCGCCGGCGGCGATCGCGTCGGCGGTGTCCGCGAGCTTCACGGGGAGCGCGGCGCGCCCGGCCGGGAAGGCGGTGGCGACGGAGGCGACCTTGACGCCGGAGCCCGCGAGGGCGGCCTTGGCGGTGGCCACCATGTCGGGGTAGACGCAGACGGCGGCGGTCGTCGGGGTCGTACGGTCGGTCGGATCGGGGTTGACGGCCTTGGCGGCGAGCGCCCGGACCTTGCCCGGGGTGTCCGCGCCTTCGAGCGTCGTCAGGTCGATCATCGAGATGGCCAGGTCGATGGCGTACGCCTTGGCCGTGGTCTTGATCGAGCGGGTGCCGAGGGACGCGGCGCGCGCCTCCAGGCCGACGGCGTCGACGCCGGGCAGCCCGTGGAGGAAGCGGCGCAGCGCACTGTCGGACGCGGTCACGTCGGCGAATGCGTGTGCTGCGGGTGCAGTGGTGGGCATGGTCACCAGTCGAGCATATCTACGCGCGTAGCGACCTGTACAGGGCCGGGTCTGTTACGGGGGTGAACGCCCTGGTCGGCACGTGTCGCCGTGACGGCTCTCACAGGCCGGGGCCGGGGCCGGTCGAGCCGCCTGGACCCCGCGTGGAGGCGCTGAGGCACAATCGGGCCCATGACGAGCCCCCAGCCGCCCGCCGAGCCCGCCGAGCCCGCCTACGCCGACCGCGTCTTCCGCTCGCCCCTCGGGATCACGAGCGGTGTCCTGATGATCGGCCTCAGCGCCTGGTTCTGCGGCGACGCGATCGTGCGCGGCGAGGGCCGGACGCCGTGGCTGGCGCTTGCGGCGCTGCTCCTCGTGATGCCGCTCATCGCGGCCTTCACGATCCGGCCCGCCGTGTTCGCCAACGAGGACCGGCTCCGGGTCCGCAACCCGTTCCGCGACATCACGCTGCCGTGGGCCGCGGTCGCGGACGTCCGGGCCGGATACTCCAGTGAGGTCTTCACGCGGGAGGGGAACAAGTACCAGCTCTGGTCCATCCCCGTCTCCCTGCGCCGGCGCAAGAGCGCGGCCCTCCGCCAGGCACGCGACGCCGCGCAGGGCGCGCCGCAGGGCCGCCCGGCCGGCGTGTCCGACGGGGCCCTGCGGGCACCGGCCGACCAGACGATCGCCGACCTCCGCGACCTCGCGGCACGCTGCGCCGACCGCCCCGGCGCCCAGGGCGCTCCCCAGGTGCGCTGGGCATACGAGATCATCGCACCGGCGACGGCGGGCCTGGTCCTGCTCGTGGTGCTGCTGGCCACCCGCTGAGCGCGGGACGCGGCGGCTGCCGGACACCGGGCGGTATGCGGCGGGCCGCCGACCGCGGCAGGTGCTCGGCGCGCGCCTCGCGGGGCGCGGTGATCGTTGACCGTGCCACCTGCTGGGCGGGCGTCCTGCCCGGGCGAGGCGGCTGGGGGACACCGGGGCGGGTACGGCGGGCGGCTGATCGCGCCAGGGGCTCGGCGCGCGTCGTGCGGGACGCGGCGGCTGCCGGCGCCGGGTCGGGATGCGGCGGGCCGCTGATCCCGCCAGCCGCTCGGCGAGCGCCTCGTGGGACGGGCGTGTCGCTGACTACGTCCCCGCTGAGGGCCCCGCCGGACGCGGCGGTCGCAGACCACGCCCACCTGCGTGGCCACGCGTCCCGCCGGACGCCTCGGCCGACCGCCCGCCGGGCCCGGACGCCTCGACCGCCGCCCCCCGGGCCCGGCCCCCCGGCGGCGTCACGGTGGCCCGTACCAGACCAGGAGCATGTGGCCGCCCAGCCAGGCCGAGGACAGGGCCGCGGTCGTCAGTGCCAGGGCCGCCACGTGGCGGCGGGCGTGGGTGATCGCGAGGGCCAGGGGGAGCAGCAGGGGGAAGGCCGGGAGGAGGAAGCGGGCGCGGGGGAAGTAGACGCCTCCGCTGCCCAGGACCACCAGGAGCAGCACGCCCGCGAAGACCAGCAGCGGCAGGGGCTGTCGGTCGGCGAGGCAGAGCAGGTACAGGCCAGCGGACACCACCAGGACCACCGACACGACCGCCAGGAAGAACTGCGGGTCCTGGTTGTAGACGAGGTGCGTGCGCAGTGCGAGGCGGGTGACCTCGCCACCGTCCCACTCGTTGCCCCAGAGCCTCTGCACCGCGAAGTAGCCGTCCCAGCGGCCGAGGCGCCACCCCACCCATCCGACGTAGCCCAGCCAGCCCAGCGGCGCGACGAGCGCGGCGGCCAGCGCCGGGCGGCTGCCGCGCCGGGCCGCGAGGAGAGCGGCGACCATCACCGCCGCCGCGACCGCGACCCCGGTCGGGCGGGTCAGCCCCGCCGCGACGGAGAGCCCCGCCGCCCACGCCCAGCGCCCGTCGAGCGCCGCATACAGCCCCCACGCGGCGAGCGCCGTGAAGAGCGACTCCGTGTACCCCATCCACTGGACGACGGCGACCGGCAGCGAGCCCCACAGCACCGCGAGGACCGTCCCCACCCGGCGGCCGTGGAGCCGGTCGCCGACCGCGAAGATCCCCCAGGCGGCGACCAGTGAGCAGACCACCGCGAGCACCAGGCCGACGGAGGCCCGCGAACCGGGCGTGACGGCCGCGAGGGCCTTCACCAGCGCCGGGTAGAGCGGGAAGAACGCCATGCTCCTCGGGTCGCCGGAGGCGCTGTCCACCGGCCCGTACCCGTGCTCCGCGATCCCGAGGTACCAGCGGGAGTCCCAGCTCGCCGCGAGCTCCGGCCAGACGCCGTGGCCCTTCAGATGCGCCCAGCGGGCCAGCACGGCCAGCCCCACGAGCCGTACGGCCAGATAGCCCAGCAGCGCCGGGGCCGCGTGCCGCAGAGTGCCGCGCACCCGTTCCGGCAGGCCGTCCCGGGGCGGGGAAGGGGGCCGCCGGGAGGCGGGGACGGTCGGTCGGACGGTCAGGACCGGGGGCACGGCGGCTCCAGGCGGTGGGTGGCGGGACACCGGGTCACCCTGGCCCGGACCACCTGACCGCGGGACGCGCGTTGGGTCCGTTGCCGTACCGAATTCACTCGTACGGGACACCCACCGCACGCCGAGGGGCCCCTGTCCACAGGGGCCCCAGGCGTGTACGGAGACGGCGGTCAGAGACCCGCGGCGTCCGCCAGGTCCCGCTTGATCGCCGCGAGGATCTCCGCGCCCTTCGCGCGGGCCGACGACAGCTCGCTCGCGCCGCCGACCGGGACCACGACCTCCAGGTAGCACTTGAGCTTCGGCTCGGTGCCGCTCGGGCGGACGATGACCCGCGCCTTGTACGCGCCGTCCAGGTAGTAGCGCAGCCCGTCCGTCGGCGGCAGCGTCTCCGTGCCCTTCGTCAGGTCCTCGGCCTCGGTGACCGTCAGCCCGGCCAGCGACACCGGCGGCCGCTCGCGCAGCGCGCTCATCGCGTTCGCGATGATGCTCAGGTCCTCCACCCGCACCGACAGCTGGTCGGTCGCGTGCAGCCCGTGGGCCACCGCCAGGTCGTCGAGGAGGTCCGTCAGCGTCCGGTCCTTCTCCTTCAGCTCCGAGGCCAGCTCGGCGACGGCCAGCGCGGCCGTGATGCCGTCCTTGTCGCGGACGCCCTCGGGGTCGACGCAGTACCCCAGCGCCTCCTCGTAGCCGTACCGCAGGCCCTCGACGCGGGCGATCCACTTGAAGCCGGTCAGGGTCTCCTCGTGGCCGACCCCGGCGGCCCCGGCGATCCGGCCGAGCAGCGAGGACGACACGATCGACTCGGCGAAGACGCCCCGGGCCCCCTTGTGGACCAGGTGCGCCGCGAGCAGCGCGCCCACCTCGTCGCCGCGCAGCATCCGCCAGCCGCCCTCGACGGTGCCGTCCGGCACCGCCACCGCGCAGCGGTCGGCGTCCGGGTCGTTGGCGATGACGATGTCGGGCTCCACGACACGGGCCGCCTGGAAGGCGAGGTCCATCGCGCCCGGCTCCTCCGGGTTCGGGAACGCCACCGTCGGGAACGCCGGGTCCGGCTCGGCCTGCTCGACGACGAGCGCCGGCGCCGGGAAGCCGGCGCGGGCGAAGGCGGCCGTCAGGACCTCCTTGCCGACGCCGTGCATGGCGGTGTAGACGGTCCGCACGGTACGGGGCGAGCCCGGGGTCAGGACGGCGTCGGTACGGGCCAGATAGGCATCGAGGACCTCGTCGCCCAGGGTCTCCCAGCCCTGCGACGGGCGGGGCACGTTGTGCAGCGAGCGGACCGCGTCGATCTCGGCGGCGATCTCCGCGTCGGCCGGCGGCACGATCTGCGAGCCGTCGCCGAGGTAGACCTTGTAGCCGTTGTCCCGCGGCGGGTTGTGGCTCGCGGTCACCTCGACGCCCGCGACGGCGCCCAGATGCCTTATGGCGAAGGCGAGGACGGGCGTCGGCAGCGGGCGGGGGAGCAGGGCGGCGCGCAGTCCGGCTCCGGTCATCACCGCGGCGGTGTCCCGGGCGAAGTCCGCCGACTTGTAGCGGGCGTCGTAGCCGATGACGACAAGCCCGCCCGCCTGCCCCTTGGCCTTGAGGTACGCGGCGAGACCGGCGGCGGCCCGGATGACGACGGAACGGTTCATCCGCATGGGCCCGGCGCCCAGCTCGCCGCGCAGCCCGGCCGTACCGAACTGCAGCGTGCCGCTGAACCGGGCGGCGAGCTCCTCGCTCTCACCGGCCTCGATGAGCTGGGCGAGCTCCTCGCGGGTCTCGCTGTCGGGGTCCTCGGCGAGCCACGCCTCGGCCCGGGCGATGAGGTCCTGCGTCACGGTGTGTGCCTCTCTGCTGCTGTCTTACACGTGCGGGGTACGGGTACGCGCTCTGCCGGCGCGCCTCCGGGGCCCGGCGGCCGTCGCCGCTCGCGCCCCTTCGCCCGCCTCGCTCGTACCCGTACCCCGGTGGCGCCGAATGGCGGCCGTCAGATCCGGTCGAGCACCCGGGTGAGCAGCTCGCCCATGCGCGCGGCCGAGTCGCGGCCCGCCTGGAGGACCTCCTCGTGGTTCAGCGGCTCACCCGACAGGCCCGCCGCCAGGTTGGTCACCAGGGAGATGCCGAGGACCTCGGCGCCGGCCTCGCGGGCCGCGATGGCCTCGAGGACGGTGGACATGCCGACCAGGTCGCCGCCCAGGACGCGGACCATGTTGATCTCGGCCGGGGTCTCGTAGTGCGGGCCGGGGAACTGCACGTAGACGCCCTCTTCGAGGGTCTCGTCGACCTCCTTGCACAGCGCGCGCAGCCGCGGCGAGTACAGGTCGGTGAGGTCCACGAAGTTCGCGCCGACGATCGGCGAGGCGGCCGTCAGGTTGATGTGGTCGCTGATCAGGACCGGCTGGCCGGGGCGCATGCCCTCGCGCAGACCGCCGCAGCCGTTGGTCAGCACGACCGTCTTGCAGCCGGCGGCGACGGCGGTGCGCACACCGTGGGCGACGGAGGCGACGCCCCGGCCCTCGTAGAAGTGCGTGCGGCCGAGGAAGACCAGCACCCGCTTCTCGCCGATCTTGTACGAACGGACCTTGCCGCCGTGGCCCTCGACGGCCGGGGGCGGGAAGCCGGGCAGCTCGGTGACCGGGAACTCGGCCTCCGGCGCTCCGAGCGCGTCGACGGCCGGCGCCCAGCCGGAACCCATCACCAGGGCGACGTCGTGGTTCTCGGTGCCGGTCAGCTCGCGAAGGCGCGCGGCAGCGGCCTCGGCGGCCTCGTACGGGGTGGCAGTTGCGTTCACTGACTCTCTCGCCTCGGGGAGGGGGTGTCCGAGGAAGGCCCCGGACGGATTTCATACGCGCAGAAGCGTAGCCCGAGAATCCCTACGCGCGTAGATGACGATGCTGACGGACATGCGATCGTTGTCTTGTCGTTTCCGACAAAAGGCCCGGCTGGCCGCGCGCAAGACGTTCCGCCGAGCCGATCCGGCCACGCGGGCGTACGTTCCCCGGGACGCGGGACGCCTCAGCAGGGGCGCTTGCGCAGCTCCATCACATAGTCGTGCGGCGCGCCCGCCGACTCGGCCGCGTCCGCGATCTCGCCGAGGTAGCGGGCGGACGGCAGGCCGCCCTCGTACGCGTTGAGGACGTACACCCAGGCCGGCTCCTCGCCGTCCAGGGTGTGCACCCGCACCCGCATCCGCCGGTAGATGTCCAGGCCGACACCCTCCCAGCGGTCCATGGAGTCCTCGTCCATCGGCGCGATGTCGTACAGCGCGACGAACACCTGGGAACGCGGTGCCTCCACGATCGTGGCCAGCGCCCCCTCCCAGCCCATCTGCTCACCGCCGAAGGTCAGCCGCCAGCCGTTGAGCCAGCCGGTGCCGCGCAGCGGGGAGTGCGGGGCGCGGCGGGTCATGAGCCGCGCGTCGAGGTTGCCGGCGTACGCGGCGTAGAGCGACATGGGATCGAGGGTACGGGAGGGGAAGGGGTGATCGCGGAAGTCCGTGTCGGGGCCGTACGGAGGCCCCGACGAGTGGCCGCCCCGGGCGTACGGGACAATGGGGTACGCACTTGAAGCGTGCGGGACAATGGCGTACGCACTGCAGCCCAGCGGGGGACCCCCCGGCAGAACGAGAGCGCGAGGCGTAGATCCCAGTGACCCGGATCGTGATCATCGGCGGCGGACCCGGCGGATACGAGGCGGCCCTCGTGGGCGCCCAACTCGGCGCGGAGGTGACCGTCGTCGACACCGACGGCCTCGGCGGCGCGTCCGTCCTGACCGACTGCGTCCCCTCGAAGACCCTCATCGCGACGGCCGAGGTGATGACCACCTTCGACTCCTCGTACGAGGAGCTGGGCATCATCGTGGCCGACGACACCCCGCACGTGGAGCAGGCCGCCCGCGTCGTCGGCGTCGACCTCGGCAAGGTGAACCGGCGGGTGAAGCGCCTCGCGCTCGCCCAGTCCCACGACATCACGGCCTCCGTCACCCGGGCGGGCGCCCGCGTGCTGCGCGGCCGGGGCCGGCTGTCGGGCCGCCAGGCCGTGGACGGCTCGCGCCAGGTGATCGTGACGGCCGCCGACGGCTCCGAGGAGTCGCTGACCGCCGACGCCGTGCTGATCGCGACCGGCGGGCACCCGCGCGAGCTCCCCGACGCGCAGCCCGACGGCGAGCGGATCCTGAACTGGACCCAGGTCTACGACCTCAAGGAGCTCCCCGAGGAGCTCATCGTGGTCGGCTCCGGTGTGACCGGTGCCGAGTTCGCCGGCGCCTACCAGGCCCTCGGCTCCCGGGTCACCCTCGTCTCCTCTCGCGACCGCGTGCTGCCCGGCGAGGACCCGGACGCAGCCGCCGTCCTGGAGGAGGTCTTCCGCCGCCGCGGCATGAACGTCATGGCCCGCTCGCGCGCCGAGTCCGTCAAGCGCGTGGGCGAGCGCGTCGAGGTCACCCTCGCCGACGGCCGGGTCATCTCCGGTACGCACTGCCTGATGGCGGTCGGCGCGATCCCGAACTCGGCCGGCATGGGCCTGGAGGAGGCCGGGGTCCGGCTGAAGGACTCCGGGCACATCTGGACCGACAAGGTCTCCCGCACCTCCGCCCCGGGCGTCTACGCCGCCGGTGACGTCACCGGCGTCTTCGCGCTCGCCTCGGTGGCGGCGATGCAGGGCCGGATCGCGATGTACCACTTCCTCGGCGACGCGGTGGCCCCGCTGAACCTGAAGACGGTCTCCTCGAACGTCTTCACCGACCCGGAGATCGCGACCGTCGGCTACACCCAGGCGGACGTGGACGCGGGCAAGATCGACGCCCGGGTCGTCAAGCTGCCGCTGCTGCGCAACCCCCGCGCGAAGATGCAGGGCATCCGGGACGGTTTCGTCAAGATCTTCTGCCGCCCGGGCACGGGGATCGTGGTCGGCGGCTGTGTCGTCGCCCCGAAGGCGAGCGAGCTGATCCACCCGATCTCGATCGCGGTCGACAACAATCTGACGGTCGAACAGATCGCGAACGCGTTCACCGTGTACCCCTCCCTGTCGGGCTCGATCGCGGAAGTGGCACGGCAGTTGCACAACCGAAAGACCGGCGGCGAGAGCTAGCGCCCGCCCCGGGACGCCCTCGCGCCCCGGGAGATCCGGACAACCCCCGGCAAGCAGGGGCATGGAGCAAACAACGACGGGGCCTCCCTTATCACTTGGAGGCCCCGTCTGTGTGCAACTTCTGCAATTCGCCGCATAGTGCTGAAAAGTATCTGCCGCTCAGGTTACTGTCAGTTTCGTGTTCGCTGCAGAACGTCGTCAGTTGATCCTCGAAATGGTGCGCGCCAACGGGGCCGTGTCGCTCCGTGAGCTCGCCCGCGTCGTCCAGACCTCAGAAGTGACCGTACGGCGAGACGTGCGGGCACTGGAGGCAGAAGGACTCCTCGACCGCCGGCACGGCGGTGCGGTACTGCCGGGCGGGTTCACGCGAGAGTCCGGCTTCCCGCAAAAGTCCCATCTCGCGACCGCGGAGAAGACGGCGATCGCCGACGTCGCCGCGAGCCTCGTCGAGGAGGGCGAGGCCATCGTCGTCGGCGCCGGGACGACCACGCAGGAGCTGGCCCGCCGGCTCGCCCGCGTGCCCGGTCTGACCGTGGTCACCAACTCCCTGCTCGTCGCCCAGGCGCTCGCCCACGCCAACCGGGTCGAGGTCGTCATGACCGGCGGCACGCTGCGCGGCTCCAACTACGCGCTGGTGGGCAGCGGGGCCGAGCAGTCCCTCCAGGGGCTCCGGGTCTCCCGCGCCTTCCTGTCGGGCAGCGGGCTGACCGCCGAGCGCGGTCTGTCCACGTCCAACATGCTCTCGGCGAGCGTGGACCGGGCGCTGGTGCAGGCGGCGGCGGAGGTGGTGGTCCTCGCCGACCACACCAAGCTGGGCACCGACACCATGTTCCAGACGGTGCCGACGGATGTGATCACACGGCTCGTCACGGACGAGCCCCCCGCGCACGACGACCGGGCCGCGACGGAGCTCCAGGCGCTGGCCGACCAGGGCGTCCAGATCGCCGTGGCCGGTACGGGCGCGGGTGCGGGCACGGGTGGTGACCCGGTCCCCCCGGGCGGCCGCCCGCGCCGTGACGTGCCCCTCCCCGGTCAGCGCGGCGGCAGACACCCGTCCGGACAGTTCCGCGGCGTGGCCGCCGCGATGGCCGCCGAACCGCTCGCACCGGAACGGACCGCGCGCGTCGCGGACATGCGCCGCCGCTGACCTGCGCCGCCGCTGAACTCGGGGGCCTGAGCGGACGAGTGGCGCCGCCGGCCTCCGGGGCCTGAGCGGACATGCGACGCCGCCGCCGGCCTCCGGGGCCTCAGCGCTTGAGGCCCCGCAAGGTCAGCGTCAAAAGCCGGTCCGCCAAGCCCTCGTCGTCCGGGGACTGTTCGGCGGCGAGGGCGATCGCGTTGGTGAGCTGCATCAGATCACCGATCGACACGTCGTCACGGACCGCTCCCGCCTCCCGGGCCCGGTCGAGCAGACGCTCACCGGCGGCGCGCAGCGGAACGCTGCACTGCGAGAGCGCCGACGTCTCGTCGTACGAAGCCGACATCAGCGCACGCGCGAGGCCCCGGTACTCACCCGCGTGGGTGACCAGGGCGCGCAGCCACTCCACGAGCGCCCGGCACGGCTCCTCGGCCCCGGCGAGCTCGCGGGAGCGCTGGAGGAGTGCCGCCAGCGCCTCCTGGAAGACCGCGTTCATCAGGGCGTCGCGGCTCGGGAAGTGCCGGTAGAGGGTGCCGATCCCGACGCCCGCACGCCGGGCGACGTCCTCAAGGGAGGCGTCCGTGCCGTGTTCCGCGAACGCGGCACGGGCCTCGGCGAGCAGCCGTTCGTGGTTGCGGCGCGCGTCGGCACGCATCAGCCCAGTCTCCCTCTCGATAGGCGGTCCATGTCGACGAAGGGCCCGCAGGCGTTGCGCCTGCGGGCCCTTCGTACCGTACCGGTGAGCGGGATCAGTCCTTGATCTCGCAGATCGGGGCGCCGGAGGTGACGGACGCGCCGATCTCGGCGGACAGGCCCTTGACCGTACCGGAGCGGTGCGCGTTGAGAGGCTGCTCCATCTTCATGGCCTCCAGGACGACGATCAGATCGCCCTCCTTGACCTCCTGGCCCTCCTCGACGGCCACCTTCACGATGGTGCCCTGCATCGGGGAGGCGAGGGTGTCACCCGAGGCGGTCGGGCCCGACTTCTTCGCCGCCCGGCGCTTCGGCTTGGCACCCGCCGCCAGGCCGGTGCGGGCCAGGCTCATGCCGAGGGAGGACGGCAGGGAGACCTCAAGGCGCTTGCCGCCGACCTCGACGACGATCGTCTCGCGACCGCTCTCGTCCTCGTCGGTCTCGGCGCCGGCCGGGGCGAACGGCTTGATCTCGTTGACGAACTCCGTCTCGATCCAGCGGGTGTGGATCCGGAACGGGTCCGCGGTGAACGCCGGGTCGACCACGACGGCCTGGTGGAACGGGATGGCCGTGGCCATGCCCTCCACCTTGAACTCCGCGAGCGCGCGGGCGGCGCGCTGCAACGCCTGCTCGCGGGTGGCGCCCGTGACGATCAGCTTGGCGAGCAGCGAGTCCCAGGCGGGGCCGATGACCGAACCGGCCTCGACACCGGCGTCGAGGCGGACGCCGGGCCCGCTGGGCGCCTGGAAGGCGGTGACGGTGCCGGGGGCGGGCAGGAAGTTGCGGCCCGGGTCCTCGCCGTTGATACGGAACTCGAAGGAGTGACCGCGCACCGCCGGGTCGCCGTAACCGAGCTCCTCGCCGTCGGCGATACGGAACATCTCGCGGACCAGGTCGATGCCGGTGACCTCTTCGGTGACCGGGTGCTCGACCTGGAGGCGGGTGTTGACCTCCAGGAAGGAGATCGTGCCGTCGACGCCGACGAGGAACTCCACCGTGCCGGCGCCGACGTAGCCGGCCTCCTTCAGGATGGCCTTGGACGCCGCGTACAGCTGGGCGTTCTGCTCCTCCGAGAGGAACGGCGCGGGGGCCTCCTCGACCAGCTTCTGGTGGCGGCGCTGGAGGGAGCAGTCACGGGTGGAGACGACGACCACGTTGCCGTGGGTGTCGGCCAGGCACTGGGTCTCCACGTGGCGCGGCTTGTCGAGGTAGCGCTCGACGAAGCACTCGCCGCGACCGAAGGCGGCGACCGCCTCGCGGACGGCGGAGTCGTACAGCTCCGGCACCTCTTCGAGGGTGCGGGCGACCTTCAGGCCGCGACCGCCACCGCCGAAAGCGGCCTTGATCGCGATCGGCAGACCGTGCTCCTCGGCGAAGGCGACGACCTCGTCCGCGCCCGAGACCGGGTCGGGGGTGCCCGCGACGAGCGGGGCGCCCGCGCGCTGGGCGATGTGACGGGCCGCCACCTTGTCACCCAGGTCGCGGATGGCCTGCGGCGGCGGGCCGATCCAGGTCAGACCGGCGTCGATCACGGCCTGGGCGAACTCCGCGTTCTCGGAGAGGAAGCCGTAACCGGGGTGGATGGCGTCCGCCCCCGAGTCCTTGGCCGCCTGCAGCACCTTGGCCATGTCCAGATAGCTGGCGGCCGGGGTGTCACCGCCCAGAGCGAACGCCTCGTCGGCCGCGCGGACATGCAGAGCGTCCCGGTCCGGATCGGCGTAGACGGCTACGCTCGCGATCCCGGCATCCCGGCACGCCCGGGCGACGCGGACAGCGATTTCGCCACGGTTGGCGATGAGCACCTTGCGCACGATGGCTCCCTCCTTGAAACAAGCTGAGTTTAGGGACTGCCGACACGGCCTTTCGACCCGTCCCCAGTGGTGAGCTTGCCCACACGGAGCGTGATACGAGGCGTTCGGGGTCGTGAAATCCCTTGTCGTACCACGGTACGCAGGGTTCCTTTACGGCACAGTAGCTCCGAGGTGTGGCGCAGGTCTCTGTTCCGACGACCAGTCGCCGAACGGGTTTCTTTGTCGAGTCCCTACGAATGGCTCAATGATTCTTTGCCACCGGCCGCGCCCGCGCCGACCCTTGTCGAGAGGTTTACCAGTCAGTAGCCTTCGCGCCATCGTCCGTACTGCAGGTAACAGCCGTACTCAGGGGGTGGCCCACGTGGCCCGCAGACCGATAGCGCTCGTGACGGCGGCGGTGCTCCTCCTGGAGGCGCCGGGGATCGTCGTCCTCAACGCCGTGATGGCGAGGTTCGTGGAGATCCAGTCGATGTCGCTCGACGGCCTCGACCCGGGCGCGATGGTGACGGGCACATGGGCCCTCGGCATCGTGTCGGGCATCCTGCTGGGACTGTGCTCCCTGGTGGCCGCCCTGGCGGGCATCCGCGACCGCCGCCCCGGCCGCGCGGGCCGGGGCCTGCTCATCGGCTGCGCGGTGGTGCACGGGCTGCTGGGCGCGGTGACGGTCGGGCTGATCGGGTGGGGCGCCTTCGCGTTCATGATGCTGGTGCTGAGCCTGATCGTGCTGACGCTGGTGGCGTACGGGAAGGGCGCCGGGGACCCGGTCGCGGAGGAGGCTCCGGCGCCCGCGTGACCCCGCTCAGGTCCACAGGTCGGTGATCGACACCCCGAGCTTGCCGAGCAGGGTGCGCAGCAGCGGAAGCGAGAGGCCGATCACGTTGCCCGGGTCCCCGTCGATGCCGTCGATGAAGGGGGCCGAGCGGCCGTCCAGGGTGAACGCGCCCGCCACGTGCAGGGGTTCACCGCTGGCGACGTAGGCGGCGATCTCCTCGTCGGTCGGCTCGCCGAAGCGGACGAGGGTGGAGGCGGTCGCGGACTCGTAGCGCTTGGCGGCGGTGTCGTAGACGCAGTGGCCCGTCTGGAGGATGCCGACCCGGCCCCGCATCGCCTTCCAGCGCGCCGTGGCCTCCTCGGCGTCGGCCGGCTTGCCGAGGGCCTGCTTGTCGAGCTCCAGGACCGAGTCGCAGCCGATGACCAGGGCGCCGAACGCCTCGGGGCGGGCGGCGACGTGGGCGGCCTTCGCCTCGGCGAGGGCGAGGGCGAGTTCGGCGGGGGTCGGGGCGTGCACCTTGTCCTCGTCGACGCCGCTCACGATGACCTCGGGAGCGAGTCCGGCCTGGCGCAGCAGTCCCAGACGGGCGGGCGAGGCGGAGGCGAGCACGACACGGCGGCGATCAGCAGTCATGGAGGCAGCGTAGCCAGTACCGGGCCGTCAGGCGGCGCGTCTCAGTGCAGGCCGGCCGCGAACATCGCCACCAGCATCGCCAGGGCCAGCAGGATGGACGCGCGGCGCAGCATGGCCTGCGTCTCGCGCATCTCCTTCGGCGGCTCGTTCTTCGGGTCGGACCAGAGCATGCTTCCGATCCTGCGGGCGGGACGGCCCGGGCGCCTGAGTACGCGTACTCAAGCGTCCCGGTGCCGACGGACTACTCACCGGCGGGTGAACACTCCGCCACCGGCCGCCGCCAGGGCCGCCTCCACCGCCCGTTCCGCGTCCCGCGGGCCCAGTGGCTCGCGCGTGACCATGAAGCGGTAGTAGAGCGGGGCCGAGACCGCGCGGAGCAGTTCGAGGCCGTCCGTGCCGGCCGGGACCTCGCCGCGCGCCGCGGCCCGGTCCACCACCGGGGCCCACTCCTCCAGGCGGGCGCGGTAGAAGCCGTTCAGGGCGGCGGCGCACTCCTCGTCGCAGGCCGCGGCGGCGATGACCGCGCGGAAGACGGCGCCCATCCGGGGATCGGTGAGGGTCTCGCGTACGAGTTCGGCGTTGGCGCGCAGGTCACCGGCGAGGGTGCCGGTGTCGGCGGCGGGCAGGGACCGGTCCGCCATGTCGCGCAGGAGGTCGGCGACGAGGCCGACGGGGGAGCCCCAACGGCGGTAGACGGTGGTCTTGCCGACGCCCGCGCTCGCGGCGATCCGGTCCATGTTCAGCGCGTGGAAGCCGGTGCTCGCGAGCGCGTCCTCGGTCGCTTCCAGGACGGCCGCGCGGACCTTGGCCGTACGGCCGCCCGGACGGACGGAACCCGGCGTGCTGTCCACGTCACCCCTGCCCAAACGGGTCTGCTGTTCCATTAGTGCCTCCGAGTCTGCTACGGTCCTGCCACATGTTAACGAAACTTCGTTCCCGTTAACGCCTCGGAAGGGTCGTGTCATGAAGAAGCTCGTCGCACCCCTGCTCGCCACCGCGCTCGGCCTCACCCTCCTCTCCGGCACCCAGGCCGGCGCCGGCCCCGCCCCCGCCCCCAGGTGGTATGCCGCCTGGGGCGCCGCACCCCAGCTCCCCGCCACCGGGTTCACCCCCAACTGGTCCCAGGAGGGCTTCTCGCGCCAGACCGTCCGCCAGGTCGTCCGTCTCACCGAGGACGGCGACCGGGCCCGTATCCGGCTCTCCAACGCGTACGGGACCTCGCCGCTCTCCGTCACCGGCGCCACCCTAGCCCGTACCGGCACCGGCGCCGCCGTCGAACCGGGCTCCGTCCGCCACCTCACCTTCGGCGGGAAGCGGTCCGCGACCGTCCCCGCCCACGGCGAACTGCGCAGCGATCCCGCCGCCCTGGACCTGCGGCGCCTGGAGTCGGTCACGGTCACCCTCTATCTCGCCGGGACGACCGGACCCGCCACCTTCCACTCCCAGGCATGGGCCGACACCTACCGGGCCGAGGGCGACCACCGCGCCGACGTCGACGGGCGGGCGTTCACCGCCCGCACCCAGTCCTGGTACTACCTCAGCGGGGTCGAGGTGAGCGGCGGCACCCCGCCCCGCCGCGGCGGCGTGGTGCTGTTCGGCGACTCCATCACCGACGGCTTCGGCTCCACCCCGAACGCCGACCGCCGCTACTCCGACGCCCTTGCCGAACGCGTCGACCGGCCCGTCGTCAACGCGGGCATCGGCGGCAACCTGCTCCTCAACGACTCGGCCTGGTACGGCGAACGCTCCACCGCCCGCTTCCGCCGCGACGCCCTCGACCAGCCCGGCGTCTCCACCGTCGTCCTGCTGCAGGGGCTCAACGACATCGGCTTCAGCGAGGCGGCGCTCAAGCCCGACCCCCAGCCCACCTACAAGCCCTCACCCGTCGTCTCCTCCGCCGAGATCATCGCCGCCTACCGCGAGTTGACCGACGCGGCCCACGACCGGGGGATACGGGTCGTCGGCGCGACGCTGCTGCCCTTCAAGGGCACCAGCCACTGGGGCCCGACGGCCGAACGGACCAGCGCCGAGGTCAACCACTGGATCCGTACCTCCGGTGAGTTCGACGCGGTCGTCGACTTCGCGACGCTCCTCGCCGACCCCGGCGACGCCCAGGCGCTGAACCCCGCCTACGCGTACGAGGACCGGCTGCACCCCGATGACGCCGGCTACCGCCTGATGGCCGAGGCGGTCGCACCCCTGGTCTGAACCCGGACGCGCGAAGGCCGGACCTCCCGCACAAGAGGTCCGGCCTTCTCGCGTGTGTACGTGTCCCCGTGTCTTCCTGTTTCCGTGTCAGACGGGCCAGTAGGAGCGCGCCCACGAGCGCGGGCCCGGCTGGTGCCGTACGCCGCGGGCGATCCGCGACGGGTCCGACCAGCCCTGCGGAACCGCCGGGCCGCCCTCGGCGGCGGACGCCGCCGCCGTCGCGGCGGCCCGCGCCTGGACCACCGCCAGTGCGGCGGCCAGCTCCTCCGGGGTCGGATTGCCTCGAACGACCTTGATCACAGCGGCTCCTTGCGGGTCTAGAGGGGGATGTTGCCGTGCTTCTTCGGAGGCAGGGATTCCCGCTTCGTGCGCAGCTGACGCAGACCCTTCACGATCTGCGGACGGGTGTCCGACGGCATGATCACACCGTCGATGTAGCCGCGCTCGGCCGCCGTGTACGGGTTGAGCAGCGTGTCCTCGTACTCCTGGATCAGGCGTGCGCGCTCCGCGTCCTGGTCCTCCGCCGCGGCGATCGTGCGGCGGTGCAGGATGTTCACCGCGCCCTGCGCGCCCATCACCGCGATCTGCGCGGTCGGCCAGGCCAGGTTGAGGTCCGCGCCCAGGTGCTTGGAGCCCATGACGTCGTACGCGCCGCCGAACGCCTTGCGCGTGATGACGGTGATCAGCGGGACGGTCGCCTCGGCGTACGCGTAGATCAGCTTCGCGCCCCGGCGGATGATGCCGCCGTACTCCTGGTCCACGCCCGGCAGGAAGCCCGGCACGTCGACGAAGGTGATGACCGGGACGTTGAACGCGTCGCAGGTACGGACGAACCGCGCGGCCTTCTCGCTCGCGTTGATGTCCAGGCAGCCGGCGAACTGCATCGGCTGGTTGGCGACGATGCCGACCGGGAAGCCCTCCACGCGGCCGAAGCCGGTGACGATGTTCGGCGCGAACAGCGGCTGGGTCTCCAGGAACTCGCCGTCGTCCAGGACGTGCTCGATGATCCGGTGCATGTCGTACGGCTGGTTCGCGGAGTCCGGGATCAGCACGTCCAGCTCGCGGTCCTCGTCGTTCACCTCGGTCTCGGCGACCTCGGGGAAGGCCGGCGGCTCGGAGAGGTTGTTCGACGGCAGGTACGACAGCAGGGACTTGACGTACTCGATCGCGTCCTTCTCGTCGCCCGCCATGTGGTGTGCGACACCCGACGTGGTGTTGTGCGTCCGGGCGCCGCCCAGCTCCTCGAAACCGACGTCCTCGCCGGTCACCGTCTTGATGACGTCGGGTCCGGTGATGAACATGTGCGAGGTCTGGTCCACCATCACCGTGAAGTCGGTGATCGCGGGGGAGTACACCGCACCGCCCGCGCACGG
Source organism: Streptomyces sp. NPDC093600 (assembly GCF_044764755.1). NCBI lineage: Bacteria > Bacillati > Actinomycetota > Actinomycetes > Kitasatosporales > Streptomycetaceae > Streptomyces > Streptomyces sp. NPDC093600. Next base: position 643,418 of record NZ_JBIWIU010000001.1, read on the forward strand.
GCCGACGACCAGCGAGATCTGCGGGATCACACCGGAGGCGTGCGTGTTGCGGCGGAAGATCTCGCCGTACATGCCCAGCGCGCTGACGCCCTCCTGGATACGGGCGCCGCCGGAGTCGTTGATGCCGATGACCGGGCAGCCGGTCTTCAGCGCGAAGTCCATCACCTTGATGATCTTCTGGCCGAAGGTCTCGCCCAGGGCGCCGCCGAAGACCGTGAAGTCCTGCGAGAAGACGGCGACGGGACGGCCGTCGACCGTGCCGTAACCCGTGACGACACCGTCGCCGTACGGGCGGTTGTTCTCCAGACCGAAATTGGTCGAGCGGTGCCGGGCCAGCTCGTCCAGCTCGACGAACGAGCCTTCGTCGAGCAGCAGCTCGATCCGCTCGCGCGCGGTCAGCTTCCCCTTCGCGTGCTGCTTCTCCACGGCGCGCGCGGAGCCGGCATGGGTGGCCTCGTCAATCCGGCGCTGCAGATCCGCGATCTTGCCCGCGGTCGTGTGAATGTCGATCTCTTGCGGCTCTACCGGCTCGGACATCGGGATGCGGCTCCCTGCCTGGTCACGGGGGTTCGATGAGTACGAATGGGCTAGTGATGGCCTACTGATCCGTAGCGTATCGACGCCGATACGGTTCGGCACTGCGGTGTTTGCCACACCTACGCTGCCTTGCATGACGTCTTCACATGGCTCAGGAGGCCCCTGGTCCGACCTGGACCGGCCCCCGCTCAACGTCCCCGCGCTGCGCCGCGCGCTCCTGCACCCCGACGGCCTGTGGACCTCGCTCGACGTGGTCACCACCACCGGCTCCACCAACTCCGACCTGGCCGCCCGCGCCGGCGTCCTGCCGGAGGGGGCGGTCCTGATCGCCGAGGAGCAGACCGCCGGGCGCGGCCGCCTCGACCGCAACTGGGTGGCGCCCGCCCGGTCCGGGCTCTTCCTGTCCGTCCTGTTCAAGCCCGCCGTGCCGGTGCACCGCTGGGGCTGGCTGCCGCTGCTGACCGGCGTCGCCGCCGCGACCGGCCTCGCCAAGGCCGGCGGCGTGGACATGTCCCTCAAGTGGCCCAACGACCTGCTGGTTTCCGTCGGCGGCGAGGAACGCAAGGCCGGTGGCATCCTCGCCGAGCGGTCGGGCGAGGACGGCGTCGTCGTCGGCCTCGGCATCAACGTCACCCTGCGCGATGACGAGCTGCCGGTCCCCGCGGCCGGTTCCCTGCTGCTCGCGAACGCCGTCTCGACCGACCGCGACACGCTGCTGCGGTCCGTCCTGCGCTCCATGGAGCAGTGGTACCGGGACTGGGTGCGGGAGGAGGGAGACCCCGAGCTCTGCGGGCTCCAGGCGGCGTACGCGGCCGGGTGCGCCACCCTGGGCCGCCGGGTGCGGGCCGAGCTTCCCGGCGAGCGGATGCTGGAGGGCGAGGCGGTGGCGCTGGACGGCGACGGCCGCCTGGTGGTCGCCACGGAGGGCGGCGGCACGGAGGCCGTCTCGGCGGGCGACATCGTCCACGTGCGTGCCGACGACTGACGGACCGCACCCCGCCCGCGCGGGCCTGGGCAGGCGTTTCTCCCCCGGACCGGACCCGGGGGAGAGACGGGCGCCAGTGCTTCCGAAGGAGGTCGCGGGCACCGTCGCGGCGTGAGCTGGCACACACCTGTCGTATCGTGGAGCGCGATCCAGGCGACAGATCGGCAGGGCAGTGGGCAGGGAACGGGCAGGAGGCGGCCGGTGACCGTCGACGACGAGAACGCGGGCGGGGACGAGCCGACCACGTATCCCACCCCCCACCATGTCGTCGACCACACGGCGGAGCCGACCGACAACCCCCTCGCCATCCGCCTCGAACAGCTCATCCTCGGCGCCGAGCGCCGCTACACCCCCTTCCAGGCCGCCCGCACCGCCGGCGTCTCCATGGAGCTCGCCTCACGCTTCTGGCGCGCCATGGGCTTCGCCGACATCGGGCAGGCCAAGGCGCTCACCGAGGCCGACGTGCTCGCCCTGCGGCGCCTTGCCGGTCTCGTCGAGGCGGGACTGCTCAGCGAGCCGATGGCCGTGCAGGTCGCCCGCTCCACCGGCCAGACCACCGCGCGGCTGGCCGAGTGGCAGATCGACTCGTTCCTGGAGGGCCTCACCGAGCCGCCCGAACCCGGGATGACCCGCACCGAGGTCACGTACCCGCTGGTCGAGCTGCTCCTGCCCGAGCTGGAGGAGTTTCTGATCTACGTCTGGCGCCGCCAGCTCGCGGCCGCCACCGGCCGGGTCGTGCAGGCCGGCGACGACGAGGAGATGGTCGACCGGCGGCTCGCCGTCGGCTTCGCGGACCTCGTCGGCTTCACCCGGCTCACCCGGCGCCTGGAGGAGGAGGAGCTCGGCGAGCTGGTCGAGGCCTTCGAGACGACCTGCGCCGACCTGGTCGCCGCGCACGGCGGGCGGCTGATCAAGACCCTCGGTGACGAGGTCCTCTACGCGGCGGACGACGCCGGCACCGCCGCCGAGATCGCGCTGCGGCTGATCGAGACCCTCAGCCACGACGAGACGATGCCCGCCCTGCGCGTCGGCATCGCCTTCGGCACCGTCACGACCCGGATGGGCGATGTCTTCGGCACGACCGTGAACCTGGCGAGCCGGCTCACCTCGATAGCGCCCAAGGACACCGTCCTGGTCGACGGGGCGCTTGCAGAGGAGCTCACCAGGACGGGGGACGCGCCCGTCTCGGAGACCCAGGCGGCGGAGGAGGCGGCCCGCGCGGAGAAGGAGGGCGAGGAGCCCCCGGCGTACCGCTTCGCGCTCCAGCCGATGTGGCAGCGCCCGGTGCGCGGCCTCGGCGTCGTCGAGCCCTGGCAGCTGAGCCGCCGCCCGAGTTAGAGCCCATCCGGCCCTGTCACCCGGGCAGGCCCCTAAGATCCCGGTGAACAGTCGTTAACCGGGAGGGTGTGCGGTCATGTCGGTCCAGTCCGAGCAGCGCTTTGGTGAGTTCGTCGTGGTCCGGAAGGCGGAGCACGTCGCCGAGCTGGTCCTCGACCGGCCCAAGGCCATGAACGCCGTCTCCTCCGAGATGGCCCGCTCCATCGGTGCGGCCTGCGACGCGCTCGCCGCCGACGCCTCGGTACGGGTGACGGTGCTGACCTCCTCCAACGACCGGGCCTTCTGCGTCGGCGCAGACCTGAAGGAGCGCAACTCCTTCACGGACGCCGAGCTCGTCCGCCAGCGGCCCACCGCGCGCGGCGCCTACACCGGGGTCCTCGAACTGCCCATGCCGACCGTCGCGGCGGTGCACGGCTTCGCCCTCGGCGGTGGCTTCGAGCTGGCCCTGGCCTGCGACGTGATCGTGGCCGACGCGACGGCCGTCGTCGGTCTGCCCGAGGTCTCCGTGGGCGTCATCCCCGGCGGTGGCGGTACGCAGCTCCTCCCGCGCCGGGTCGGCGCGGCGCGCGCCGCCGAGCTGGTCTTCACGGCGCGCCGGGTGGAGGCGGCCGAGGCCCGTGAGCTGGGCCTCGTCGATCTCCTGGAGGACGACGCCCGTACGGCGGCGCTGGAGCTCGCCGGGCGGATCGCGGCGAACTCCCCGGTCGGCCTGCGGGCCGCCAAGCGGGCGATGCGGCTCGGGCACGGTCTCGATCTGCGGGCCGGCCTGGAGGTCGAGGACGCGGCGTGGCGGTCCGTGGCCTTCTCCGGCGACCGGGCGGAGGGCGTGGCCGCCTTCAACGAGAAGCGGAAGCCGCAGTGGCCCGGCGAGTGAGACCCGCCGGCGCCGGGCAGGCGCGGGGAGAGCCGGCCGCCGGTCGCTGAGGTGACTTTCCGTGACGCTCCACCAGTGAAAACAGGCCAAACGTCCCTAAGCTGTAGAAATGGGAGAGGACGTGCGGCTGCGGGCCGTGGTGGCGCTGGCGCAGGCGATGGCGGCGGCGCACACCCCGCGCGAGTTCTGGCGGGCGGCGGCGCTGGGCGCCCGCGACGGGCTCGGCGGCAGCTTCGCCGCGCTGTCCGTCTGGGAGCGTGATCACGGCCGGTTGAAGGTGCTGGTGAACGCCGGGGAGCGGGCGCTCGGCGAGGAGGAGTTCCCGGACGCCGAGACCTATCCGGTCCACCAGTTCCCCGAGATCACCGAGTTCCTGCACGCCCGGTGGGCCGGTGGCGGGGAGCCGGACGCCTGGGTGGAGACGGCGGACGACCACGTCGTGACCGGCCGGGTCGCCGGGCTGCGCAGACGCGGCCGCGGCTGCTGCGTCGTCGCGCCGGTGATCCTGCACGGCCGGGCCTGGGGCGAGCTGTATGTGGCGCGCCCGGCAGGGGCGCCCCCCTTCGACCGCGACGACGCCGACTTCGCGGCGGTCCTCGCCGCCGTGGTGGCGGCCGGGATCGCGCAGGCCGAGCGCCTGGAGGAGGTACGGAAACTCGCCTTCACCGACCCGCTGACCGGCCTGGCGAACCGGCGCGCGGTCGACACCCGGCTCGACGAGGCGGTCGAGCGCTACCGCGCGGACGGCTCCGTCGTCAGCCTGGTGGTGTGCGATCTGAACGGTCTGAAGCGGGTGAACGACACCCATGGACACGCGGTCGGCGACCGGCTGCTGGAACGGTTCGGCTCGGTGCTCTCGCGGTGCGGGGCGATGCTGCCGGGGGCGCTGTCGGCGCGTCTGGGCGGCGACGAGTTCTGCCTCCTGTCGGTGGGCCCGACGGCCGACGAGGTGGTGGCGGTCGCGGACGAGCTGTGCGTACGGGCCGGGGAGCTGGAGCTCGGTGAGGGGGTGGCGTGCGGGGTGGCCTCCACGGGTGACCCGATCGGTCCGCTGAAGTCGGCGCGCCGGCTCTTCCGGCTCGCGGACGCGGCGCAGTACCAGGCGAAGGCCGCGCGCTCCTCGAAGCCGGTGGTGGCCGGGCGCGACGGTAGCGTCATCGCCCTCGCCGACGCCCCTCCGGGCGGCCGCGACCGCCGCCGCTTCCGCGACGCCCCACCGGTGTGAGGACGCCACGCCGGGCCGGGCCGGGCACCCGGCCGCGGCCCGCGTCTGGCGCCGCCGCTCCGGCACCCCGCCCGGCAGGCCGCCCCGGCACCGCCCGGGGGTGCCGTCCCGCCGCGTAAGGGGCCGTCACGCAGATGACTAGTGACACGTTGGGATTCAGTCCGTAGGCTGCTGAATATGGATATGCACTCTGTCGTCCTCGGACCCTCCGGCACCACCGCGCAGGACGTCATCGACGTCGCCCGTCACGACGCCCGCGTCGAGCTGTCGGCCGAAGCCGTGGAGGCGCTCGCCGCGTCCCGGGCCGTCGTCGACGCGCTCGCCGCGAAGCCCGAGCCCGTGTACGGCGTCTCCACCGGATTCGGCGCGCTGGCCACCCGGCACATCAGCCAGGAGCTCCGCGCCCAGCTGCAGCGCAACATCGTCCGCTCGCACGCCGCCGGCATGGGCCCGCGCGTCGAGCGCGAGGTGGTGCGCGCGCTGATGTTCCTGCGGCTGAAGACCGTCGCCTCCGGACACACCGGCGTCCGCCCCGAGGTCGCGCAGACCATGGCCGACGTGCTCAACGCCGGTATCACCCCGGTCGTGCACGAGTACGGCTCCCTCGGCTGCTCCGGAGACCTCGCCCCGCTCTCCCACTGCGCGCTGACGCTCATGGGCGAGGGCGACGCGGAGGGCCCCGACGGGACCGTGCGGCCCGCAGGCGAACTGCTCGCCGCCGCCGGTATCCAGCCCGTCGAGCTCCGCGAGAAGGAGGGCCTCGCCCTCCTCAACGGCACCGACGGCATGCTCGGCATGCTGATCATGGCCCTCGCCGACCTCGACACCCTCTACAAGTCCGCCGACATCACCGCGGCCCTCTCCCTCGAAGCCCTCCTCGGCACCGAGAAGGTCCTCGAGCCCGAGCTGCACGCCATCCGCCCGCACCCGGGCCAGGGCGCCTCCGCCGCCAACATGCTCGCCGTGCTCAAGGGCTCCGGCCTCACCGGCCACTTCCAGGCCGACGAGGCCCCCCGGGTCCAGGACGCGTACTCGGTGCGCTGCGCCCCGCAGGTCGCCGGCGCGGGCCGCGACACGCTGGCCCACGCCCGCCTGGTCGCCGAGCGCGAACTCGCCTCGGCCGTCGACAACCCCGTCGTGCTCCAGGACGGCCAGGTCCGCTCCAACGGCAACTTCCACGGCGCCCCCGTCGCCTACGTCCTCGACTTCCTCGCCATCGCCGCCGCCGACCTCGGCTCCATCGCCGAGCGCCGCACCGACCGGCTCCTCGACAAGAACCGGTCCCACGGGCTGCCGCCCTTCCTCGCCGACGACGCCGGCGTCGACTCGGGCCTGATGATCGCCCAGTACACCCAAGCCGCCCTGGTCAGCGAGATGAAGCGGCTGGCCGTCCCGGCGTCCGCCGACTCCATCCCGTCCTCCGCCATGCAGGAGGACCACGTCTCCATGGGCTGGTCGGCCGCCCGCAAGCTGCGCACCGCGATCGGCAACCTCAACCGGATCATCGCCGTGGAGCTCTACGCCGCCACCCGCGGGATCGAGCTCCGCCACGGTCTGACCCCGGCCCCCGCCTCGCGGGCCGCCATCGACGCCCTGCGCGCCGCCGGCGTCCAGGGCCCCGGCCCCGACCGCTTCCTCGCCCCCGACCTGGAGGCCGCCGACGCCTTCGTACGGGAGGGGAAGCTCGTCGCGGCCGTGGAGCCGGTCACCGGGCCGCTCGCGTAACCACCGCGACCGCAGCACGTCCGGAAGGGCCGCCCCCAGGTGTGGAGGCGGCCCTTCCGGCATACGGTCGCGGTGGCTACGAAGCCCGGCCGCCGCGCCGCATCGCCAGCGCCACGAAACCCGATCCCACCGCGAGAAAGCCCGTCCCGCCGATCAGATACGGCGTGGTGTCCGGGCCACCGGTCTCGGCCAGGCGCGCCCCGCCGGCCTCACCGCCCTCGCCGCCGTCCTGTGTCACCGTCGTCCGCACACCGTCGGCCGGGCGTTCCTCATCGGTGGCGTTCGCGGACGGAACGAACCACAGCGCGCACAGCAGTGTCCCGGCAGCGGTGGCGGTCAGCAGCGGGCGGCGTGCGACGGACACAGATTTCGATCCCCCTTGCGGAAACCGCGAATTGGTGTGTCCGCCGATGCTAATGAACACAGCGGGTCGCGGGAAAGCCGGGAGCCCGGGCAGCCTACGCTCCCACGTATGAGTACTTCCGAGACTTCACGCTATGTACGGCTTCGGGTGGAGGTCGTTCTGGAGATCGACGGCCCCGAGGAGCTGACCGAGGCGGCCGTCGGCCGGATCGACACCGACGAGTTCATGCCCGAGGACGAGCGCGCCCACGCCCGCTCCGCCGTCCAGGAGGACAGCGCCGAGGCCCTCGCCTATCTCGTCGAGCCCTTCGACCTGGTCAGCACGGTTCCCGGGATCGAGCTGGTGCAGGCCTCCTGGAGCAGCGAGGAGATCGACTACGACCCCGATGCGCAGGAGTGGGACCTGGACGAGGAAGATGGTCCGGACACGGACGAAGACGAAGGCGACGACGTGGCCGCGGACGTGGACGACGAACGGGTGTAGCGGGCGGCATCGGCCCCGCTCGGAGCCCCGGTACGGCGTCGCTCGTCGCGGCGCCCGCCGGGGCTTCTCCGTGTACGGGAACCGGACGCCCCGCGGCTGCGTGTCGATCAGTGGTGTTCCCCACAAACTGTCCGGTTACGGAACCGGACGGGGTGTCATGGCAGTTCTCAGCGGTAAGTGGTAGTGGCAGGGAATCGGCGACGATGGAGAAGCGTGTGATGACGGACAGCAAGCGCCGCCGCAAGAGCCTGGCGGCGGCGGCCGCGGTGCTCGGTGGCGTATTGGTGCTCTCGGCGTGCGACGACGGGGACAAGGGCGGCAGCGCCGGTGCCCCCACGCCGAACTCACAGGCCCAGGTCGACGAAGCCGCGGCGCAGAAGACCTCGAAGGCGCAGATAACCATCGCGCCGGAGAACGGCGCCGCCAACGCGTCGATCAACAACGACGCCAAGGTCACCGTGACCGACGGCACGCTCACCGAGGTCACCATGACCACGGCCGAGGGTGCGAGCGTCAAGGGCGAGATATCCGCCGACGGCAAGAGCTGGAAGCCCAGCGAGCAGCTGAAGCGGGCCACCGTCTACAAGATCGCCGCCACGGCGAAGGACGCCGAGGGCCTGGAGGCGCACGAGAACTCCTCCTTCACCACCGTCTCGCAGGCCAACAGCTTCATCGGCAACTTCACCCCCGACAACGGCTCCACCGTCGGCGTGGGCATGCCCGTCTCGATCAACTTCAACAAGGCGATCACCGACAAGAAGGCCGTCCAGAGCGGCATCAAGGTCTCCTCCAGCAGCGGCCAGGAGGTCGTCGGGCACTGGTTCAACTCCCAGCGCCTGGACTTCCGTCCCGAGAACTACTGGGCCGAGGGCTCGACCGTCACCATGAAGCTGGAGCTCGACGGTGTCGAGGGCGCCGAGGGCGTCTACGGCGTCCAGCAGAAGACGGTCACCTTCAAGATCGGCCGCAACCAGGTCTCGACCGTCGACGTCGCCACCAAGACCATGACGGTCAAGCAGGACGGCAAGACGATCAAGACCATTCCGATCTCCGCCGGCTCCCCGGAGAACCCGACCTACAACGGTCAGATGGTGATCTCCGAGAAGTTCAAGGAGACCCGGATGAACGGCGCCACCGTCGGCTTCACCGACGACGACGGCAAGGGCGAGTACGACATCAAGGACGTCCCGCACGCCATGCGGCTCTCCACGTCCGGCACGTTCATCCACGGCAACTACTGGGGCCCGGACTCGATCTTCGGCAACTCCAACACCAGCCACGGCTGCGTGGGCCTGAACGACGTCAAGGGCGCGGGTGACCCGAAGCAGATGGCCGCCTGGCTCTTCGACCACTCGCTCGTCGGCGACGTCATCATCGTCAAGAACTCCAAGGACAAGACGATCGCGCCCGACAACGGCCTCAACGGCTGGAACATGAGCTGGTCGCAGTGGAAGGCCGGCTCGGCGCTCTGACCGGGCCCGGACGTACGTACGCGCTCTGACCCGCCCGTACACGCACGAAGAGCGGCGGCCCCCTCACTCCGAGGGGGCCGCCGCTCTCGTCACCGTACGTCGACGGGTTCGTCCGCGCCCCAGCTGGCGAGCAGCCGCAGCGCGTCCGCCGACGCGGACCCCGGCTCCGCCTGATAGGTCACCAGCACCAGGTCCGGGTCGCCGCCGGACACCTTCAACGTCTCGTAGCCCAGCGTCATCTCGCCGACCAGCGGATGGCGCAGCCGCTTCGTCCCGTGCCCCTTGTCCGTGACCGTGTGCGCCGCCCACAGCGAGCGGAAATCCTCGCTCTTCACCGACAGCTCGCCGACCAGCGCGAGCAGCGCCGGATCGTCCGGGTAGCAGCCCGCGTACAGCCGCAGCACGCTCACCACCTCGGTCGCCTTGCACTCCCAGTCGAGATAGAGGTCGCGCGCGTGGGGCCCCAGGAACACGAGCCGCGCCATGTTCCGCTCCTCCGGCTCCATCGCCGCGAAGTCGCCGAGCAGCGCCCGCGCCATCCGGTTCCAGGCCAGGATGTCCAGCCGGCGGCCGATCACGAACGCCGGGATCCCGTCCAGCGACTCCAGCAGATGCCGCAGCCCCGGCCGCACCTGCTGCGGCCTCGTGATCGCCGCCCGCTGCCGCTTCTTCACGGTCGGCTTGGCCAGATGCGTCAGATGCGCCCGCTCGGTGTCGTTCAGCCGCAGCGCCCGCGCGATCGAGTCCAGCACCTCCATGGACACATTGCGGCCGTTTCCCTGCTCGAGCCGGGTGTAGTACGCCACGGACACCCCGGCCAGCTGGGCCAGCTCCTCCCGGCGCAGCCCGGGAACGCGGCGGTGGCGCCCGAACTCGGGCAGGCCCACGTCCTCGGGCTTCAGCCGCGCCCGGCGCGAGCGCAGGAATTCGCTGAGTTCGGCACTGAGATCCATACGACCCAAGTATCCGGGTCGTACGACGCGGGCGGAAAGCCGTTCCTGTCCCTGCCAGTGGTAGGCACGCTGGACGTAGGCAGAACAGGGCCCTGGGTACATCTCGCCCGCTCGGGCAGGCTGGGCGCCATGACCACGAACGTTTCCGCTTACGCCGCACCCGCCGCCAACGCCCCGCTGGAGCGCACCACCGTGCCGCGCCGCCAGGTCGGCGAGCACGACGTCCTCATCGAGATCAAGTACGCCGGTATCTGCCACTCCGACATCCACCAGGCCCGTGACGGCTGGGGCGAGGGCATCTTCCCGATGGTGCCGGGCCACGAGATCGCCGGAATCGTCACCGAGGTCGGCACCGGGGTGAGCAGGTACGCCGTCGGCGACCGGGTGGGCGTCGGCTGCTTCGTCGACTCCTGCCGGGAGTGCGCGTACTGCCGCCAGGGCCTGGAGCAGTACTGCGTCAAGGGCGGCACCGGCACGTACAACGCGCTCGACAAGAACGGCGAGCCGACCTACGGCGGCTACTCCACCCACATCGTCGTCGACGAGAACTACGTCCTGCGGATCCCGGAGGGCCTCTCCCTCGATGTCGCCGCCCCGCTGCTCTGCGCCGGCATCACCCTCTACTCGCCGCTGGCCCACTGGAACGCCGGCCCCGGCAAGAAGGTCGCGATCGTCGGCCTCGGCGGCCTCGGCCACATGGGCGTCAAGATCGCCCACGCGCTGGGCGCCGAGGTGACCGTGCTCAGCCAGTCGCTGAAGAAGCAGGAGGACGGCCTCAAGCTCGGCGCCGACCACTACCACGCCACCAGCGACCCGGCGACCTTCGAGATGCTCGCCGGCACCTTCGACCTGATCATCTCCACGGTCTCGGCCCCGCTGGACTTCGGCGCCTATCTGAGCCTGCTCAGGACGGACGGCGCCCTCATCAACGTCGGCGCCCCCGAGGAGCCGATCGCCCTCAACCTCTTCTCCCTCATCGGCGGCCGCAAGACACTGGCCGGCTCGATGATCGGCGGCATCGCCGAGACCCAGGAGATGCTCGACTTCTGCGCGGAGCACGGCCTCGGCGCGGAGATCGAGGTCATCCGCGCCGACCAGATCAACGAGGCGTACGAGCGGGTGCTCGCGAGCGACGTGCGCTACCGCTTCGTGATCGACGCGTCGACGATCTGACCCGTGAGGGCCCTGCGCCCTGAACACCTGAGCGGCTGAACGCCTGAGCCCCGGGGCATGACGTGCGGGGTAATCGACCCCGTACGGCATGCCCCGGCACTCTTGCGTCATGACCGCTTACGCCATCGGAAACCTGCGCCCCGGCCCCGTCCCCGCCGACGAGGTCCTCACCTACATCGAGCGCATCCAGGCCACGCTGGACCCCTTCGGCGGCCGCTTCCTCGTCCACGGCGCGCCCAGGCGCGAGGTCCGCGAGGGCGCGTGGCCGTGCGCGCTCGTGATCATCGGCTTCCCGTCCTTCGACCAGGCCCGCGACTGGTACGACTCCGCCGCCTACCAGGAGCTGATACCGCTGCGGACCCGGCACATGGACGGCGACATCCTCCTGATCGACGGCGTCGGACCCGACTACGACCCGGCGGCGACGGCGGCCCTGATGCGGGCAGCGCGGGCCGACGCCTCAGGAGGCCCGGCCTGAGCGCAGGTCGAGCCGCCCGCCGCCGAAACCGGCGCGGAAGCGGCGGTCGTGGGAGACCGCGACCACCGCGCCCTCGAACACGGCGAGCGCCGCCTCCAGGTCCTCCACCAGGCTGAGCGCCACATGGTTGGTCGGCTCGTCCAGGACGAGTAGATCGGCCGGCCGGGTCACCAGCCGGGCCAGTTCGAGGCGGCGCCGCTGGCCCACCGAGAGCGCGGCCACCGGTACGCGCAGGTCCTCCTCCCGGAACAGCCCGAGGGCGAGCAGTTCGTCCGCGTGCTCCTCGGGAGGGCCGGGGCGGCCCGCCGCGTACACCGTGAGCAGCGGCTCGCGGGACGGTACGGCGGGCAGCTCCTGGGGCAGATAGCCGACCCGGGCCTGCCGGGCGACCGTCCCGCTGTCGGGCACCAGGTCACCGGCGAGGACACGCAACAGGGTCGTCTTCCCGGCGCCGTTGGGACCGGAGACCAGAAGCCGGTCCGTCGCCCCGATCCGGAGCCGGTCGAGACGCAGCCGGTCGCCGACGACGATGTCGGACAGCTCGGCGAGAACACGGTGCGTGGTGGTGCCGGTGGTGCCGGTTCCGGTGGTGGTGCCGGCCGGGCCCGGGCCGGTGCCGGTCGTGCCCGGTCCCGCGTCGGCCGTCACCGCCGGGGCGGGCCGCGCCGTGGTGATCCTCGCCGTGAACCGCAAGGGCTCCGGCGGCGCCGGGACCGGCTCCCGGCGCAGTCGGTCGAGCCGCTGGCGGGCCGCCCTGACCTGCCCCGACAGCTTGTTCTCGTGCGAGCGGCGGTGCTTGCCGAAGCCCTGCCGGGGGTCCCTGCCGGAGACCGCGAGCCGCTGCTCGGCCGCGGCCACCAGCTCCTCCGTACGGGCCAGCTCCTCCCGCCACTCCTCGTATTCCTGAGCCCGGCGGTGGCGGGCAGCGGCCTTCGCCGCGCGGTAGCCGGACCAGCCGTCGCCGTACCGGGTGACCGCGCGGGTGTCGCGGTCGACCTCCAGGATCGCCGTCGCCATCCCCTCCAGGAACGCCCGGTCGTGGGTGACCGCCACCACCGTCCCCCGGTGGGACCGCAGCCGCTCCTCCAACCAGCGGGTGGCGGCCCGGTCGAGATGGTTCGTCGGCTCGTCGAGCAGCAGCAGCTCGGCCCCCGAGGCGAGCACACAGGCGAGGGCGAGCCTCGACTGCTCACCGCCGGAGAGCGTGCCGATCCGGCGGTCGTACGACACATGGCCGAGACCGAGCCCGTGCAGGGCGGCGCCGACCCGGGCGTCGGCCTGGTAGCCGCCGCGCTCCTCGTACCGGGCCGACAGCTCGCCGTAGGCGGCGAGTTCAGCGGGGGTCGCGGAGCCGAGCAGCTCCTCGGCCGCGCGCAGCTCCCGCTCCATCGCGCGCAGATCGGCGAGGGCCGCGTCGACGGTGTCCCGCACGGTCTGCTCGGGGCCGACGCCGAACGTCTCGGCGAGCGTCTGGGCGAGATGGCCGGTGCCGCAGGGGAAGCGGACGGTGAGCTGCCCGGTGTCGGGGGCCTCCGCACCGGCGATCAGCCGGAGCAGGGTGGACTTGCCGGAGCCGTTCTCCCCGATGACGGCGGCCTTCTCGCCGGGGCGGACGGTGAGGGAGACCTGGTCGAGGACGGAGCGGTCCCCGTACGACTTGGAGACATGACTGAGCGTGAGCTGGGCGCGGTCGCGCATGGTTCTTTCCCTGAGAGCTGGGTTCCTTCGGGCCGGTCGGGAAGGGGACACCGGCGACCGCCACCGCCGCGCCGTGCGACGCGATCAGCGGGTCGAGCCGTGTCCACGGCCGGAATCAGAGAAAGAAGTAGTACGCACCCATGGGCTCGAGTGTAGGCGGCCGGCCGGACGACGACGAGGTGAATATCGTCCGGCGGCCGCGCTCGGGCGGGGGTCCCGGCCCCGGGAACGTCACCGGGGCCGGGATCACGCCGCTGGGGCGGGCGGACTACTCCGCCGTCGCCACGCCGATCGGGCAGGAGACGCCCGTACCGCCGATGCCGCAGTAGCCGGCCGGGTTCTTGTCCAGGTACTGCTGGTGGTACGCCTCCGCCGGGTAGAAGGCGCGGCCTTCGGCGGGGAGGATCTCGGTGGTGATGGTGCCGTGGCCGGAGCCGGTCAGGACCTTCTGGTACGCGGCGCGGGAGGACTCGGCCGCCTCGGCCTGGGCGGGGGAGTGGGTGTAGATCGCCGAGCGGTACTGGGTGCCGACGTCGTTGCCCTGGCGGAAGCCCTGGGTCGGGTCGTGGGACTCCCAGAAGAGCTTGAGCAGCCGCTCGTACGAGACGATCCGCGGGTCGAAGACGACCCGGACGGCCTCGGTGTGGCCGGTGAGGCCCGAGCAGACCTCTTCGTAGACCGGGTTCGGGGTCAGACCGCCCTGGTAGCCGACGAGGGTCGTCCAGACGCCCTCGGTCTGCCAGAACTTGCGCTCGGCCCCCCAGAAGCAGCCGAGCCCGAAGTCAGCGATCTCAAGACCCTCGGGGTACGGCCCGAGCAGCGGGTTGCCGAGGACCGTGTGACGCTCCGGCACGGCGAACTCGGGCTCCGGGCGCCCCTTGAGCGCCTGCTCGGGGGTGGGGAGGACGGGGGTGCGTGACAGGAACATGCGGCATCTCCTCGACGGTGGGCGTTACCCACAACACCCGGGGCCCGGGAGGGATTCCCCGCCGGGCCCCGGGGCGCCCGGCGGTTCCGGCGATCAGGAACCCGACCCGTTGGCCACGCACTCGTCCCGCATCCGGCAGAACTCCTCCGCCGCGTTGCCCCGGTAGCGCCAGGGCAGGAAGGCGCCCGCGTGGCCGTCCACGTGGCGGAACTGTTCGAGCGCCTCGTCCCACCGCTCCTGGAGGTAGAGGTAGTACGCCAGCAGATGGCGCACCTCCGGAAGCCGGGGGTGGTTCGGATCGGCGGAGGCCACGTCGGCGAGCACCGCGTCGACCGTCGCGAACATCTCGGGGGTGCGGTCCACGTCGGCCGAGTCGGAGTCGTCGTGCTCGAAGTGCGCGATCAGCGGGAACACCGACATCAACGTCCCGGCCGGGGCCTCGGCCGCGGCCCGTACGGCGAACGCCCGGGCGAGTTCCTCGGACCCGCGCCACTTCGCGCACCAGTACTGCAGTGCCGAGAAGGTGCCCTCGTAGTGGTGCGGCGCGCGGCTGGTGATCTCCTTCCAGAGGAGGCGCATCTCCTCGTGCGGAAGGCCGAGACCGATCGCCGTCCAGACGGCTCCGACGTGCGGAACCGGGTCGTCGTCCGGTGCGAGGGCCACGGCGCGCGCGTGCTCGTCGCGTGAGCGGAGCAGGGTGCGGCGGAAGCCCTCGAACTGCTCCTGCGTGGTGTACCGCGCGCGCTTGTCCCCCCGTATGTTCCAGGCCAGGAACACGGTGCTGCGCGCCCGCAGCAGGGCCGCCGCCGGATCGTCAGGGCTGGCGGCCTCCCACGACAGCAGCCAGGCGTCGTCGTCGGCGGCCAGATCGGCCAGCCGTTCGCAGAAGTGCGCGCGGAGCTCCCAGTCGCGCTTCTCCGCCGTCTCGTCGAGGAGATCGGCGGCGGGCTGCCAGTCGCCGGCCTTGGCCGCCGCCAGGGCCAGCGTGAGGGCCGGCCGCAGCGGCGCCGCGAGTTCGGTGTTCTGGCGCTCGGCGGGGAGCAGCCCCAGCGCGGCGACGCGCGCGGCCGTCTCCTCGGCGGCGGCCTCGGCCTCCGGGTCCGAGCGCAGGCCCTCGATGGTGCCCTGGACGATGGCCTTGAGGAAGTACAGCCCGAGGGCCAGCACGCCCAGGACGAGGGGGGTCAGGACGACCCAGAGGATGATCACAATGACGACCTCGGTGAGTGGTTCGAGGGACGGGTTCAGGGGGTGTGCAGAAGGAGCCGGAGGGGGCCGGTGTCCGGGCGGTCCGCGACCGCCGCGTCCAGGGCCTCCGGGAGTTCGTCCTCGTAGCCGGGCGGGAGGCGCAGGGTCGCCGACTCCACCCAGGACAGCTGCCAGCGCGCCCGGCCGTCCTCGGTGAGAGCGGTCGTCACCAGCCGCGACAGCCCCTGGCGCAGCACCGGCCGGGCGAACTCGCGGGCGGCACGGCCGGTCGCGGAGGCGGCCTCCTCGGACTTCGGCAGCCGGTCGGTGATCTGCCAGGCCTTGCCGGCGTCGATCGCGTCGAGCAGGGCCGGGAGCGACGCGCTCCCCGTGACCTCGCCGGTCGCCTTCAGCAGCGGCTCCGCCTGCCGGGCCGCGTGCGCGGTCATCGACGTGTGGACGAGGTCCGGCCACTCCACGCGGCGCATCCGCAGCGCCTCCGGGGTCAGGGTGGTGCCCTCGACGGCCGTCAGGGAGACCTCGGCCGAGGCGAGCAGACCGAGCGCGGGCAGGGCCGGCTCCGAGGCGCGCCCGTCGTCGGGCAGGGCCTCGATCCGGGCGACCCGCTCGGCCATCGCCGGGTGGGAGTCGTATGGCGAGGCGGGCTCGGTCGGCAGTTCGCGGCGCAGCTCGTCCAGCTCCTCCCGCCGGGCGGCCAGCAGATGCCGTACGCCGCCGATCACCTCACCGCGCGGCGGCAGCATCCCGAACTCGGCGCCCAGGGTGGCGTACGCGTTGAGGTAGAAGCCGTGCGCGGCGTCCAGGACGGGGATCTCGCGCAGCGCGGACGCCGTGGCGTCCCGGCCGGCGATCCGGGCGGCCGCCAGGTCGGCGGCGAGCTCCTGACGGCGCGAACCGGCCAGCGTGGCCCGCATGTAGAAGTGCGCGTACGCGGTGTAGATCTTCGCCATCGTGCGGTAGGTGATGCCCGCGCCGGTCGTGTCGACCTCCTTGGCCGCCTCGCCCCGGGCGAGGCGCTTCGCGGCCTTCCTCTCCTGCCGCGCCCGCTCCTTGGCGACCTTGCCGCCGGCCTTCTCCTCGAAGTGAGCGATGGTCCGGAGGACCTGGACGCGACCGCGCTCGGTGATGCCGGTGAGGCGGGTGTCGGCGTTGCCGTAGTGCCCGAGCTCATGGGCGAGGACGGCCCGCAGCTGGGCCTCGCTCAGCCCGGCCATCAGGGGCAGCCCGAGGTACAGGCGCCGCCTGCCGCCGAGCAGGCCGAGGAGGCGGGACTCCTCGCTGACGGCGGCGTTCATGTCGGCGGTCAGCCGGATCTCGTCGGGAGCCCGGGTGCCGACGCGCTCGGCCAGCTCCCGCACGGTCCGCCACAGCCGCGGCTCGTCGGACTCGCTGACGGGGACGCCCGCGGTGCCCTCGTCCTTCGGCGTCCGCAGCATGAACATGCCGCGGACGATCGGGATCGCCAGGACCGCGGTGACGACGTAGAGCTTGAGGTAGACGCTGCCGGGCGTCCAGAGCGTGGCGGCCCAGTCGATCGCGCCGAGCAGCGCGAGCATGAGCACGCCGAGCAGATGGAAACCGGCGAGCAGTACGAGTGCGCGCAGAGCGCGCAGAGAAGCGCCCATCGGGCAGAGTCCCCCCACGGGAAAGGTGTGATCGGCTGAGCTGTGGGGGGAAGCGGAGTATCGCCCATCAGGCACGATGCCGTCCACAGGGATCCGGAGCGACCTCCGTGACCGTACGAGGACGGAGGGCCGGCGGGACGGTGTCGAACGGCTACCGCGGCAGCGTCGCCGGGCTGCCGCCGTTCGCCTCGTAGCCCGCCACCGCCAGGTTGCGGTAGACGGTGTACTCCGCCGCCGGGTCGCCGTTCATCGTCCACGGCAGGGCGCCGACATGGCCGTCCACGTGCACCAGCTGGTGCATCGCCTCGGACCAGCGCTCCGCGCGGACCAGGAAGAAGACGAGGAGGTGGCGGACGTGGGCGAGCATCGGGTCGTCGGGGCGGGCCGAGTGGACCGCGTACAGCGCGCCCTCGATCGCCCTGCTCACCACGGCGGAGCCGTAGAAGTCCCGTACCAGCGCCACCTCGGGCAGATGCTCGTACACCGCGAACAGCGGCAGCGCGGCGAGCAGCGAGCCCCGCGGAGCGCGGGCCGCGGCCGCCGTCGCGAAGCGGTCGGCGTCCTCGCGCGAGCCGTGCCACTTCTCGCACCAGTAGTGCAGGGCCGCCAGATGCGCGCCCATGTGATGCGGCGCCCGGTCGATGATCTTCGCCCAGACCTGGTCGAACTCCTCGTGGCTGTAGCCCAGTCCCCGCGCGACCGCGAGCTGCGTGATGTACGGGACGGGGTCGCCCGGAGCCAGCAGCGCCGCCTCCTCGCTCACCTTGCGGGCCTCTTCGAGGATGATCCGGAAGTCGTCCGTGCCGGCCGCGGAGGACCGCCACGCCTGCTGCACCAGGAACTCGGCGTGCACCGCCGCGCCGCCCGCGTCCTTGGGCGACTCCGAGCGCCAGGCGCGCAGCCACGCCCCGCCCGCTCCCGGCCGCTGCTGCAGCTCCAGGGAGGCCGCGCCCGCGAACGCCTGGACGCGCTGCCAGCGGACCTCGCCCTCCTTGTCCGTGCCGGCGAGCAGCTGCGAGGCAGCCCGCCAGTCCTGGGTCGCCTGCACCACGTCGAGGACGTCGACCAGATCGCGGTCCGGCCCCGGCATCCGTACGTCCTGCTCCTCCTGGCGCAGGAAGCCGTACGCCTCCGGGTCGGCGGCGTCGGGCGAACCGGGCGCGACCTGCTGGATGCCGCCACCGCCCCGACGGCGGCGGACGTACGGAGCGACGACCGCGAACAGCAGGCCCATCGCGAGCAGGAACCAGAGAATCTCCATGCGCCCATTGTCCCGTACGCCCGTGAGACACCGGCTGAGACGGTGGGCGGCGGCGGACGGCTGTCCGGACTACGCTCCTGACTCATGAGCGACCAGCACTCCCACCAGAGCTTCGAGACCCGCGCGATCCACGCGGGCAACACCGCCGACCCGCTGACCGGCGCGGTCGTCCCGCCCATCTACCAGGTGTCCACCTACAAGCAGGACGGCGTGGGCGGGCTGCGCGGCGGTTACGAGTACAGCCGCAGCGCCAACCCCACCCGTACCGCCCTCGAGGAGAACCTCGCGGCTCTGGAGGGCGGCCGCCGCGGCCTCGCCTTCGCCTCCGGGCTCGCCGCCGAGGACTGCCTGCTGCGCACGCTGCTGGCCCCCGGCGACCACGTGGTCATCCCCAACGACGCCTACGGCGGCACCTTCCGGCTCTTCGCCAAGGTCGTCGAGCGCTGGGGCGTCGACTTCTCGGTCGCCGACACCTCCGACCTCGCCTCGGTGCGGGGAGCGGTCAACGACCGTACGAAGGTGATCTGGGTCGAGACCCCGTCGAACCCGCTGCTCGGCATCACCGACATCGCGGCGGTCGCGGACGTGGCCCGCACGGCCGGCGCGAAGCTGGTCGTCGACAACACCTTCGCCTCCCCGTATCTGCAGCAGCCGCTGGCCCTCGGCGCGGACGTCGTGGTGCACTCGCTCACCAAGTACATGGGCGGCCACTCGGACGTCGTCGGCGGTGCGCTGGTGACGGCCGACGAGGCGCTCGGCGAGGAGCTGGCGTACCACCAGAACGCGATGGGCGCGATCGCCGGTCCGTTCGACTCGTGGATCGTGCTGCGCGGCATCAAGACGCTCGCCGTCCGGATGGACCGGCACAGCGAGAACGCCGGCAAGATCGCCGAGATGCTCACCCAGCACCCCAAGGTCACCAAGGTGCTCTACCCGGGTCTCCCGGAGCACCCGGGCCACGAGATCGCCGCGAAGCAGATGCGGGCGTTCGGCGGAATGATCTCGTTCCAGGTGGTGGGCGGCGAGGAGGCGGCCGTCGAGGTCTGCAACCGGGCGCGGCTGTTCACGCTCGGCGAGTCCCTGGGCGGCGTCGAGTCGCTGATCGAGCACCCCGGCCGGATGACGCACGCCAGCGTCGCCGGCTCGGCCCTGGAGGTCCCGGCGGACCTGGTGCGCCTCTCCGTGGGCATCGAGAACGCCGACGACCTGCTCGCGGACCTGCGCCAGGCGCTCGGTTAGTCGGTACGCCGGTCCGTACGCCGTTCCGGACCTGTGTACGCCTGCATGTACGTCGTCGGGCCGGGCGCTCCCGTCGGGGCGCCCGGTCACGGCTCAGGCGTGGACCTTCTCGTCCTCCAGCGATTCGCGGACCATCGCGCGCAGCTCGGGGCTGTCCGTGTGACCGTGCACGGAGACGGCGTGCTCGGCCGCGGCCCGTACGACTTCCTCTTCCTCACCGATGATCGTGAGCGTGCAGTTCATGACGCTGGGCGTCTTGCGGCAGTCGGCGACTTTCCTGGTCATGAGGGTCTCCTCGGTGTCGGACCGCGTGTTGCACCTTCCACGCTAGTCCCCCTGTCACCAGCCTTCGAGGGGCGGCGTGGTGCCGGCCGGCGGGACCGCCCACGGCTCCGCCACCGACGCCCACACCGTGAACGCGATCACGGCCGCCGCCAGCAGCGCCCACAGGATCCGGCGCACCATCCGGCCCCGGTGCAGCAGACGGGTGCCGCGCTCGACCGCCCGTGCCGCCAGGTCGCGCGGGACCTGCGGATGCGGGGATTCGAGCATGCGCCGGACCCGGTCCTCCGGTCGCTCGGGCCGGATCATGAGGCCGCCTTCCTCGGCGGAGCGCCGGCCCGCCTGTCGCTCAGGGCGGAGACGGCGCGGGCGCAGATCGCCCGGACCCGCTCCTCGGGCAGTCCGAGGAGCGCCGCCGCCTGTTCCTCGGCCACCCCCTCGTACAGCCGCAGCACGACGACGAGACGTTCCTGCGGAGTGAGTACGGCGAGGATGCCGCCGCCCCGGGCGCGATGGTGGCGCCAGGCGGCGCGGGCGAAGCGGGCGGCGAGGTCGGCACGGGTGACGTCGTACGGATCCTCCCCCCGCAGCCGGTCCCAGTGGGCGTAGGTGTGGGCGAGGGAGGCGGTCAACAGCGCCTGGGCGCGCGGGTTGCGGGCCCGGGTCTCGGCGGTGAGCAGGGTCGCCGCATGCAGCAGCCGCCCCGCCGCGCCCGCCACGAATCCCTCGAACTGCCGGGTGCGGCGGCGCTCTTCACCGCCCGGACCGTCCCGCCGATCTCGCACGTCCTCATATGAGGACAGCCCGGGCCCCGGGTCAAGAGGTCGGGGAGGACTCCGCTTCCGGGTGGGCGGGAAGACCCGTCTGGCGGGCGGACAGAGCCGAGTTGAAACGGGTGAGCAGGGTGCAGAACGACTCGCGCTCGGCCGGGGTCCAGCCCTCCGTCACCTCGGCCATCAGCTGCCGGCGCGAGGAACGGACCTCCTCCAGGCGGGCCAGACCGCGGGGGGAGAGCTGGAGCACGACCGCCCGCCCGTCCTCCGGGTGCGAGGTGCGTTTGACCAGGCCCGTGTCGACGAGCGGGGCGACCTGGCGGGTGACGGTGGACGAGTCGATGCCCATGCCCGCCGCGAGCGCCTTGACGCCCATCGGGCCCTCCTGGTCCAGCCGGTTGAGGAGCAGGTACGCGGCGCGGTCCATGGAGTTGCGGAGCTGGCCGGTGCCGCCGAGGCGGGTCTGTTCGGCCCGGCGGGCGAAGACGGCCACCTGGTGCTGGAGGGCATCGAGGAGACCGGGGTCGAGCTCAGTCGTCATGTCCTGAGATGTGGGCATGGCTGTGGGGGGCTCTCTCGTGCGGTGGTCGGTTGGTGGGGGACAGAGTACGCGGAGCGGCGTGAGTCCGTACCGGCGCTGCGCAAACCCGATGCGGCCCCGCTCCCCGGGCGGCCATGGGGCCCGTGAGCTGCGAGACTTGCTGTCATGAGCTTCCGTACGCCACACCCCTTGCATCCCCTGATCCTCGACGATGTGCGCGGGGCGCAGAAGATGCTCTCGGGGGTGGCCAGGGTGACGGCGATGGAGGGCAGCCGCTATCTGTCCTCGCTGGTGGGGGCGCCGGTCCACTTCAAGTGCGAGAACCTCCAACGCACGGGTTCGTTCAAGCTGCGGGGGGCGTACGTACGGATCTCGGGTCTGCGCCCCGAGCAGCGGGCGGCCGGGGTGGTCGCCGCCTCGGCGGGGAACCACGCGCAGGGCGTCGCGCTCGCCTCCGCCCTCCTCGGCGTCCACGCGACGGTCTTCATGCCGGTCGGGGCCCCGCTGCCGAAGGTCGCCGCGACCCGGGAGTACGGCGCCGACGTGCGGCTGCACGGCCATGTCGTGGACGAGACGCTGGCGGCGGCGGAGCAGTACGCGGCGGAGACCGGCGCGGTCTTCATCCACCCCTTCGACCACCCGGACATCATCGCCGGCCAGGGCACGGTCGGCCTGGAGATCCTGGAGCAGTGCCCGGAGGTCCGCACGATCCTGGTCGGGGTCGGCGGCGGCGGGCTGGTGGCCGGCGTCGGGCTCGCGGTGAAGTCGGTGCGCCCCGATGTGAAGGTCATCGGTGTCCAGGCGGAGGGCGCGGCCGCCTACCCGCCCTCGCTGGCCGCGGGGCACCCGGTCGCGATCGACGCGCCGGTGACGATGGCGGACGGCATCAAGGTGGGGCGGCCCGGCGACGTACCGTTCGCGATCATCCAGGAGTACGTCGACGAGATCCGTACGGTCTCGGAGGACGCGCTCTCCACGGCGCTGCTGCTCTGCCTGGAGCGGGCGAAGCTGGTGGTCGAACCGGCGGGCGCGAGCCCGGTGGCGGCGCTGCTGAGCGACCCGAAGGCGTTCCAGGGGCCGGTGGTGGCCGTGCTGTCCGGCGGGAACGTGGATCCGCTCCTGATGCAGCGGATCCTGCGCCACGGCATGGCGGCGGGCGGCCGCTATCTGAGCCTGCGGCTGCGGGTGACGGACCGGCCGGGGGCGCTGGCGACGTTGCTCGCCGTGCTGACGGTGGTCGACGCGAACGTCCTGGACGTGAGCCATGTGCGGACCGATCCGCGGCTGGGGCTCACGGAGGCGGAGGTCGAGCTGCACCTGGAGACGAAGGGCCCGGAGCACTGCGAGGAGGTCGCGACGGCGCTGCGGGAGGCGGGGTACACGGTGATCGGCTAGAGGTGGCGGCCGCAGGCGTCGGGCGGAAGAGGCAACGGCGTGGCGCGGGAGACCGGAGAGGTCTCCCGCGCCCTTTTCGTCCGCTCGTACGCCCAGGGGTTGTGTATCGCGATGTATCGCGTTAGCGTGTGGTCGCGGTCACAAATTCAGTGGGCGGTAGCCGCCCTTCAAACCTAAGCTCGCGTGAAACGCCCATATCCCTGGGAGAAACCACATGCCAGGCGCGATCTACGCCGAAGGACTGGTGAAGACCTTCGGCGACGTACGAGCTCTGGACGGAGTGGACCTCGACGTACCCGAGGGCACGGTCCTGGGCCTGCTCGGCCCGAACGGCGCGGGGAAGACGACCACCGTCCGCGTCCTGACGACACTGCTCCAGCCGGACAGCGGAAGGGCGGTCGTCGCCGGAATCGACGTCCTCAAGCACCCCAACGAGGTGCGCCGATCGATAGGCCTCTCCGGCCAGTTCGCCGCCGTCGACGAGTATCTGACGGGACGTGAGAACCTTCAGATGGTGGGCCGGCTCTACCAGATGAACGCCAAGCGGGCGAAGGCCCGGGCGGGCGAACTCCTGGAGCGCTTCAACCTCGCCGACGCGGCCGACCGCCCCGCCAAGACCTACTCCGGCGGCATGCGCCGCCGCCTCGACCTCGCCGCCGCCCTCGTCGTCTCACCGCCGGTGATGTTCATGGACGAGCCGACCACCGGCCTCGACCCCCGCAACCGGCAGGCGCTGTGGGAAGTCATCCAGGAGCTGGTCGCGGGCGGTACGACCCTGCTCCTGACGACCCAGTATCTGGAGGAGGCCGACCACCTCGCCCACGACATCTGCGTCGTCGACCACGGCAAGGTCATCGCGCGCGGCACCTCCGACCAGCTCAAGGCCCAGACGGGCGGCGAGCGCGTCGAGGTCGTCGTCCACGAACGCGCGATGATCGGCCCCGCCCGCGACGTGCTCGCCCGCTACGGCCTGGCCGGCATCGGCCACGGCGAGGTCGCGGTCGAGGAACACACCCGCAAGCTGACCGTCCCCGTCACCGGCGGCGCCAAGCTGCTCGCCGAGGTCATCCGCGATCTCGACACCCGGGGCGTCGAGATCGACGACATCGGACTGCGGCGGCCCACCCTCGACGACGTCTTCATCTCCCTGACCGGCCACGCGGCCGAACTGGCGGAAGAGGAGAACGGCGAGGCGCCGCAGGACGCCAAGGGCCGCGCCAAGAGCCGGAAGGAGGCGGCCAAGTGACCGCAGTGACGCAGACCCCGCAGCTCAAGGGCCCGAGGCCGCGCGGCGGAGTGGCCCAGTCGATCAGCGACTCCTTGGTCGTCGCGCAGCGCAACCTGATCCGGATGACCCGGATCCCCGAGATGATCATCTTCGGGCTGATCCAGCCGATCATGTTCGTGGTGCTGTTCAGCTATGTCTTCGGCGGCTCGATCAGCGTCGGCGGCAGCACCTCGCCCGCCGCCTACCGCGAGTTCCTGATGGCGGGCATCTTCGCCCAGACGGTCACCTTCGCCACGGCCGGCGCGGGCGCGGGCATCGCCGACGACATGCACAAGGGCCTCATCGACCGCTTCCGCTCCCTGCCGATGGCGCGCGGCGCGGTCCTGACCGGCCGCACCCTGGCCGACCTGGTGCAGACCGCCCTCACGATCGTGGTCCTCGCGGTCGTCGCACTCCTGGTGGGCTGGCGCACGCACGAGAACCTGGGCAAGGTCCTGGGAGGCTTCGCCCTCCTGCTCCTCCTCGGCTACGCCTTCTCGTGGATCGGCGCCCTGATCGGCCTCTCGGTACGGACCCCGGAGGCGGCCACGTCCGGCGGCCTGATCTGGCTCTTCCCGCTGACGTTCATCTCCAACGCCTTCGTGCCGTCGAACAACATGCCGACCTTCCTACGGCACATCGCGGAGTGGAACCCGTTCAGCGCCACCGTCCAGGCGGCCCGCGAACTCTTCGGCAACCTCCCACCGGGCTACCGCGCGCCGGACGCGTGGCCGATGCAGCACCCGGTGTGGGCCTCGATCATCTGGTCGGTCCTGATCATCCTGGTGTTCCGCACCCTCGCCGTACGGAAGTACCGCTCGGCGACCGCCTGAACCAGGGCGGACAGCGGAGGGCCGGACCCCGTGGGGTCCGGCCCTCCGCTTCGAAGAAGGCGTCAGCCGGTGTACGGCTTGGCGCTCAGGATCTTCACCGTGGCCTTCTTGCCGTTCGGCAGTTCGTACTCGGCGTCCTCGCCGGCCTTCTTGCCGTTGACGCCCACGCCGAGCGGCGACTGCGGCGAGTACGTCTCGATGTCACTGCTCGCGTACTCGCGGGAGGCGAGCAGGAAGGTCATCGTGTCGTCCTCGTCACCGTCGAAGGCGATCGTGACGACCATGCCGGGCGCGACGACACCCTCGTCGGCCTGAGCCTCGCCCACCTTGGCGTGCTCCAGGAGCTGGGTGAGCTGGCGCACCCGAAGCTCCTGCTTGCCCTGCTCCTCCTTGGCCGCGTGATACCCGCCGTTCTCGCGCAGGTCGCCCTCCTCGCGCGCCGCGGCGATCTTGGCGGCGATCTCGGTTCGCGCGGGACCAGACAGGTACTCCAGCTCGGCCTTGAGCTGGTTGTACGCCTCCTGGGTGAGCCAGGTGACGTTGTCGCTGGTCTGGGTCACAGGTGCTCCTCGTAGGTACTGGGAATACAAAGCATCGCCCTACCCGGAAGGATTTCCCTCCTGAGTGGGCGAAACCACGAGCCTAACAATTAGTGGCGGAAAGGGGGAGGACCTCAACCACAGGATGCCGTCGCCCCAGGTCAGCGGGTGGACGCGGTCCGACTCGCCGAGGAGTCCCTACCCACTGCTACCGGGCGCTACACCCGACGAGCTCGGCGCTGGTCGCGCGCGCGGTGGTGCGGATCGTCCAGACGCGGTCGATCCGGTCGCCCGCCTCCTCGACGCGGACGTCCTTGCGGCCGACCTCCGCCCCGTCCTCGGCGCGCGAACGCAGCGTGCAGACGCCCTGGACGCCGGTGTCCTTGCGGACCTCCAGATGCACCTGGACCTCGCTGTCGCTGACGACGTCGAACTTGATCATCTCGGCGCTGATCTTGTTGTCGGCGACGTAGTACCAGCCGAACCAGCCCAGCAGACCGAGGAAGAGCACACCGAGAACAGCGCCGGCGACCTTCAGCGTACGGTCGGCGCGCTCGTCCGCGGAGCGGCCGTAGCGCCCCTCGGGCAGCTGCTCTCGCACCGCGCTCATGGTCTTTCCTCTCGACGCCCGGGCACCCGGAATTTTCCGCCCCCCGGTTCCGTCACTATAGAGACCTCCCTCCGCGACGAATCACCGAGGACCGAGTCTTGACTGAGCAGCTGCGACTGATGGCCGTTCACGCCCACCCCGACGACGAGTCGAGCAAGGGCGCGGCGACGATGGCCAAGTATGTGTCCGAGGGGGTGGACGTCCTTGTGGTCACGTGCACGGGCGGCGAGCGCGGCTCCATCCTCAACCCCAAGCTCCAGGGCGACGCCTACATCGAGGCGAACATCCACGAGGTGCGCCGCAAGGAGATGGACGAGGCCCGCGAGATCCTCGGCGTGAAGCAGGAGTGGCTGGGCTTCGTCGACTCCGGCCTGCCGGAGGGCGACCCGCTGCCGCCGCTGCCCGAGGGCTGCTTCGCCCTGCAGGACGTCGACACGGCGGCCGGCGCGCTGGTCCGCAAGATCCGTTCCTTCCGTCCCCAGGTCATCACGACCTACGACGAGAACGGCGGATACCCCCACCCCGACCACATCATGACCCACAAGATCACGATGGTCGCCTTCGACGGCGCCGCGGACACCGAGAAGTACCCGGAGGCGGAGTTCGGCCCGGCCTTCCAGCCGCAGAAGCTCTACTACAACCAGGGCTTCAACCGCCCCCGCACGCTCGCCCTGCACCAGGCGCTGCTCGACCGGGGCCTGGAGTCCCCGTACGGCGAGTGGCTGGAGCGCTGGAAGGAGTTCCAGCCCGCCGAGCGCACGCTGACCACCTCCGTGCCCTGCGCGGACTTCTTCGAGACCCGCGACAAGGCCCTGGTCGCCCACCGCACGCAGATCGACCCGGACGGCGGCTGGTTCCGCGTGCCCATGGAGATCCAGAAGGAGGTCTGGCCGACGGAGGAGTACGAGCTCAGCAAGTCGCTGGTCGATACCTCCCTCCCCGAGAGCGACCTCTTCGCGGGCATCCGCGACAATGCCTGATATGAGCGCACACCTGGCACTGACCCACCTTGTCCCCCTGGCCGCCCAGGAGCTGGACAAGAACAAGGTGACCCCCGGCGTCCTCGGCTTCGTCGTCTTCGCCGTGATGGCCGCCGCCGTCTGGATGCTGATGAAGTCGATGAACCGCCACATGGGCAAGGTCACCTTCGAGGAGGCCCCGGACCCGGCCGCCGCCGCACCGAAGCCGGCGAAGGCCGCCACGCGGGAGTAGCGGGACCGTCGCACCCCTGACGCGAGGCCCCGGAACCGCCCGGGGCCCGCTCGGGGGCGCCCCCGTCACGTCGCCACCACCGGCACCCCCATCACCTCCCGGGCGTGCCGGTTCGGCACCATGCCCAGGCCCCAGGCCTGCCAGCCCTCCGCCGACCGGACGCCCCGCTCCAGGACCAGGCCGTACGCCTCCGCGCAGTCCTCCAGCTTGCCGTCGCGGGTCGCGTGCCGGTCCTCGACCAGCCGGGCCAGCTCCTCCCGCGCCGCCGCCGTACCGGCCTCCACACCGCCGGGGAAGGCGTACGGAAGCAGCGTGCAGCGCAGGAAGCGCGCCCAGTCCGCGCCCCGGCGGTCGTCGTACGAGAGGAACAGCCGGGCCGCCTCCTCGCACAGCTCCAGCGCCTGCGCGGCCCTGTTGTTCCCGGCGTCGACGATCGCCAGCTCCAGGCAGGTCCACGCCTCGCCGTGGGCCACCCCGATCCGGTGGAAGTCGGCCCGGGCGTCGACAAGCAGCTGCCGGGCGAAACCGGAGTTGCGCAGATTGCCGGTCCGGGCCGCGCGCTGGTCCCGGGTCACCCGGCCCGAGTGGTGCCGCGCGCACGCCAGCCCGTACACGTCCCGCATCCGCGAGAACATCGTGCGCGCCCGCTCCAGCTCCCGCACCGCCTGGTCCAGATCGCCGGACTCCTCCAGCGCGTGCCCCAGGTAGTACAGCGTCCACGCCTCACCCCGGGCGTCCTCCTGCTCCCGGTGGCGGGAGAGCGCCTCGCGCAGCCCGTCGACCGCGGCGGCGTCCCCCTCGACGAGCCGGGCGCGCGCCAGCTGGGTCATCGCCCACGCCTGCCCCCGCCCGTCGTGGGTGCGTCCGTACTGGTCGAGGGCCTGCCGCAGCGCCGTCTCCGCGCCCCGCGCGTCGCCCATGCGCAGACGGACCTGCCCGAGCTGGAAATGCGCCCACGCCTCGCCGTGCAGCGACTCGTTCTCCCGGTGCAGCGCGAGCGCACGGTCCAGCAGGGACAGCGCCTCCGCCAGCCGGCCCCGGTCCCGCTCCACCGCCGCGAGGGCGTGCAGCGTCCAGCCCCGGTCGGCGGCCAGCGGCTCCGGTTCCTGCAGCACGAGGGCCTCGCGCAGCCTCGCCGACGCCTCCGGCAGATTGCCCTGGTGGTGCAGGGTGATCCCGAGCGAGCAGAGCGCGAGCGCCGCACCCGCGTCCTGATGCGCCTCCTGATAGAGGGAGACCACCGACGTCAGCGTGGTGCGCGCCTTGTCCAGCTCACCGAGCTGCCGGGCCGCGATACCGGTCCGCCACTGCACGGACCGGGACAGCAATCCCTGCCCGACGGCGTCGGTCAGCTCGTTGATCTCCCCGAGCCGGTACAGGTCCCCGCGCAACAGGCAGTAGTCGCAGAGCGCGCCGAGCAGATTCAGTACGGCCTGCTGATCGACGCCCTCGGCGTGCCGCAGCGCCGCCGTGATGAAGCTCGACTCCTCGTCCAGCCAGCGCAGGGCCGCGTCCAGCGAACCGAAGCCGTGCCCGCCGAACCGGTCGGCGCGTGTCGACATCTTCCCGTCGACCATCCGGATCACCGCGTCCGCCAGCTCCGCGTAGTTCCGGATCAGCCGCTCCTGCGCCGCCGCGACCTCCGCCGCGTCCTCCTCCTCGGCCAGCCGGACGGCGGCGAAACCGCGCACGGAGTCGTGCAGCCGGTACCGCTCCCTGCCCCCGCCCTGCGCCGTGGCGGGACCCCCGCGGACATGGTCCAGGAGACCGGCCCGCGACAGCTCCCGCAGCAGCCGGGCCCCGTCCTGCCCCTTCCCGCCGAGCAGCGCGGCGGCCGCCGCCGCCCCCAGGGAGGCCCGCCCGGCCAGCGAGAGCCGGCGCAGCAGCCGCCGCCCGTCCTCGTCGAGATCGGCGGAGTACCGTACGGACAAGGCCCGTTCGAGGGGATCGGAGCTCCCGGCCTCGGCCAGCAGACCCGCCAGATCGCTCATCGAACGGCGCCCGAGCAGCGAGCCCGCCACCCGCAGCGCCAGCGGAAGCCCGCCGCACAGCTCCCGGATCCGGTCGAAGGCGTCGGAGTCGTACGGCCCCGGGTCGGGCGCCTCCGCCGCCTCCCGCAGCAGCTCCTCCGCGCCCGCCGCGTCCAGGGCGGTCACCGGCAGCTGGTGCACGGCTGCCGGCACGTCGGCCCCCAGGTCCAGCGGCTCCCGGCAGGTGACCAGGACCAGACTGTCCGAGCGCTCCGGCAGCAGCGTCCGCACCTGCTCCGCGTCCACCGCGTCGTCGAGCACCACCGTCACCGGCAGCCCCGTCAGATGCTGGTGGTACAACTCCGCCAGGCGGCGAACCTGCTGCTCCGGCGACGACCGCTCCCGGAACAGCAGCTGCTCGCGCGGCGCGCCCAGCCGGTTCAGCAGGTGCAGCAGCGCCTCACGCGTCGACAGCGGCTTCTCGCCCCGTGTCCCGCCACCCCGCAGATCCACCACGCACGCCCCGCGGAAGTGGTCCTTCAGCGCATGCGCCGCCCGTACGGCGAGCGTCGTGCGCCCGGCGCCGGGATCGCCGTGCAGCACCACGACCGTCGGCCGGGTCGCCGTCGACGCCCGCCCGGCCTGAACCCACCGGGTGATCCGCGCCAGTTCGGCCCGCCGCCCCGCGAACGGCCCGGCTGGATCGGGGAGATGACCGAAGGACTGCTCCAGTACGGTCCGGCGCCGGGCCGCCGCGCTGCGGTCCACGCCGCGCAACTGGGCCACCACCTTCCGCGGCGGCTCCTTCGCGCCCGCGAGCAGGACCCGCTGCTGGTCCAGGAACGGTCGCACGCCCCGTACCTCCAGAGCCGTCAGCCACCGCAGCCGAAGCTGCTCCGGCCCGCCCGGCCGGCTCAGCGCGCCGGCCCTGCGGTGCGCGGCCGGCCAGTGGGAGGCGGTCACCTTCAGGACGGTCGCCGCCGCACCCGCCACCGCCACGACGGCACCGGCGCCCAGCGCCGTACCCGCCGCCGTGCCCAGCGCCAGGTCCGCGCCGATCGCGGCGGCCGCCGCCACGGCGGTGACCAGCGCCGGGGTGCCCACCGCCGGCCCGCTGAACGCCTCGGACAGCGACCGCCGGCCGGCCTCCGCCTCCTCCACCGCCCGCAGATAGGCCGCGTACTCCTCGGCGGCGGTCGCCGCCATCGTGTCCAGCGCGGCCCGGCCGCGCGCCAGCAGCGCCGTGGAGTCGGAGCGGCCGCCGGAGCGCCGCACCTCCTCCTCCACGAGCCGTGCCAACAACCCCTCGGCCTCGTCCCGGTGGCTGTCCCGCATGTGCGTCCCCCTCCACAAGCCCCAACTGCCGGGAACAAGTGTCCTGCGCAAGGCCCGCCGACGCGAGGGAGCGGGACCGACGACCGCGCCCCGACCAGGCCCGCCCACGGGAACGGCCCGGACCGAACGGGTGACCGTCGACCTCACGTCCGATGGCGTTCATCTGCCGAATAGCGCGTCCGGGTGAGCCGCCGGAACCAATCCACATTCCCGCAGTTGATCAGGACGCTTCGGTAACGGAGCATTCCAGGGCCCTCCAGCTCAAGAAGGAAATCTCGTGATCAAGAAGGTTCTTGCCACTGCGGCAGTTGCGGCCTCCGTCGTCGGTATGTCGGCTGCCACGGCGTCCGCGGCGGGTGACGACGGTGCCAACAGCGCCAACATCATCGGCAACCAGTCGAAGCAGGCCATCGGCAGCAACGCCACCGGCGGCTACATGAGCCCCAACTTCGGCCTCGTCAACGGTGGCGTCCTGCACTGCTTCGATGTCCAGGACATCACTGCTCAGGTCCCGGTCATCAACCTCGTTCCCATCAACGTGGACGACGTCCTGAGCCCGAAGCAGAACATGACGTGCACCCAGAACTCGGTGCAGGGGCAGAACAACAACCCGCTGTCGGACCTCATCGACGTCCTGTCCGAGAACGCGAACACCGACGCCTCCTGACGTCCACTTCGCCGCTGAGCGGCCCCGCCCCTCGCAGATCCGCTGCGAGGGGCGGGGCCGCTCGCCGTGTCGGGCGACCCGCGCGCACTCAACTCCGGTGCCGGCCGGCGGCGAGGGACGCGTTGGAGTAGGCCCGGTCGCCGGTGATGTCCCGGCCCGCCCAGGGCGGCGTGGGCGGAGGCGAGTCCGGGTCGCCCGTCCACTCGATCTCGGCCACCGTGAGGCCCGCGTGGGCGTCCGTGTACTCGTCGACGACCCAGCCGTCCGGGAGTGAGTGCCGTTGTTTCGCGAGCACCCGACCGCCGCAGAGGGCGAGGAGCTCCAGCGCGTCCGCCACGGGGACGGGGTACTCGTACTCGGCGCGGGCCGGGCCCGACCGGCGGCCCTTGACCGTCAGGAAGGCAGCGGTGTCGTCGACGACCCGGACCCGCACCTCGCGGGCCGGGTCCGTGGAGAGGTAGCCCTGGCGCAGCGTGTGCGTGGCGCGGACCAGGTCGCGCCACCGGGGGTCGTCCGCGCGAACGAGGTACTTGCGCTCGGTCTCCGTAGGCATCGTCCAAGGCTCCTTCATGTGGTGCCGAGCATCAGCGCGATGCCCGTGACCATCAGGGTCGCGGCGGCGATGCGCGCGCCGCCGAAGCGCTCCTTGAAGAGGAACGCGGCGATCGCGGCTCCGGCGATCACACTGAACTCGCGGAGCACGGCGACGGGCGCGAGCGGCGCCCGGGTCTGCGCCCAGAGCACCAGGCCGTACGAGAGGACCGAGAGCACGCCCCCGGCGAGGCCCGGCAGGAGCACCGGGCGCAGCCTCGGGAGCAGGGCGCCGCGCTGTGTCACCGCCGCGTACGCGGGGATCGCCAGGCCGTCGAGGACCATCAGCCAGGCGATGTAGCCGAGGGCCGCGCCGGCCTCGCGGACCCCGAGGCCGTCCACGACCGTGTACACGGCGATCATGAGGCCCGTGGCCGCGGACATCGCCACGGCCGGACCGCTGGGCCGGCCCGTCCGGTCGCGGACGCCCCACAGCGCCAGACCGACGATCCCGGCCGTCGCGGCGGCCACGCCGGCCGCGGTCGCTCCTCCCAGGTGCTCGCCCAGCGCGAAGACGGCGAACAGGGTGACCAGCAGGGGCGCGACCCCCCGTGCGATCGGGTACACCTGGCCGAAGTCGCCCAGCCGGAAGGAGCGCATCAGCGCCACCTGGTAACCGATGTGCAGCAGGATCGAGGCGATGAGGTACGGCCAGGCGGCCGGTGCGGGGAGCGGCACCAGGCACGCCAGGACGGCGCCGCACAGGGTGCGTCCGGCTCCGACCAGGCTGAGGCAGGCCAGCTCGTCCTTGATGCGATGGGTGATCGCGTTCCAGCTCGCGTGGGTCACCGCGGCGAACAGCACCACTCCGACGACGAGCGGGGTCACGGCCCCACCGGGTTCGCCGCGGTGTGCGGCCCGCCGCCCGAGGCCAGCTCCGCCAGCACCGCCCCACGGACGGACGCGTCGAGCATGTCGGCGTTGGCCCGGTAGCAGCGGGCGCCCTCGACCAGGGCGGTCAGCTGGTCCCGCATCGCGGCGAGGGAGCCGGTGAACGCGTCCAGGTCGCCGCCGTGGTGGGCCAGCAGGTCGTCCTTCAGGCCGTAGTTGACGACTCCGTCCGCGAACAGCCCCAGGAAAAGACCCGCCTGCTCCGCGGTGATCCTCTCGAACCCGCGGGGGCGCTCGGGCGAGAAGTCGGTGATCACGATGTTGCGGACGAGCCCCCGGTCCGCGGGCTCACCGGGGAACAGGAGCTCCGGCGCGGCCACGAAGTCCCCGCTCTCCAGATGCGGGGTCAGCCCGTGCCCGTCGATGAGCTCCTCGAACTGCGGGGCCCGCCGGACCCGTACCGCGGAGGGCACCGCGTGCGCCTCCCCGTCGCGCACCAGGACGTGCGTGTTGGTCAGGAACCGCGCCCCGTCCAGGCAGGCCTGGGTGAGGAACACCGTCTTGCCTCCGGCGTTGGGGCCGACCAGGAGCGTGGCGCCGCCGTCGTCGAAGGTGAAACCGCCCGCCTTCAGATGCAGATACCCGTGGTCGACGGCGAAGTCGGTGAGGATCCGCTTGACGAAGTACGGCCAGACCGTGCGCTCCAGGCGCCGGCCGAAGACGTACGAGCGCCCCGGCTCGGTGACGAGGTACGCCGGGTCGCCGAAGATGTGGTTGAGGTAGTAGCCGGAGCGGAAGCGCTTGGCCCGCAGAGTGCGGTCGCTCAGCGCGCGCAGCACCTCCGTGTCGTACGGGTCCCGGTCCAGGTCGACGCAGACGAGTTCGTGGTCCGGCGCGGTTCCGGCGGGCGCGTCGCGGGAGAAGTACGCGTAGGCGTCGAAGTGCTCGAGGTTGCTGGAGATCCGTACCGTGAGCAGATTGAGGTCCACGAGCCTGGAGGAGCGGACCGGCAGCGCGCCCAGGCCGGCGGGGCCGGCGACCGGGCCGGTGCCGGTCGCGGTGCCGGTCACTCCGCCACCAGGGTGCCGACGGCGGCGGTGATCCGGTCCACCGAGGAGAAGGTCTCGCGGGTGAGCAGGTCGTCGGGGAACTCGATGTCGAACTCGTCCTCCAGGGCGACCAGCAGACTCACGCTCAGCAGCGAGTCCATGCCCGCCTCCCACAGGTCGGTGCCGGGGCCGACGAGGGAGGCGTCGACGGAGCCGCCCAGGACCGAGAGCAGGACCTTCCGGACCCGCTCCGCCGGCCCGGACGTGGTCACGGCGGTGTCTTCCATGGTGCGCATGCTCCTATCCGTGGGGAGGGGTGTCAGGCGGTCGCGGCGGCGCGGAAGCGCTCGACCAGCTGCTGGGGGGTCCACTCCACGCGCTTGCCGGCGTGCGCGCCGCGCGGGGCGCACTCGATGTGCAGCAGGGAGAGGACGCCCGGCTCGGGGTGTACGGCGGCGAGCTCCTCGGCCGACGAGACGGTGTGCGCGGCGGGGTAGCCGGCGGCGAGCGCCATGCCGGCCGGGTCGGCGATACGCACCGGCCGCTGGCCGCCGGTGCTCTCGTGCACGCCGTTGTCGAGGACGATGTGCACCAGGTCGGGCGCGTGTTCGGCGATCATCGGCAGCGCGCCGGGGTTCATGGCGAAGGAACCGTCGCCGTCGAGGACGACGACATGGCGGTCCGGCCGGGCCAGCGCCACGCCGAGGCCGACGGGGGCGGCCATTCCCATGGACCCGACCAGGTAGAAGTTCTCGGGCCGGTCGACGGTGTTGTAGAGGTCGCGGGTGATGAACCCGCAGGTGGACACGTACAGGGAGGTGGGGAACTTCTCGGTGATCGCGCGGATCGCGTCCTGGATGCCGAACACGTTCAGATGCCTTCCTTGACGATGAGGACGGGAGTGGTACGTCCGTCCTCGGCGGCCGCCAGGCAGCGCTCGACGGAGGCGTAGGGGTCGTTCGGGTCGAAGACGGTGTGGCGCAGGCCGAACACGTCCAGCAGGTTGAGCAGTTCGCGGCCGATGATGTCGTGCTCGACCGCGTCGTTCCCGTCGTGGCCACGCCAGCTGACGATCAGCGGGACGTGCAGGTCGTAGATGAGGTTGAGCGAGGTGAGAACGTTCAGGCAGTAGCCCAGGCCCGAGTTCTGCATGAGGACGACGGGCTTGGCGCCGGCCGCCGAGAGGCCCGAGGCGACGCCGAGCGCCGAGTCCTCGCGGGGCGCGGGCAGGTAGGCGACTCCCTCGACGGGTCCGGCCCCGGACTCCAGCACCCGGAAGACGCCCTTGAGGAGCGAGCAGGGGACACCGGTGAAGTGGGTGAACCCGTGGTCCACGAAGGCTCGGACGAGTGTCTCCGCGGCGGTCTCGCGGCCCGCGGTGGCGGCCGGCGGGGATGCGGTGAGGGTCTGGGCGTGGGTCATGGGGAGGGGAACTCTCTTCCGGAGTGCGGGGTGTCACGCGATCGGAGGGGTGGGGGGGGGGGGGGCGGGGGGGGGGGGCGGCCCCCCCCCCCCCCCCCGGCGGGGGGGGGGGGGGGGGGGGGGGGGGGGGGGCGGCGCCCCGGCCCCCCCCCCCCCCGCCCCCCCCCCCGCGCCCGCCCCCCCCCGGCAAGGGCC